>JAZKHP010000001.1:0-88418 GCA_040385335.1 Pseudomonadota bacterium
TAAAAACCTGTATCTGTCCTGTTGGCGAAAGTATGTGGCTCAAGCGTGAAGGTCTTGATTTCTAGTTAAGCAACAACGAGAGCCAACGCGTGCAGTTGTCGCTCTCGTTATGAATTGCTGTCATCAAAGAAATTATTTTGTAACAAATAACGCGTACCCTGCTGATCATAGTAAAACCTGCCTAAATACAATTTCAAATATTTTCAAATTAGCGTAGATCGAGACTTTAAACGGATCTACATTCAGTTAATTCGTCATATTTTGTTGCTCTACCATATTAAAATTAGTTATTTGTTGCAGAAAAACGACAGATTTGTGTCAAAAATATTGTAAATTTATTTCAGTTTAGAAGGATAGGTGAATGCGAGTTGTTATATATTTAATGTTGTTATTGGCACTACCGAATGTTGCACATGCCTGGTGGAGTAATGAGTGGGCTTATAGAATGCCCCTTGTTATTGAGTCACCCGTGAAAAATACTGAGGTAGTCGGGGGCGTCGATAATGTAGTCTTGGTCAAGCTGCATGCAGGAAATTTTCCTGATTTTTTTCTGATACAGGAAAGCCTGGCAGATTTAAGATTTATTGCAGCGGATGATAAAACCCCGTTAAAGTTTCATGTTGATAGCTTTGATTTGCTCAATCAACTTTTGTTTGTATGGGTTAATGTTCCTATTGCGTCAGTCGGTACGCCCGAAAAAATGTGGATGTATTACGGTAATGATAAAGCGGTCGCGGCAGCCGAAGGCACAAGCACTTTTGATGCTTCACAAGCTGCAGTTTTTCACTTCCATGTTGCAGAACCTTTTCTCGCGGATGCCACGGCTTACAAAACCCAGGCAACTATCACGGGTGTTGAAGTTATTGGTGCATCGTTTATAGGTGCCGGTTTAAAATTTAATGGTGAAAGTCAGTTCGCTATTCAAGATTCTCCCGCCGTTCAATTTGATTCTACCAAAGGAATTAGCTTTAGCGCATGGGTAAAGCCGAGTGCTTTTGAAGGGAAATTTGTGTCGCTGTTATCACGCGTAGATACAAAGGGAAATAGTCTGGATGTTTTTGCCGATGCAAGTGGAATTTTCGTACAAATTATTAATGCAGGCAAAGTCTTTAAAGTGCAAACAGCCAAATCCCTGGAGGTGGGTACATGGAGTCATTTTGCTGTTGTTATGGACAAATCAACATTGCATTTATTTGTCAACGGCGAAGCAGTTAAATCAGAGCCATTGGCTTTAGCCTTAGAGAGTCTTTCCGGTCCAATCAGCATTGGTGCCAAATCAAATCTCGCCGGTGGTTTTAAAGGTGAGATGGATGAAATTCGACTTGCCAATATTTCTCTTTCACAAAGATCGCTGAGCATTGCCGTAAGAAATCAAGGCATTGTGGACGAAATTGTTAGCACACAAGCACCAGAACAGTTAGGCGAGGAAGCCGCTGAAGGTGATGGCCCTATGGTTTTAGTGGGCGTTATTTTTAAAAATACCGACGAACTTGGCTGGGCCGTTTTGATTATCCTGGGGATTATGTTTGTTATTAGCATAATAGTCATGGTGGGTAAGGGCCTTTACCTTCGCCGCGTGCGCAGAGATAACACTGCATTCTTAAAACAATATGCAAAACTTATTGAAGTTGATCCGGCAACCCTGGACAAAGATGATGACAAGGAAGCAGAAGATTTTTCAGATGCGCCCATCTTACAAGCAGTATTTGGTAATCACGATCACTATCAAAGCTCGACGATTTATCATTTATATCATCGCGGTATTCACGAAATAAAAAATCGCAGTAAAACTATTCAAGAAGCAGGTCTTACCACACGTGCAGCCAATGCCTTGCGCGCAACGCTAGATGCGCAATTAGTAAGAGAAGTGCAGCGGCTTAATTCGCTTATGGTGTTGCTCACTATCGCAATCAGTGGTGGGCCTTTCATTGGCTTATTCGGTACTGTCATGGGAGTAATGATGACTTTTGCTGCGATTGCGAAAACCGGCGATGTCAATATTGCCGCTATTGCACCTGGTGTGGCTGCAGCGCTGCTGGCCACCTTGGGTGGATTGTTTGTGGCGATCCCGGCGCTGTTTGGGTACAACTATTTAAGTTCAAAAATTAAAGAATCTATTGCAGATATGCGCGTATTTAGCGATGAGTTTACGACTCGTCTTTCTGAATACTATGGTCGTTCATAAATATTGTCAGTAGAGGATTTAGTATGAATGTATTAGATGAAGGCGAACCAATTTCCGATATTAACGTAACACCAATGCTGGATTTGGCCTTCGTGTTGTTAATTGTTTTTATTATTATGACCACTGCAACTGTACAGGGTGTACAGGTTAATCTGCCTAAAGCCAGTACTTCGATGAGTTTGGCTAAGCCGCAGACAAAGGCGGTTACCATTACTGCTGATGGAACAATTTATCTGGATACCTATCCGGTGAGTTTGGTGGAGCTGGAAACTTTATTAACGAAATATAAAGCGGTGAATCCTGCGTTACCCGTAGTGATAAAAGCAGACGCACAAATTCAATATCAGTTAGTGGTCGATGTGTTGGATTTAATGGGACGTCTACAAATTACACAGCTTGGTCTGGTGACCAAAAAATTGGTTAAGTAGTTAAGAAAAGTAGAGTAGTTCTTTGTTTATGCAAAAAATTAATGTGGCAAAAAATATTTCTTATGTTCTGATTTTCCTGGCAATTATATTGGGTGCTTATTTAATTTATATATTTCACGCGTGGCTCGTTAAAAATAATGCTCCACAGAAAAAAGTTGTTACGCAACAAATTACTTTGATTGCGCCACCTCCGCCGCCGCCACCACCTCCGCCGCCACCGGAACCAGAGGTTGAAGAAGAGGTAATCGAGGAAATAGAAGAGGCGCCACCGGAGGCCGCTCAGGAAGAAGCGCCCGCCGGTCAAGATTTAGGTTTAGATGCAGACGGTAGTGCAGGAACTGATGGTTTTGGATTGGTTGGTCGTAAAGGTGGTACTGGCATTGGCTTAGGTAAAGCTGGTCATTACGAAGTGATGGTAAAAGAGCGTGTTATTGATCTTATTTATGCCGATGATGAATTGAAATTTTTAGCTTATTCAGGCGTTATTACTGTTTGGGTAAATGCTACGGGGCATGTTGAAAAATATTCAGTTGCTTTGGATGAGGACGCGCCCAAAGTGAAAAAGTTGTTGGAATCAATCCTGATGAAACTCCGTATTGATGGCGGCCCACCCATAGAGTCGGTAGACAAAGGTATTAAGCTAAGAGTTAATTCGAGAATATAGTTCGACAATATTGTTTGAAACATAGTTTTAAAAATGGTTTGGTAAATAACTGATGCAAAGGCAGTTCAGTTTAAATGTCTGGACGGCATTTTGATCGATTTTTAGAGCGTTGCTTCCCTGGGCAACAGCACAGGGATTGTGCCATGAGCTCAAGGTTTTTGTAATGGATTTTTAGGAACAAAAATATCCCTCGCTGCTTGCGGCCAGGCGTTCAATTTTAAACTTATTTATAGTTGCTATGGTATGAGTAGAAAAATTTTAATATCTGTTTTAATCAGCTTGGGCGCAGTGATGATCGTTTCTAACAGCATGGCTGCGGAAAACGATAACACTAAAAATGCGCTGGCAAAAGCCCAATATATGTTACGTCAAGCATCGACTGAAAAAGCGGGCTTGGAACAGCAAGTCACCAAGCAGAAAGTAGAAATTGAAAAATTAACCAAAGAAATCGCTTTGTTGAAAAATGAGTCCAAAAGTAAGTTGGCAGATATTAGCAGTAATCAATCACAGGTACTGACAGCATTAAATGGCGATCGCCAAAAGGTACAAACCAAACTTGATAATGAATCCAGAAAAAATACAGAACTCAATTCTGCTAATGAACTTCTGACACAGAAGCTGGCAAAACAAACTAATAATTTTGATATTTGTTATGGCAATAATAAAAAGCTGTATGACATTAATAAGGAGATATTGGGAAAATATGAAGATAAGGGATTTTGGGCTGCCCTGAGCCAAAAGGAACCCTTTACCGCAATAGAAAAAGTAAAAGTAGAAAATTTGATACAGGATTATCAATATGAAATTGATAATTTAACAGTAAAAATTGTTTCTGATGAGAACCTCCATTAAAGATTATGGTTTGAATGTTCGTCATATTTCGTGGTTGCGTAAAACATTTCTGTTGGCTTAAGTGAGCTAACCCAATCAAGCCGAGGCTTATATGTTCCGTTGTTTAATGATAATAGCTCTTGTGTTATTAACCAGTGCTTGTGGCGGTGGCAAAAAAAAATCGCATAACAGTGCTGAAACGCCAGCCCCTATAGATACCAGCAAGAAATTTAAAATCGGTGGTGCGGTTAAAGGTCTTGTTGGCAATTTGGCAATAGCAAATGGTGATGACACTATTACACTTGGCGCCGATGGTGGATTTGTTTTTGCTAAAACAATCAGCGAAGGCGCGCTATACAATGTGAAAATTGTTGCCTTACCGCAAAATCAATTATGTGAGTTACGAAATTCAAAGAACTATGCCTATCGCGACCGTTACGATATTGGGATTGAGTGCGCAACTCTGGTTGAGCGAAATATTCGGATGAGTTTTCCCGAAAATATTAAGTTAGATGAAGTGCGTTTACTCAGTAATTACCAGGCAAAAGGTGGTCAGGGTGAAGAGCAGCTGAGCGCTATGGTTACCACCATGACGGTTTTTGATAATAGTGTAGTGTCGCTGCGAAATGCCGATAATAAAATATTATTGTTAGCGTACCTTGGCAATACTACCGCAGAAGAAGTTGACCTCAGTAGTAAGAGCACTGCTATAGCATTGATGTTACTCGAGCCGACGGTTGTTTCAGCAATACAGGATCGTGGCTTTGTGATTGGTGAAGTAGCAGACCAGTTGGTAACTGCAGTTAATGCTACTGGTAATATAGATTTGCTTGCCACTGAAATACAAAATTTAATTATTAATAATGGAAATTTAAACTCTCCGCACTCAACTCTGCCAACGAGTTCATTCGCAGCTGCATTAGGTCGTGTGCTGGATTCTGCAGTTCGCATTATTGCGAATGGCAGCGCTTTGCCTCCCAAGCAACCCAATGCTGTAGCAGTGGGCTCGACAGTAGTACGTCAAAAGTTATCGACGGGTAATTCTTCAGATGCTTTAGGTGTGGCATTTCAATATGTTAAAGCAGCGTCTGGTGCGTTAAATGTATCTACCGCTAATCAAAGTGCCAGATATATTTCTTTGCATTCGGATAAATTTCCTGCTTTTACACTTGCACCCGACACTAATCAAAGCTTCGAACTGGAATCAGGATTAGGATCGCAAGAAAATTTTAATGTTGTTATCACTGGGCCAGGTACGCTGGGTACCATTAGTGATGCGAACTCTGTTAAGGTACTTGAAGCTGGTATCACTAGTGGTCTAAATCAATATTTTTTACCTTCGGTTAATGTATTGCTTGGCCTAAAAAATCCTGCCAATTTTAAAACGTCAGATTGCCTTACCGAAAGTTCAATTAAATCCCTGGATTCTAAAACTGCAACACAAATTAGTGCTTTTGAAAGTTTACTGCGGGATGATAAATATTATCGCTTATTGATAGATGTATCCCATACCGCCAGAAGCCAATTTTTGAATAGCAAAAACACTGCAAATCAAACACCGGTAGTAGAGCTTTTTGCCTGTGAGAAATTTGGTATAGGTGTGTTAATAGGCAACAAAAAAGCTATTGCCATTGAGAATACCACGGGTGTTTTAACCGTACTTAATGCCGTATTTGATTCTGCCAGGTTACCGGTCAGTTTGAATTTACTTTCGGCTCCCGGTGTAAGTTATTTATCAGAAGCTATTCGCAATAGTTATGCAGAAAGAGTATGGGTTTTATCAAGCGCGTTGCAACTTGAGATAGATGCCAATACATCGCAAACCTTAGTTGGAAGCAAAGTTCTGTTTACCTCATCGTGCAAAGATCCCACGGATAATACGGTCATTAGTTGCGATGTTACATGGGATTTTGGTGATGGTCAGACGGCGACAGGCAACAGTGTAGCCAATACTTATTTGACGAGCGGGCATCATTTAGTGACCGCCACGGCTAAAGATGCTGAGGGTACACAACAAACGCAAACTATTCATATAGGTGTGTTGACATTTGCACAAGATGACAACGCAGTGGGTCATTGGTTAGTGACGCAAGGTGGTACTGAGCAGCCGTTAAGTTCTGTAAGGGCTAAAACGTCTTTTAATGATGATACAAATATTTTGCAGATTCGTCTTTTTGCGGCATTTCATCCACAAGAAAATCCGCAAATAAGTTTATCCTTAAAAGATTTTAATTTTAATACTAACGGTCAGGGTGATGGCGTTTATAGTCTTGATGATACTAGCGCTGGTGAAACATGCCTTGGTTTATTTGGTGATGATACTAACCCGGCGGGCGATGTATATTGCACATCGAGTTCTGGAAGAGCAAGCACACGTCCCTTTACCGGATCAGTAACAGTCACTACCGATACCTCAAGCCTGGGCAAAAAAGCGGTATTCGAATTTGAGGCGTTTAACATAGGCTGCACTACCGATATTGCCACCTGTGACAGTGTCCAGGTATCGGGTGAAGTTCAGTTTGACCCGGGATTTTAATATTCCATATTCAGAATTTTCACGCATACTAAAATTTTCAAAAATTCACTCGCCTTAATAACTCGGCAATACTGTTTTGCACAGATGTCCGAGTTTTTAAGGCGTTTTATTTTCAACGTTTATTTTTCTGCAATTGATATAGGTTTATTGTTTTATTCCCGCCGCACTTTTACCGCTCTTCAAATAGAAATTCTTTCAACAAATAACTGTTTGTTGTTGTCACGAAAGATTCACTTGCTTGTAACTTTACCGTCAACGCCTAGTCATCTTTCTCGCTTACCTTAGCCTGGCTTAATAGGAAAAGGGGGCGTGATGCCCGTCAGTATAAAAATACTAAGTTGTACGGTCGCACATGTGTGGCTATTGAATTTTGTACAGCGCTCGCCTTTTTTTATTAAGTTAGCCACACCTGCTGTGAGGCAGGGTCGGAAAGCTACGGGTCTTATACTTTTAAGTAAGACAGCCGAGTTGCAGCTACCACAGGGAAATAAATAACGTTGATTCAATCAAGTTATTTACCAAGCCACGGATGTGATGACAAGGAAAGACATTATTGGCCTATGTAGCAATCAGCACTGGACTCGGATAGTTGTAGTGCTACCAACTTTACTTCAATACTAATTGTTAAACTTGTGGAGTTCACTCATGAAATTAAAATCTCTTTTATTAGCTGCTGCTATTACCGCTGCTTCTTTCTCTGGCGTTGCTAACGCTGCTATCGATGGCGTTACTCCAGTTGGAAGTGTTCTCAATTCTGACTTGGTTCTTGTTATCAGCGATGCTGTGCTTGATTTGTCTTACGTTCAAGTGTTAGACGGCTTTAACTACAACACCATCGTAGGCGCTGCTACTGCAGGAACCTTTTCTGGTTCATTTAACCTGGATGCTGCTGCATTGAATGTTTTCGCTGCTTCTAACCGTGCCAATATGGTGTGGTCTATGGCTACTGCCAGCGTTAATGATGACCTGGGTGAAGTGACTGGCAATATCATGACCATGTCAGCTCCATCGCTTCAAGATAGTGGTTTACTGGCTATCGTTGGTGCAAAGTTTGGTAACTTGGCTATATCTGCAAATACCACCACTGCAATTGGCACTGGTGCTCTAGTAGCAACTGGCGGTACTGGTTCTAACTTGTCTTTCAATGCTAAAACCTGGAATGACCATGTTTCAAGCACATTTGGTGTTGATACTTCTGCCAACGTAAGTGTTGCGCAAACTCTTTGGTACTCAAGCACAGATGTTAACTATGAAGCCGTAACTCCTTCAATGGCTTCTGCAAATGCATGGGTTTTAGATTTAACTACCAACACTTTAAGCAGTACTCCTGCTGTTGTTGCTCCAGTGCCATTACCAGCTGCTGCCTGGTTAATGTTCTCTGCACTGATGGGCTTGGGCGGCATCGCTCGTCGTCGTAGCGCTAAAGTGTAATTTTTATCAGCAGCATTAACTCGACAACATACTGCGAGCCGAAATGACTTCGCTAAAGTTGAAGCCTTGGTCAAATGTGCCATGCCCAAAATACGCACTCGAGTTAATGCTGCAATTAGATATATCAATTGAATTCCTTTTTGGAGATTTTTTATGAAAAAGTTAGCCTCATTATTAGTTGCTGCTTCTGCTGCATTGGCTTGTAGCCAATCGTTTGCATTGGCGCCAACTGTTACTCCTGAATTAACCGTAACCTTGTCTGGCGCTACTGCTCAAGACGTTGGTTTATTGAAATTAATTGAAAATTTGTGTGATGCCGGCACCATCGATTATTTCAAAGAAAACGGTACTGCCAAAATTGAAAACTACAATGCTTACTTTTGTACAATTCCACTCACCAAGTTAACTATGCCTATTGGTGTAGTTGCTGTGGGTAGTTTGGCTGCTCGTGATGCCAATGCTGATAGCAAACTTGATGTATTGGTTTACAAGCGTGGTGCTGGTGGTTCGGGTGAAGGCCCCATTGGTGTATGTACTGATAACCTCGCCTTGACTAGCCAGGTTTTGGTAGATGCTACTTGTACTGATAGCGAAACTGCTGCTTCTCCTTTGCAAGTAGCCGGTGACAAACACTGGAGATGCCCAAGTAGAGCACCACGTCAATCTGACGGTGGCTTAACTGATTTAGAATATCAAAAACTGAATTCTGCTTGCGCCGGTAAAGCTGTTGTTGCCCAACCAATCTGGGGTACGATTTTCAACACCCCAGTATCATTAAATTTCCGTAATGCATTGCAATGCGCCCAGGGTTTAACTGTTGGTGCTGAAGACGAAGCCAATATGCCAAACCTGCCAAAATCAGTGATTGCTTCTGCTTTCAATGGTGGTTTAGCTTCATGGGATAGACTGCAAGCTAAAGACGCTGCTGGTAACTACACTACTCTAGCTCTTGCTGTTGCAAGTAAAGTAGCTGCGGGTCAATGCCCAGGTTACGATACTGCTCTTTTCCCAATTCCATCTACCCTTGCTGGTGCAACACAAACTCGTGTACGTGCTTGCCGTCGTGTAGTGTCTTCCGGTACCAACACCCAGTTCCGTGTAAAAATGTTGAATGCACTTTGTACAACAGAAGCGCAAGATCAATTGCTTGATAACACGGGTACAAGTGATGCTGTCACCAACACCAATGCTAACTGGCAAGCTGTCGGCGGTAACAATACTATTCCAGCTATTATTGAAACCAGTGGTAGCGGCAATATGGCTAGCTGTTTAAGCGCTTTTGCTGATAGCACAACTCCTGCTAACCAACGTTGGGCTATTGGTATTCAAAGCCTTGAAAACAACGTAGGCCGTGCTGACAGATACCGTTTTATTAAAATCGACGGCGCTGCACCTACTGTTAAAAACGTGTTAGAACACAAATACGCTGATTGGGTAGAATCACAATGGATATGGTTAAACCCTGCTGGCCGTACTCAAGCTCAACGTGATGCAGTAGATTTCCAGGAAATTTTACAAAAAGGCACTGGTGAAAATGCTGCTGTTACTACTTTGGTAAATAGCACTTTCATTCATAGCTTTGGCGCATCTGCTCTTGTTTCTCTAAATACTATTCCTGGCAACGTTCCTAGCCTGCCAGCTATTAATGTTGACGGTACAGTTGCTAATACAGTAGCTACTTCAACTCATGCATTTAACAATGCTTTGAGTTCTTGCCGTACTCCGCAAGTAAGAGTTAACACTGCGTTCTAATTGAACGCTGCGCTATGTGATACAACTTGTCATAGCGCGAACGATAAAAAATATTCATAAACGCAATGTTTATGCATTTTTAAACCAGGCTTCGGCCTGGTTTTTTTATAGTTAAATAAAACCTCAATTTCAATCTAAGTCTTTCATTGAATTTAAATTTCATATTCAAATAACAGAAATTATTTTTTGTTATCTAGCATTCTTAAGTAACCTTAACGAAATATTCTGTCGCTAAAATTTAGATGAGTTATAAAGCGATTTTTATAATTAAGATTTTGCAGTAGGAGCCAGTTGTCTTTTTAACAGGTAAACAACTGATAATTTTTTGTATCTATTTTTAGGCGAATAAATCAATCTGCGTAACCCTGACTATTAAGGAAAAATCATGAAGAGATTGCTGTGTGTACTGCTAAGTTTATTGTTTTGGAATTCTGCATTTGCCTGTACTGGATATCGCAACGATGTTTGGATTCTGGTTAATATGAATTCTGAGGATTCCAAAGAAATAGGTCGCTATTATGCTGAGCAACGTTGCATTAATCCGCAACACATCATTCCAATTTTTGCGCAAGTGACTCATGAGATTTCAACTGCACAATACAATGGCATTCGCTCCCAAATTACCATTTTTTTGCAGAACCAGATTTATTGGGAACAGTATGGGGATTTTGATTACGATCCGGCAGTACAAATCCTTTCGGGTATTGGTGGCGGTGGTCCTGACGCTTACATGAACTATATTAGACTTCATATTTCTAATAATTATTTTGTCACAATCAAAGACTTACCTTATCGCACCTTCATACCAGTCCCTGGTGATAATGGCGGAGAACCTGCTTCATTGGATGCTGCGTTGGCGAAAGAGTTTAATGTTGCCCTTGCGCGATTAGATGGCTTAACAAAAGAAACAGCAAAAAATTTGGTTGATCGTGCAATCAGGGCTGAGCAAGAAGGTGTAGCAGGGAAATTTCATATTGAGCCGTTCGAAAATGCTAATCTTCCTCTCAATCCTCTTCCAGGTTATTCACCGATTAAAACTTTTTTGCCATTCGATCAAACAAATGCAACTTTAGCACATCGTTATGTCTTGGGTGTGGCAAATGAAAGTCGTCCAGAATGTGCGGGTAGCGATGCATCAATACCTTTTTATTTGTTGTCACCTTCGGTCAAGCCACCAGTTCACTGCACAGTGAAATTTATCGGTAATAAAAAACTTGGGTTAAATAATACAAGAAATAGTTTGGCCGATAATGCTTTGATGTATTTTGGTTATGGCGATGGGCAGGAAATGTACTGGCCTGAATTTGATAGTGCAGTTGAACCGATTGAGGATACGGGAACGGCATTTTTAAATGTGTTGAATTGGAAGAAAGACGCAAATTCTTCTCCCTGCGGTCTCTGTAAAGATTCGACCAACCCTGAGCTGTGCCGCCAACAATCAACAGACGTGTACAAAGAGATAGATACTCAATGTGTAGGAGTTGCCAATGGTTTTATGGGTTACAACTTTCAGTCCTACCCTGTGGCATTTATGGCAAGCTGGCCAACTGGTTGGGGATTTTATAATGGCGGACATTGGACTTATGAAGGCTCGGGAGATGAAATAAATGTTGCCTTGCCTGAAGTGATAACCAATGACGGTGATGGCGATAATTTTAGTTTGAAATTTTCTGCAGCTAATAAGAACCAAGAGCGCTGCATGCCTTTTCTCCATCTAAGTAGCAACTTGAGTGTTTGTGACAACCCTAAGCGTCGTATATTGCTGCAGCAGCGTAAAAATTTATCTGCCTTTCATTACACTCCGTTAATTGAAACAAATGGCAGTGTAGGACAAAAGTTTTCGTTAACCGGACGTTACAAGTATAAACCTGCAACAACCGGTGAAGTTATTGCGCCGAGAATAATGCTGGGTATGCAATTGCGTGAAAAAAATACTGTTTTGGGTTTTACTTCGGGTAATGCGTATAACACAAATAATCCAGGTAATAAATTTATTGATTTACAAAATACTGGGGGAACCTGGCAAAATTTTAGCTTCGAATATATTCACAACGCAGATACTGCAGTTGCACGCGATAAAGATAATCATGTAATAACGCAGTCAAAACCCAGCAATGAAGTTATTTACGATGGCATTAGGTTAGCTTTAAGTTCGCAACTTTTCACAGGAGAATTACAGTTCGACAACTTCAATCTTGCAGATCAACAGGGTGATTCTCTACCGCTAATTAACGGTGATTTTAGCCAGGGACATTTGCAAAGTAGTTTGGGTGACCACGCTTCATTTTTTCTGAGTCGGTTGGATGGCACCGCTTACTTGGGCAGCATGTCTCATTATATTCAGGCTGGTCATGCTCTAACCGACAGCTATAGTAGTTTTATGAAAATGTACCGCGGTAAAAATTTAGGAGAAGCTACAAAACTTGATTTAATCAAAAGTGGCAGTGGCTTGGTTTACGGCGACCCTTTATTTAGTCCTGCGGGAGTGCGCATTGATGCGGTACCCACAATAATGTGGAGCAACACAACTTACAACATTACTGGAAGCGCACGCAATGGAATGCAAACCGGACAAGTGACTCTTGATTATTGTGAAGGCACTGATTTTTTTATCTGCGATAAAGATAGGTCCTGGAGAAATATTGCAACTCGTTATGGCGCTACAGAAAATACCACTCTCTTTACTACTACTTTGCCAAACATGACGGGAGAGTCTCGTCAGCTCATTTTAAGACTTCAAGTTAACGCAATTGTTGATGGTAAGGAGTCTGTATTGAATGATTTTGCAACTGCCAGGCAGGTTATACCTGGCGGTGATATCAATCACAATGGCATCAGCAATATTTGGGAAAACTTCATGGGCTTCGACTTTGACCATTTTACGGATACAAATAATAATAGTCTGGATGATGCTTGGGAAGTCGCACATTTTTCCACAGCTGCTGAGAAGGCCGCGATTGATCAAGCAATTGCATCGGGGCTAGCAAATACATTGTGCAACAGCAGCTGCGTGAATCTTCGGTTGCAGCGTGCTAATCCAGATCTTAATCAGAACGGTGTAAGTGATTATTGGGAAAGTTTTTTGGGGCTGGATACCTCAAGGTTTAACGATTTGGATCATGATGCATTGGATGACGGTTGGGAGTTGTTTAACTTTGTTACGCCACAGGAATTAAGTTCCATCAATCAAGCGATTGTGTTCGAACAACCTAATACACTCTGTGATAGTAACTGTGTTAATCAAATTATTCAGCGCGCAACAACTTATGGTGCTTCGAAAGTGCCTGGGCTTGATAATTTAACAGTTGCTACATTGCATGTGGATAGTGTCGTAACAACAATTCAAAATGCGCAACTGTATGTTGATGAGTTGGCATCGAGTCTGCCTAATAGAGATGGTACTGAGGCAAGACCTTTTGCAACTATTGCAGAAGCTTCTAAAGTGTTAAAGGAATTGAAAGGTGGGGCGGTCATTCTCGCACCTGGGCACTACGAATATACTGCCGAATTGAGTAGCGGTTTTACAATGTTTGTAGCGAAAAACGGCGCTAGTTCAGTTGATGTGGAGGTTTGTGTGCGAGCTGCATCTAGCCATACTAGTTTGCGTTTAGCCCCAAAGGATCTTTTTTTTAATCTGACTATCAAAAGGTGCTCCGGCACCACTGCCACAATTGCAGCTTACAATAACTCTTTTTACTCAGTAAAAACCGAAGGCACCTTCAGGTTCTACCTTAAAGATAACGTGTTGACCAATTCAATTGTCTATAGAGGTTGGCTAATTATGGATTCCAACGCACATTTACAAATTAGCAGCTCAACACTTGTCTCTCAAGGCCCCCCTAACGTGATTAATTATTCCAGTTTTGCAGAGCGGTTACTCATATCCAATAGCATTCTCTACAATCTTCAAATAAACGGTAAAAGCATTAATGGAATATCGGCTCCTGGCTACGTTCAATACAATTTGTTGAGCGATGGACTTTACAACGGCGTTAGTGGGAATTTCAAAGCTGACCCTTTATTTGTTAATCAAACGATAGGAGATTTTCACGTAAAACCTACATCTCCCACTATCAATAAAGGTAATCCTTCGGATGATTGCTCACTCGAGCCTTTACCTAACGGAGGCGTTATTGATTTAGGCGCTTATGGGAATACACCGGAAACCCCCACAAATTAATTGGTTAATCACTGTTTTATTGTGTTCCCTATAACCAGGCTTTGGCCTGGTTTTTTTATGGTGGGATGAAATACCCTAATCCTGGGTGTTCATGGTTTTGACATAAAAGTAGCGTAGTTTGCCAGATAAATTAGTTGAAATTTTGCCAACTGTTTTTGTAACTAAACCTTTGCAAGTGTATGAGTGACTGAGTAAGAATGAATAAATTATTATTATTTATAGTTAGTCTTCTGTTAGTAACTCCAGTGGTAGCGCCAGTAGCTTTGGCAGATAGCCAAGCAATTACATTGGCTGAGGCTAGCAAAGCGTCTGGCCTTGTTAATGGTGCCCAGCAGCGTGTGCTCAAGGAGGGTATTGATGTGAAGCAATTGGCGTTGGGTATGGAGGAGGCGTATCGTCTGCCGCCAAATGAAGAACGTCTGCAACTGGCTAACCAAAACAGTGCGGAGCTTGCAATTTCTTCTCCCAAAAACAGGCAAACCAAACAGGCATTGTTGCAGGCTAGTTTTGATTTTGGCCTGGTTCTGGCAATGAATATAAAACAACTGTTTAAAATACTTGCTATCCCCGAATTTATTGAAGGCTTTAAGAAAAGCTACAAGCAGGGCATAAGCTCACCGCAAAGTGCGGCGGCATCCATTGTGGTGAGTAATTATTTGCAACAACAACGGTTGTTGGGAGCTGAAGAGCGTTTGCTAAAATCACAAGCGTTTCTGGCTGAAAATGCTAAACGTAAAGACGTAGTAACCACAAAAAGTGGTTTGCAGTATGAGATTCTGGAACCTGGTAATGGTGCTAAACCCACTGTATTGGATATGGTGAAAATGAGTTATCGCGATGCAAAACTTAACGATGATTTTAGTTTCCCTTTTACTGACGAATTCAGTCAGGAAATTTATGCATTGCGTGGCGATATCCCGGAAGGTTGGCGCGAATTATTTTTGTTGATGAATAAGAACGCACGTTATCGCGTTTTTTTATCCCCTGCGTTGGGTTTCGGTGTGGCAGGTGTAGGTGAACAAGTGCTCCCCAATGAGGTATTCATTACTGAATTTACTTTGCTGGATATCATTCCGCCACCCCCTGTGAATTATTGAATATTTTTTTATTGTTTTATTGTTTTGACAAATAACTTATATGCAATCATTTAATCTATTTAATAACAGTCATTTTGCTATTACACAAAACCGTGTCGAATGGCAAAAGTACTTTGTTTTGCTTGGCGCCAGGCTGGCAAAAATACCTTTGAGCCAATGGCAATTTGGTGTTCGCCTGGTGTTGGTTCTGTGCTTAAGTTTTAGTTGTGCGCGATTGTTTTGGTTAATATTTCCGTCTCCCATTTTGCCAACAGCTGTAGTGATAATTGCCGCTGATAGCAATCACGAACTAAGGGGTGATGCAAGTATTAATAGCTTGAGCTATAACATTGATAAATTAAAATCCCTAAAGCTGTTCGGTAAATCCGATTTGGTGAAAGAAGTTCCACCTGCGATTGATATTCAATCTCCCGAGACTCGTTTGAAATTAGCATTAATGGGTGTGGTGACCAGTAATTACGAAAAGATGGGCCGCGCTATGATCGGCGTAGATAACAACCAGGATGTGTATGCTGTTGGCGCAGTGCTGCCGATTGGCGAGGGAATTGTTTTAGAAAAAGTCATGCGAGATCGAATAATTATTAGCAATAATGGTCAGTATGAAGCCTTATTTCTTTATCAAAATGACGCTAAAGCGAAAGCAGTTGTTGCTATATCTGTCCCAGGTGCTTCTCCGGAAATGGCGCAATGGCTGGAAGATCATGCCGAGCCGGAAGAGCAACCGCAAACGGAAGCTGCTCAAGCTGCAGCGCTTATTGCTGAAAATCAAGTACAACATAACAATAATACCCATAGTAAATCTGTTGCTGCGGTCTACACCGGGCCTATAACACCAGAAATGAATCAGTGGCTGAAAGACCATGCTGCACCAGAAGAGGAAATGATCACAGAGTCTCCGTAACTTTCCTATTAGCGATTTCTAGTCGAAATGTCGCGTCCGAATCATTACCAAATATTCATCAAAGTGTTTTTTAACTGTCATAAATATACGCAAAAATACAACAACAGAAACCATCTTATGGAGTTGTCCATGAATGCGTCCAGTGTGTTGTTGTCCCAGGATTTATTATTTCCCTCCGATGCAAAATTGCCGCATCGCAATGTCGTCCCTCTCATTAATGCACGCACCATCTGGATATCAGATATTCATCTCGGTTATCGCGATTGCAAAGCCGATTACCTTCTCGCTTTCCTCGATGATATTCATTGCGATACGCTGTATTTGGTGGGTGATATTGTTGACCTCTGGTCGCTCAAACGGCGCTTTTGTTGGCCGCAAAAACACTATCAAGTTATGTTGAAATTCTATGAGCTGGCGGCACGCGGTATACGTGTCATTTACGTTCCTGGAAATCACGATGAGCCCATTCGTCGTTTCTGCGGGCAATTATTTGGCCCCATTGAAATTGCGTTGGAACACGAATACACCACCGCCGACGGAAAAAAATTACTCATTATGCATGGCGATGCGATGGACGCTTATATTAACCATAGCTGGATCGCGCGTTTGATGGGATGCCACGGTTATAATTTTTTATTGTTTATTAACCGCTGGGCAAATCGTATTCGTTCCTGGGTAGGGCGGCCTTATTTTTCACTCGCCGGGTTAATCAAAAGCAACATCAAGGGCGCGAAGGCGGCTATAGAAACTTATCAGCAAGCTTGTTTGGGTGAAGCGAAAAAACGTGGATATGATGGTGTAATCTGCGGCCATATTCATTACCCTGCATTATTCGAACAAGACGGCATTCGTTACGCTAATACCGGTGATTGGATTGAAAACTGCAGTGCGCTAGTAGAAGATCACCAGGGGGTTATGCGGTTGTTGCATTACACGGAACACCTCCGCTGGCAAAGTGAAGCAACCGCAGAAAATCTCGTTGCAAAACAAGTGAATTAATATTGTTTCGAGATTAAGCACTCCTCAAAGCACAATAATATTGTCAAATTATAAGCTGATAAAAAAATCTAACTCGATGGTTTTAGTCTGATGCGGCAAGGCATTAGACTGATTTACTTGTTGCGTATCAGCTGTGCACAAGACTAGATGGGTAGGCACAAGGCCTCTATGTGTGAAGAGTATCTTTCCGTCTACAACGGATCGGTTTTAAAATAACGCGCACGTTTTGCGGCTTTCATTTTTGTTATATCCCCAACAAAAAGTCCATCTACACAGTTACCAAATTCGGTGTCGACACTAAATGCGAGTGAGTGGTAGCCGCCGTCTTCATAGAGCGCAGCATATTGCTTATAGAGTACTGGAATTTTGCAATCCATTTTGGCGAATTTTTGTTGCAGGAATTCAAAGCCTTCATCGCGGGTCAATTTGGCAAAAGTGCGTTGCAAGGTTATTAAGTTGCTCTCTTCAATATCGTGAAGATGTTTTCCGTCCGCTAAAGGTTCCGCATAGCCGTAATAACGCTCGTAATAAAATACAGTTAAATCGCGCAATGATTTTGGATACTGTGCGCTCATGCTAACTGGGCCAAGTACGTAACGAATTTCGGGGTGATGCTGTAGATATGCTCCCAAACCTTGCCACAAATAATCCAGGCTGGCTTTCCCCCAATAATTCGGGTGAACAAAGCTGCGGCCTAATTCGAGGGACTGCTCAAGCATGGGTATGGCTTCAGGATGATAATTAAATAAATCGGCAGTGTATAAACCTTTAACACCTTTTTTCTGCAAAATGCTATTCACCTCTCCCAAGCGATAAGCGCCGGCAATGGTAAGTTTTTCTTCATCCCACAAAATTAAATGCCGATAGTAATGATCATATTTATCCAGGTCACGACTGCTGCCAGTACCTTCACCAACTTTGCGGAATGTATGCTCGCGCAAGCGGCCAATCTCTCTTAGCACGCTGGGATGTTTTTTGTAGCTGCACAAATAGATACGATGATTGTCGCGTGTGCTGCCTAGCAATTGTGCGGTGTTTAATTCCTGCTTTAAGGTGATGCTGTCTTCCGGGTGAGCAATGGTTTTTTCAGTGATAAAAATAGATTTTTTACCTTTACCAATTTTGTAAAGGTGGCTTTTGATGCGCTTGATTAAGGGTTTGTCAGCGAGCTGATTGGATTCCAATGTCTGCTGTGGAATCACTTCGCCAACGCGAAATTTAATTTCCGCAGAATGTTTGTTAAACATTTCATGGGCGAGCAATGCGGTAGCGAATGGTTTAAAAATTAATGAGGCACCATAAAATAACAAAGAATTTTTGGCGGAAACAAATATCGGTAAAATCGGTGATTTTGATTTGCGGGCGAAATGTAAGAATCCCGCCTGCCATTTTCCATCGCGCACACCGCGTGCACTGGCGCGCGAGACTTCGCCAGCCGGAAAGATAATGACGGCTTGCTCATCTTCCAATGCCATTAAAATATTTTTATAGCTTTGCTTATAAGCGCCGCGGGTCATGTTATCGAGCGGCAGGAGCAATTCATGCAGGGGTTCAAAGGCCATCAATAAATCATTGGCAATAATTTTTACATCGCGACGTACTGTACTAACTAAATGTAGTAACGCCAGTCCATCGAGCGAGCCAATAGGATGATTGGCAATAATAATGAGGCGACCTTGAGCGGGAATATTGCTGCGCTCGCGCTGTGAAATGTTATAGCTGAAATTAAAATATTCGAAAATTCTATCAATAAAGTCGATGCCGGTAATGCCTTGATTTTCATGCAAGAATGCATTGATTTCCTGTTCGCGGGTAAGCTTTCGCAGTATCGATAAAGCTGAGTTGCGAATCATCGGCGCCTGATGCGCGAAGCCAGGAAATTTATCGACAACAGATTTTTCGATATTGATCATTATTATAATCTCGACGTTAAATTTATAGCCAAGGTTATGACGGGGTTATGACAATTGAATGACTGCTAAATGACAAAATGGTGACACTGTAAAATTCAGGTTTTAGTTTATAAATGCAAAGTAATGATGCATCAGAATTTTCTTTCTAGAACTTATCCCATTCATAAAAATGTCATTGTTTTGTCATTTTCTAAATGCACAATCGCGAGCTTAGCGTTATAGCACGCCACCTTATCAAAAATTTGAATCGGAATTGTTTATGGATGTTCTACGAGGGCAGCGGAAAATTAATTATCGCAATTTTCTTCAACATTATTTGCATAGCCGCATGGCTGCAAGCAGTGGGGTTATTCTCGCAGGGCTTTTGTGTGTAACAGATGTCGTGGCGGAGCCGCGGGTTTGGGTGAGTGGTTCGGCCTATGTGCCAAAAGTGGCAACTGAATTGCCAACACCAGTATATGGTTTGGTGGACGACAAAACGACATGGGTTCAGTCTGGCGAAGTTTCTGATGCTAGCGGTAAAACAATTACTGTAGAAATAAAAGACTCTTCAGGAAAACTTGTTACTGGTGCAATCAGCGTTGAACAGTTTAACCAGCTTAAAAGTTACACGGGTGATACTGAGGTTTTACGTATTG
Source organism: Pseudomonadota bacterium (assembly GCA_040385335.1). Lineage (GTDB taxonomy): Bacteria > Pseudomonadota > Gammaproteobacteria > Pseudomonadales > Cellvibrionaceae > Cellvibrio. Next base: position 19,556 of record JAZKHP010000001.1, read on the forward strand.
ACCAGAAATCAAATCGGTTAATATTGAATTGGGAGAATTTTGATATTGGTGCAAAAGGTGAAGTAAAGTTTGTGCAGCCGAGCACCACATCCCTCGCACTTAACAAAATAAATGATAGTGCTTCGCCGAGCGTTATTTTAGGCAAATTGGCCGCAAATGGTGGAATTTATTTAATTAACCACAATGGCATTGTGTTTGGTCAAGATTCCCAAGTGAATGTGGGTTCACTTGTAGCGTCTTCCCTGGATGTTGATGATGATTTATTTATTAATAAATCACTTAGCAAAGCAATGACTGATGAAAATACAGCAGCATTTACCATTAAAAATGAAGATGGAAGTATCACTAAAACAAAAGGTGATGTGTTTAAGGTTGACTATGAATACGATGAAAAAGGCAACAAAGCCAACAGCACACCCACGTTAAATACCTATAAAGCGCAAGATAATTCAGCGGATTTGCGCGGTGATATTGCGATTTTAGATGGAGCAAAAATTAATACCACAACCTTAAATGGTGTAGTAGCGGTAGCACCTAATGTTGTCAACCAAGGTGAAATAACAACGCCTGATGGCCAAACTATTTTGGCCGCCGCACAAGACGAGGCTTTCGTACTTTTTTCCAATGACCCAAGCCTGCGTGGATTACTGATAGAAGTAAACACCGGCGGTGATGTGACTAACCTGGGCAATATTATTGCCGAGCGCGGCAATGTTACTTTGGCGGGAATTGCGGTAAATCATTCGGGCACCATCAAAGCCACTACATCAGTGGATTTTAACGGCACTGTGCGTTTGCTCGCGCGTGACAAATTGGCCTCGTCTGATAATCCAATTAAGAAAATTGAGCAAGTATCAGCGTTGCTGGATCCTTTATCCACGGCGACAGTTATCGTTGGCAGTAATACCAGTAAGTATCGGATTGCTACCCGGGGTGGCGATGTTACTCTCGGTGAAAGTTCCATCATTGACGTGGCTCCCGAATTAGACAGCGAAAAAGCTGCGCCCGATGCGCAGGCGCAGGGTAAGTCCGGCGTTGAGATTGCCGGTAATAACATTCATCTGCAAAAAAACGCCAGCATTACTGCAAAGGGCGGCAGGGTTTTTCTGGAAGCTACCAGCAATTTAAGCGATGCATTTGATGATAGGGGCAATTATTTATATAAGTTACCACCGGCCATTGTCAAAGAACCCAATGCGTTAGTGGAACCGAAACAAACAACTCCTAGCCGTATAGTGTTGGAGCAAGGCAGTAAAATTGATGTATCGGGAGTGGAAGTTGATCTACCCATGGAGCGCAATGTTATTGAGGTGGAACTGCGCGGTAACGAGCTGGCAGATTCACCTTTACAAAGAGGTGGATTCCTTAACGGTAAAAAAGTGTTGGTGGATGTGCGTAAGGGCACACCTTTAGCAGATATTACTGCTGCATCAGCTTCAGTACCGAAACAAGTAGGGGAACGTCTTACCGAGGGTGGCAGTATTCAATTGCGCTCAGCGGGTGAGGTCATAGTACAACCCAACACGACCCTGGATGTGTCTGGCGGGGGTATTCATTACGCCGCAGGTTTCGTTGCCACTACTAACTTTATTTCCGAAGGCAAGGTTATTAATATTGCCGATGCTGATCCCAAGCGGATTTACAGCGGTATTTTAGGCAAGGAAACTGCCACGAATAAACGTTTTAATATTACCGAGACGTTTAACAATTTTTTCCAGGGCAGTGATCGTGGCGAGTTTGTTAATGCTTTCGATCAAGGCGATTCTGCCGGTTCAGTAACGCTGCAAACCCAGGCTGCCAATTTTCATGGCGCTATCCTGGCTGGCACATTTACGGGGCCGGATCAGCGTCAGTTGGCAAGCCGTCCGAGCGGTGGCAGCTTTAACCTTGAAGTCAATTTGCAAAACCTCGGTATTTCTCAATACGACGCAGCCGCAGCGTTTGATTTGGAAAAGCAATTATTGACGGTGATTGATTCGTACAAAGGTGCAACCGAAAACCCCAATGGTTTATTTGCAAAAGATACACTGGAATTATCACAAGATTTGTTTAATAAAAGTGGCGTTGCGCGTTACAACATGACGGCGCGCAACGGCAGCATCACGCTAACTGACAAGGCTGACCTGCATTTGGCAGATGGCGCCAGTTTGAATTTGTTTGCCGCAGATTATCTGGATATGAATGGCCGCATTCACACCACAGGCGGTACAGTGAGTTTGGCCACCGGGCCAAACAGAGGGATATCTTTACCCACATCGCTTGATCTTAATCGCCCCATAAAGATGGGTGAAACAGCGACTATTGATACTTCAGGCGCTTGGTATAACGAGAATCCATTATTAGTTGGCAACGATAAACAACCTATTTCTCAACTCTGGATTGATGCTGGAGCAGTTTCTCTAAAAGCTGCGGGCGATCTGTTATTGGATGTTGAGTCTGCCATTATCGCTAATGGTGGTGGTTGGATTAATCGTTTGGGCAGCTTCCTGGCGGGCAAAGGTGGCAACATCACCCTCAGCGGAAAGTTAATTGATTCCACGCAAGGCACAAAAGAAATTAAAGCCGCGCAAGTTCGTATCGATGGGACTCTTACCAGCTATGCCTTCACTCAAGGCGGTGAGTTGAATGTCACTGCGCCGACCATTGTGATTTCCGATGAAGCCGTAAGCGAAAACAGTTTTTCGTCAGCAACTTTACTACTCGACAGCCGCTTTTTTCAGCGCGGTGGTTTCAGTAGTTTCAGTCTCACCGCGCAGGGTTCTAACGAATGGATAAGTGAGTTTAGTTTTGCGGAATTTATTGATATCAAGCCACGCGCGCTCAATTATTCACGCGGTGTTGCTAGCGTTGATTTAAATAATCATTCAGCACTGATGGTGTTACCAACGGGCAGTCAACTGCTAGCCAACTACGGTGTAGCCGAATTACCCGACTATGAACGTAACCCGGTAAGTCTTGGTTTTGATCTCGCTGATAAATCAGATTTTAGTCTGCATAGCAATGTGGATGTTGAAGGTCTTGAAACAGGTGTGCGGCAGAATAATTTTGTGGTGCCGGTTGGTGTGCGCATCAATGCCGATCCAAAAGCGAAAGTCAGTTTTACGGCCAGTACCAGTCTTGTCTTCGACGGGGTTATTAATGCGCGGGGCGGCAATGTTAGTTTAACCACTAATGGTAATCAGAGTGTCCAACCGCTTGACCTCGCCAATTTTGATGATGTAGGCATTTGGCTGGGAAAAAATAGTTTCATTGATGTCAGCTCTACCTTTATTAAAAACCTGCCCGGTGCAGATGGCCTAACAGCGGTTGGTAAGGTGGTAAACGCGGGCACAGTGAGTTTCGTGGCGAGTCGTGGTTTTGTGCTGGCAGAGCAAGGTTCAATTCTCGATGTATCCGCCGCGGCCTATCCTGTTGAGCATTTCGTAACAAGTGAAGGCTTAGGTGCTCATATTGAAACGCAAATGTTGGCGGCCAAGGCTGGCACCATCACATTGAAAGCCGCTGAAGGTATTTTGTTTGACGGTGAGTTACGCGCGACGGGTGCTGGTTATGGCGCTTTGGGCGGAACGCTGATAGTTGAGCTGGATACAAGTAAACGAGGTGTACCTGTAGGGACTGATGGCGTTGGCGAACACTATGATTTTTCCAACATCTCATTTGCCGACAGACGAGTGGTGCTAACGCAATCTGCAGCAGATAAAGATGACGAGCGGTTAATTCCTGAAGACTTATCGTTTACCGATTTAGGTGGTAAAGACACAATTTCAAGTAAGTTGATCGAGGCTGAAGCAACGTTTTATATCCATAAACTGGTGACCGCGGGCTTTGATTCCTATCTGTTTACTCCAGGATTTACCGAGCAAGCTGATGCCTCTCAACGTAGAAGTATTCTCGAAAATAATCCTGATTACCTGGCATCAAGCGGTGTTGGCAGTATCCTATTTGAAGGCGATACGGCATTAGTAGCAGGTCGCAGCATCGATTTGAATGCAACCACTATTGGCGCGACAGGTGGTCGTGGTTTGGTGGTTGCACCTTATATCAAAGTGGGTTCGGGAAGCGGGGCAGTGTCAATTGTCGCCGCTAAAGATGAGCAAAAAACGGGAGACGTGACAGCGGGTAGCGGCGAGCTGGTACTAGCGGCGACTAATTTGAATGCCGTCACTAATAACCCAGGCCAAAGCTTACAAGAAATTTCAAACAGTTTGATCGGGCAAGAGACGACCGCTATTTTGCTCGCACTGAATAACCCGGCGGCGGATGGATTACTCAGTTTAAAAGGCAATATCGCAACCCAGGGAGCAGATAATGTCACGCTAGCCAGTGCTGGCGATATTCGTACTACCGGAGTATTGGTGGGCGACGGCAAGGGCGACAACGCACGTTATCTAGGTAGCTTTGCCGCCTACAAAAATTTGACTTTGCAGGCAGATCAAATTTATCCCACAACCTTGAGTGAATTTATTTTCTCCTCCGGTGAAAATAATTTTTCTAGCGGCGGTGACGATATAGATCTGGGAACAGAGATTGGAAAATTTAAACTGGTCGACGAAATTCAGTTTGCGGTGACCTTCTCCCTTACTGATGGCACTGTACTAGCTGATGAGATAAGGCCCGCTACCCTCTATGAAGCCTATGATGTTTTAGCGGGAAAAATGGGAGTAGGGGATTCCATTTTTCGCCTTGAGGAAGCCGCTGGAAATACCATTGTAAAAGAAACCATCACCGCGGTGATTAACGCTAAATCTGTCAGTAATCCGGATGGCAAAATCACCATTCTCGCGGGTGGCAAAACATCTGCCGTGATGAGTGCTGCAGGTAGCTTAATTTTTGATGCGCCTGCTATTGAACACGGCGGCGCAGTAAAGGCTCCCTTTGGCCGCATAGTATTTAATACGCAAGGAGAAAATGGCAAGGTGGTAATGAGTGAGGGTAGCCTTACTTCGGTATCTGCAGAAAATGCCACTATTCCCTTTGGCGAATTGGATGCTTCAGGTGCTTTAATTTATAACCCGGCCCCTAATGTCACAGATTCAAACGGTAACTCAATTTACGGCGTCCGCCTTTTTAATCAAAGCCCTGAAGCCAAGGTTGTGGTCAATTCTGCCAATATAGATTTGCAGAACAACGCCACCATTGATTTATCCGGTGGTGGTGATTTACTCGCACACAGATTTGTACCTGGCCCTGGTGGTTCAAAAGACATTTTAGCTGCGGCTAATTCCGGTGAAACCTTTGTGATTATGCCGAGCTTTAGCAGCCACTACGCTGCTTATGACCCGAGCATTACCTTGGAATCATCGGTTGCCAAGGTGCATACCGGTAAGGGCATTGGTGAGAAAGTTTATTTAAGCGGGACCGGTGACTTACCCGCAGGTGAGTACACTATTTTACCTGCGCGCTATGCCCTATTGCCGGGTGCTTATTTGGTAACGCCTGTAGTCGATGGTCAAACCTATGCCGCAGGACAACAAGTTAGACGTTTGGATGGCACGCCGATTGTCGCAGGCCGCTTTATCAGCGCGAACACTGGCGAATATGCCAGCCAGTTGAGTGGCTTTGCAGTAGAGCCTGGCGCTATTGCACGCACCCGTAGTGAATATGTTGTTACCACTGCCAGCGAATTATTTAACACGACCGATACTCCTAAAAATAACCCTGACAATGCCGCAAGCCTGGTTTTGCTGGCGGGCGACACTTTAAATTTGGAAGCTAAGGTGATCGCCAATGTAGGCGGAGAAGTGGGTGCAATGGGAGACGGGGCACAATTAGAAATTGTCAGCAACAACTTGCTGATTACGGATAAAACAGTTGCCGACTCTACGGCGGTGCAAGTATTAACCAGCCAGCTTGCGGGTTTTGACAGTATTCTCTTCGGTGGACGTCTCACTAACAATAGTGATGGCAGTACCTCTATTACGGCCCAGGCCCAACAAGTGGAAGTGGCAAAAAATACCGTCCTTACCGCGCCGAATATTTTACTCGTTGCGCGTGCTACAGCAGGGCAAAGCCCTGATGAACTAAACCCCGATGAACCAACTATAGATGGCCAAAAAGGCAAGGTCATTCTTGCTGCAGGTGCGCAGATCAGGGCCAATGGCACCTATCAGCAACAAGCCGGAGAAATTACTTTTTATGGTGACGCGCTCTTAAGTGTGTCATCCGGCAAGCAACTTAAGATTACGCAGCAAAGTACTACCCTGGGTGATTTGGTCCTAGCCAAGGGTTCGTCAGTACAAGCGACTAAAGGCTCTGTAATGCTGTTGTCCAATGCTGAAACCCAATTGAATGGTGAGATTCTCATGCAGGGCGGTGCACTTGAGGTTGGTGCTGGCCGTGTAAGCCTGGGGCAAGTCAACGAATCTGTACTCGGGTTAAAGTTCACCAATGAGGCTTTGGCCAAACTCAATGTCGACCAACTGCAGCTTACCAGTGGCAGCAGTCTGGATTTGTATGGCGCAGTCAATCTTGGTTTTAGCGATTTAACACTACAGGCCAGCAGTTTGCGTGGCTTCCACGGTAACGGAACGGCCGTACTCGACAATAACAGCGCCAGTCTAACGGTGAAAAATAGTTTGCAATTGCTAGGCAACACGGCAGAGCTACCGGTAGATATCAACACATTGGGTCCAGGTTTAGCCAGCGGAAATTTAACCATCACGGCTGACAAGCTGGTGCTCGGTAAAGGTAACCTGGCAATTGGCGGTTTCGCAGATATAACCCTGGCTGCCACAACCGCTGTAGTGGGCGATGGTGCGGGTAAGTTGCGCGCCTTCGGCAGCAAAAACTTCACCCTTACCAGCCCCTTAATCACTGGGATGGGAGCATCCAATACGCAGCTAGTGGCAGATGGATTAATTGCAATTCAAGCCAGCGGCACAGTGTCAGATGCAACCCTTAAATCCTATAGCGGCCTGGGTTCGCGTTGGTCAATTAGCGGTGAAGCGCTGGCCTTTAGCGGTAACGTCATACTGCCCAGTGGCCAGTTATCCCTTGATGCATCAGGTACCCAAGGCGAAAGTCTCAGCTTTGGTGCAGGTGCCGCGGTAGATGTATCTGGCCATGCTTTGGTATTTGACGATACCAGCCTTGCCTCTAATGGCGGCAGCATTAATCTCGCCAGTGTCAGTGGCGATGTCATTTTGGATAGCAACTCCCGAATCAATATCTCTGGCATTGCCGGTGCTAAGGGGAGCGACGCCGGCAAATTAAGTATCAAAGCATTGGCTGGGCAGGTAGCACTTGAAGGTACAACCAGTGCAGTATCTGGTACTAACAGTAAGGGCGGAAGCCTGGACTTAGCCGTCCAAAAGTTAACGGATTTCAGCAAACTGGTAAAACAGGTAGCAGCAGGAAATTTCACCGAGGCTTTTGGTCTACGTGTAAGTTCCGGCGATATACACCTGAATAATAATGAACAACTCAGTGCGCATAACCTCTCGCTCACTACCGACAATGGCAGCATCACTATCGCTGGCACCATGAACGCCTCTGGCGTTGCCGGCGGTCCTGGTGGCAAGATTAATCTCAATGCCAGCAAAGATCTCAATCTGCAAAGCACTGCGCAGTTATTGGCAACTTCTACCGTAGCAACCAAGGGTGGCGATGTATTCCTGGGTACCAGTGGCGGTTTTATCAATATAGCTTCAGGCGCAAAAGTGGATGTAACGGGGGGTGGTACGGTTACCCTGCGTGCGCCACGCACTGAAGGTGGATTAGTCATCACCGGTAATCAAGTAGGTAATGATGTTGCGATTAATCTGGAAGGAGCTACCTATTTACCTGCTGTGATTGTCGGTGCTGCGAAAGTTGATGTAAATGCCTTTAAAATTTACGACATTATTTCAGCCACCTCGGAAATTTTTAATACAGATACCGCTGGTAATTCAACCCTGAGTGATGCTACCGGAATTGTGTCTTATCGTGCGCCTGTGCCTTTTGGTGTCCTATGCGGTAACGATTTTGGTTGTGGCAATTTAATTAAGCCGGATTCAGATAACAATACCTTAGTAATGTATCCAGTTGTTAGTGTAGGCCAACCCTTGCCCGTTGGGAGCATATGCGGTGATCTGAATGGATGCAGTTACAGCTACAAAGTTAATAATACCGCAGCCACAATTGCCAACCGCGAAACGAAAACCTTTATGGCGCATGCTGAACACATGGAAGCGCGTTTATTTGGCGCTGCTGAGTTAAATCTAACTGACGAATACCATGTAAAACCTGAACTAGAGCTTCGCACGACGGGCAATTTGATCGTAGATGAAGCTATAGATTTTGGCGAAGATTTAGGTGTAACCCAAATCGCTGAAGATGGTTCACTTTATGTCGGCAATGATCAAGACGTTGATATAGGCTATGACTCTATTGGCTCCCTCTGGCGTTTTAATGACAAGCTTCTTGCAAAAGACGATCCGCTTAATGAATCCGTGTATGACCCCATGCTCGATGCTTATGAGACATTTAATCGTTACACAGGCGGTGAAGCGGGTGTTTTGTCATTGCGTGCAGGAGGTGATATCGCCGTCTTTGCACCAGTTTCAGATGGCTTCGTTAAGACGGCTTCACAAGCGCAGTACTATGCCGATTTCAACAGCTTGGGTTTCAGAACTGCACTCAGTGATGAAACCAAGGGATGGAATTACCACTGGGTTGCGGGAGCTGATTTAACCAGTGCCAATGCTATGGCAACCACCAAGGCTGGCGAGTTTACTATTGCCGATGATGTAGTGTTACGCACAAGCACCGGCAACATTAGCCTGGCGGCGGGCGGCAATATGCTGATGGGTAATAACGCCGCGTTATACACCGCAGGCCATGCAACAGGTCGAGGCGTGTATGACGATCTCGCCAGGATTACTGCTTTTGATGCCTTTGATTATCTAATCATGGCGAACGCAAATTATGCCTCTGGTGGGGGTGAAATCGACATTCAGGTCGGTAATAATCTGGAAGCCTTGGGCACACCTCAGTACCTAAACGATTGGTTGCAAAGGGCTGGTGGAAAACTTGCAGATAGCATTGCAGGTAATTTTCCTAATGGAGGCTATTTACCTACTACCTGGTCAGTCGTTTACGAAGATTTTAAGCAGGGTATAGCGACCCTGGGTGGTGGCGATATCCGTATTAATACCGGTGGCAATGTTAATAATCTTTCAGTTTCCTTACCGACTACGGCTAAAAATACCAGCGCTTACACCAAAGATCCCCTTACCGATGCATACCTGCTAGCCGCCACCACTAATGAGAGTTTGTTAATTCAGGGCGGTGGAGCGCTGCACGTTGATGCCGGTGGCGATATTCTTTCCGGTCAATTTTTTGTCGCGCGAGGTAGTGCGAAAATTACTGCGGCTGGAGATATTACAGCGGCTAATGGCCACAGTAGTTTGGTATTAGCAGCCGCTGATAGTCAAATAGCAGTAGCTGCTGGTGGCGCAGTGAGTGTTGCCAGCATATTCAATCCCACTATCGCCGGGCTCAGTGCAAAGCAGACGGGAACTAATATTTTTCTCGGTGAATTTCCTCAACTCTTCGATTACCAAAGCAACTTTTTTACCTACGGCGCGGAATCGAGTGCAATGTTTACGGCTTTGTCTGGGGATATTCATTTTGCAACAGAAGGCGTTAACCTAACAAACACAGCACCGTTTGTTAATACCAGCAACGTAGCAGGCATAGATATCAATGTCTATCCAGCACAACTGCAAGCCCGCGCTTTACAGGGCGATATTGAGTTCAAAAATAGAAGCATCAATCTTTTTCCCTCTACGCAAGGTAATCTTACCTTGCTAGCAGCTAACAACATCAGTGCAGCTAAGGGTGTCTATATTAATGTGCCGGATACAGCTTCTGAACTCTTGCCTGATGTGTTAAATCCAGTTACTGGAGTTTCTGTTAAGGCATTTCAAGTCGTCAATTTAACTCCTGCTGACACCGATGATGTCACGGACATACGTTTTATTACTCACGCATTAACGCCGCTTTACATTGATAACCCTGAACCCATGCGAGTGATAACGCAAACCGGTGATATTAAAAATATTCGCCTGGTAACGCCTACACATACTCTCGTATCTGCTGGCCGCGATATCAAAGATGTTACTTTTGAGTTTCAAAATGTTCGTGAGAGCGATGTCAGCTCTGTGAAAGCGGGGCGAGATATAGTATTCGAAACTTCCCGCAATCAACTCGATAATTCTTTGCAAATAAAGAATATTCAGCAAGGTATTGATATCTCCGGTTTTGGTCGTCTGGATCTGATGGCCGGCCGCAATATTATCCTGGGCGCTTCACGTGGTGTTCAATCTACCGGTGCGCTACGTAATCCTAATCTGCTGAAGAACGGTTTTGGCGAAGAATCAGGTGCTGCTATTAATTTGTTGGCTGGCCTGAAAACCACACCGGATTACGCTGGTTTTAGTGATAACTATTTAGGAGATTTTGCTGCGCTGACGGGCATTGATACAACCGGGCAATTAATTAATTTTGCGTTAAATCTGGATGTTAATAAGCGTGCTAATGCCGAACGTTTTATTAAATCGGTAAGCAGTGTTACTCATCGCGATTATTTTGCAGGATTAAAATTACAAAATCTTTCTGATGCAGAAGTCGGCACCTATGTTGCAGTTGCGCGCAGCGATTTCGAAAATCTTGCCATGATTAAACAACAACAAATTGCTTTCCGTGTGGCCAATGAGCGCGGTGATAATTACACCGGAGATTTGATTGAACTAGTAACCTCCGCAAGTTTTGGTGGTACACGCCTTGATTCGGCAACACTTCTAACACTGCCGCTGCAAGAGCAACATGCGCTTGCTGTTGCTGCGTTTACATCTGCACCGGTTGAAGCACAGCGTGGGTTGATTTTGCAAACTTACTTCGCTGAAGTAAAACAGGGTGGCATTCAAGATGCTTCGGGCTCCATTGCTGACAAAACCAAAGATGGTTTTGTGCGCAGTAGCGCCGCCATTGCTGCACTATTTCCTGATCAAGATGCAACCGAGGCTGATCCCCGTTATCAAGGCGATATCAGTTTAATTTTTAGCACCATACAAACCCAGCAAGGTGGCGATGTGAACTTGTTGGCACCGGGCGGTGGAATCGATGTTGGCGCGGCCGCCATAGGTGGCGGCGTTAAGAAAGATCCCTCCAAACTGGGTTTGATTGCCTTGCGCAACGGCAGTGTCAACGCCACCGTAAATGACAACATTAACGTTAATGCATCGCGGGTGTTTGCCCTGGATGGCGGCGACATTTTGCTGTGGGCATCCAAGGGCAATATCGATGCTGGCCGCGGTGCTAAAACCGCACTTTCCGTTCCACCTCCCGTTATCAATGACGATGGCTCAGTTAATTTCCAGGCAGCTGTAGCCGGAAGTGGTATTCGTAACTCGCGCTTTACGCAAGATCGCTCCCCCGGTGCAGTGTATTTGTTTGCTCCAACAGGCGTTGTCAATGCGGGCGATGCGGGCATTGGTTCACAAGGTGATGTGTTGATTGCTGCACAGCAAGTGATAGGCGCTGACAACATTGATGTGGGTGGAGTTTCCATAGGTATTCCGATCAGTACGGGCGTATCGGCAGGCGTGGCGAGTGCCGGTGCGTCTACGGCATCGGCTGCTGAATCTGTTGGCAAAGATTCGCTGGGCGGAGAAGTGTCAGAAGCGCTTGATCAAAAACCTGCTGCGTTTGTCACCATCGATATTTTAGGTTTTGATTTTTAGTGAATGTTATTTTTTTTAACTACTCATACGAACCTAATCCAGTTTTTGGTTAGAAAATATTTACGCTGTAGATTTAGTATTAAAAAACTGGATCCCTGCTAGCGGCGACGCATGGTTGAGGATGACGATTAGAATATTTCCGGGGAAAAAGTTGTTGTGGGTGAAATAAAAAGAGTTAAAAATTTTCGTTCATTTAATTTGCACTTGCGTGTTCTGTTGCACTGTTTTTTAGTGTTTCCGTTTGCATTTAGCTCATTATTTTTGTATGCGCAAAATACTGCTGATGGCGTTGCAGCAGAACCAGGCGCGCAAACTGCCGTTGCAACTGAAGCTCCCATTGTAGCGCCACCTAAAAAACCAGAACCGAAATTCAATATTTGGGAATTTGAAGTTCATGGCATAAACCTGATTGCTCCGGAAACCATTGAAAATGTATTGACACCGTTTGTGGGGCCAGAAAAAAGTTTTTCTACTGTGGAAAAGGCAGCGCAAGCCTTAGAAAAACTTTATCGTGATTCAGGTTATCCCGTGGTAGTGGTGGATATTCCCGAGCAGGATGTGGTGGGAGGAAAAGTAAGACTAAATATAACGGAAGGTGTAATTTCTCGCGTAAAAGTCACGGGTTCAGATTATTTTTTATTGAGTGACATAAAACAAAGAGTGCCATCGGTGAAAGAAGGCGGTGCGCTCTATATTCCAAAACTGCAACAAGAACTTAACAGTTTAAATAGTTTAAGTTCGGATTTGCGGGTGGTGCCAGTGCTTAAGGAAGGTGAAACTCCCGGTACGGTTGATCTGGAATTAAAGGTCAAAGATCAATTGCCGCTGCACGGGGAAATTGAGTACAACAATTATGCATCGGCAAACACCACCGCAACACGTCTTAGTGCAAGTGTTGGTTATGAAAATTTATGGAATAAATTTCACAACTTTTCCTTGCAAATGCAAATTACTCCCGAAGATCTCAATGAGATAAAAGTATTGTCGGGTACCTATGTTTTGCCTATAGGTGGGGGTGCAAGCCGGTTAGCTGTGTATGGTGTTAAATCGGACAGCGAAATTAATACGGTGACAAACACCGCAAGCGGCTTGCAGGTCCGAGGCAACAGTAAAATTGCCGGATTACGTTACGTAAATCCGATCAGTATCGGTGCTTCGTTTCAGCACGTTGTCACCCTCGGAGTTGATTATAAAGATGTTATGGAAGAAGTGACCTTTACCGATGATGCTGAAAATAAAGGCTTGCTGACGCCCATGACTTTCGCGCTATGGACCGGTGAATATAAAGCTACCTGGAGAAAACCTGAAGCAATGACGCAATTAGGTGGTGGCATCTATCTCGGCTTAAGAGGTGTGGTTAATAAAGAGGAAGAATTTTCAGATAAGCGTTTTCACGGTGAACCTAATTTTATTTATATGAAAGCAAGCTATCAGAGAAATACCAATTTACCAGCAGATTTCTCCCTCGTAAATAAAGTAAAACTGCAATACACCGAGCAACCACTGATTAGCAATGAACAAATAAGTCTGGGTGGAATTGCGACTGTGCGTGGCTATTTCGAATCGCAAAACATGGGCGATAGAGGTGCAACCACGACTATAGAATTATTTACACCAAAATTATTTAAAAATAAAAAATTTATAGCAGATTTAAAATTATTTACCTTTGTTGAGGGTGGCGCTTTAGAGGTCATCAATCCATTGCCGGATCAGAAGAATAATTTTGAATTGGCCAGCGCAGGTTTTGGTATGGAATTTTCCAGCTATGAAGATTTTAAAGCTGAAGTGAGTTGGGCCTATCCATTAAAAGATGCCTGCGGCAATATTTGTGGAGAGTCTGCTGGAGATGTAGAGAAAGGCGAGACCCATACATCATTTAATGTGACTTATAAGTATTAACGATTTTAAATATTAGCGATTTACCTGTTTTTTAGGTTAAAGCTCAAGGTTGCAACAGTAAAAGATTCATCATTGATTTGTAATTAGACATTACTAACGGGGCACAAATAAAGAATACTGTTTGATTTAAAACCGTATGAGGCATGGATGCCGATTCGAGCCTACAGGGAAGTATTCACGGCGCGTTTTAAATTGAACAGTATTCGTTATAAGTCTCTCATTAGTAAGTTTATTCATCTTACTACTTCACCAAAAATACAGAGAACAGACGTTATGAAAAAAGGATCATCAACACTATTACTGCTTGTGTGTGCTTTACTCAATCTGGAGCAAAGTGCCTTTGCACAAGAGGCGGCTAAAGAAGCTGCGCCAATGAGTGAAAAAGATGTTCTGCAATTGCAAATCAAAACTCAAACCTTAATCAATGTGTTAGTGCAGAAAGGCATTATTGATACTGAAACCGCGCGCTCGCTTAATACCAAAGCCGATCAGGAAACCGCTAAACGTTACAATGAACCCACTGAAGTGGTACCCCTTTCGCAAAAAGATAAAGCTGCTGCGGTAGAGCCTGGTGTTGTTCGTGTACCCTATGTTTCAAAAAATGTTCGCGACCAAATTCGCAACGAAGTGCAAGCCGATGTTGAAAAAAATGTAATTGAATCGGTGATGAAAAAAGCTGAAACAGAGCGTTGGGGCGTACCTAATTCCTGGCCATCATGGTTGCAAAAAATAAAGTTGTCTGGCGATGTTCGCTTTCGTGCTGAGCTGGATCAGTTCGCAGAAGAAAACTCTGATCAATACATCGATATTCTCGCCATCAACAAAGCGGGCGGAACAATTCCTGCGGGTCAGGCTGCATTTTTGAATACCACTGAAGATACTGAAAGATTACGTTTACGGGCGCGGCTTGGCATCAATGTCGCAGTCGCTTCGGGGTGGGATTTAGGTTTGCGGTTAGTCTCAGGTAGCGGCACAAATCCTGTGTCCTCAAATTTTACCTTGGGCACCAACATGTCCAACTCGGCGTTCAATTTAGATCGCGCCTATCTTGCCTATAAATCGCCAGCAAAAGAGTTACAAGTCTGGGCAGGACGTTTCGCAAGTCCATGGTTGTCCACCGATCTTGTTTGGGACGAGGATATAAGTTTTGGCGGCTTAGCTGGGAGCTATGCTCCATTTCGCGAAGAGATGACGCGAGCGGAGAGTGGTTTTGACCCCTACCTTACATTGGGTGCATTTCCTTTGGATGATATTGAACAGAGCGATCAGGATAAATGGCTTTATGGTGCGCAAACCGGTGTGAATTTCTTATGGGAAAATCAAAACTCATTAAAATTTGCTGTGGCTTATTACGCCTACGACAATATCAGAGGTGAATTCAATTCTTTTGGCAGTAATCTTTCCGATTTCACTGCGCCCAAGTTTGTGCAAAAAGGCAACACCATGTTTGATATACGTAACGATGATAAAACCAATACGCAATTAGCCGCATTGGCATCGGATTACAAGGAAGTAAATTTTACGATTATGTACGATATCGCAAACTTTGCCCCGACCCATATAGTCTTCATTGCTGATTTTGTCCGCAACGTTGGTTTCAATGCAAAAGAAAACTTACTCGCTTTAGAAAGTTCAACACAACTGGATTTCGATGCGGAAGCAATTGAAGAGCATACCGACGGACACAAAGTTGAGGTGTTGGTGGGCTGGCCAAAAATAACCAAGCGTGGCGATTGGAATGTGTCTGCAGCTTATAAAATGTTGGAAAGCGATGCAGTGCTCGATGCCTTTACCGATTCGGATTTCCATTTGGGCGGCACAGATGCTTCTGGCTATATTATCAAAGCTCAATATGGTTGGGCCGACAATGTTTGGACAAGTTTTCAATTGCTAAGCGCTAATGAAATTGACGGAGCACCGCTGGGTGTTGATGTTTGGCAACTTGATATGCATATGAAGTTTTAGCAGCGAGAATGGCTTTAGTTTTCCGTTTTTAAAATGGTTGTAAAAAAACACTAACTAAATTAATTACAAAAACTAAAGCCATCATCATCAAAATATTATGCAATTAGCTAAATATTCACGAAACTGACTTTTTAGTGTAATCATATTGACAACAACATTTCATAAATCTATAAAACAACTGACTTATCGCGCTGCTATCATCCGCCTGAAATAAGTGTAAATTCGTTTTACTTCAGGCAGCAATAACAAATTTAGCCATTAGATTACACACCAAAATATTTACTCTAAATGACTGCCGTAGAAAATATTTCACCTGAATAAAAATTAACAAAATGTCGCGTTAATACTCGTGTGATTAGGGTAATTTATCTGTTTAATAACCAGGAGACTGAAAATGTCATTTAAAAAAATATTTTATGCCGGATGCATGTTTGCGTGCACGAGCATGGCTAATGCAGATATGGTGCTAAATTTTGATTGCATTACGCCAAATAATGCAACTAATTGTGCAATTGGAGAAGCTCAGCTTAGCACTAGTATTTCTGCATTTGGGGTAAATCAAGTTTTGTTTCGTATTATCAATTCCGGTATCGCTAAAGCAGTTGTGTCAGAAGTTTATTTTGATAACGGTCCCTTACTCAATATTGCCAACTTGATTGATAAAGACGAGGGGCTCGGCGGCCTGGCCGATGTTGATTTTACCGGTGGTGGCGCAACTCCGCCTAATTTACCAAATGCTAATAACATTGTGCCGGCATTTGTAGCTACCCATATTTTATCCGCAGATGCTGACAGCCCATCGCCAAAAAATGGAATTGGTGCAGGGGAGTGGCTGGGTATAGTATTTAATATTATGAGCAATGGTACTGTCAATAATGTCTACAGTGGCATTATGAGTGGTGATTTGCGTGTGGGTTTGCATGTTAAAGATTTTGATTCCGGGATGTCGGCAAGTTTTGTCAATGCAACACCTATGCCTTTACCTGCAGCCTTGTGGTTTTTTGTAACAGCTTTAATGGGTGGGTATTTATCCGTTCGGAAGAAAATAGCCATTAAGTAAAAAATTAGCTATTGTTAAAAATTAATTTATTTAAGGGTATAGTCTAAAAATTCTCGCCCTGGCTTGAATGATATTTGCTTAAGAGTCCTTTGCTTCTTTTGCTGAATATTAGTTTAAATGGAATTCATCACCTCCGCTTTTGCGAGGGTGATGAATTTAATTGCTATTCTATGACTGCTTTATTTTTCATTTCTATTTTTTTTATCTGCTATTTTTTTCACATTTCTTAACATCTATCCATCTGTAAATACGAATCTTTGAAATTAGTAAACATTTTTAATTAACTATTCATAAATGTGTCAATAAGCTTTCATAAATCTATCAGCGAAATGACTTATAGGTTTGTTAGCCTTCGCTTGATATTTCTCATTGTAATTAGTTTGTACTTATAAGCATCTACTTCAGCATTTGATTTAGTTAGTAATGCGCTGAGTTCAGGCTAGATGAGAAAATATCTGTAAATTTCAGGCAGCAACAAAAGCACTAAATTTATTATAATCGAGAAATGTTACCTATGAATATTCCTTATAAAATGAAAACGTTTTTATTGATGGTGGGAGCTCTAAGTGCATTATTAAGCTTGGAGACCCAGGCAGCCGCAGTAAATTTGGCGGTTAGCATCCAACAAACAAACGATGATGGCAGCTTGGTCACCGGAACTGCAGGAACAAAGTTATGGGATTTAAGCAATAGTGCACTTTGGTCATCAACAACCACCGATGGCCATGTATTAAATGATTTAATTAGCACTAGTCTTCGCTGGAAAAATGGAGCTGGTGGTTTTGATACAACCGCAGGTGTGTATGTCAATAATCTGACTTTTGACGTTGATCCAGTGTTGAGTTTTGACTTTACCCTGACCAATAACACCGCGTTTAATCAAACCTATTCGCTAAGTTACAACACGCCTTTGTTTCCTAACTTGTCTGGTGTAGTCAATTCTTCTGCTAATTTAACCGCGGTGTTGAAGGATGCCGGTGGGTTAGCGGGTGCGAAAATAACACCAGCGAATGGTAATGGGAATATTATGCGTTCGTGGGATCTGACCCTAGATCAAAATCAAATTTCAAAAAATGTTGATATAGGATCTTTTTTCTCCATCGCCAGCGGAACCGCAACCAATAATTGGACTGCCACTAACACCTTAGATTGTGGAACTGGCGGTGGTGCATGCGAGACAATGTTGACCGTGCTTACTCTCACGCTTTCAAAAGGCGATCAAGTGAGATTGTATGGCGATGTCACGCAAGAACAACCCACCGTTGTTCCGCTTCCAGCTTCAGTGTGGTTTTTTAGTTCAGCAATAGCTTTTCTTATGATGAGAATGCGTCGTAAGAAAGCTGTTAAATAATGTTTCTTTAATGTTAAATCTAATGCGGCGCTGGTGCTCTAAATTCTATTCGCAGTAGACTCTAGAGCAACCTAACCGGCGCTGCATTTTTCCATAAAAACAATTCTGTTAATGAATTGTTTTGAATAAAATTGTAATACCCATCCTGTGTTTCGTGTTGCCTCCGCATTATTTCCCCTATTACTCGCTTCTTCCCCTCCCTGGTAAGCAGTATCCTTTCGCCATTATTCGTTGACGTCATAAGCAAAAGTCGGTGCAGGCCATCTAAAAAAATAGTTAGTTCTTAATTTTCTTAAAGACCCTTAGCATTATGTATTCAATTTATTCAGCTTTTTCGCAGCGCGACTTTGTCTGGTAAAAGATACCAGGCCAAGTAAAGATGTTGCCATAAACCAAAATGCTGCAGGTAGCGGAACGGGAGAAACATCGCCTTGCAGCATGTTTAGATTAAAGGTACCAGCATTGCTGCTGCTGTCGGTGATGGCGAAAATACTTAACCAATAGTCTCCTGAGGCGCCTACATCAAAGGTAAGGAAGGTGTTGGCAGCATTGGAATTTCTATCCAGCGTAATAGAACCAAGGTTATGGCCCGACGAATCAGAAATCATCGCCCCTAAATGATTAAAGTTATCGCCAAATTTTTGCGGTGACAAACCAAAATCAGTCAATAGCATTGAATGCTTACCTGCGCTTTGAAAGTTAACTTTTTCATTAGTAGCCCAAACACCTATTACCGTCTTCTGAATCTCGGAGTCGTTGCGGCCGATAATTTCTACAGAAGCAGCATGTGACCCAGTAGCGGCACAGAGCAACACAAAGGGCAGGGTAGATTTAAGTAAATTTTTGATTTTCATGTGGAGCTCCTTAAAGGATTTAAGATTGAATGTTTAAAAGTATGGTTTAAAAATTGTTTCATATTTATGCTGTCGCTAACCTTACGTCTAGCTGATTTTCGTTACGCGATTCAAGAATGTATTTGCTATAAAGGTATTCCCGAAAAATCTCATTTACGCGATTCGGATCAATCTGCTTCTTGCATAATGCGGAGAGCTTTTTAATCATATAAATTGGATTTAGCTTTGACATAGCCATAAGTTCAATATCTTCCATATCTATTCTTTGATTAGGCTCAGTAACATTGAGATTAAATATCTCATTTAGCTTGTTAATATCTAAATCAAAGTGATCCATCAAAAAGTCACCACACTCCAGCCATATCGGAATTAAGTCCGCTCCCTTCACATTTTTATCATTTAACAAAACGAGCTTTTCTAAAATATTCTTCACGGAAAATCTGAATAAATCGGATTCTCTAACTCCTAGACGTGTGGAAAGTTCTTTGATTCGCTGAATGTCTACGAATGCTAAGCGCACTGAAATATTTTTCATATTGTTGTCCATTCATATCTCCTACTTATTTAATTCTTTTGTGTTGATAAGGTAGGTTATTTATAAGCTTTGTTTATTACATAATGAATAAAGATTAATTAAGAATATATGTAATTAATATTACAAAGGTTTTCTTGTGTAATGAGTTTTCCCTACATATGTAATAAAAAACAATATAGAGGCTATTCGAGGTTGAAAATATTTAAACAGGCTCAGGGTCGTGGGCGACCGGCACTGGGGAAATGTGGGGGGGAGATAGAGGTAGCTTTAGTCATTTATTTGTCATAACTGTGTCATAACATGCGTTACAGCAAGCATGATGGCCTGTAATTCCACATCTACTCTGTATTTAGCTTTATGAGAGGGCGAATAAATCAGGAAGAATTGATTTTCCATCAGGCTATTTATCACCAGAATATTTGTCAGGTTGCTTAGGCAAGTTACTGATGCAAGTTAGTTACCAGTTTAGTTATCAGGTTAATAGGAACACTTAATGTACATTATTAGATTGACCCTGGTTTTTGCTTTAGGTCTCTATGCCTCTTGCGGATTAACGGCTGAAGTTACGGAACCGGCCCAATACAAAATTAATTCCGGGGATGTCTTGTCAGTTCACGTTTGGAATGAAGATAACGTAAGCCAAAAAGAGATATTAGTAAGACCGGATGGGCGTATTAGTATTCCCATTGTGGGTGAGGTGGTGGTTGCCGGGAAATCTATAGCAACCGTAAAGGACGAGTTGTCCACACGCTTGTCCAGCATTTTAATTGACAAGCCAGTGGTGACAGTTTCCATCATTCAGTTAAGTGGCAATACCGTATTTGTATTGGGTAAGGTTGCTCGCCCGGGGCAGTATATTATTCTTGGCCAATTAGACGTGACACAAGCCCTGGCCCTGGCCGGTGGAACTACCACTTTTGCTCAGGAAAGCGATATTAAAGTGCTGCGCCGCAATCATGAAGGTAAGCAAAAATCAATAAACTTTAATTACGCAAAAATAGTGAGCGGTAAAAACCTGGAAGACAACATTCTTATACAAAGTGGTGATGTGGTAATAGTGCCATGAAAAAAAAAGGCACATCCAGTGGGTTGGCTATGCCACCTGGTTGGTCAAAAGTGGCAGGAATATCCGTTTGCGGATCTTGCCTGATTGTTTTTTCGGTAATGTCAACAAGAGTGCATGCAACACAAAATCGTTTGGGTACTTTTTTAATCGTTCAACAAGACCAGGATGATAATTACTTAATGAGTTCTACCAAACAGCAAACGCTTGCAGGACTCTATTTGAAACCCGGAATTCACTATAGTCACGATAATGGCTTTGAAAAATTTTCGGCAAATTTACAAGGTTCTATTGAGCGCTACAACCGTTCTGAATACAACGTTAATAATCCCGTTTCTGCAATTAATTATCAGCGAGTGATGGAGCGCACGATCTTAAATTTCGGTTACAACGCAAGTCGCCAGTCAACCAGAATTTCTGAATTCAAGGATTCCGGTAATATTGTTAATGGTTATACCAATCAACAAACCAATACCGCGACTGCCGCGTGGCAATATCAGCTTAGCCAACGGAATATGGTTGCTGCTAATGGTTCAATGCAAACAGTTAAATACGAAAGTAGCAATTATGCAGATTTAAAAAATAATGCTATTCAAATCAATTGGCAAAGCGAATTAAGTGATCGGCTAAGTTTTTATACGGTAGTGTCAGGCTCTGAGTACGAATCTACTTTTAATGGCGAGTTTTACCTTGAGCCACAACTTATTCAAGGTTACTTATTGTGCCCACCGGGTTCACTGTTGGTATCAGAAACTGTTTGCTTTAGTGATCCAATCCCGAGTGGTAATGCCATCAATGAGACTATGTCATCTGGTTTGCAAGTTGGTTTGAAATGGAACCTTCAAGAACAACTAAAGTTTTCACTCAGTGCTGGAGTGACTAACCTTGATACTACTCAAACTATAACTATTCCAGAAATATCCACTGAATATGGTTCGCCTATAGATCAGAAAGTTTTTTTTGGCGGTGAACGAGCAAAGACTAGTGAGTCCAGATTGGTGACGACAAATATGAATATTTCATATCAGTTGGAAGCGTCTACCATTGGGCTTACGCTTGCGAGAAAAGTACAGCCAAGTAGCACTGGCTCTTTGTTGAGAATACAAAGCCTGGATTTTTCAATAAGAAAATCACTGTCAGAAATATCATGGATAGAAGCGGATTTTACCCTGCAAAATTTATTGACAATAGATGAGAAAATTATTAATTCATCATCGGTAGACAGAGATATTTTCCAGGGCAACATAAAGTATGGCTATAGATTAAGTCCCACTTTGGTGGCTTCCGCCTCCATGGGTTACAGATATCAGAAAGCCAATGAGAATAGAACCATTAAAGCAAATGCCTTGTTGGGAGTATTGGCAATAAGCTACACACCGAGAGAATGGACATGGTAAGCACAACGAGCGAATACATGAATATTGAAACTGATGAAGAAAAAAGCAAGTCACTATCGGATTATGTGGCCTTGGCAAAGCGTCGCAAACGATTAATGCTAACGACGGGTGCTATTTTTTTTGCACTAGGGCTATTTACAGCGGTGTTGTGGCCAGCTACTTACCGTTCTACAGCGGTTATTCTAATTGAATCGCAGGACATTCCACCGGATTTAATTCGCTCCACTATCACAAGCTATGCGGTGCAACGAATTGAAGAAATAAAACAACGTATCATGACCACCGGAAATATTATGTCAGTGGTGCAACGTTTTGAATTGTATACCGAAAGAGAACTTAACCGGCTGACTCGTTCAGAGATAGCAAAAGAATTTAGAGACAATGTTACCGTTGAGCCGATCAGTGCTGATGTGATAGATCCGCGCAGCGGTAATCCTACCAAAGCAGTCATTGCTTTCAAATTAGCCTTTGATGGCGATGAGTCGCAAAAAGTTCACAAGGTTACCAATGAACTTATCACTTTATATTTAAATGAAAACTTAAGAGGGCGTACTGAACAATCTAATAGTACCTCCGATTTTTTATCCAGCGAATTAAAATCTTTGGATACATTATTAAAAGATCTTGAAAGCAAACTATCAACGTTTAAAGAACAGCATAAAGGTAGTTTGCCAGAGCTCACCGGTTATAACTTAAGTAGGCTTGATCGCAGTGAGACGGAATTAATTGAAATTCGCACACGCATACAAGATCTTGAAACTCGAAAAATTGAATTGGCTTCACAGTTGGCGCAACTTAATCCTTCAGCACCTACGATTTTGCCCGATGGCAGAGCAGTGCTGAGTGATTCCGACCGGTTGAAATCCTTGCAATCTGAATATCGGCGTAAAGCTGCAGTCTATAACAGCGATCATCCAGATTTGGCCAGGTTAAATCGTGAAATTAATGTGCTATTGCAAACTCAAGGGCCGCAAAATAATGCTCAAGATATTGGTAAACAACTTCAACTTGCGCGCGATCAACTCACTGAGGCGCAAGCAAAATATACGGGTGAGCACCCGGAAATCAAAAAATTAACCGATGTTGTAAATAAGCTGGAAACAGAATCACATAAAACAAGCCGAAATGCGCCGGAAATAATTCCCGACAATCCTTCCTATGTTTTGTTGGATACGCAACTTAAATCAGCGGAGAGCGAAATAGCTTCACTGGTGAGCAAATCGCAAACTCTCAGAGATAAGATTAAAGATAATGAGCAGTTATTACTTAAAGCTCCCTCGGTAGAAAGGGACTATCAGGTTTTACTGAGGGATTATGATAATACGCGTTTAAAATATCGCGAAATAAGTGAAAAACAATTACAAGCAGAGTTAGGTAAAAATCTTGAGCAAGAGCGAAAAGGTGAGCGCTTCACCTTAATTCAGCCACCAGAAATTCCTGAGGAACCACTTAGCCCCAATAGAATTGCCATTGTCTTTATAGCTTTAGTATTGGCCATTGGTTTTGGTGTAGTGGCCGGTATTATTGCTGAAGCGGTGGATCCTAAACTTTACGGTGAAAGATCTATAGAAGCCATTACCGGTATTCCTGCATTGGTGCTTGTCCCTTTTTATGAAATACCCGTAGATGAGGGTACACGCAAAAAATCAATACTCCGGGTAATAACCGCCGGAATATTCACTATCATAATCTTAATTGTGCTCTTTCATTTTTTTGTAAAACCTTTAGATGTCACCTGGTACATTTTATTGCGTAAATTTGGCCTTAATTAATAGAAGATAATTTTATTATGGAACATATCCAGCGAGCTATCGAAAAAGCACGGCATGAACGTGAAGGTGCTATAGGGCAAAAGACCGGTGAGATTAACAATAATTCTCCGTTGTCTACGCAATCTGAAAACCAACGTAACAGTTACAATGCAGCTGTTGCTGTTGAGTATTCCAGTACACGTCGTATAACTATTTCAGATGCAGAATTAAAAGAGCGAAATATTTTTGCCGGCTTTGCACATGACCCGCGATCAGAACCTTATCGCCAGTTACGTTCTCAGGTATTAAAAAAAATGCGTGCGGAAAACTGGCAAACCTTGGCTATTACCAGCCCCACAGCGGGCAATGGCAAAACCTTGACCGCGTTGAATTTGGCCATAAGTTTGTCGCAAGAAGTTAACCAAACAGTGCTGTTAGTAGATCTTGATTTAAGAGCACCCGGTGTGGCCGCTGCTTTAGGTATTCAATCTGTCGAGCACGGCATAGTGGATTGTGTAACGAGTAAAATTCCATTGGACGAGATATTAATCAATCCAGGCTACAACCGACTCGTTATAGCTCCAGGCACACCACAGGGGCATCAAACCTCAGAAATTCTTTCGTCACCGCAAATGCAAACCCTGCAAGCAGAACTGAAAGGGCGTTACGCCGATCGTTTAATTATTTATGATTTACCTGCATTACTCACCAGTGATGACGCCCTGGTATTTGCACCCCATGCGGATGCAGTCTTGCTGGTATTGGAGGATGGCGGCGCAAGCGAGAGTGAATTAAAACAAGCCATGAAACTGCTTGAAGGCACCAGTATTCTGGGCACTGTTATTAATAAACATCGCTAAGAAATTCTGCCAAGTCGTTATTGGCAAAAACAGTAACAGAGTTTATGTATGTATTTAAAATTTTACGGTTTCACCAAAAAGCCATTTAATCTTATTCCTGATCCGGAATTTATGCACTTTTCAGAAAAGCATAAGTTGGCTTACAGTTTACTCGAATATGGCGTTTACGAGCAGACTGGCCTAACCGTAATCACCGGTGAAATCGGCAGTGGTAAAACTACCTTGTTGCGCTATCTGCTAAAGAAAATGAATCATCAGGAAATTGTTGTTGGGCTAATTGATAATACTCACGATTCCTTGGGTGATTTACCGGGCTGGATAGCAACGGCTTTTAATATTGATTACCAGGGCCAGGATAAAGCCAAACTGTATCGCGAAATTCAGCATTACATTATTAAGCAATATTCGGCAGGTAAACGCGTACTGTTAATTGTCGATGAAGCGCAAAACATGAGCGACGCTACGCTTGAAGAATTGCGGCTATTAATGAATATTAATTCCGGTAGTGATCTCCTGTTGCAAATAATTTTGGTCGGTCAACCGGAGCTTTTAACCACATTGCTTAAACCAAATTTAACGCAATTGGCGCAACGTGTTTCTGTTGAGTATCACCTTGAAGCCTTAAGTTTAACGGAAACAAATGCCTATATAAGCCATAGAGTTAAAACCGCAAATGGTGGAGGTGAAATTTTTGATCAATTGGCCATAGAGCAAATTTACAAATATTCCGGTGGCATACCCAGATTAATTAATGTGCTCTGTGACAATGCCTTGGTTTATGGTTACGCACTTGATCGCGAGCTTATCGGTGGCGATATTATTCTGGATGTTGTAAAAACCAGAAAAATTGGGGCGTTGAATCGGAATAGTAAAAATACTGAAATCGTATAGCTAACCCTTTTGCCTTGGTTACCTAGTCGTACACCCCAATAGATAGCCCTGTTACCGATCTTATAAATTCTTTGTGTAATATGAAGGTTGATGGTGCAAATGAAAATTATATTTATCTTATTTTATTTTTCTGCTATATCGGCGTGTGTGGCAGCTAAAGATTTGCGTCCAAATATTGGCATGTCGGTAAAGGAGTTTGGGGCCGTTGGCGATGCAAAAAAAGATGATACAGCAGCCATTCAAAAAGCGTTGGATTTTGCTTTTGAGAATAAAGAAGGCAATCCAGTAGTGCTTCCTGCGGGTGGTTATGTGATTTCCAAGCCACTCATTGTGCCACGGAATGTCGACATAATCGGTGAGGGTTTTGGTTTTTCAAGTTCAATTATTCCCATCAATTGTGATGCAATTTGGCTTAAAGGCGAAACCCAGGAAGGCGGCTATGAGTTTAGAAATAAAATTCAAAGTTTAAATATTAATATGAAGAGAGCCGCTTCTGGTAGGGCTATAGTCGTTGACCGTGCCTACAATGTTAAATTATCAGAAATATTTGTGTACGAAGCTCCAGAAATTGGGATTTATGTTAATAGCTCAAATCATATTTCTTTCGAGAGTGTGATTGTTTATGGTGCAGGAAACAAAAATGGAATTGGTATAAAAATTAAAGACTCTATTGTAAATATGTACAATATAGATATAGAGAATATTGCTATTGCGTTGGAAATTGGCCCGGATAAACAGAATACTACGCATGTTTCTGTGTTTGGGGGATTTATTGAGCGCTTTGGAAAGCATGCAATAAATATAATTGGTAATACGCACAATACTTTTATTGGTGTAAATATACAGGCTGATAATGAAGAAAAAATTCCAGTCAGTATTAATGGCAATGCAAATGTAAACCAAGCATCAATTAATAAAAATAATACATTTATCGGTGGCTATATAGGCTATGCAAAAGCGGTTAATAAAACCAAAAAAAATGCTAAAGAATATAAGCTTAATACAAAAAGTCATGTTATCAATGTAGGTGAATGAAGGAATTTATAAGTGCAGTATATAATATTTTCAGTTCTGACGTTGATGCTTGTGGGAGTGTTTTTAAAAAATCGCAAGACTTTTTTAAACAATGTACTAATGATAGGCGGTTTCCCACTTTCATTATTTATGCCTTCTCTTGTTATAGGAGGCATTAATTGTCAGGGTGCATTTCTGCTAATTCTGTTTTTGTTGGTCTTAGCCTCAGCCATAATGAATTTTCCTCATCTTATTAAAGCTTCTGCCACATTTTACTTATCCATATTACTTATTATATTGTCATTTATATCTTTAATCTGGGCTCCGTCTTTAGGTGAGGCTATATCTATGACAGTGAAATATATGATGCCAATCCTTTTTATTATTTTAATACTTTCTGTTGTGAAATCACATACAGATATTTTGCGTTGCGAAAAATCGATCATTACCTGTGGAATAATTTTAATAGTTCTCGGTATTCTAAATAAACTAAGTGGGGGTTTTTTTGATAGTGTAGAAGGAAAAATAAAATGGGCCAACACTATGGTTTTGCTTGCTCCTTATAAAAGCCCGGCGAACTATTCGTTTATGCTTGGAATGTGTGCGCTATTATCTATCGCTAATTATTTCAACAGTAAAAAGAAATTATGGCTGGTTTTGTTTGTTTTATTTTTTGCTGCAGTAATTCTTGCATTTACGAGAATATCTATGATGGCTGTGCTTTTTTCATCAATGATTCTGTATGGCATTGCAAAAAGAAGCATCTTTATTACCTATATTGCACCTGCGGTTGCTTTTGTTACTGCTATAGCTGCGGTGGTTTTTATAAAACCTTTAAGAGACAGAATGTTTTTTGATGGTGAAAAAATGGACCTTTCACTAGCATTCACAAATTTTCCGGTATTCTTAACGCACGTAGATACTTCTGGCAGAACTTCTCTTTGGCTAGGTGCGTTGGAATATTTTAAAAATTCAAATGCGTTGATTGGTGCAGGATCTGGCAGCACCGATTACTGGGTAAAAAATCATTCAACTGCATTAGCACTCCATAGTGATTTTCTCAGATTGTATTTTGATTTGGGAATCATAGGGCTATGTCTATTTTTACTGAGTTTCATCCAAATAATTATGGTTTCTTGTTCCTCGCCAAAAAATAAATTTAATAAATCAATCCATTTGAAATATAAATCATTGTGTATAGCAGCAGCAATATTCTATTTCATTACATTATTTACTGATAATACATTGAACTATGTTACGGATTTAGGGATATATCTATATGCGTTTATAGGCTTTGCAACAATTATTGTTTTATCTAAGAGACCCTTAGTTCTGACTAAGAAAGGTGTTGTGGCACCTTTAAATGTAACTGTATCAGTGACATAGTTGTGAAAAACAAATGAAAGTTGCCATCGCCTATTTACTGCTTATCTTTGGGTTGGGCACTAACTATATTTTTAATATTTCAGTTGCACGATTTCTTGGACCAACCAGCTTTGGTAATTTTAGCTATGCATTATACCTATTCAATATATTTTCTCTCATTGCGGTTTTTTCTTTAGACCAAGCAGCATTACGGTTTATCCCCCAGACCACAAGCACTAGAGGGATTAAGTCTTCCATTCAACTGCTTTCATTAGTATTTGGCGTGATATTTTCCATAATTTTCGCGTTGACGATTTTTTTATTTGTCGAAGGTGAGCGTGCTAAATTAGCTTATCTGTTTGTTTTGTCCATTGTTCCATTCGTGATGCTTACGGTAAATGTTTCAATTTTACAAGCTGAGCACATTGTTGGTCCTAGAATGGCATTTCGTTATGTGATTGAGCCGGTCGTAAAGCTTGCGCTGTTTCTGTTGTTATTTCATTATTTTCAATCGAGTACATCTCCTGTTATTGCATTATTTTTAGCGCTTATTATCACTAATATTGCAGCATTAATCCTCTATAAAAACCGTTTTGGCTCATTTGATGTGCGTTCCTTAAAGGAAAAATTTAGCAATTTATTTAAGTTTATATTGCCAATGTCTGCCAGTAATACGGTAGGTGTGGTATCAGGTCGAATGGATGTATTAATTTTGGGAACCTTGGTGGCAGCATCTGATCTTGGTTATTACAGTGCTGCTTTTCAAACTGCGGGGATAATTACTATAGTATTACAAGGGATAGAAACAGTGTATGCATCCATTTTTTCAGGCCACATAGGCGCAGCAAGCTTTAAGGCTTTAAAAGAAGACTACCAAAGAGCGTTGCGCTTGGCGATGCTGATTTCATCACCTATTATTATGGTTTTTGTCATCTATCCTGAATTAGTGATGCTTCCTTTCGGTATGGAATATCAAGGGGCGGCATCTATTCTAGCAATTCTGTGTATTGGTCAGTTTTTTAATATTGCCTTGGGTTCAGCAAATGCTATTTTAATTTTGTTGGGCAAAACAAAAATTGTATTGCTAATAAGTATTGTCTACGTATGCATCACAGCGATATTTGTCAGTATTGGTGCCTACTTTTCTGGTGCCCTTGGTGCTGCAATTGGTGTGGTGGGTGCAATAGTGGTACCTAATATTATTCGTATATATTTTGTGTATAAAATTACAAAGAGTCATCCTTTTAGCTTGCATTATTTTAAAATACTCGTGGCACTACTTTTAAGTAGTAGTATTGGTTTGCTTGGCAAGTCATATTTCTTCTACGCAGGTATAGTGTTGTTCCCCACGCTTTTTTTAATAATTGTAGGATGTTTTGGAATGCATAGCGAAGAGAAAAAAATAATTAAGGAAATATTTACAAAATTAAAAATAAAATAAATTATGGCTTTATAAAACCGAGATAGCAGTTTATATTTATTAGCTCAGAAGTTTAACTAATCCCCTAGCTATTATAATTCTTACCGTATTGGTTTTATGAGATTCACAAAATTGACATAAAAAATTCACATTCCCTTCAATTAAAATTTAATAAATACATTAGATAAAATTCTTACTAACATGTTACATTGCCTGCAAGTATTTGTTTTTTTCTGCATTAAGTTTTCTATTTGTTGCAGGAAGGTAAGGCGAGGCTAAAGTATTGTCGTCGAATGCTTCATCGCGATTTTTTTTACTTTATTACTTCTGATGTTTTGCATTAATTGGTGCGGCATTAATTGTATTTTTTTCAATTTAAACGCCCTCACACATCTGTTCTGTAAATCTGAATTTAAAAACACGCGCAATTATTTCAGTTTTAGATTTAATTGAATATGCGGTATAGATTTTATTTCTACTTATTTATAAATAAGTAGAAATAATTGATAACCAATTTTCAATCTACAGTATTTTTTATATCATAACTTGCGGAAATACTATGAATAAATTAAAGATTTTAATCATTAGTTTTACTGCGTTCCTTGCCTGTACGATTAGCTCCAGCCAAGCCACTACTTACTATATCGATAGTTCAGACCTTGGTAAGGACATTAATAATGGCACATCTTCCAGTACACCCTGGAAAACATTGTCGAAAGCCGGGAGCGTATCGCTTAAGCCCGGTGATAGTGTGCTTTTACGTTGCGGTCAGTCTTGGCAAGAACAATTAACAATCCATCACAGCGGCTCTGCAATTGCTCCAATCACTATTGGTCGTTATGGATCAAATTGCGTTTCAACTCCACCAACAATACTCGGCGTCGATTTTCTCTTGGGCGGTTGGCTAAGATTGCCCGGAGATAAACCAATCTACTACAAAGACAATATAAAAAAACCTATCTATCAATTATTAATAAAAAATTCACCAAATGTTGATTTTCAGTGGCTTTCCTATGCTCAGTTTCCAAACCCGGGTTACGATTCTCAGCAGCCAACTAATCAATATTTATCTCTTGCTACTATGGGTAGTACAGTTGGATACATTGAAACAAAAAATGAAATGCAGTTGCCTCAAGGCGCCGACTTAAATGAAGCAAATGTGCATTTAAGAATAAAAGATTGGCTTATTCAGGATAGAAAGGTAAAAAGTTATTCACCGGATACGGGGATAATAACGTTTGATTTTCCAACAATGTATTCACCTACTCAAGGATATGGATATTTTTTTGATGGTAAATTATGGATGCTAGATAAGGAGGGTGAGTGGTTTTATGATCCGGCACCGATAAGGAATTCTTTAGGAAATCTTTTAAAGGATGCTTCAGGAAAAGTAGTAGTAAGCCGATTATATGTTTGGTTGCCGGATGGTAAAACTCCTGGTGATGTGCAAATGGCAGGAAGTGTTCGTACTTCAGGGATAGACACTTTGGGTAATTCCTATATCACATTTGATGGACTAAAAATTATTGGAGCAGTCACAGGTATTAACGCAAAAAAGAGAAGCGATCATTATAGCAGCACTGGTATTACCATCAAAAATTGTCAATTCGAATTTTCTGGCAGCGTCAATAGTTATCCCGATCCTGGGTGGTCTGATAAGCCTAGCAAAGACCTGGAAGGAAATATAGTTCTTGCAGAGTATGATTCTGCAGGAACACCCGCCATTAATTTACGTG
Organism: Pseudomonadota bacterium; assembly: GCA_040385335.1. GTDB lineage: Bacteria > Pseudomonadota > Gammaproteobacteria > Pseudomonadales > Cellvibrionaceae > Cellvibrio. The sequence goes on from JAZKHP010000001.1 coordinate 50,440, forward strand.
AAGCAACTGCGTCGACTGTCGTAGGCAACAAAATCACTAAAAGTGTTTACATTGCAATTAATGCATTTAATGCTAACGGTGTTTTAGTTTCTAATAACTTTATTCGGAGTACGGGTGATGTCGGCTCACCTCGTCGGAGTACGGGTGCAATATTGGCAGACAACTATAAAAATATAAATTTAAAAAATCCATTTGCTATTGATCATATTAGAAATAATGTAATTGAAAACTCTGGTTACGTAGGTATACGTTATGGAAGAGAAATGATTGTTTCGGGAAATAGTATAAAAGACTCATGTTTGGTCTTGGATGACTGTTCAGCAATGATAGATTTCAACGTTGTAACACCTGACGTGTCAATGAATACGATTTTAAGAAATAATTTTATTGATGGTGTTATTGGCAACCCGAATGGGCGTGTGAGCGGTGCGCCAACTTTAGCTGGAATTTACCTTGATGATTATTCGAACGGTGTAACAGTAGATAACAATTTTGTTCAAAACAGTCTCGGTGGAATTCTATTGCATAATTCCTTTAATAATAAGGTAACAAATAACACGCTTTATCATATTTTTAATCAAGGTGTATGGATTACTGAAAATAATATTCCTGGTCAATCATTACTTGTTAAAAACAATCAAGTAGCAGGAAATTTATTTGCACTGGATAAAAATGTTGCACTGACAAATTTTAAATCCAGTTTCCGCTCGGATACCAGTAGTTTTTCTGACTTTTCACATAATAGATATTCAGGTCTGTACGAATTCCCTTTTTTCAAAGAGCTAGATTTTTCACAAGCTACAATTTTTCAATCAGTAGGAATGGCAACTTATATCACAGTACTTAGTGGTTCTGACCTACTTAAGAATGGCAACTTTGAGAACGGCTTAGCGGGTGATTGGCATGAGTATGCGTCGGACGGTTTGATAAACCTTATTCCAATAAATAATTGTGCAACGGGAGGAAAGTGCATTCGCATGGTAACTTCCGATACGCAAGGAGCGACTTATGCGTTAATCAGTGGTAGCTTTCGTATTAATAAAGGAACAACTTACCGGCTTAAGTTTGATATAAAAAGTGATAGGGCAGGAAAGGCTATCAAAGTTGAAGTCATTAATGGAAGTATGCCGTATCAAAATTTAGGCTTTATAAATGAAGACATTATTGTTGACCCATCATGGCGTCATTATGAAATATTTTTTACAGGTATTGAAACTCGGAGCACTGGAAACTTAATCGTTTCGCTTTACGACGATTTGGATCGTGAAATTGAATTGGATAATATTAGGCTAGAACCCGCTACTCAAGTACCGGGGGACACTTCTGATGATACGGTAGCCATTACAAATTCCTCTCCCAATCAACTATTTAAACATTGCCCTTTCACTGGTAAATGTGCGCATTACGTTGAGCTTGAAACTGGGCTTAATGTTTCATGGCCATTAATGATGCAACCTTATTCATCTAAAATTTTAGTTTGGAAAAATGATCCGCTAATTGATTCTGACGTAGATGGCATTATTGATTCACTTGATCTTTGTCCACTAACAGGACGTCGATATGGTGTAATGGATAACGGTTGCCCTATATAAAATTGCAATTCCACCTTAATAGGAAAATGGGTGAGGAATCCATGTCGTCGCCTAAACTATTAGAATGGATGCTTAAGAAAATTGAAAGTATTCGCCCCATGCTAATTAATTATATTGTTCATAAATATTCAATGATTTTGCAATATTTCATCCGTTATTCTTCTCATTCGGTATTTTTCGCTAGTGAAGCATCTAGTTTGAAATAAACTTTAACAGCTCATGTGAAAATGTTTATTTGCAGAGCTTTTTAAGACAAATATATTGAGAATACTATGCAATTACCAATACCCAGATCTGTTTCAATCATGCTGTTGACTGTTGGGCTGCTAGTTTCAACTAGTGTAAGTGCAACTTATACATTTACTGATTTAAATTTATTCAGTAGAAATGAATCCTATCCGCCCATACTGGCGGTTAATAACGCTCGTCAAGTGTTAATGGAAGAGCACTCGCGAACTAGATTGCTAGATTTTACGCAAGATAATAGCTTTGACGTATGGGATACCGATATTGTTAGTTTCAATGATGTTAACCAACTAGTGGGAAGTTTAAGAGACTCAAATTCTAATCAACAAGCTGCCTTGTGGCATAGCACATCCAAGGGTTTAAGCGCACCCATTATTCTTGGCTTTCCCGCAACTGCACACAACAATAGCCAAGCCGTTGGTATCAATAATGTTGATCAAGTGATAGGTTATATTTTCAGTAGTGACAACGCTGCGCATAATGCTGTTCGCTGGGATAAAGAGATTCCTACAATATTAGATTCGTTAGCAGTTAGCTTTAATCATAATGGAGTCCGTGATGTAAATGATAACGGCGTTGTGGTAGGTACTTCGATTGCGGAAGATGGCAGTCAACATGCAGTTTTATGGAATGGAAAGGAAATTACGGATCTATCTCCAGATGGAAATTTCAGTGAGGCAAGCCAAATAAATAATGCGGGTTTGGTGGTGGGCGGAAGTTATTCCAATGATTTAAATGAAATGCATGCTACTTTATGGAATGGTTCTACGCAGATGGATTTGGGGGCTTTATCCGGGTATTTCAGCTTTGCCAGTTCTATTAATAATGCCAATGAAATTGTTGGTTTTTACGAAACGCGTAATAGTGATGCAATTACAGGTTCGACACTTTATGATCGACGAGCTGCACTTTGGAATGGTGCCAACGCATTTGACCTCAATACTTTATTGGCGCCTGGTGTCCAGAGTGAGGGTTGGGTGTTAAACACTGCTACATCTATCAATGATGAAGGATGGATTGTTGGAGAAAGTTACAACGCAATAACAGACACATATTCAGCCTATTTACTAACACCTGTTCCCCTTCCTGCTTCAGCCTGGATGTTTATTTCAGCAATAGTTGGCTTTATTGGGTTTGCACGCAACCGCAAAAAATGAAACTGCTTTAGTTTTTAATATTTCTGTTTAGCAACCGGGGGCGTCATACTTATTTTTTATTTTCCGTAAAAAGTTTGTAAATTACATGCTGTTGCTATAACACCTCCCATGAATACGTACAATAATTTGTTTGTCACACAACAAGGATAGCCTTAAGTTATGGCAAGCTTAATTATATCAACCAGAAAGAAAATACTTAGCCGCATTGTTCTTTTTACCTTTCTAATTTTCTTACTTGTGTGCAGTGGCATGAGCTGGAAACTATGGAAAAATAATTGCGCTGCGCCATATCCTGAACAAATTGTTATCGATCAGAGTTTGAATCAGGGTATTGCCTGGTTAGAGGCTAATCGCGCAAGCATTTTCGCCGAAGAAAATCCCATGTTGTGGTGGATGATAAAGCAAAGTGCGGAATTAACGCAGAATGCCGTTCTGGTAAATTTGTATGGTGAGTATAAACAACGCTATCTGGATTCCAATCCAAGAAATGTGTGGGGAAACCTCTTTGATGCCAATGCCAGGATTTTTATCAATCCGCATGAGTTAGAGAGTCTCCCGGATTACAATTTGTTTTTTCTCTACGCCTCCAGCTGCGATTCGTTATTAGCACAAGAACCAATTATTATCGAACAGCTGTCGCCAAAATTTTGTGATACGCGAATATTATCGCCAGCCTGCGTGACTCATCAGCTGACTGGTTTAAGAATTGCTCAGCGTTATCAGTGCGGTGATGTTGAGAAAATTATTGAAGTTAGTGATCAATTGCAAGAACGGATATTGAATCAGCTCTTCTGGGATTTCAGGGTTGTCGATGTATATTTGCAACGAGTATGGGTAATGCTTGAGGCAGGTGCTGGTGAAAAGATAAAACCCATTTGGATTCAGCGTGTTTTATCGGTGCAGAATGCCGACGGAGGTTGGGCCGGCTTTGAATCGCTTGTACCCCTATCCAATCAGCGTTCGTTGGGATTTTCCTCGAAAGGAATCGGCATAGGTGTGAATGAATCTAACTTTCACACCACAGCACAAGGCGTATTTTTGATGAGCCTTTTGCGTGCAGGGCGATAGAAAAATATTAATATTTTTGTTTTGTTCAATAAAGAAAATTCCATATTATTTTAAAGGTCACATAGTAGGCGTAACTTAAATCCGGGAGGCTTAAAGTATGCAGCATTCGTAGCTAACTCTAGCAGAGTCGGGGCATTAGTACTCGACTTCTATGGGGCTACTAGAATTTGTTAAGTTGGGTGGTAATATTTCCTTCAATTTTGCTTCATAAATGTATCAGCGAACTGACTTATTCCCGTGTTAATTTCTCCTCATAGGATGTTTTTTTGAATCTCAATTGCACACTATATCTGGTGTTTATTGCTAATTCTTCCGAAGAAAATATCTAACATTAGCAGAACTCTCGTTTTCATAAATCTCTTTAAAGGAGTTAATATCATGATTTCTAGCTTTAAAACAATTAAACAATGTGGTGCTTTTATATTAATTCTTGCTGGTTTGGTGGAGTCGCAAACAGCACAGGCAACATTTGTAATGACGCTTGACGACCTTAGTGATAGTGCCGCTGAAATTAAAGTTTTCGATCAGCGCCCTGATGCTTACAACGGTTCTCTACCCGGTGTTTTTGCGTTTTCAGGCATGGTCGGTAATTTTGATGTCAATGTAATTGCGGGTATTAGCCAAGATGTTAATGGTAAGCGCGTACTCACTTTGAATAATTTGAATGCTACCAGCTCATCAGCAGGGTCTTTTGTTTTGCAGATTGAGGATATATTTACCGGAAGAAATTTTTTTGTGGGGAATCAATCCTACGCGGCGCTTACACATATTGAAGGCAATACTCAAGGAAGTGTGGCTTTTAGTGCCCTTCATGCAGGTACAGCGATTTCCCGTGGCACTTTAGAATCATCCTTTAATCAAACGGAAAAAACGTACCTCCATGTTAATACCAGAGCCGATATAAATCCTACCTACATAAGTTTCTTGGCCGAAATTACTCATGGTACAGGTAATAATGTAACAAATTTTAGCGCTTCAGTTGCACCTGCTCCGGTTCCTCTGCCTGCCGGTATTTGGTTATTTATTTCTGCATTAGGCAGCGGTTTCTTTGTTCGTCGCAAGCAAATAGTATGAAGTTAACATTTATATTTAGATTACTGTTGTTTTTACATTACACGTTTGTGCGAAGCGCTTTTCCAATTATTTTAGATTATTAAAGCGCTTCGCAAATTTTTTAAAATATCGCTGTAAATTATGCCACCAATTATATTTTTCTAAATGTTAAAAATTAAAGGAGTATCATTATGAAATTACATGCCCGCAATCGTCAGAAGTTTTCTACTGTATTGTTTTTTTTACAATTGTTTTTTGTCTTTAGTTCAACGGCTGCTTTTGCAGTGCAACCTCTGGTATTTAAGCCATTTGATAATCCTTCGTTTCAAACCGTTGATGCGACAAACGCCTGGAGTCCACAAGGTATGTCATCTCCCGTGACTGCGCTATCTGACGCGGGTGGAAATGTAATGGTGCTACCCTGTAACAGACCAGCTCAATCAGAAGCGAGATGTTATTACGATCAAACAATTCTTTCGCAAAATAAAAACTTTTCGGTATATAAAGAATTTAGTGTTGATATATATGTTCGCGATGCTAAAGAAGTATCACTATTCACTCTCTATTTTTTTTCACCAAACGCACCTTCAAGTATATTTGCCAAAACTTTAGATCTTAAGACTGGTTGGCAAACACTTAAATTTCCAGTTAACACCTTTGGTGTTGAAAGCGGCACCCCGTTGTGGACAGACATTGATAGAGTGCGGATTTCGGCATCGCGCGGTAGTTCTGCGGTAGCGTCTGATGTTTTGATTCGCGGGTTTCGTGCGGTACCTCGCAGCTCTGTAGCTGTAATTCAAGATTTATCGACCAATAAATATTTTCAACAAACTGCTGATATTTTAGATAGTGCCTATGTAAAAAACGACATTATGTCGCCAGCAGACATTGAAAAAGGTTATTTAAATAAAGATGTAACAAGGATCGTAATTTTGCCACAGAGCACGTTGCTATCTAGTGCTGCTATAACCAGGCTTCAAGATTTTGTTAACGCGGGCGGGCGCTTAATCGCATTTGGCGCAATAGATTTATGGTTGCAGACCTTGTTGGGTGTGAGTATTGGCAACCCGGTGCCAAATTCGCAAGCATCATTTCAATTCTCGGATTCAATAATTACTAATTTACCTACAGGCGTAGTAAAACAAAATTCGATTCCGTTTCAAATATCTTCTATTGATACTACAACAAAGCACGCTCGCGTGATTGCAAGATGGAACGATCAGTATCCGGCATGGATTGCTAGCGACACTGGCTTCTATATGTCAAGTGTGTTGCTTAAAGATACGGATTACCTGAATACCACTAACGCAACAAAACAGTGGAAAATGCTTGTGGCAATGATAAATCAATATGTGCCTGATGTAGCAAAACAACCAGCTTCAGATGCAATTGCTGATAGCGTTTACGTTGGTAAATATAGTGATTATATTTCTGCAACTACCGGAATACGCGCAAATGAATCACAGCTATCCAATACACGAGTGACTGAGATAGAAACAGAACTTGAAAGAGTTGATGCGCTACAAATAACTTACGATCAAGCATATGCTGCAGGTAATTATATTAATTCAATTGATATCGCGAAAATGCGAAAAGTTGCTCTGCGCAATGCTTACAACCTCAGCCAATTACCAGGTTCTACCAATGAATTTCGGGGTGTATGGAGTCACGATGGTTTTGGGCCTTACCCGGGGAACTGGACAACTTCGATAAAATTATTAAAGGACAATGGTTTCAACGCTGTTATTACCAACGTATCAGGCGCTGGGTTCGCGCATTACAACAGCAATATTCTTCCTCGGTCTGCAAACACAGCTGTTTACGGTGATCAACTTGTTTCAGTTGTTCAAGCGGCTCACGCCGCTGGTGTAAAAGTACATGCATGGGATTTGGTTTGGAATTTGGGTGGCGCCGATATGCAAGGAAGGTGGTATCAAGATTTGGCCTTAAAGGACAACGTGACTAATCAGGATCGATTAATGGGGCAGGCTGTAAATAATTCTAATGTGTGGAGCCTGATATCAATGACTATTCCGGCTCAGAATAAGTCGAGCGAAGGATGGTTAAGTCCGTGTGATCAACGTAACCGAGACATGAAAAAAGCTGCGCTTCTTGAAATGGCAAAATATGAAATTGATGGCATCCACCTTGATTATAATCGTGCTAACGGTGAATCAACCCTTTTCGAAGATGCGTGTAGAAAACGCTTTGAAGCATATAGAGGTGCGGCAGTTGTAGATTGGCCTGCTCAGGTGGTAAGAGGAGGCGAGTTCTATGCAACTTATAGTCTATGGCGACCAACGGTTATCACCAGTTTTACCAAAGAAATTCACGATGCCCTTAAACCTATTAACGATCAAAAGCGTCGTCTCGGACAACCCACTATTATTTTATCTGGCGCTGTCTTTCCGGACACTGATTATGGGAGATTACAAAATGCGCAGGACTGGGGGCAGTGGATTACGCAGGGCGCCATCGATGCTTTGCATCCAATGAATTACACCAGTGATCTTACTACTTTTAATAATTTGATAAGTAAGCAAAACGTTAATATTGCAAATCGAATTCCGTTTTATCCTGGCATTGGAGTTGTCACTGATATGCCAACGGATGCGACCATTGCGCAAGTAGTGTCAACGAGAGGTGATAATTCATCTGGTATAGCGACTGGCGGTTTCACCATGTACAATTTTGGTAATGTTTTTGCTTACGACTACACACCAGTCTTTGGTAAGAGCATTGGTGCAAATCAAACTGCGGTTGCAGCCGACCTCACCCTTTCTGCAACAGTCGGTCAGCCCCCCGTCATGGGTCGTTCATTTACTTATACTCTCGCTGTAACAAATCGAGGACCTGACTCTGCGATGGCGTCGGTGCTCAATATTTGGCTTCCACAAGGCCTTACCGCCACCTCAGCCGTTCCAAGCTCTGGAACCTGCACCCTGATAAATCCTATTGAATGTAAATTTAGTTTAACAGCTACAGGTCAAGCTTCGGTTGTTCTAAATCTTATCGCTGCAACGGCGAATAATTTTAAGATTGATGCAAGTGTGGTTTCTAACAGCACTGACCAAAACTCTGCAAATAATTTTGTCAGTAAGCAAGTTGTTGTGAATTCAACTTTAAATATGGGATTAAAAAGTGATTACTTCGCTGCTCTTTTTAACGGTTCCGGTTTATCCAAAGAAGAAACGGCAAAAGACCCGAGTGCTGTAGAGCGTTACATGGAAGTAACCACCCGGATACCCAGCTCTACCACTATTAAAGACGTTAATTTTTCGCAAATCTCGGCAGCGGATGGTTATCGTATTCAGGGGTTTATTTATCTTACTGCGGGCAGCACTTATAAATTAACAGGCTCGCGAGATGATAGTTTGTTGATTAAGGTAGGTGGGAACGTCGTTTACACTAAGGGGTATAACAATTGGGGAGACCTTTACAGCGGCGAGAGTGACACCGGGAATCCTGTTGTAACACCTATTATAATATCGCCGTTGAAATCAGGATATTATTCACTTGAGGTTGTTGTGTTTAATACAGATGGACGAGGAAATCTTGATTTAAACATGTCAATTAATAATAGTGCTTCAATTGATTTAAAAGATGCAAATTTTTTACTTTATCCTAACACATCATCTGTAGTTAACGCTGGCGCAGTAGGGGCATTCGTGCCGAACCTTGATGGCGGCTATTATCCATTTGTAAGTCCTTAACAATTTTAAAATTTAATCTGCTTGCTCTGTTCATAGTGCCCCTGAATTTGTTCATTCTTTTATTCGTAAAAGAGTGAACAAATTCAGTTGTGCCACTTTTATTATTTGAGTGTCTCAGCCTTAGTCATATATTCCACCATTTACATCGTCATAAAATTTTAACCATCGTTAATTTATTGCGATTGAAAATTCTATTTTTAATTCATTTATGCAAAGTAAATTGATGTAACTCTACTGTAGTACATAATGCCTAGCATCTGATGTGCTCGGGTTTATACATGAGCGCTATATTTATAGACGCAACTCAATCACTAATTTTTTTAAGGAGAGTAAAAATGTTATTTCGAATAAAGTCTATGTTAACAATGGCTGCTTTAACTACCGTCCAACTATTGTTTTCGCAATATGCAGCAGCTGATACAGTGACCATGCGTGCGACTGGAACAATAACAAGCTTATCGAGCTGGCAAGGCCAACCAGTACAGATTGGTGACACATGGACACTTACCTATTATTTCGTTTTGGGAGCATCCCCAGACTATACAGATCTACCAAAGGGATGGGACTATGGTTCTTATGCCGAGTATTGGAATCCTGGCTTTTCGTTGACAGTTGCTGGACAGACTTTTGATAACGCTGCTGAAAATTTTTTCAGAGCTTCTGTCGGCGCGTTTGTTCTGAACGACGCTAAATATAATTCTATTCCGGGGGAAGCTGATCACATTGATGATCGATTCGACGTTAGAGCTACCGACTACATGGGCAATGGTGATCGTGTAGATCTATATCTTAATGCACGTACACCTGTGGGATCTACACCAAATCTATTAACTTCTACAGTAATTCCTTTAACTATTGATACGAGTGCAGCAGCACAGGAAAATGGATTCGTATATTACTCCCAGTTTGGCTCCTTACGTGGCAGAGTATCTTCAATTGGGCCCATTGCACCGCAAGTCTCTGATCTCACTCTTACTGCTACAGTAGATCCGCAGCCGCCCGTTATCGGACGTTCATTCACTCACTCTCTCACCGTTACAAATTTAGGCCCTGATTCTGCTATCGGTACGATGCTAAATGTTTTTTTTCCAGAAGGCATCATAGTTAATTCAGCAGATTCCAGTTCCGCCACCTGCTATTTAGAGAATCCTGTAAGGTGTTATATTAATTCAGCTGCTATTGGTCAAACCTCAGTTGTACTAAATCTTACTGCAGCAACGGCAAATGTTTTTAATATTGATGCCAGCGTTGCCTCCTACAATACGGATTCAAACTCTGACGATAATATCGTGAGCACTGAGATTAGTGTGACGGGGCCAGATTTAATTTCTAATAATCTTAAGGTCCTCAAACAAGGTGATAGGAAGTTAGAGATTAAAAACTCGGTGAAAAATAGTGGATTAGCAGATGCAATTCCCAGCTTTGGGGAATTCTATATCCAGTATTTTTTATCACAAGATGAAGTGTTCAGTCCCGAAACAGATTTCGCACTATCGACTACGAGAAATGGAGCGGAACCCTGTATCTCCCTTGTTAATACATCGATTGCTGTGGGATCTTTTATCAATGTAAGGAGTATTCAATGTTTTAAACCATCATCAGCTACAGGAAATTCCTACTTTGTACTTGCTGTTATCGACTCTAATAATGATGTGTTGGAATCTGATGAGACTAATAACACTGGCGTGAGCGTTAAAGCATTTACGTGGTGAGTTGTTGTTGTTCTGCTGACTTTAAAAGTTAATGTTACACAATAAGCATGCGCGAACACATAGCCAAATCGTTTTATCATTGTGATGATTTGGTTATGTAAAATTCCCACCGATGGCGGCGGGAATTTATTCAACAAGCTTATTTTTTTCTGAAAATAGTTAGCCCACCTAATCCAAACAGACTGCTAAAAAATAGCAAAGCAGCCGCGGGTAATGGCACAGGCGTAACCGGCGAAAAAACTGCATTGGGAGAAATTGTTATCTCTGCTAATGCTGTTGCAGTACCCCCGCGAACCGGATCGGTACCATAAGAGTAAAGAGTAGCAGTGCGCCCATCAAATCGTCTTATATCGCCATTATCACCATTGACCCATTGAGTTGGAACTTTTGCGCTCCCGTTAAAAAAAGATGCCGTAGAGTCAGTGAGATAAAACGCTATAACAGGAAACATAATCTGTGCAACATTCTGGAATTTAACTGATCCTTGAAATTGATCACGATGAAGGTTGGGGATTTCATTTTCAAAATGCAACCTGTTAGAGCTTGAATCCGCTGGAAATGGGAAAGTATTAGGAGCGGGGAATGCAAATGCAATGTCACCAATAGTTGCACTGACGAAATCCATACTATCGGTGCATCGGTAAAGACTGTTACCGAAACTTTGCCCTCCATCACAAGTTCCGAGAGAGTTAAGAGAGTAGGAAAAATGTAGGTTAAATGCGTCGCCAGCTTTGAATAAGGCTGAACGACTTGAACTAACTTCTCCGGTGAGAATAATATCAACCTGAGCCGCGAAAGCCTGGATACTAAAGAAAAAACATAAGAAAAAACTACTCTGTAAACGTTTCATATCAAAGTCCTCTTTTGTTGTGAATTTAAGGTATAACTGACTTGTAACCCTTTTTAATGTAACAATTATATTCTGTTACGAATTGAATGTAGGTTATTGTTATTAACAAACAATGACAGCTTCTATTAACTAACAAAAAATGACAGTTTGTTAAATTCCAAAAAAAATCCCATTGCTTGTGGTAGAGATTTTTAATCACTTCCCCAACACTTGCACCGCATTACTCAACGCATTTTCATAAATTTCATCCATCGCTAATTTCCCCGAAGCTGTTGGTGCTTTGGATGATTTTTTGTAATCAGTGAGTGGATCCAGTGGCAGCATGATTTTATTATTGTCGCTATCGACTATGCCGATTAAATGGCCTTGTTGATTAAATACGCCTGAACCAGTTGCGGCTTTTTTTACATGTATTGGATACCCACTGGTAGCGGAAGGAGCGGTTCCTAAAATATCAACTTTTAATTGTGGCCAGTCTGCCGCATCACCAGTAGCGGGTGTGAAGCCAATGATGTAAATGGGACTGCCGGGAAAAGGAGTTTTATCAGCGAGAATAACTTTAGTTGCTGTTTTGAGGGGTTTGTCCAGCTTCAGAACCGCGATATTAGCGGTTGGAAAAATTTGTTCGATGTGCGCATTAACTTCTCTGCCTAAGCCGTTTCTTACCTGCAGTATTTTGGTGTCTTCAACAGTAGTGAGTGATGTGATTACATGTTTTTCATCATTTATTAAAATTCCGGTTGTTAAATGTTTACGCACTTTTGCATTTGGAATTCTTGCCGAAGTAAAAGGTTTTAGTTGAATGGCATCAGACGTTTTTATTTCTGCCGAAATCAATTGCCGCGCCTTAATTTGCGTCAACATAAGTGTTAGTGCAGCATCTTCGGGATGACGTGCAAGTGTTGCTTCAATTAATTGTGTGGTGGGATTTGTTTGCCCACCTATGGCCATTAACCATGCATAAAGCAGAGTGGAATCAATTTCATCCGGGTGCTCTGCTTGCGTGTGCGCAGCGGCACTAAGGGCATGGCGATATTCGCCCGCTTGCATCAGAGTTTGAATTAATCCTAATTCAATTTCTATTGCGTGAAAATTGCCTGAGGCTTTTTCTAACGCATTTCTGGCTTTTTCTGTGCGTCCTTCACTTAAATCTTTGCGCATGTCTTGCTGAATGCTTTTGATTTTCGCTTGCATTTCAATCGCATGTTCATGTGCAAACGCTATTGCGGGAATGACAGTGCAGCTAATGACGATCAAAAAAATTAAAACATTTTTCATAAAATCAGTTCATGGTTGTCAATGGAAAACAATTCAAATACATAAAAGCAAAACCCCGCCAAAAATACTAGCGGGGTCAGACTTTAGCATATTAATAATTACAGATTAGTATTAGCACCCGTCACACAAGCTGTGGAAGTCGCAGGTGCATTCAAGCGAGTTAATCGCGGTTTACCCAAAGATGCATCTGCCGGATTGTAAGCATTAAAACCATTGAGCATATTGAAATTGGCGAGGTAAGCAGACAAAGCATCAATGTCCTGCGCGCCGCCCAAAAGATTGGTGCCATTCAAAAATGTTGTGTAACCATCACCGCCAGTTGCCATAAAGTTATTGACCGTAATGCGATAAGTTTTTGCGGGGTTTAATACCGCACCTGCAGCATCAACTACTGTATCAATAACACCATTCGCGTCCGTTAAAGTGACGTTGCTAATGCGAGAATCGCAAACCTGACTGCCATCCCAGCTATATTTAAAGCCTGCTGAATGATGCATGATACGTGTTGCAGTGGCTGATTGACCGCGGCATCCAGAAAACTGTTGTTCCAATACATTTTTTAAATCTTGTGCAGTCACTGTCATGGTCACCAGACTATTACCGAATGGTTGAACAGTATAGGCCTCGCCATAAGTTACGTTTCCAGCACCTTCTCCTACTGCACTGCTTGGGAAAGTAAAGTCAGCACGTACGCCACCACGGTTCATAAACGCGATTACAGCACCACCAAATTGTGCTGGTGCTGTAGCAGCTAATTGCGCATCAGCAATCATTTGACCATTGTCACTATTACATGCAACGTTTGAAGTGTTAGGCATTGCTTGAGTGATAGAGCCTATAACAATATTGGAAATGGGTGCTACTAAAGCGCTGTAGGCATTAACGATACTTAATACGTTAGCATTAGGAGTAACGGTGGCATCGGTACGATCCACTAGCTTGTTAGTAATAGCAACGTCAGTAATGTTGCGAGATACTGGATCGATGGTGACATCAATATCGCTCAACACACGGCCATAGTTAGACGCTTGGGTCACTGGAATTAAACGGCCCACTTTATTGGCAACACCTGTTGGACGAGGTAAGCTTTGTAGCGCGCCGCTAACCACTTTGGTATCAATAGTGTTCGCTGAACAATTGTAAGCGGTGTGGCTGTGACCGCTGATAACCAGGTCCACTGAATCGTCTAAACGGTTTACGATTTTAGCGATGTCGCTACCGACGAGATTGTTGGTGCAGCCATTAATGTCTGAAGTCAGTACACCTGGTGTAGCTGGGTTACTGTTTTGGAAGCCGCCTTGATGCACTAACACAACAATGGATTCAACACCTAGCGCACGCAAGCGTGGCGCTAATGCGTTAACTGTGTCGGCTTCGTCTTTAAAGGTTAATCCAGCAACGCCGCTTGGCGTAACAATAGTAGGTGTGTCTTTCAATGTCATACCGATGAAAGCAATTTTTACACCGTTAAACGTTTTAAGGCCGTAAGCAGGAAGCAATGTTTTGCCATCTGCTTTAACAACGTTGGCAGACAACCATTTAAATTTGGCGCCTTCGAAAGGTACCGGTGTGCCGACTGATGCACCTTTACAACTATTAGCGTCACCGGCTTTACAACCACCATTTTGCAAACGCAGCAACTCCACGGAACCTTTATCAAATTCATGATTGCCTACAGAACTGAAATCCAGGCCGATTCTATTTAACGTTTCAACAGCTGGTTCGTCGTGAAATAAAGCAGAAATAAGTGGTGTTGCACCAATTAAATCGCCTGCGCCTACTACCACTGTATTTGGGTTAGTGGCTTTCATCTTAGCGACATAACCAGCTAAATATTCTGCGCCGCCAACTGCTTTTTTTGGGGATAATGCATCCGCAGTTTGGCCGAATGTACCCGGTGATTGTAAGTTACCGTGGTAGTCGTTAAAGCCAATAATTTTAACGGTGAAGGGCAGTTGGCTTTGTGCAAAACCTGTTTGCGCAGTAGCCAACATGGCGGCCATAGCGAGCATAATCAAATTCTTTTTCATAATGATTTTCCTGACTTAAATAGGTATGAAAAGCTATTAATAAATAATGCCTTTAAGTTTAGGCGCGAGGGCCTTGTGCGCGTGCGCGACGACGCATGAAAGCTAACAGGCCAACGCTTGTTAACATCAAGCCAAAAGTGCTCGGAAGTGGTACAGCAGTGACTTCAAGTTTGATTGCACCGTTGGTAGCGTTGAAAGGTTGCAGCGTGCTGAAGAGTGCACCGCTGATGTTGTAGGTACCTTCGCCGAGCGTAAAGAAAGCACTGCTAAAATTTACGTTAGTTAAATTGCTGGCAAAATTATTTGAGTAAGCTGAGTTATTGGCGGTATCACTGGTTAGGCCGAGGCTTTGATTATTGTTAAAAATTTCAAAGCGATCGCCTGCAAAGCTTGCATCAACCACGCTTAGCAATCCTGTAAAGCCATTGGCAATAGTGAATTGATAGGTTAGGGCAGAGCCAAATTCCGAAGTGTTGCTATCCGTCACATCAATCCATTCAACGCCTTGCGATGCTGATGAAAAATCATCAACATTAAATTCATTCCATTGACCATTTGCATCTAATGCGACTGTACTTGCATGAACTTGTGCAATAACGCCCAAGCTGAGTGTTAAAACTGCTATGAACTGTGTAAACCGGCCCATGATGGTTTCCTCTGATTAGTTTATTGTGGATATAGCCGCGATCTACTGCACTTTGCAGCTTTTATAAAAGATGGAGCGCGCTAGAGATGGGTGTGCGTCAAAAACTCTACTTACTGCAAATGACAGGCTGATTGCGTATTTATTTACTTTTTAAGAAAGTTTTATGAAAAACAGTTGTTGATGGCATTTAAATCGATAAATCCTCCCGCAAAATATAAATCTGAAACATTTAAGAAATATAATGCCCTCAATCTTTCATCGCTCAAAAAATAATATTTTATTAACTCCAAAAACTGGACTAGCTTCGTCGGTCTACGGCTCCCGCTTACGTGAAGATGACGAGCTTAAGTTAGTAACATTCAACGCAGAGTAAGTTGCTATATGAGTGTCTATTCTCTCGTAAGGATGGCGTAACGGTGAAGAAGCTGAATTCCATAAGAGTTGCAGTAGTCACTAATATTCCAACGCCTTATCGCCTCCCGGTGTTTGAAATTTTGGCGGCTATGCCAGACATAACTCTTAAAGTTATCTATTGCAGCGAGCGGGAACCTGATCGTGATTGGGATTTAACCTCCACCGCTTATGAGGCTAAATATCTCAACGAACGTTTTTATACTGTCGGTGATAAATTTGTCCATGCAAACCCTGAAGTATTCGCTGCACTGCGTAGTTTCAAACCTGATGTTGTTGTAGGTACCGGTTTCAATCCGACACACTTATTTGCCTTTTTGTACGCAAAAATATCGGGCTGCATGTTTGTACCTATGACGGACGGCACCTTAAAGTCGGAGCAGGTGTTGTCTCCAGTGCATCGCTGGATAAGGCGCAGAATTTATCGCCAGGCTAAAGCATTTATTGCTGCCAGCGATGGCGGTTTTGATTTATACGATTCTTATGGTGTTAATCCCACCGCCATTTTTAAATCACATTTGTGTACGAATAATGCTGCTTTTGCAGGCGAATCTGCAGTGCAGAAAAAATATGATTTAATTTTTTCAGGACGCTTTGGGGAATTAAAAAATCCACTTTTTGCATTGGAAGTTGCAAAGCTTGCGGCATTGCAATCAGGGCGCAAGCTCAGCTTGGCATTTCTTGGAGCCGGGCCCCTGGAGCCTGAAATGAGTAAGCTCGCCAGTCAATATGCAGAGTGGGTTGAAACGCACTTTTTAGGTTTCGCAAAACAGGCCGAATTGCCTGCTATTTATAAAACTGCACGGCTTATGTTATTCCCAACGCTTGCCGATGTATGGGGTGTAGTCGCCAATGAATCACTTGCTGCTGGAGTGCCCGTTATTGTGTCACCGGTTGCCGGATGTGTGCCGGAACTAGTTCGTCATGGACAGAGTGGATTAGTAGTGCCACTTGAAAAACAGCTTTGGGTAGCGGCTGTGTTACAGCTGTTAAAAGATTCCGAGTTGCGCCAGCACATGGGTAATGCAGGACGAAAAATCGTTAACGAATATACTTACGCGAATGCCGCGCAAGGTATTGCGGATGCTGTGCGATTAGCCGTGGGGCGATCAGTTAATCGTCTTCCTGAAAATAATCGTGCCTGTTAGTTCATTCGCCTAATGAATTCGCGTTAATCACATCGCTATAAATGTTTGTCAACATGCGTAAATTTATTGCAGGATTATATTTTTTATCGAAAACTGCGCGTGCATTTTTAGACATGGTGGCTAAGCTTGCTGAATCCTTCCAAAGTGTTTGCATGCATTCAGCCAGTGAATCCGCTGAGCCAAAGATAAATTTTCTGCCGGTAATATTTTCTTCTATTATTTCGTTCAAGCTACCGATTTTAGTTCCCAGCACAGGTTTTCCACAGGCATAGGCTTCGGCCACGGTAACCGGAAATCCTTCATAGCATTCCGATGGCAATACCAGGAAACGTGAGTTTTTGAGCATTGAAATGACGGTGTCTTTATTTTGATAACCTAAAAATTCAACGTTTAAGTTATGCTGAATGCAAGTAGATTCTAATTGCGCCCGCAGCTCGCCATCGCCCAGTATTTTTAAAGGAATATGCTTTGTTTTTTTACATGCCTCTATCAGCGTGACTACACCTTTTTCCTGGGTAAGACGGCCGACATAAAGCATGTAGTCACCAGCAGTTGTGCTGGCATCACCTATGTCGCTGACAAAGTTAGGTTTAACCGAAATTTTATTCTGCGGGAGCCCGCCTGCTATAAAACGAGTTTTTCCAAATTCGGTTAAAGCAATATAGCGGTCAACATTATTGGAAAAAATACCTGATGCGCGATTAAACGCAATCATGCTTGCCATGGGTAAGGTTGCCAGCAATGAATTGCGATAACATTTGTGAATCAAAGAGGAAAGCAGAGATCCATCTATGCATTTTTCGCAGGGCTTATTATTTCTCTGCAGTAACCCGGTGGGGCAGATATATCTAAAATTATGTAAGGTCTGCACAACCGGTACACCTAATTTTTTACAAGCAGCATAGGCGCTTGTTGATATTTGTGGAAATATATTGTGAAAATGAGCAACGTCAGGTTTGTTTATCGTAATTAGGTCGGTAACTTCGCGAAATGCTTGCGTGGACCAAATAAATTCGGCACCTGCGGAAATTTTCCCCAAGGTACTGTTGTTATCCAGCTTGTCATTATGTTTTTCGTAAACGATGACTTCATAGCCATTATCTTCAAGCAGCTTTTTTTCATTGCGATAAACAGAATCTTCACCGCTGGGGGCAGATGAACGATAAAAACAATGGACTAATAAAACTCGCATAGATTGTTACGCTTGATAGGGTTAATAGAGTTGATAGTATTGATAAAATATTATTAGGTTTGGTAAAGCGTAATGCATTTTTTTATTCCGGAACAAAATGAATTTGCCATATGTTCAATATTAAATGTCTGTTTATGTTGTTTACAGTTATCTCTAATAATTGCTAATTTTTGACTATTCGTGAGTAGTTCAATCACCGTTCTACAATATTCTGTCATTGCCAATGAAGAAACGCATAGTCCAGTTTTATATTCCTTTATATACTCCATTTCTGGGCCATGAAATTTAAGCTCACGCACTACTATGGGTTTTTCTGCCACCATAGAATCGATTGCTACCAAGCCTACTAAACCAGGCATCAGTATGCAGTCAGCACATTTAAAGGCCAATGCTTTTTCCTCACCATAAAGGCTCCCAAGATGAATTATCCCCGGGTTACTTCGTGCATAATCTTGTACGAGCGTTTGCTCGGGCCCGCTGCCAAGTAAAAGTAATGAAAAATCGGGTAGTGTTTGTCTAATAATCAAAGCTGACTTTAACAGGAATTCTATCTCTTTCGCTTTGGTTAAACCACCGCAATATAAAGCTGTTTGTCCGCTTGCTAATTTATATTTTTTGGAAAAAACAAGAATTTCTTTGTATGAAATGGTTGCCAAATCCGTTGCAAACTGTCGAGTGTCAATGGTGTTCCGCAAAGTAGTAATTTTACTCCGGGCAACTCCTCGCGCTGTTAGGTAATGTGTTGTACTCAGTGTGTAAGAAAACCACCAGTCGGTTTTTTTTAACAGCTGCAATTTAATCTGTTCAGAAAACGAATCTTGATTTTTTGACTGATGATTGTAGCCATGTCCCCAGTAAGCTATTTTATAGTTAAATAGGGGCTTAAGCAGAAAAAGAAGATAGTTGATGAGTAAACTGTTTGCCTGTTCTACAACTATGAGATCTGAGCGAATTAATTTAATAAATATATTGAGTTGTAGGATAAGTGTCAGCTTGCCTAGCTTGAGGTAAAGGTTTTTATATTGCTGAGCCCAGAAATGTTCTATTGTTACAGAAGCAGGTGTAGAGCCTTGCATCTCTCGACCATAAAGCAATAAAAAATCAATTTTATCTTTGGCTAAATTACGTTGAATTTCTTCAAATAGCGCAACTCTGTATTCAGGCAAAACGCGTTGGACAATAGTTATCTTCATACTATTTCGCTTGTAGGGAATCTGACTAATAAATTTGAAGTTATAAGATGCAGCACAGTTGATGATTGAAATGTAAAAAATATAGGGTGTATGCTAAGGCGATGGTATTACCAATGTATGACAGATTTGTTTTTCTATGATAATGAGAATAGCTCGGTTTTAGAGATATAAACTGCCATGATTCATATAGCCAGATTAAAACTTTCACAAAACAGTCATAATATTGTAAAGATCGGCTAGTTTTATTAAAGCTTTTAAGTAAAAGCTATTGCGAGAATTATAGTAGTCTTAGAGGCTGGCTAAAATCTCTAATTTTACTTGTAGTAAAACTATCATAAAATCTTCATAAACCAAACCTAGAATAATCAAGTATTTTAAATTAATTCCTTGATTATTTTGGAGTCGTAAATGAAGAAAGCATTGGTGTGCGGGGCTGGCGGTTTTATAGGTAGCCATTTGGTAAAAAGACTCAAGAGTGAAGGTTATTGGGTGCGGGGAGTAGATTTGAAGTTCCCTGAGTATTGTGCAACCTATGCTGATGATTTTTTAATTGGCGATTTACGGGAGCAGGAGGTATGTAGAAGAGCGGTGGATCAGAGCTTTGATGAGGTTTATCAGTTAGCTGCAGATATGGGTGGTGCGGGTTTTGTATTTACCGGTGCGCACGATGCTGAGATTATGCATAATTCTGCACTTATCAATTTAAATATGGTTGAATCTTGTTATAAACGCAATGTTAAAAAAGTATTCTATTCTTCTTCAGCATGTATGTACCCAGAGCATAATCAATTAGATCCAAATAATCCAAATTGCGCGGAATCGTCAGCATACCCTGCTAATCCCGATAGTGAATATGGCTGGGAAAAATTATTCAGTGAGCGGCTCTATCTAGCATTCCATCGGCAATATGGTATGGATATCAGGATTGCACGTTTCCACAATATTTTTGGTGTTGAAGGTACTTGGGAAGGCGGTAGAGAAAAAGCTCCTGCTGCACTTTGCCGAAAAGTTGCTGAAGCAGTTGATGGCGGTGAAATAGAAATTTGGGGGGATGGTCTTCAGACGCGCTCATTTTTATATGTTGATGAATGTATTGAAGGTGTGAGGCGCTTGATGGAAAGTGAATTTAAAGAACCAGTGAATATTGGTTCTGATGAAATGATTACTATCAATCAACTTGCAGAAATGGCAATGAAGGTAGCGGGAAAGAATCTCACCCTGAAGCATATTGCTGGCCCTACAGGTGTAAGAGGTCGAAATTCGGATAACCATTTAATTAAAGAAAAATTAGATTGGGCGCCAAGTAAATCACTCCATGAAGGGGTAGAAAAAACTTACCACTGGATTAAAATTCAAGCGGAATTGAATAAAAAGCTTAACTAATGGTAAAAATAGCCCGATTAATATCGGGCTATTTTGTAATAATAATTAAATCCTGGAGATAGTCATGGTTAAGTGCAGCCAATTTATGGGTTATCGCATAAATGCATTGCCATTGAGTCAACTTAAAGCATTTTGTGCTCAAAGAATTCAGTTCCCATCACAAGACAATATAGTATTTTCCTGCGCTAATCCCCATGCATTAGCTGTGGCTGAAACGAATGCTAATTTCAGAAAAGCGTTAGAGAATTCCGATTTACTTGTCACCGACGGAGTTGGAGTGT
Organism: Pseudomonadota bacterium; assembly: GCA_040385335.1. GTDB lineage: Bacteria > Pseudomonadota > Gammaproteobacteria > Pseudomonadales > Cellvibrionaceae > Cellvibrio. The sequence continues at coordinate 71,393 of JAZKHP010000001.1, forward strand.
CGATCATAGGAAATCTTCTTGGCGTAAATATTGGACCGCGGATTACTGGTAGTGATTTTTTCACTGCATTAATGGAACATCAAAACACTCTTATTACAGAGCGGATAACTCGCGTTTATTTTTTTGGCTCTAGTCAGAAAGTTTTAAATTTAATGAAGATTAATCTTGAGCGTCTCTATCCAAATTTAGAAATTTGCGGGTACACCTCGCCACCTTATGGTACCTGGTCTGAATCTGAAAATTCTCAATTTGTTGCGCGAATTAATGCGGCTAAACCCGATATTCTTTGGGTAGGTATGACTGCGCCTAAGCAAGAATTGTGGACATTCAACAATAGACATAAATTAGCTGTTTCCGTTATCGGTAATGTTGGTGCAGTATTTGACTTTTGTGCGGGCACTTATGAGCGAGCACCTGAATGGGCAAGAAAAAATGGACTAGAATGGTTAGTTCGTTTATGGAAAGAGCCTAAGCGTATGTGGAAAAGGAATTTTATTTCTCCAATCATTTTTATTTTAGCAGCAGTGCGTTTTAGATTTAAAAAAACTATTGAATCTTAACTACCATTTTCGCTGGGTTATAAAGATGGATGAAAATGCGATCGCTAAATTTATCATATTGAAATCGTTATTATTTTATATTGGTTCATAGGCTTAAGATTAAAAAATTAAGTTTTTATAAAAGTGTCATAATTTTGTAACTAATATTTACCTATAATTCTACGTATTTTGTTAGTTTAGTGAGCGTACATTGAATGCGCATAACTCCTATTTCGAAGCACAATTCATTTAACTAACTCTAAATAGCATGATGGTAAAATAGATGGAAGTCCTTGTATTCACTTGAAGCTGGATTAACAAAAAACTACTAATGGTTTTTATAGAATTAAAAAAATAGCTAGAAACCAATTGAGACATTTATCGTCAATTACATATAATCCAGTGCTGGTAATAGTATGCCTATAGGAATTTATAAACGTATTAATGGAATTATTACAGATTTAAAATATTGGCCGCTGGTGTATTTATTCTTAGCTTTTTGCGTAACCCTATTCATTTTTTCTGACGGCCTAAGTTATATGCTGACAGATTGGGAACGTGAAGAGTTTAGTCATGGTTACATGATTCCCCTGGTCAGTTTATATTTGCTAATGCAAAAATTACCGAGTCTTGCCCACGCAAAATTTAACCATCAGTCGTGGGGTGTGGTAGTTGTAGTTTTAGGGATGTTGTGTTATTTGCTGGGCGAGTTGAGCGCTATTTACATTATTATTCAGTACGGGTTTATTATTGTTTTAACCGGTATAGCCATTTCGCTGCTCGGTATCAAAGGCGCCGGCATTATTAGTATTCCGCTTGCCTATTTATTGTTTATGATTCCGCTACCCAATTTCTTGTATTTTAATTTGTCGTCGCAGCTGCAGCTTATTTCATCCAATGTCGGTGTATTTATACTTCGTTTATTGGATGTCAGCGTGTATTTAGAAGGTAATGTCATTGATCTTGGAAGCTATAAATTACAAGTGGTAGATGCTTGTAGCGGATTAAGATATTTGTTTCCGTTAATGAGTTTTGGATTTCTGGTGGCTTACATTTATCGCACTGCATTTTGGAAAAAGACAGTGATTTTTTTATCGACTATTCCTATTACTATATTAATGAATAGCTTTCGTATCACGGTGATTGGGATCACCGTAGATATTTGGGGAATCAGCGCGGCAGAAGGTTTTTTGCATGATTTCCAGGGTTGGGTAGTGTTTATGGCCTGCCTGTTTTTACTGGCCGTGGAAATTTGGGTTATACACCGTTTGTCGAGTGGCAAAGGTGGTCCGTTGGATAATATAGACGTTAGCTTGCCCACACCACTATTCAGCCCCCATTACTTTGCACAAGCAAAAAATATAACTGCTCCTGCAATTACATTAGCTCTTTTACTATTTGCGGTGCCGCTTAAATTTGTGATAGTGGAAAGAAATGAAACCATTCCAGATCGTGCTGAATTCAGTGCGATGCCGCTTAATTTTGCACCATGGTCCGGCCGCGAAGGACGATTTGAGCAAGATGTTATCGATGCTCTCAAAGTGAAAGATTATATAGTTGCGGATTATTCAAACCCTACCTCTGGAGCTGTAGCAAATTTATATATCGCCTATTACGAATCGCAACGCAAAGGTGCTTCGGTACATTCGCCAAAAACCTGTATGCCCGGTGGTGGATGGGAAATAAAGCAGTTGACGCAAGTTGAACTCGATACCGAATCTTATCCCGGGAAAAAATTGCAGATTAACAGAGCTGTTATTCAAAAAGGTGAGGCAAATAATTTAGTGTACTACTGGTTTCAACAGCGCGGAAGAATTATTACCAATGAATACTTGGCGAAATGGTACATCTTTTGGGATGCATTAACCCGCAATCGTACTGATGGATCCTTAGTAAGAATGACAATTGAATTTTCTAATGCGGATGGAGTTGAGGAAGCTGAAAAACAACTGCAGAATTTTGTAGCAAAAGTAGCTCCAATTTTGCCTCAATATATTCCTGAATAGTTCAAGCCATTATGATTAGCATATTGAACTTTCCATTATCACTATTCATGAGTATTGTTCTCGTGCCTTTACTCATGCGTTATGCCAATGTATTGGGCCTGGTTGACAGACCTGACGGTGTGCGAAAAATACATACTCGGGTAATTCCAAAAAGTGGTGGTTTGGCCATTGCTCTAGCCGTACTCATACCCATACTCTATTCCAGTAGTAAATTAACAGAATTAATTCCTCTGTTAATAGGCTCACTGGTAATCGTTATATCGGGACTGTTGGACGACCGTTACGATTTAAATTTTAAATGGAAGTTTCTGGGCCAGATTATTGCCATCTTAATTTTTTTGGCAGGTACTCCGGGTTTATCTGAGAAAACATTTTTTGATAACGAACTATTTTCAGGCAATGAATTTCTTTCAGAGTGGGCGACTACCGCAATTTTGTTTGTTTTTTTAGTAGGCGTGTCTAATGCTATTAATTTATCCGATGGTTTAGATGGCCTAGCCGCTGGCATTACTATGATTAGTTTAGGGCTTATAGCCTTGCTGGCCAATGATGCAGAGTTGATGAGTGTGTTTATTGTTGCCCTTGCGTTAATGGGCGCACTTATGGGTTTTTTACGTTACAACACCCATCCCGCACAAGTATTTATGGGTGACACAGGTAGTCAGTTTATTGGTTATACCAGTGCCGCCCTTGCCATTTATTTATCACAAAATTCGGTGTCAGCGATTAGTCCGGTATTGCCAGTACTGATCCTTGGAATTCCAATTATGGATACGCTAATGGTGATGAGTGTGCGCATGTACGCGGGCAAATCACCCTTTTACCCGGATAAGAATCATATACACCACCAACTAATGAAATTTGGCTTTCGTCATTATGAGGCTGTAGCCATTCTTTATCTGGTACAAATTTGCCTGGTTGTAACCACCTATTTTTTACGCTATCAACATGAGCTTATCTTGTTGTTATTTTATTTCCTATTTGCAAGTACATGCCTTGGTTTACTTTATTTAGCAAATGTAAGGCAATGGAAATTTCGCGTTGAAACCACAGATTCGGTGTTTGTTGATCGAAGAAATCCTTTGCTGCGCAGCATGAATTGGATTTTTGAATACAGCGTTGGAATAATAACATTGGGTTTGTGTTTGGCTTTAACCATCTTGAATTTTGCTACCATTCAATCGCATTTTATGGTGATGCAGCTCGCGTTAGTTTTATTGCTTGGATCCTTTTTAGTAGGCATATTTTTTCCGCAGTTAAGTGCGTTAACGACACGCTTACTGGCCTATTCCGCTACTGTTTTATTGCTTTATGCCTTTGCAGTTTCTTTTACTACGGGTATCGCCGGAACTTTATTAAATATCATTTTATTTTTTCTGGGTGCATTTTTATTGCTATCCATAAGAATGACGCGCAAGGACCAGTTTCAACTTAACAATCAGGATTTAATTATTCTGTTTATTTTGTTAGTGGGTCCATTGCTACCATTTGAAGGTGACGATGGTGTAAAGATCGGCGTAATGTTGTTTCGAATGTCGATCATGATCTATGCAATAGAGTACGTCATTAGCAAGTCGCAAAGATTTAATTTTATTCTTAAGTGTTTTTCTACATTAACATTATTTTCAGTGTGTTTTATTTAAACACGCAGACGTTGGAGTCAATATGATGCGAATTCAATTCATGGTGCGTAAGGTGTTTTGGCTGCTATTCGCGGTACTGACATTGTCTATGTTTGCCTGTAGCGGTGCCGAGGAGCGAGAAAGTAAATACCTGAAACGCGCCAATAGTTATTTTTCTGACAGTAATTACCCAAAGGCAAAAATTGAAATTAAAAATGTATTACAAATCAATCCAAAGAATTCAAATGCGCGGGTTTTATTGGGTAAAATCAATCAAAAAGAAGGCGAGTATCGTCAGGCTTTAGCTAATTTCAATGCTGCTGCTGAGGAAGACGCGAAGCAAATTGACGCAAGATTGGAGCTGGCAAAGATCTTTCTTTCTGCAAGCCGTGATGTGGATGCAAATAAATATATTAAAGAAGTATTGGCCATAGATCCCAATCATAATGAAGGCAAAGCTATTTCCGCCGGACTTTATATGCGTGCTGGCGATAGGGACAATGCTATTCGGGTAGCTGAAGAAGTGCTAGTGAGTAATCCGGGCAATCCCCAGGCAATTGCTGTATTAGCCGCGGTATATATTGATAGCGATCCACAACTTGCACTTGAAAAAATTAATACGGGTTTGATGTTGGATAAATCCAGTGTTGCTTTGCGGATGTTAAAAATTGAGGTGTTAAAGCGCAGCAAAAGGGCTGATGAAACTGCCGTTATTTATTTGGAACTTATTAAAGATAATCCTAAAAATTTCAGCTTTTACGACAGGTTGGCTAGTGACTATACCGCACAAGGAAAAATTGATGAGGCGGAAAATATAGTACGTCAAGCCATCACTAATAACCCGGACAGTGTTGATCCTATATTGGCACTGATTGATTTTATTAAAAAAATGAAAGGCCCTGAGCAATCAGAAGCGGTACTTAAGGAATTTATTGCTAAAAAACCTGACCTATACCCACTGAAAAAAGCCCTGGCGAATCTGTACTTGCAGTTAGATAAAAAAACCGAAGCAAAATCTTTATTGCATTCAGTTATTAGTGCTAATGGCAGCAGCCCGGAATCACTCAGTGCACGAGTGGATCTTGCCAGAATATACTTAATGGAAAAGGATACCGCTAAAGCGAGTGGGTTACTTGAGGAAATATTTGTAATAGAACAATCCAATGCGGATGCACGAATTCTCAGTGCGCGGATGAAAATAGCGGATAATAAAGTAAAGGATGCTATCGCGGACTTGCGCACCGCTTTAAAGAGCGATGCTCGCTCGTTGGAAGCATTTAAATTATTAGCTTTTGCGCAGGAAAAAGATGGCACACCTGATCTTGCCCTGGATAGTTATTTTCGTGCACTCGATATCGGCAGTGATGATATTCCATCACTTTTTGGCGCAGCACGGCTAAGTATTAAGAGTCAACAAAAGGATACAGGGAAAAAGTTATTGGAGCGGATACTCGTGCTCGACGCAACTAATGCTGAAGCGACATTAATGCTAGCTAATTTATTGATGGCTAATAAAGATTGGGAAGGTGCCGAGAAGTTGTGCCAGTCACTGATTAATTCTGAGGCTGTGGCAAAAAAGGCAACTGGCTATAATGCGCTGGGCGGGGTTTACAGCGCGCAAGAAAAATGGAAATTGGCCCGACAAAATTATGAGCAGTCTCTGGCGCTTTCACCAAAATCCTACGATCCAGTGGCAGGTATAGTGAATGCTATGTTGGCGGAGAACAAAGCGGCCGATGCAATGGCTTTTCTTGAAACCCATTTGCAGGCATACCCGGATTTTTATCGGGCTAAACGTTTATTGGCCAATCTTTATCTTAAGGAAAAGAAAACTCAAGCTGGCATTGATATTTATGAGTCACTTATTGTAGCAGTGCCTGACGACGAAAGTTTGTATGAGGGGCTGGCCGCTATTTATTTTGAACAAAAAAATTCACAGAAAGCAGAAGCAGTTTATTTGCGGGGTTTAGCGCGTATTCCTAACTCTGTGAGTATTCGCGCTTATTTAGGTAATTTGTATACCTTCGATAAAAAGTATGATGCAGCCAGAGAGCAATACGAGTTGGCCCATAGCAAAATGCCCAATTCCGATATGATTAAAAATAACCTGGCGATATTGCTGATTAATCATTTACCTTCGCCAGATAATACGCGTAAAGCGGTGGAGCTTGTTGCAGGTTTTTCGACTGCCAAAGAGCCCAATTATTTGGATACCTTAGGTTGGGTGCAATTGCACGCAGGAAATACTCCGCAAGCAATTTCATTTTTGCAGCAAGCGGTGGGACTAAAACAGTCACCGGAATTCCGGTATCACCTAGGTATGGCGTACAAAAAAAATGGTCAACTGATAGAAGCTAAAAAAGAATTAGAACTTGCTACCAAAGATATAAACGGTGGTAGCGGATGGGTGGTAGACGCACAAAAGGAATTAGCTAATTTATAACACCTGCATATTTTCCCGTAGGGGCGCCGCTTGCTGCGCCCATTAAACCTCAGACCAAGGTATTGCCATTTTAGAAATAAAAGGGCGCAGCAAGCAGCGCCCTACAATAGTTACATAAATTTGAAAGAAAGTACTATTTTGTTCATATTCTGATGGCAAGATGCCACAGAATTATGGTGCGACCTGGTTATCGACATGCTTTTCAAAAATAAAAAAATTATTGCGTTAATGCTTACAACTTTACTGTTAAGTCTCCCTGTCGCGGCAAAATTTGAACGCTTTGAACTTGAGTCTTATCCCGAAGAAAAAAATAATTTGAGTCGTAAAACTGCAACGAATTTTTTAGATAAATTGCGAGCTGCAGATTCTGCCAGGGTTATTGTGTTGTACAGCGAAGTTAGTGCGCCGGAGGTTATGAGTTCAGCTCAAACTGTGAGCTCAACACAAGCTCAGCCACTATCTAACTTCAGACTTGGTCGCCTCAGAGATTTGAAACAGCGCGCTAATAATAAATTAGCCAGCGGCGAATATCATATAGTTCACGCATATGATCAATTTCCTATGCAGGCTTTGCAGTTGAAAACCACTGCGAGCCTTGCGCAATTACTTAGCGATCCCGATGTGGTTGCTGTCTACAATGATGAGCCTTTGAAGCTTCACTTAGCAGAAAGTTTGCCGTTGATTCATGAGGAGGCTGCGATTAATCAAGGTGTTGCAGGGCAGGATGTGAGCATTGCAATTCTTGATAGCGGTGTTAATTATGCCAATGCTGCTTTTGGTAGCTGTACCTCACCGGGTATTCCTGCGACTTGTCATGTGAGTGCCGCCGTAGATATTGCATTGAATGATAGTGTCCTGGACAGCAACGGCCATGGTACTCATGTTGCGGCCATCGCACTTGGAGTTGCACCTGCAGCCAAAATAATTGCACTGGATATAATGAATGGCGCAAACATTTCGAGTTCAGATGCGATTGCCGGTATTAACTGGGTCGTCGCCAACCGGGTTACTTATAATATTGTTGCGCTCAATATGAGTTTTGGTAGTAGCACAACTTACGCTTCGCAATGCATAAGTTTCAATCCTTTTTTCACTCCGGTAAGCAATGCTAAAGCGGCGGGAATTTCGGTGATTGCCTCTTCCGGAAATAATGCCAATGCGAATGCGATTGCCTCGCCCGCCTGTACGCCGGGTGTGCTTGCCATAGGTGCAGTTTACGATGCAAATGTGGGTGGACTAAATTGGTCTGTGTGTACAGATAGCACCACTAAGATTGATCAGGTAGGCTGTTTCTCGAATAGTGCATCTTATTTATTTTTGTTGGCGCCCGGCGCTATGATTACCGCTGCCGGTACAACCTTATCGGGAACCTCGCAGGCTGCACCCCATGTAACTGGCGCTATGGCGTTGCTGAAATCTGCATATCCTGATTTATCTCTTGCAGAACTTGAAATAGCCTTGCGTAAAAGCGCTACATTGATTACCGATTCACGCAACAACATCACTACGCCAAGGCTTGATCTACAGGCCGCTGTCGGAATAATAGCGTTTACTGATACTGAGCAAATACCAATGCTTCCGCTGTGGGGCGAGATGTTTTTGCTGCTGGGGTTGATTGGAGTGTTTCTAATCAATCCTGTCAAAAACGTAAAGAAAATGGATTAGATATTTGCCAATATAGATTATTTATAACTTTAATGTTCTGCGTATAGTTGTTTTTGTAGTATTGCCTGACAAATTTTCTAATAAATAAAATTAGTCAGCTAATGTTGATTCGCTTGAATGAGTGAAGTATCCGGGTGATGTTCCTGTGCTGATAATTGCCCCGTTGTTTTTTCTGTTTCTTTCGCCAGTCTGGTTTTGGCTCTTTCCAATCGCCTAAAGGCTTTTAATGCTGCTTTTTCTTTTCTGCTGAATTTAACTTTTTTACTCAATTTTTTGTTTGAAAGTAAACTTTTAACTTTCTTTTTAAATTTTTGCGTTGCTGCTTGTTGAGTTTTTACTTTGTTAAATTGGGTCGCGGCAACAGTCATAGCAGATTCCTTTTCTGCTAAAGCCGCTTTTGCCAGCACTAAACGGCTCTCTGCAGTAGGTGCGGCACTCATTTTTTCTAAAATTTGTTCAACTTTCACTTTTGCCAAAGCGGCAGATTTTTGTGCCGCCAGGAGCGTTTTTTCAGCTACGGTATATTCAAGTGCGCGCGCCTTTTCAAGCTCTGCATTGACTTTGGCAATTTGTTTTTCTATTTCTGCTACTGATAAGGGTGTTGCTGCGGATACTGGGGTGGTGGTGTTTAAAGTCATTGTGAATTCCTATGAAAGTAAAAATAGAAAAGCGATGCCTGGTTAGCTTGTCGCCCAATATAGTACTTTGCACCAGAAAAGTGTGTGACAGTTTTATGACAGAAAGAGGGTGTAGATAAGGCTGTTTTAATCACAGTTGGCGAAATGTATCAGCAAACTAATTGCTAAGCTTGGCTATCATCAAATAGCCTTTGGTTTTTGTGGGTTCGAGTGCGTACCACATTAATTGATCCGTTGGCCAACGCAGAGAACATTTTTTTAGTAGCGAAAAAAATGGCCCGCGACCTGGGTCGGCAAGAACAACTTTTTTCACGCCTGCTTGCGCTGCACGTTTAAGCATAGCGAACCACTCATCAGCTAGCTCCTCCCAAAAGCAAATATCGCCACCCACTATGACATCAAAGTTTTCTAAATCTTTTTTTCTCATATCCTTCATTGCACAGTTTATTTTTCGAATTCTCACCTTGTTGATTTCAGCTTGCGCATCCAGGAAAGAAAATACACTGTTATCGACATCCATGGCGGTGACCTTACAGCCTTTGTTAGCAAAAAATATTGAAGTGGGCCCCCAGCCGCAGCCGACATCAAGAACACGTAATTTTTTGGCAGGTGGATTGATAGAAAAATAATCCATCAGCAGGTAACTGGAATTCCAATGGCGGTCGCCATGAACACTTGGCGTTGTGTCTAATTTTATTGCTGCAACCTGCGGATGACTTGTTTTAAATAGCCAGATTCCGTAAGCACCAAACATCTGTTTTTGCGGCGGGGCGATCAATTCCGGCATGGGGGATTCCTGGGCAAAAATAAAATGTAGCAAATTTTAATAGACTTCAGGAATAAACATTTCAGTGGGAATTGGACGACGGGTGTAATCGTCGTGATATTCGCGCTTGGGTAAATCAATAATCGGTCGTTTGATTTCTTCGTAAGGCATTTGTTGCAGTAGATGATGAATACAATTAAGACGCGCCTTTTTTTTATCTACCGCCTCAACAACCCACCAGGGCGCTTCCTGGATGTGGGTTCGCTCCAGCATAATTTCTTTGGCTTTAGTGTAAAGCTCCCAACGTCTACGCGATTCTAAATCCATGGGGCTTAACTTCCATTGCTTCAGTGGATCGTGAATTCTGCCCAGGAAGCGTAAATTTTGTTCTTCGTCGGAAATTGAAAACCAATACTTAATCACTTGAATACCAGAGCGAACCAGCATCCGTTCAAAGTCCGGCGTTGTTCTAAAAAATTCTTCGTATTGTTCATCGTTACAAAAATCCATAACGCGTTCAACGCCCGCGCGGTTATACCAACTGCGGTCAAATAAAACAATTTCACCACCTGCAGGTAAATGCGAAACATAACGTTGGAAATACCACTGCGTGCGCTCTCGCTCATTCGGTGCCGGTAACGCGGCGACGCGACAAATACGCGGGTTAAGTCGTTGTGTAATCCGTTTAATAACGCCGCCTTTACCCGCAGCATCACGTCCTTCAAAAATCACAACCACTTTGTGACCGGTGCTGGCTACCCAGTCTTGTAACTTTACCAGTTCACCTTGCAAGCGAAACAATTCGCGAAAATAGAGTTGACGATATTCTCTATGTTCATGAGTTTCAATTGCCGCTGCTACTTCCGGATTCTGGAAGTGGATACGATCGTCCAGCTCTAATTCAAGTTCTTCATCGTAGTTATCGAGAAAATCATTATGAATGCGCTGAATAAGCTCTGCATCAATAAAACTCATACCAAGCTCGAAAGGTTGCTTTGACGCTTAAATCATACGTAGCAATTGTTACAGTTTTAATATCAATGGTGCTGGGATAATGGCCGATCGCCAATTTATCAGCGTCGCTTTAGTCGTTACCCGTCACAAAAATTTCATAGTCTACGCCTATGATTGTTTTCCTATAGACATGCAAATAATATCCTGAGGATCTAGTCACCCCATGAAAATGGCGAACGGAGAGCTGTTAAATTTTCACCAAGGTTATCGGCTGGGATTGTTTTTGCCGCTGTTTATATTCATTTATGGTTTGTTCGAATTTCTGTATTTTAAAATACCTGATGTGTTTTTAATCGATGTCATGTATCACTACGGCCTGGTATTACCCTGCGCTGCGATCATCAATTTTTTGCATTCAGGCGAGCAGGTTATGGCGGCGCGAAATATCCTCTCGGCAAACGGGGTTTCTCTTGAAGTTGTACGTGGCTGCGATGGTGCAGGAACTATTTTTTTATTGGCCGCAGCAATCATTAGTTTTTCTGCTTCATTGAAAGACAAATTCTTTGGGCTGTTGAGTGGCATTACATTGCTGGTCATCATCAATTTAATCAGAATTATTGGTTTATATTTTGTGATGGCCTATTACGAGCCATGGTTTGTACCTATACATACCTATTTTGCGCCCAGCTTTATCATTATCCTTAACTGTCTTTTTTTTGCTGGCTGGGCTCAGCGCGTAACGAATAAAACGCCGTGATCGCAAAGCCGATGATTACAAAAATTCTGATCGCGAAACCAATGATCGTAAAGCTATGATCGAAAAACCAATAGCCCAGATAACCCTAAGACTAATTATCGTTTGGTTGCTAGTATCCATTTTTTTATTTTATTTCGGCGAATGGATTATCCACGGATTACTAGCTTACCTAAGGTTTTGCGTTAATCTGCTGGGTCATAACTACACTGCTGAGTTAAGTATTGATAACAGCGTAACGGGGAAAATAATTTCGCTAATGGCAATTGCCACCGACGATATTTATCGGCTTGAGATACCCATAGCACCCAAGGGTACAGCCTTTACTGGACAAGTTACGCTTGCGCATGCGCTGGTACCTACTGTTATTCTGTTCACTATTTTATTTTCCTGGTTTACAACCCGAAACAGATTCATTACTCAAATTATTGTCGGTATGCCTATGGCATTGCTGATTCTGACATTGACAACGCCGATGTTGTTATCGAGCCATGTTGAGCAAGTTTTTCACACGGCTGCGCAAAATTACGTCGGAAAAGAATTGCCTATGCCTTTTATTATGGAATGGGTTGTATTTATGGAAATGGGTGGCGTTTGGTTGTTACCGATCATTGGTGCCTTTTTATGCATCAAAATAAGCGCAATGGCCGTACCTGTTGACGTTAATCAAAAGTCCTCATAGCTATCTTATACAAAGCAAGATTGCTACAACATCTCCCAGTTATTTCTCTCCGCTTCACCACAGCCACAAAAATAAATATCAGTTTATTTTTTTTAATTTTTTCGCTTTGTTGCTGCTGTGATCGGTTGTCAACAAAGCTTAATGAATCATTAACAAGATTTACATCAGTTAGACATATAGCTCAAGTAGCTTCACAACGTTTATGCGTTTAGAAGCTGACAATGCCCTAATGCTCAAATCTATTTTGGGTTTGCTCAACGCGTAATAACTGCGGGACAACAATTTATAACTTTACGCCGCTCTTAAATTTACCTGGAGAGATCATGCCTAGAAAACAATTACATACCTTAGCATTGGCTGCTTTTGCCGCTTTGAATATTGCACCCATGGTTAATGCTGCCAGCTCCGATATTGTTATCAGCCAGGTTTATGGCGGTGGTGGTAATACAGGTGCAACTCATAGCAACGATTTTATTGAATTGTTTAATCGGGGCACTACCTCGGTGAACCTAACTGGGTGGTCTGTGCAATATGCTTCAGCAACGGGCACGACTTGGACCAACAAAACAAATTTGGGCAATGTTAGCTTGGCACCAGGCCAATATTATTTGGTGCAAGGAGCGAGCGGTGGCGCTAATGGCGTTAGTCTGCCAACTCCAGATTTGATAGGCACAATTAACTTAAGTGGCACTGCTGGCAAGGTGGCTTTGGTAAATAACACTACTGCTTTAACCGGTGCTTGCCCTATCGCCGGCGTGGTGGATTTTGTTGGCTTCGGTGCAACGGCGACTTGCTCGGAATCAAGTCCAACTCCTGCTCCAAGTAATACAACATCGGTTATCCGGGCTGCTGGCGGTTGTAATGATAGCGACAATAACAGCAGTGATTTTATTGCGGTTACACCGACTCCACGCAACACAGCTACGGCATTAAATCCATGCAGCGGTGGCGCTACGATTAATCTGTCAGTCACCACTAACAGTGCTGCAGAAGTTGGCCAAACGATTATCACAGTGACGGCCACAGCCTCTGCCGCTGTTGCCGGTAATCAAGTCCTTAATTTAGCAGTGAGCGGTACTAACGTTACTGCCGCCGACTACACACTTAGCAATAGCATCATCACCATTCTTGATGGCCAAACTAGCGGCGCTGTAACTTTCACGGTGGTGGATGACGCAGCGGCGGAAGGTTCGGAAATTGCAACCTTAACCTTAAGTAATCCACCCGCAGGTTTTACCCTGGGGACTGCAACACAAAATATCACCATCGCGGATAACGATGTAGCAACTACGCCTATCTATCAAATCCAGGGCACAGGCACCACAAGTGCGCTGCTTGGGCAAACGGTAGTTACCAGCGGTGTTGTAACCCGTGTGCTTAACAATGGCTTCTATCTGCAAGATCCCACCGGTGATGGCAATACAGCAACCTCCGATGGAATTTTAGTTTTCACCAGCACTGCACCCACGGTAGTTGCCGGGCAGTTGATCCAGCTCAGCGGAACTGTGGCTGAATTTAATACCGGCGCCGCTACCAATGCGGATACTCTCGCGCACAGAGTTACTGAGTTAACCGCGCCGACCGGCATCAGCGTGACCTCGTCTGGCAATAGCATCACGCCAGTTTCGGTTAGCTTGCCTGAAGCAGTGAACGACGATTTGGAGCGTTACGAAGGTATGTTGGTAACGCTGACTGGCCCACTGACGGCTTCGCAAAATTTCTTTCAGGGCCGTTATGGTCAAGTGACTTTGTCAGCTAATGGACGTATGGAAAATCCAACCAATAGATATCGCCCGAATACTGCGCAAGCTATAGCGCTGGCCGATGAAAATGCGCGTCGCCGGATTTTGCTAGATGATGGCACTTCATTGCAGAATGTTAATCCGACACCTTATATCGGCGCTGACAATACTTTGCGCGCAGGCGATACGGTAGCCGCAGTGACGGGTGTTATCGATTATGGTTTGGCCACTAGCAGCAACACCGAGTTTGGTGACTACAAAATCCATCCAACCCAAGCAGTAACCTTCACTCGTGCAAACCCTCGCACCACCGCGCCAGAATCTGTGGGTGGCAATATCAAAGTCGCCAGCTTTAACGTGCTGAATTACTTCACTACTTTTACCAATGGCAATACGGCCTTCGGTGAAAGCGGGCAGGGCTGTTCGCTGGGTGGTGCGGTTGCAGCTGCTAATTGCCGCGGTGCCAACAACATTGCCGAGTTCAATCGTCAACGCAACAAAATTATCCCGGCTTTAATTGCGCTAAATGCAGATGTTGTTGGTTTGATGGAAATTCAAAACAACGGCAATACCGCTGCGCAAAATCTGGTGGATGGGTTGAATGCTGCGACAGGTGCGGGAACTTACTCAGTGTTGGCATTGCCAAGTCAGGGCACGGGTACGGATGCAATTCGCGTGGCGATGATTTACAAGTCGGCTGCCATCACCTTGGTCGGCGCCTCAATGAGTGATATCGACCCTATCAACAACCGCCCAACCCTGCTGCAAAAATTTGCCGCGCCCAACGGCCAGCAGTTCACTGTTGTCGTTAACCACTTTAAATCCAAAGGCAGTTGCCCTACCGCAGGTTCTGATCCAGCGAATGAAGAATCCAGCGATGGTCAGGGTTGTTGGAATGCTCTGCGCACTTTGCAAGCGCAGCGCTTGCGTACCTGGGTTGCGGCGAATGGCACCGCGGATGCATTGATCATTGGCGATTTAAATGCTTATGGACAGGAAGATCCTATTTTCGATTTGACCAGCAATGGCTTCGTCGATCAGGTTGCTGCCTTTAATAACTTTGGTTATTCCTACGTGTTTGACGGTGCCGCAGGACGCCTGGATCACGCCATTTCTTCTGCGTCCCTGACTGCGAAAATTGCCAATGTAAAACATTGGCATATCAATGCGGACGAGCCTTCGATTATTGATTACAACGAAGAGTTCAAGCAGCCAGCTTGCGCAACCTGTGGCCCGGATTATTACGCGGCAACAGCTTATCGCTCTTCAGATCACGACCCGGTGGTAATTGGTTTGAACCTGAACGATTTGGATGGTGACGGTTTAACTGACAGTACGGAGGTTGCACTGGGGACTAATTCGCAAGACCGCGATTCTGATGATGACGGTATTGCCGATGGCGTGGAAGATTCCAATCATAACGGCGTGGTGAATGCAGGTGAAACGAATCCCGCGGTGGCAGATACCGACGGTGACGGTATTCAGGATGGTACTGAGAAAGGCGTTACCACCGGCGTTGCCGATCCTGATGGTGCCGGACCTTTAGCGGGGACCAATCTCGCCATTTTTATCGCTGACGCAAACCCCGCCACAGTGACTTTGCCAACCGATATGGATACGGACAACGATGGTGCGAGCGATGGTGTTGAGGATAGCAATCACAATGGTGCAGTTGATTCCGGTGAGTACGATCCACTAAATCCCTCGTCATTTCCACCAGCAACCGCTACTCAGCAAATTCCAGCCATGCCAGCTTGGGCGCTTATGTTGTTTGCCGGACTCTTGATTGCTATACACTTCATCGCCACACAAAGGAAATTTGTTAAACACAAAATTCGCGGCTGATTATAGCCGCTGTTACGCTCAGATTTTTTAAACAATAAAACGCCCGTCGAATGAATAAATCGACGGGCGTTTTATTGTTTCTGAATATCTAGCGCATGCAGCACACGCTCGATCAACTCTGCGGGTGTGCGCGAAATAATATCGGGGGAAATTTCAAATTTGTCCGTCAACCTTAAATAGTTTTCAAAACCGTAGGACGCCATAAATGGATGCATGCCTGTGCTAATCGCTGCAACATAATCTTTATTTTCATCACCGCACACATAAGCCTTAGCAGGGTTTACACCAAAGTTTTCGCGCACCTTGCGAAAATGAATCGTCTTTTTTTCGGCAATGGGTACGTGTACCAAAAAATCGAACTGGCCAATATCAATAGCGTGACGAGCAAATAATTGGCGTAAGGTTTCCAATGGCTCATTACAAATGTTGCGCGTAATCATGCCCACAATTACATTCGGTGTTGCAATCAGGTGATTGATAAAATCGGCAATGCCGGGGTAAAGTGCGGCATCATGGCGATAAACATCGGTGAGTGTGTCAACAATTTTTTGGCGATTTGCTGCAGTAATATTTTTGCGCAGATTGGCAGGAAGCTGTTTGATGCCACCCAAGTATTTAAAAATATGATGACGCTTTTGAAAACTCTCTTCATCACCCAAATCCATGCCGTGCGCAATAAAGGATTTTTCGATGGCATTGTAGGCATCGATGGTAGTGCCATCGGCATCGAGAATAATTAATTTTTTATTATTGGTGTAAATCATACTGTCATAATTCCGTCATTCATGTGCGCAGCTTTTCAATATTTAAAACTGCTAGCATATAAAGCAATTGTGACAGTTTGGATATTTATCCTTGATGCTGGTAAATTGATGGCTCTTTGATACGATGGCGCGAATCACTTATAAATTTGTTGGCTCCAATGTTGAGCTGGTTAATTACGAGGACTATCACTAATGGGTATACATAATCCAGCACATCCTGGTGAGATTCTTAAAGAGTTATTAATAGAGCCTCTTGGTTTAACTATCACTCAAGTCTCTGAGAATTTGGATGTTAGTCGAAAAACGCTTTCCAAAGTTATCAATGGCCGTGGAGCAATTACTCCCGAAATGGCGGTTCGTTTAGAAATTGCATTTTTAAGGCCATCTGCAGATCATTGGCTTCGCTTGCAAAATGCTTATGACTTATGGCAAACGAGGCAACATAAAGCAGAACTTCATGTTCGACCCTTCAACCTTAAAATAGCTTAATTACTTTGTAAGAACCTGTTGATTCACCCGGTCCGTAGGTTGGAAAAGCGAAGCGCCTTCCGACATTTTTAAAATCCTTGAAGATATGAAGTGTCGGAAGGCGCTTCGCTTTTCCAA
>JAZKHP010000002.1:0-336393 GCA_040385335.1 Pseudomonadota bacterium
GTTTTACGGTAAGTGCAAATACCGGTTACAGCATTGCATCGGTGACTGGCACTTGCGGCGGGAATCTGAGTGGCACCAGCTATCTCACTAACGCTGTGACAGCAAACTGCACGGTAGTGGCTAATTTCACCGCAATCGATTACCCGGTTACCTTTGATTTGGCTGGTGGCACCCACACGGGTGGCGGCAACCTGAGTCAGTCAGTGGTTTACAACACCGCGGCAACGGCACCGATATTTACTCCACCCCTTGGCAAAACCTTCACCGGTTGGAGCACGACCTTTGCATCGATTACGGGGCCATTAACCGTAGTAGCACTGTATGGTGATGACACTTATAGCGTGACGCCAAGCGCAGGCACAGGCGGCAGTATCAGCCCGGCAACTGTCCAAACCGTAGTGGATGGCAGCACCACCAGTTTTACGATTACTGTAAACACCGGTTACAGCATAGCTTCGGTGGGTGGTACTTGTGGTGGGAGCTTGAGTGGCTCGACTTACACAACCATTGCAATCACAGCAAACTGTACCGTGGTTGCGAGTTTTACCAATCTAAATTACACAGTAACCTTCGATTTGGATGGTGGCACCCGCACCGGTGGTGGCAACTTAAGCCAATCAGTGGCTTATAACACGGCAGCAACAGCACCGACATTGACTCCACCCATCGGTAAAACCTTTACCGGTTGGAGCACCAGTTTTGCATTCATTACTGGTTCCTTAACGGTAACTGCACTCTATGGCGATGTCACTTACAGTGTGACGCCAAGCGCGGGCACGGGCGGTAGTATCAGCCCGGCAACTGTACAAACTATCGTGGATGGCAGCACCACCAGTTTTACGGTAAGTGCAAATACCGGTTACAGCATTGCATCGGTGACTGGCACTTGTGGCGGGAATCTGAGTGGCACCAGCTATCTCACTAACGCTGTGACAGCAGACTGCACGGTAGCAGCTAATTTCACCGCAATCGATTACCCGGTCACCTTCGATTTGGCCGGTGGTACCCGCACAGGTGGCGGAAACCTGAGTCAGTCAGTGGTTTACAACACCGCTGCAACGGCACCGACATTCACTCCACCCCTTGGCAAAACCTTTACCGGTTGGAGCACGACCTTTGCATCAATTACGGGCCCATTAACCGTAGTAGCACTCTACGGTGATGTCACTTTCAGCGTGACACCCAGCGCTGGTACTGGTGGCAGTATTAGCCCTGCAACTGTGCAAACTATTGTGGATGGCAGCACTACCAGTTTTACGATCGCTGCAAATACCGGTTATAGCATCGCTGCGGTAGGTGGCACCTGTGGCGGAAACCTGAGTGGTGCGACCTATACTACCAATGCGATTACTGCAGACTGCACCGTTTCAGCAAGTTTTATAGCCCTGGATTACACGGTAACCTTTGATTTGGATGGTGGGGCGCGTACCGGCGGTGGAGCGCTCAGCCAAACACTTGCCAGTGGTGCTGATGCAACCGCGCCGATTTTCACGGTTCCCTTGGGCAAAACCTTTACCGGCTGGAGCACAAGCTTCACGGCCATTACGGGTCCGCTCACCGTGGTAGCCCTCTATACAGATGCAACTTTCACCGTAATGCCCAGTGCTGGCGGTGGTGGCACTATTAGCCCGGCCACTTTGCAGACAGTCGCCGATGGAGCAACCACAAGCTTTACAGTGACGCCGAATACCGGCTTCAGCATTGTGTCAGTGGCTGGAACCTGTGGTGGCAGTTTAAGCGGCAACACCTATCTCACCGTTACCATTACGGCGAACTGTTCTGTAATCGCTACTTTTACTTCATCAAGCTATACCGTTACCTTTGATTTAGCGGGAGGTAGTCGCACCGGCGGTGGCACCTTAAACCAATCAGTTGCCCACGGCGCTGCCGCAATCGCACCGGCTTTGACGCCTCCTGCTGGAAAAATCTTCACTGCCTGGAGCACTGGTTTCAGCTCCATAACGGGAGCACTGACTGTCACAGCACTCTATGCCGATACCACTTATACCGTCACGGCTACGGCAAATACTGGTGGTAGCATCACACCTGCAGCGGTGCAAACTGTCGCCTACAACGCAACCGCCAGTTATCAGGTTTTACCCGCATCAGGCTATACCTTAACGGGAGTTACTGGCATTTGCTCTGGCATTCGTTTGCAAGATATTTACACAACGTCCGCCATAACGGCTGATTGTGTGCTCGGTTTCACCTTCCATAAAACCTTAAAGAGTGTGGATGAAGACGGCGCTGCTTATGCTGGAGAAGTGTTAACGCGAACGTCTGGCACTACCTTTTTAATAGAGGGCGGTAGCGGAAACTTGATAGTCGCTGCCAGCGTGAAGCAAGCCGGTATAACAACCACTATGACAACTGGCACTGCGAGCGATTTCCTCGCTGGTTTTGGTGCGCGCCTTGTCGATAACGGCAATGGTTCTTTCAGTTTTACTGCCAATCGCTCCGGGCTCTATATAGTCACCTTCACAGATACGGATGGCCAGTCTCTGACGATGACTTTCACTGTTTACCCCACCATTGGCTTCACCAGCACTTATCAGGAAAGCGCAGCGGGCAAAACCACCAAGGTACGAGTGTTATTGGATGATGATCCCATCGACTACCCGGTAGAAGCGTCTTTCACCGTTGACGGCAATGTGCTCGCCAGCGATTTATCGGCACAAGGCACCTTCACTATTGCTTCGGGTCGAGTAGCGACTATTCAATTTGTACCCAATGCTTCGTCCGGCGATATTGATTTTGTGTTGCCTGCCACGGGCCTGCAAAATGCGGTTTTGGGCAGTATCGTCCAACATACGGTGAGCTTGAAAGATCTGGCCAGCGTGCCCCTGAATCTCAGTTTATCGGCGCAGCAGGCGGGCGAGCCTAAACAATTAATGCTCAATGCCGATGGCACGGCGACACTTTTCACTTCCTTAACCGGAACAGGCTACAGCTACGACTGGAGTGGTTCCGCAGCAGAGCTGGGTATTGGCAGTGCGACAGGCGCACAGCCTACCTTCAATCCGCAAATGCTCAACGGTAGCTATCTGGTCAAAGTGACTGTGACTGAATTAGCCGCACCTAATCGCAGCATAACGGTCGAGTTGTTACTGCGCATTGTTGCCAATGCACCTGAGTCTTACACCAACTTCTACAACCTCGAATATCAGATCAGCCCGAACCGGTTGCCGATTTGTACAGATGGCGGTATGGACAGGGTGGATGCTTGTAATGACGTTTTGAATGCGGTTTACATGGAGACCTTGAGCACTTACGAAATCAAGCTGGGTCGCTCGTCGGACTACGCGTCCTGGCGCGATTTGGAATTCGCCCTATCCACCGAAGTAAACGATATCCGCGATGAAAAGGGACAGCCCGCGCCCAAGCAAAAAGACCTGCAATACCTGCATCTCGGTTATGAGGTTGATTTCGAAATTTCCGGGTTGGAACAATCGGGCCAAACAGTCCCTGTGGTGATTCCGCTTAAACCGGGCATGACAATTCCAGCTAAAGCAGTCTGGCGAAAATATTCAGCTAGCGGTTGGCACAATTTTGTGGAAGACGAGGTGAATCTTCTCTTTTCCGCCAAACGTGATGCTAGTGGTGCATGTCCCAGCCCGTCAGACACAGGTTGGACTGCAGGATTAAATGCCGGTGACGACTGCGTGCGTTTGATTATTCAGGATGGCGGGCCGAATGATTTTGATGGGCGTGCCGATGGTGTGGTGCGTGATCCAAGCGTGCTTGCAGTAAAAGCTGAGGTCATAGAAGTCACAACAGTAGGCAAAGGTAAAAGTCGCGGTGGGGCCATTGATGTGCTGTTGCTGCTGATGCTTATGTGTATGAGCATCACATGTAGCGCACAAAAAATTGCGCTTATAAAAAATAAATCATCAGACAACTTACCCTCAAAGCAGGACAATAATAATGAATAAACTACGCGCAGCTATTGTTCATTTTTTTGCGGGATGTTTGCTGTTGGTTTCTTGCAATTCGCTCGCCGACGATGAAAAATTTTATCTCGGTGGTTTATTGGGGCAAGCTCGCGGAGACGTGGGCGCTGCTGAAATGAATGAGCGAATGACAGCCTTGGGTTACGACGCTGAAGCCCATGTCAGCCAGCAAAATCGCACCGCCTGGGAGCTATTCGCGGGTTACAAATACTCAAAATATTTAAGCCTTGAAGCGGGCTATATCGACCTGGGTGAAGTGCGAACGCGCCTTAGAGGTTCGGTGGTCGATATCAATGACTATCTCACCAGCGCCAATCTTGTCCATCCGCGGTCCGCCAGTGGCTATGAATTAGCAGTGCTCGGACGCTATCCGTTAAATGAAAAAAATTATTTATATTTACGCGGAGGATTGCTCTTCGCAAATTCTCGTTATGAAGCCGATGCAGAAGTCGATTTTGCCAAGCGCTCCAACAGCGGGCGCGATGGCTTTATTGGTATCGGCTATGGCTATGAAATAAATGATCACTGGGGCTTGCGGTTAAGTGTTGAGAATTATCGCGTGGAAGATGAAAATATCGGTCTTCTGGGTTTGGGGGTGCAATATAAATTTCACAACCATAAAAAAGTCATAGCACCACAAGAAATTGTTGCAGCAGCACCGGTTGCAGAAATAAAAAAACCGCAAGCTATTGTTGATCCTTGTGCGCAACCAGGTAGCGCAAATGAAAATTGCAAACCTCCGTTGTTGAAGCCCATGTCCATAAAATTAGCTGTGCAATTTGATACCAATAGTGATGTGGTGAAAGATATTTATCTCGCCGACATTGGCAAGCTTGCAGATTTTATGCAGCAGCATAGCAATACCAAAGTGACCATCGCAGGCCACACCGATGATCGCGGCAATGATTACCTGAACAAAATCTTATCGCAAAGCCGCGCCCGCTCAGTACGCAATATTTTGCTGCAAAAATTTGGCGTAGCCAGCGACAGAGTAGCCTTCGCCGGATTCGGTGAAGAGCACCCGGTTGCGGATAATAGCGATGAACAAGGCCGCGCCGCTAATCGTCGCGTGATGGCTGAAATAAGTATAAATGCTGCAAAAGATTGAACACCAGTCATCTAACCTGATTGCTAAGCCAATTATCCATTTACGGAAATAGCGTTTTCGCGAATGTAGTCCTAGTGGTTATGATTAGGTTAGCGCCGTTACATTGATGGCTGGTACGCGTAGCCAAGAGGAATGGTGAGATGCTGTTAACATAAAATAGTTAACGGGACAAGAATAATAGCTGCAGGAAAAAACCCCTTCGCATTTTGTACAATTCGCTTGCATAATGCCGCACTTCCTTTACAACGTGCTAGAGCAATAATGAAAGCAATTCACCTTCTTGATTATTTGCGTGTAGTAGCCTTTGTTGGCTCCATCATCTCTGCCAATACGCTGTACGCAGCAGAGAGTGGCAACACGGCAAAGACCATTAACTTTGATTTACCCGAGCAATCGCTACAGAGCAGCTTGATTGAGTTTGCTTTACAAGCGAATGTCACCATTATTGCTGATAACGATCTCATTCAAGGCTACCGTTCAAACCCGGTTGCAGGACCTCGTGCTACAGACGGTGCGCTTACTGATTTGCTAGCCAGCGCCCCACTGGCATTTCAATATCAGGCCAATACAGGCTCATACATTATTTATAAAAAAGTAGCCAATGTAAAAATTAGCCCCAGTGCGACAGATGGCTTATCGCAAGCGATTGAAGAAATAGTCGTGACCGGCCTTAAATATCCTTTTCGTTACCACACGGTGACAAATACACAGTCGCAGGGTGAAGTAAATTACTTTGACTCGTCACGCTTTCTTAATGCTATTCCACAAACACTGATAAAAGATCAGCAACCTGCGGATCTGGGTGATCTACTGAAGTACGCCAGTGGCATTACCCCTGGCGACGGTATTTCAGACACTAATGACGATGTGTATATCCGGGGCTTCGAACGCCATGCTATGTATCTTGATGGCTTTCGTTTAAGTGAGAGCACCGGTATAAAAATACTTCCCGTTAATATTGAACGTATTGAGATATTAAAAGGCCCGTCAACATTACTCTATGGCCAAGGTGAGCCTGGCGGTATTGTAAATGTGGTGCGAAAAAAACCGCAGGATACTGCATTTGTGCGGGGTGAGCTGGGTGCTGGTTCGTTTGGCCGACAATATATAAATGTGGATATAAATGGACAAGTGCCAACGACAGCTGATGTCAATTTTAGATTAATTATGGCAGGTGATGACAAGGATACGGCTGGGGAAATCAATAATATCCATAAAGAATTAATAGCACCGTCACTAACCTGGAAGCTTGGTTCAGACACAACACTGGATGTTGGATATGAATTCCGATTTGATAAACAAATGTTTAATCGCAATATTGTTGTGTTGCGCCCCTTTGGCGAAAATTTTAACGGAGCAACGCTTGCGCAAGTTGCACAACAAGCCCGGCCGGAATTCAGTAGCGAATTTAATCTTTATAATATTGAGCTGAATCATTATTTCACTCCCGATTGGCGTATTCGTGGCAAATATTTTTGGCAAAAGGAAGATCGCATTGGGATTCGCACCACCCGGGAGTCGCTTTTACAAACTGATATTTTGTTAAATCATAGCGAGCTGGGAAATGATTTTCGTGCGTTATCCATGGCCGGTCAAGTAATGATTCCAGCCATTGTTAAACCGCAATATCCAGAGTCGCTACATTCGCTTGGCAAGATTCGTAGTTTATATGATGAAGAAGGTGAGGAAACCGCCAATAACGCTAGTCTTGATGTAGCGGGATCTTTTGTAACGGGTAATTTTACGCATCGTTTAACCTTAGGGAGCGATTGGCATCGACAAGATGTTTATAAAAAATATATTGTAGAAGCGCGCGATGTGTTTCCTTCACGCATTTGGCTAGAATCGGAATTTGTCGAGGATTTTGAAAATATATTGACTGCTATTGTTAATTCTTCCAAGGTACTGGGTCAGCTTGAGCAGAAAGAATTACGCTTACTTTACGATGATTACGGTTTTTATATTCAAGATAGCATCGAGTTAAATGAGCAATGGATTGCCTCTGCGGGTACGCGCTACACAATAACAACCGGTGAACACTCCGATATTACGGATTGGGTTTTTACAGAGCTACCCAGGTATAAAAATTTTTCTACTCAGTTGGGTTTAGTTTTTAAACCGAGCGATACCCACTCATTGTTTGCAAATTATAGCGAAGGTATGCGTGCTAACTATCATATTGATGACTTGGGTTCTAAAATCGCTAATCCTGAATTGTCGGATCAAATTGAAGTAGGTGTTAAGTCGCAGCTATTCGATGGGCGTTTTATTTCCAGCCTCGCATTTTTTAATATTGATAAACTGAACATTGTGGATTTAACCATTGTTGACGGGTATCAAACCTTAGTGGCTGCTCATGCAGAAAATATCCGCGGAATGGATTTGGATTTTACCTGGCAAGCGTCACCGACATTGAATATTGTGGGCGCCCTGGCTTTACTTGACCCACAAATTACTTCAGGTGAAAACAAAGGCAAAAAACCGGCTTTGGTGGCGAATGAAACGGCCAGTATTTTCGCGCATTATAAAGTTACTGATAACCTTGAAGTCAACGCGGGAGCTAAATATGTCAGTGAACGTGTAGGTGAAAGTGCCAACTTGCCCTTACTTATTCCGAATCTTGTAGGCGATACTGGAAGCGCATTTCTGCTTGATTCCTATGCAACAATTGATCTTGGCTTTGCCTATGCATTTACCTTTTTTGCAACAGAAGCAAAATTCCAGCTTGCAATTAAAAATGTGTTTAATGAAAAGTATTATACCGCGCGTGTTGTTGGCGTTAGAGAAAATGAATCAGAAAATAGATCGATTGTTGCGGCGCTTCGGGTTGAGTTTTAAATGAAACCTGCACATTTTTTGGCCTCATTATTCGAAAAGCATCAGTCCGAGCTGAGGCGATTAATTGCAAACAAATTTAATAAAACCCATCATGAAGCTGAAGACATTGTGCAGGATGCGTTTCATAATATTTTACGCGCTGAAAATTTTGAAAGCCTTGAAAACCCAAAAGCCTATTTATACCAAACTGCCAGTAATCTCGCACTTAATCGTATCCGTAAACAAAAAAATCACAATTATTATGTTAATGGGTTAGATGCTGAAGCAACCGATGAGCTTACGCCTGAGCGTTATGTTTCAGCACATAAAGATTTGAAACGTCTAGAGCAGGCTTTGGTGCAGCATCCGCAAAAATATCGGCACACCTTTTTATTGAGCCGTGTGCACGAAAAAACCTATCGAGAAATTAGCGAAATGCTAAACATCTCTGAAAGCACTGTTGAAAAGCATATTATCAAAACCTTGAAATATTTACGTGATCAGTTAGGACAAGGGGATGAGCTATGAGTAAAACAAAATCGGCAATGCAAGCGGAGGATGCAGCCATTGCCTGGTTGGCTAAGCTGAATTCCCCCAGCTTAACCGAGGTGCAAGAGCAAGAATTTGTACAATGGCTTGCCGCTTCACCTTTGCACCAGGCGGCCTATATAAAAGCGGAAGATTTATGGCAACGCGGTGAGGTTTTAGCGCGTGTGCAAGACACAAAAAAAATATCCTTATGGCAATTTACGTCATGGCAACAGTCGGCAAAAGGTTGGGCATTTGCATGCAGTTGTTTATTGGCAGTGTCATTCGGTTTGTTTGTTTATCTTAATCCGCATACCAATACTTACTCTTACCAAACTGCAATAGGTGAGCAACAGGATATTAAACTGGAAGATGGAACCCATATTATATTGAATACCAATAGTAAACTTAATGTTGAATTCAATCGAAAAAAACGTACAGCCTACTTAACCCAAGGCGAGGTTTTTTTTGCGGTTAAAAAAGACGGTCGTCAGTTTGATATAGTCACTCAATTTGGTGTGGTGCGTGTTGTAGGAACCCGGTTTTCGGTACGAACATTAATGACGGATGCCATTGTCACTGTAGCCGAAGGGCGCGTTGCTTTAGGTAAGGCGATTGCCAATGGTGAAGAGTTTGTACCTAGCGTAGTGCTTCGGGCTAACGAGCGCTTGAGTTTACAAACCGCGCAAGCTGGCAAAGCTCCGGAGAAAGTAAATGCTAACGCAGCGCTAGCCTGGCAAAAAAAGCAATTGGTGTTTAAAGGGCAGCGCTTAAATGACGTCATTGCTGAATTGGGCCGCTATTTCCCTGAAACTATTCAATTACGGGAAGCGAGCCAGGGCGATAAGGAAATTACGGCTGTTATCCAATTAACGGATTTAAAAACCACACTCAATACGCTCGCCCAATCACTCAATATGAGCGTTGAATTCGATCCGTCTGGCAAGCTCATCACGCTTGTCCCGACTCCCTCCTCCGTCCCGTCAACAGCCCCTTAATTATTTTTGAAAAAAATGGAGGGGTTGATTTTGAGCTGTGTCTTACTCTTTGTAGGATGCGCATCACGGGATATTTTTATTTTACGATGATGTTAAGTGCCTTGTCTTAAAAATTAAATTATGGGATTTGATATGAAAATTAATGGGTTTATTGTAGTGTGTTGTTTAGCTGCTTCAGCAGTTGCTTGCGAATTGGCATTTGCAGATAGTTCGTCTCTCCCATCATTAAAAGCAGGCAAGTCTGTACTTTCTCTTTTGAAGAATCCTAAATCATCAAAAGAGTCCAAATCATCCAAACATTCTAAATCAGCGAAATCTGAGAAGTCTTCCAAAAATAATAAATCATCAAAATCGTTTTCGTCACAGTCGAGTAAACTATCTTCTGCATCGGCTTCATCGCGGCCAACGTCAATGGCTTCAAGCTCATCCGTTGCCAATTGTGCAAGCTATGCCGGTGCCGTTTTTGTTGATTCGGTGTGCTCGCCCTGGCGCAACCCATCCATTTTTGAAATGAACTCCATTACGTCTGCCAGCCGCGAAATTACGGATACCAATGTTGGCGAAGGCTTGTCATTTAACATTATTGATAGCAACGATGCGGGCCATCATCAGGTATTGGATATTCACTATGCCGATCAAACGATTGTGAATGGCGTCGTGCATGTTTTTGCACCTGAATCTGCTATCAACAGTTTGGATTTAACTGAGTATGCAACTGGAAAATTAATTTTTGATATTAAAGTCATTCATGAAGGCACGGCCAAACCGGATATTGAGCTAACGGTTGAGTGTGGTTGGCCTTGTGTTAACACACCGGAAATTATTAAACCTCTTGCCCTTAATCAATGGCAAACCGTTGAAATTTCTGTTGCGGAAATGATAAGCCGTGGTTTGGATGTCACCAAAGTTACCACGGGTTTTTTGCTTTCGCCAACATGGGGAGAACAAGCAAATGCACATTACCAACTTGATAATATTCGTTGGGTAAAAGGTAGTGTGGCGACACCGACTAAAACAATTTGCTATGCAAACTTTTTAGATGCCCCATGGATTGCAGGCATACAAGGCTTAGGTGCGACGGTACGAGCAATGGATGGAAATGTGGATATTTCCAAAATAAATATATCGAATGTAAATCCCTTTGTAACCCTTAAACCGGAGTGGCCGTTTGTGAGTGGACGCTGGGCTCTTTCTCTTTCTGAAACCATCAGCTATACAACGGGAGAATTGGTCTCACCGTCAACTTTATCAGCCTGTTCATCCGCTGGAGTTTTGTCAATGGAAGTGTATGTCCCAACAAGCTATGTTGATGATGGTCAGTTAACCTTTAGTTTACATTTCCTGGACAGTAATTATCAATTATATGAAATACCTGATAGCCAATTCTCCGTTGCAAACTTGAAGCCTGGTGATTGGAATAAAATTTCTGTGAATTTATCGCCGGATACACAACGTGAAAATTTGATGTATGTTGGCTTAACATTTGACTCGTCATTTATTAACTCCACAATAAATGACGTTTTAAGAATTGATAATATTGTGATTACTCACAATAACTAGAAATAATTTAACATACGTTAAAAAAATCCTCACGAATGCATATTCGTGGGGATTTTTTTTACCCTTATTAAGATGAAATTTCTTCCGCGTATGGATTTTTTAATCTCTAGCATTAGGGATAATGAGCTGTGGCGGCCAACTTTTTTGTAAAATCTTTCAGAAAAAATGGAGGGGTTGGTTTGCTGTTGTGTCTTACTTAATGCAGAAGGTAGAAAGCTCAAGGACTATGCCAATCAAACACGCTTTTAGTGTTGTTTTGATAAGCGAAGCATGCCATGGAATTCTGCACCTTTTGGATTATACGACTGATAGATTATTTTGATTTTTATAGCAGCAAGGGATTGCCATGGTTGTTCATTTTATATACAGTGCGCCCTTGATGTGTCGCTTAAAGAAACTAAATAAAAATTGGGACAAATGGATGAAAAATATAAGATGGTTTTTGCTTGTCGTTTTTACTTGTGTAATTGCGGGATGTGGAGGGAGCGGTGGTAAGAGCGATGGAGTTGCTGCGACGAGTATATCCCTGGATAAAACATCATTGTCATTTACGGCAGCCACTGGCCAAGCCGCGCCAGCTCAGATAGTCAACGTAACTTATAAAGGGGATGGGGTTGTTGTCGGCTTCGCACCAGGAGTAGCGCAACCAAACTGGATTGTGATTGAACAACAATCCGCTTCAGCCACTTCGGTAACTTTTAGCATCGCGACCAATAACTTAGCTCCATTAGGCACATTTACATCAACTATTAGATTTGTTACTGGCCAATCTGATGGCACTTTAGTAAAGACAGTGGATTTGCCTGTAACGCTTAGGGTAAGTCAAAGCTCGGGTAGCTCTTCTTCAATATCGAGCTCCAGTAGTTCTGCGTCTTACATTGGTGCAGATGCAGCTACTATTTTTATTGATCAATTAGATCCCGTCTGGAACGAATTAATTGGCTGGGAAGTGATGAAAGATAACTCCATCAGCGCTGAGTATTCTGATGGAACACAAGCTGCATTAGTTCATTGGGCGATTGTTCCTTCATTAGATCAAGGGCACAACAATGTTATTGATGTTCAGTTCACGGATAATACTGACTACAACGGGTTAATTCGAATAACAACTATGTCTCGCAACGATGTGGACATGAGTGAATTTTCTACTGGTAAACTCGTATTTGACATCAAGCTAGTGAATCCAGGGAATTTTTCTCCGTCGCTAAGCCTAACGGTCGAGTGTGAATACCCCTGTAGTAGCCGTCCGTTGACATTGGCCATACCCAGCATGAATCAATGGGTCACTCAGGAAATTGCTATAACAGATTTAATATCCAGTGGTTTAGATACTAGCAAAGTTAATAGAGTCTTCCAAATTGCACCCTATTGGAATAACCAGATGGGCGTAAATTTTCAGCTTGATAATATTCGTTGGGAAAAAGGTGATCCTTCAGTTGCTGCTCCAAGCTATTGTTATAGGCAGCCTTTTGAATCATTGGATCTTGCTTATCATCTCGATTGGCTAAACGGTTCTCCAGCTGTTATTAGTAATGTATCCATATCAAATTATGTATGGACATACTTAACACCTAATTGGGCGAGCACTACTGATAAATTCGGCTATGCACCTGATGCTGATGACATATTTGCAGCCTGTGCTTTTGCAAATGCCACTCTTTCTGCGCAAATTTATTTATCTAAAACCTATGTTGATGATGGCAAAATGCAACTCGGATTTTATTACGAAGACTCAAGTCAGAGACGAGCTTATTTTGCGCCAGTGTCCGCAGCCACTTTAAAACCAGATGATTGGACAATTATCCGTTCAGACTTAACACCCTACAACGGCATTACATTGTCACCGTTTATATCGGTAGACGCATCTTTCGATTCGAGCAGCATTACTAATGTAGGAATATATTTTGATGCGAACGGAAAATCTGCAAGTGTTATAGGCCGTGTTGGGGTGGATAATATTGATATCCTTAAGAAATAAAATGTAACAATTATTCTTAATTCGAAAGATGCACCTCTAGCGTTATTGAAGTTAGATTCAAATTCAAAAACTAGTATTAATATTTACAGGAAGAAAAATGAAATTAGTAAAATTATTAGGATTATTCGCGCTTACATGTGTTGTGGTAGCATGTGGAGGCAATGGCAATAAAGTGAATAATTCCAACTCGATATCTATCTCGAGTACCAGCTCTGTTAGCTCTAGTCTTGCAACCTCCTCCGTTACAGTTCAAAACGTTTTTATTGACCAGCTAGATCCAGCTTTCAAAGAATTAAGTGCTTGGGAAACCACGAAAGATCGTTCATTCAGTGCAGAGTATTCCGATGGAACACAAGCACAGTTAGTTCATTGGGCAACTGTTCCTTCATCAGATCAAGGACACAATAATGTTATTGATGTTCAGTTTGCTGATAACACTAACTACAACGGGTTATTTCATATAGTAGCGCTTGATAGCAACGGTTTAAACATGGATGAATTCGCGACAGGCAAACTTGTATTTGATATCAAGCTAGTAAATGCTGGAAATTTATCTCCTTCATTAAGTGTGCTAGTTGAATGCGTGTACCCCTGCACGAGTCATGCATATCCCTTAGTGATACCGACTGTTAATCAATGGGTGACCCAGGAAATTCCTGTCGCAGATTTAATATACGGTGGCTTGGATATCAGTAAAGTTAATATGGTTTTCCAAATTTTACCCAGTTGGGATAAACAGACGGGAGTGAATTTCCAGCTCGATAATATTCGTTGGGAGAAAGGCAATACCGAGGCTCCAATTGCTCCTGTACCTTGCTATAAGCAACCATTTGAAACATGGGGTCTTGCTTATCATTTCGAATGGTTAGGCGGCTCTTCAGCTGTTGTTACCAACGCATTAACACAAATTATTGCGCAGACAAACATAACGCCCAACTGGTCGAGTAGCATTGATAAATTCGGATATGCACCTGCAGTTGATGATACATTTTCAGCCTGTGCTCTTGTGAATGCCAAGCTTTCTGCACAAATATTTTTACCAAAAAGTTATGTAGATGATGGCAATATGAAACTCGGATTTTATTACGAGGATTCAAGCCAGAGACGAGCTTATGACAAATCATTTTCTGCAGCAGTGTTAGCAGCTAATGATTGGTCAACTATTAGTGTAAGCTACAGTAGTTTTGATATAATATCATTTATATCAATGGACCCATCTTTCAATGCGAACAGCATTACCCACATAGGAATATATTTTGATGCGAATGGAAAACCTACCAGTGTTACTGGAGAAATCAGTGTGGACAATATTGTAATTACTAAAAGATAAATCTATAGATAATTACAATTGAAACACGATCTTTTTAAAGATATAAAAAAGCCCCATGATGGATAAAATTCCGGGGCTTTTCTATTTGATAAGGCCAACGATGGCTATTATCATTAGTAAAGTGATGTGTTTAGTTTCCCTTTAAGCATAGCAATAGCCCTGCGCATTAAAACCCATTCTTAACAGTGACTAGCCACTGTAGCTTTTCAATATCATTACTACCATCAAGTGGGGCTGCCAAGTCTATGTGTAAAATATTGTGTGTGCCTTCTTCACGATTGCCTGTGCGTGTGCCAGAAAAACGCAAGCCAATACCGACATCGCGTAACCAACCTTGTTGCTCTTGCGGAATAGCACTTGTGCCAATTACACGACCTTGATCATAAAAAATGGCGGCGCCCAAGTGAAACAATGCGAACCATTCCTTCTGTCCAAAAAAACGTTGTTCAATGGTCATCAATTGCAATTTATCACCGGCTTGATAGCGGATGGGATAACCTCGCAATCCAGTATCACCACCTAATTCTAAAGGTAAATCTGAAAACAAACGAACACCATTTGCCGCCGAAAGATTTACAAAAAATTGCGAATGCTTAAAATTTTGCCAGTGATAAGACACCTTACTGGAAATTATATTGTTATAAATATTATCGCCATCATAAAAACCGTTGCTGCTCGTACTGGCGAGTAACAATTGTTTTTCGGAAATTTTTACACCTTGAGAATATTCCGCTTCATACATTAAATCTTTATCGTAATGATTATATTTTGATGCGGTGTAGCCAAGACGAAAACGAACCTGAGCGCCTAGATTAATATCTTCAACACGATTTATTTGCTGAATGTTATTCGCTTCAAAGTAGCCATCAGTAACATGTTGATATTCAACCCAGGGATAAGAGAACTGTCTTGCTTCAGGTACAAATACCGAAGTGTCGGGGGCAACACCTGCAGCGTAAAAATTATGTTCAGATGCGTTATAACCCATAACAACACGATGGATCGATTCGCGTGAACCGGTATCCAGTTTCCTTCCGTAAAAAATAGCTTGGCTGGTACTCTGGTGATTAAAGCGATCCGCTTCTTCGCCGGCGTTGTAAAGTGTATCTTCCTGAGTATAACTTTCCTCGCTAATGCCGCCAGTCCATTCGTTATCCAGTGCTACAAAAGGTTTAACCAACGCTATTGCGCGCGATTTTCCATCGTCGTTGTTGGTGAATTGCAGGGTTAAGGTAGAATTGAAAAAGCCAGTATTAGGATCGTAATAATCCAGCAGATTTCCGTTGCGCAGCACTGTGCTGGTGCGGGCAATATTAAGAGATTTTCCGGTACCGAGAAAATTGGTATCACTTAAACCAAAACCATAGTTGCTATTGCCGCCGCTACGGGAATAACTGAATTGCGGCACCAGCGTCCAGACTTCCCGAACGCTAACGCTAACATTTTTATTATTGCAATCTATTGAACTGGTAATGAACGCTGAATTTAAATAACGGCGCGTTCGCAAAATACGTTCGCTTTCTATCAGTTTCTTTTCATCAAACACATCACCTTTTTTGAAAAGTAAATCGCTTCTAATCACTTTAGTATGTGTATCCGGATGAAACTTATTGGCCATTCGATACAGATGATTATTTTCTTTGGGATTGGTTTCATCAAAGATGGGATGAATAGCAATATTAATATCGTTGATATTGTCAGTGCTATCGGCAGCAGCATCTGCTGTCGTTATTGCTGAATCGGAACCCAGGCAAGTCGGAGTTCCGGGTTCCATAGCATGTATATTGAAGCTAAAGCTGCTTGTCACGAGTAGCAAAACGTACGACAAAGGGCGTGTGATAGAACAGCTCAACATAGGATTAACTCTTGGTGCTACACCGATGAAACTTTGAGATGAAGGCAGCTGTGAAATAAAGGCAACTCTGAAATATTATGCCGAAATTGGAAACTAGCGGTAGCATCTTACAGGGGATTTAATTTATTTTTCTGAAAATACAAAATATAAGTCGACCAAACCAATGCAACAACAATAATGACAGCACCTATCGAAAAACAAACCCGCGCAATAGAGTGTGTTTTGTCTAATAGGTTCATCATTGTCAACAGGTTTCCCCAATCGTGGGACTCTTCGCCACCACCGCCTACTAGCGGCAAGGAACGGTATTGCGCATCGTCAATATAAGGCGCTACGTCAATAAAATTTTGTCCGCACCACCACAGCATGATACTGGCTGCAAAATTATCGCGCTGCTTTAACATAAAAACGAACAGCAGTCCGAGCGGCAATAAAATTTGAAATAAGCTCCCCCCTAGAATCGTCATGAATCGCCCCAGTGGCGAGAAAAAAATATGTCCAAATTCGTGAAAAGCTAAATTAGCATTATGTAAAAAAGAGCCACCTATTTTTTCCCAATCCATGCCTGCCGAAATAAAATAATAGCCCCACACAGTGAAACCCAACAGCGTTATAACTCGCGGCCAGAAACTTGCCGGGTCAATATTGTCAGGTACCCAGGTGATGAACTCGAATAATAATTGCCGACGTTTAACCGCTATAGGGGTGGCTGACAACGGCTCTGTAACTGACTCTGTGTTTAGTCGTTGACGATCCTGCCACTTTTGGTAAACAATACCGCACGTCGGGCAAACTTCTGCATTTATTTGCTCGTCTATGACTCTGCGAGTGTAATTACATTTAGGGCAAGTCGTTGTCATAAGTGTATTTTTACTTAAGGATTTAAATGCTACGGAAAATTAGCATTACTGAAATTAATACAGAGCTTCATCATTAATACTTTGTATGAGCCTAAGGGACTGCACGGACATTACCTATTGTTGCGGCCGCTAACGCTAAGAAGTATAGCTACTCTGGAAACAATGTTTTGTTTTTGCAGGTTACAATATCAGGATGACACAGACAGCCCACTCCATTCTTAAACATGTTTTTGGTTACCACGATTTCCGTGGGCCGCAAGAATCTGTCATCAACGCTTTGGTGGCGGGTGAAGATGCCTTGGTATTAATGCCTACCGGCGGTGGCAAATCCTTGTGCTATCAAATTCCATCACTGGTGCGCGAGGGAACCGGTGTAATCGTTTCACCGCTGATTGCCTTGATGCAGGATCAAGTGAGTGCTTTGCATGAGCTGGGTGTGCGTGCGGGATTTTTAAATTCTACGCTGACGCCGCAAGAGGTTTGGCAAACGGAATTGGCACTGCAAAATGGCGAACTGGATTTACTCTATGTTGCCCCCGAACGCTTAATTCAACCGCGCACTTTAGCGCTGTTGCAAAATGCCAAGATTGCGTTGTTTGCAATTGATGAGGCGCATTGTGTCTCGCAATGGGGCCATGATTTCCGTGCAGATTATTTAAAACTGGATATGTTGCAGCGCGAGTTTCCGCAAGTGCCGCGGATTGCTTTAACCGCAACGGCTGATGTGCGCACTCGCGATGAAATTATTGTGCGTTTGCAATTGCAAAATGCGCAACAATTTATTACCGGTTTTGATCGCCCCAATATTCAATACCGCATTCAACAAAAAAATAATCCCAAGGCACAACTATTACGTTTTTTGCGCGAAGAACACAATACTCATTCCGGCATTGTCTATTGTTTATCGCGCAACAAAGTTGAACAAACCGCAGAATGGTTATGTGGTGAAGGTTTTAATGCGCTCCCGTACCACGCCGGTTTGTCGGTACAAGTTCGGCAAAAAAACCAAAGTCGATTTTTGCGCGATGACCAAATTATTATGGTAGCAACTATTGCATTTGGTATGGGTATTGATAAGCCCGATGTGCGTTTTGTCGCGCACCTGGATTTGCCGAAAAGTATTGAAGCTTATTATCAGGAAACCGGTCGTGCGGGCCGCGATGGCGATGCGTCCACCACATTATTATTGTATGGTTTGGAAGATGTAGTGAAGCTGCGGCAAATGATGGCGGGCTCAGAGGGCAATGAAGAATTTAAACGTAATGAGCAGCAACGTCTCAATGCAATGTTAGGTTTGTGCGAAATTACAACCTGTCGTCGGCAAACCTTATTGCGTTATTTTGGCGATAACCTATTGCAACCCTGTGGCAATTGCGATTGCTGTTTAACGCCAGCGCAAACCTGGGATGCCAGTGAAGCGGTGCGCATGGCCCTTTCCTGTGTATATCGCACCGGCCAACGTTTTGGTGCCGGTCATGTGATTGATGTATTGCGCGGTAGCAATAACGAAAAAATAAATTCATTTTCTCATCACACCTTATCAACTTATGGCATTGGTAAACATTTAACTGCGGACGAATGGCGTTCAGTGTTTCGGCAATTAGTGGCGCGGGGTTTGTTAGATGTAGACACTAATGGTTTCGGTGGTTTGCTATTAAATGATGCGTGTCGCGCTATTTTACGCGGTGAAGAAAAAATTCAATTGCGCCGCGATATAAAAGTTTCGGCAAGTGCTGTAGCGCGCAAACAAGGTATTGCCGTTGATGCCGAAGATCAACCACTATGGAATGCATTGCGTGCGTGTCGTAAACAACTTGCAGAAGAGCATGGCGTTCCACCCTATGTCATTTTTCATGATGCGACATTGCGTGAAATGCTTGAACGTCGCCCCACAACGCGTGCAAATTTATTGTTAATTACGGGCGTAGGAGATACAAAATTAAAACGTTTTGGCGATGAGTTTTTAGCGGTGATTCGTGGAAGTGAATATGGAGAGTGAATAAAAGTAATAAAAAAACCCGGTGCTGTGCCGGGTTTTTTATCAAGTTAACAAAAGTTAATGAATGCGCTAGCGCGCAATAATTAACGAACTTGTTTCTTGGTCACATCAGTTGAAACAGAACCAACTACGCGACGATTTTCTTCGCGGCCAGTCGCTGTTGTGTTGTCAGAAACTGGTTTGGCTTCACCAAAACCAACAGCATTTACGCGGTCTGCGCCTATGCTAAATTTATTAATTAATACTTGCTTCACTGCTTCCGCACGGCTTTGTGACAAAGTTTTATTGTAAGCATCCGAACCCTGGCTGTCGGTATGACCTTCCACAGTCACAATAGTGTTCGCGTATTGATTCATAAATTTCGCGAGATTGCCTATGTCATCAAGGTATTGATCTTTAACAACAGATTTCGCACTATCAAATTTAACAGCCAATTTAATAGCAACGGTTTCCGTTAATTCCATTGGGCAACCAACGGCATCAACTTTGTATTGTTTAGGGGTATCAGGGCATTTGTCTTTTGAATCAAAAACGCCGTCGCCATCGCTATCCACTTCTTTCACAACAACCGGTGCTGGTGCAACAACAACGGGCGCGGCCTTAACAGGTGTAGCACCGAAAAGGTAGCTAATACCAGCGCTGATGACTAAATCTGTGGTTTCTTCGTCAAGGCTATTAAATGCGCGTATATCAGTGCGGAATTCCCAGTTATTGCCCAGGTCACGTTTAACACCAACACCTGCATTGATCAAAGTATCATGTGCAGAAATGTTGCCAAATTCTTGTTTTTGATCGCCTACACCGAATGCAACATAAGGGCGCCATTTGCTTTGAGTGTCGATGTTGTAAAGTGCATCGAGACGGTATTGACGACCATCAATGTCACCAACGTTATTGATATCAGTATCGTAGTCACTGGCAACGGCTTCTAAAGTCCAATTTTTGTTTATAACATAACCTAAGCCGAGGTTAATCACGGTAGCATCATTTTTTGCGTCTTCGAAAAAAGCGCGACCAG
The DNA here is from genome assembly GCA_040385335.1 of Pseudomonadota bacterium. Lineage (GTDB taxonomy): Bacteria > Pseudomonadota > Gammaproteobacteria > Pseudomonadales > Cellvibrionaceae > Cellvibrio. The sequence continues at coordinate 20,002 of JAZKHP010000002.1, forward strand.
CGCCCAATTGGACTTCAAACTTGTGATCATCAGCAATTACGCTAGTTGAAATTAAAGTAGAAATGACTGCAGATAAAATGTTTATACGTGTGTGTTTCATTGTTTATTTCCCATGAGATGTGTGATAACGATACGATCATCAATAGACTGACCATGAGTTATTCAATAGCAAATTGGTTTTACCCGTTTTGCTTGTTGAGGCGGAAGCTAAAATCCATTTTATCGTTATTTTAGGACGGGCACTTTAACAAAATATTAACAGGCATGAAACAAACAAATCGAAATATCATGATCTGTAGAAATTGTGATCCTGATCCGTGGTTTGAGATGATATTCCGTGTCCTATTCTTCAGGTTTTCGCTGACATAATTTAAATAAATAAAAGACTCGTTAAGACGAACCTTTATTTATTTAAATTTTTAACGTGAGGAGGCGTAATTATATAGTGAGGAAAAAGATTTATAAGGTGAGGTAGTAAATTTAAAGCATCAATCCTTGAGCTTTATGCGTTAATTGAGGAAAAATAATTTTTTGATTTCGCTCCGCTAAAAAAGCGTTGCAATGCATTCGCTCTAGCAGGAATAAAATAACAAATCCCAAACTCCGTGGCCCAAACGCTCGCCGCGTTTTTCAAATTTTGTTATGGGGCGATAGTCTGGCCGAGGTGCATAACCTCCGTTGGCTTCTGCGTTGTTAAAGCCGGGCGCGTTTTGCATGATATCAAGCATATGTTCGGCATAAGCTTGCCAATCTGTTGCCATATGAAAAACGCCGCCGGTTTTGAGTTTGGGGCCTAAACTTTGTACGAAAGCAGGTTGAAGTATGCGGCGTTTATTGTGCTTTTTTTTGTGCCAGGGGTCAGGGAAATAGAGCTGCATACGATCAATACAATTATTCGGAATGCAATCTTCCAATACGTCCATCGCATCAGCCATATAGATGCGTAAATTTTTTACGCCTTCTTTACCGGCGTTATTAATTAATTTACCTACGCCGGGTGGATGGACTTCAATGCCGATAAAATCTTTGTCCGGCTCATTGCGTGCCATTTCTAACAGCGAATCACCCATACCAAAACCAATTTCCAGTACCAGCGGTGCGCTGCGAGCAAAAATAATTTGCGGGTCGATCATGCCTTTATAAAGGCTTAAACCGTAGTCTGGCCACCAGGTGTCGAAGGCATTCTTTTGCCCGACAGTAATGCGTCCAGCGCGAATAACAAAACTGCGGATAGATTTGGGTTTGAATTCAGGTTTAATCAGAAACCCTGCTTCTTCACCTGCTTCGGTAGCGGCAATGAATTCGAGCGGGTTTGCTATGGGGTTAGATGCAAGCGAGTTGGGCATAGAAGATGAGCCATAAACTTGAGAAGAACGTAATCTAAAAAACTGACAAAACTATTACAAAACAAACTATTGTCAGAAAATAAATTAGCGTTAGAAAAAATTAGCGCGAACGCCATGCGAATAAAGCCAGTGCCAGCCAGCCGGTCAAAAACCCCAAACCGCCAAGTGGGGTGATTATACCTATAGCACGAGGTGCGCCCAAGGCTAAAGCGTATAAACTGCAGGAAAACAGTAGTGTGCCAATGATAAAAGCGTAACCTGCCAGTTTTAGTAGCGTGGTTTTGGGTTGTTGTTTGATAAGTAAGCTAATGGCTAGCAGTGCCAGTGCATGAAACATTTGATAGTCCACACCCGTGCGAAAAATTGCCAGAGAGTCAGCGCTTAACTGTTGTTTAAGCGCATGGGCTGCAAAAGCACCTAAAGCAACGGTTAAGAATCCGCTGATAGCGGCAAATATTAAAAAGTAGCGGTGCATGGTTTAGTTCACTGAGATTAAGAAAACAATAGGAATCTAATAAAATAAAAAGCCGCGCAATGCGCGGCTTTGAAACTTCAAAAATGAAAAATTAAGCTTCTAACATCATAGTTTTAACTTTATTCATAGCATTTTTCTCAAGCTGACGAATACGCTCGGCAGATACGCCATACTCGGCTGCCAAATCGTGCAAAGTGGCTTTATCATCATTAAGCCAGCGGCGTTGCAGAATGACGCGGCTGCGATCATCGAGTTTTTGCATAGCAGTTTCGAGACTATTAACGTTGGACTCTTCCCAATTGGATTCTTCCAAGCGTGCTGCTGGATCGTAACGGTTATCTTCCAAATAATGCGCCGGCGCTACGTAACTGCTGTCTTCGTCATCTTCATCTGCATCAAAGCCAGCGTCATAAGAAGCCAAGCGGCCTTCCATTTCCCGAACCTGTTTAACTTCAACGCCTAAATCCTGTGCGACTGCAGCAGCTTCATCGTTACTTAGCCAGGCTAAGCGCTTTTTGGCACTGCGCAAATTAAAAAACAATTTCCGCTGTGCTTTAGTGGTGGCAATTTTAACAATACGCCAATTGCGCAAGATAAATTCATGAATTTCAGCTTTGATCCAATGTACAGCGAAAGATACTAAACGCACACCTTTTTCAGGGTTGAAGCGTTTCACTGCTTTCATCAGACCAACATTACCTTCTTGTACCAAATCGCCTAATGGCAGACCATAACCATTATATGACCGAGCGATATGGACCACAAAACGCAGATGTGCCATCACGAGTTTACGTGCAGCATCAAGGTTACCGTTAAAATAAAGATCATTGGTTAATTGTTGTTCTTCTTCTACAGTGAGAATGGAGAAACAACTTACTGCTTGAACATAGGCACTTAAGTTTGCACCGGGGGCTAATACACCTATGGGTTGCAAGCTGGTATTTACGCTCATTCCGTTAACTCCTGAAAAATTTATAGGTCGAGTGTAGCAGTTGTTATTTTAGAGTGCTATTTTCAAAAAAGTTTCGCAAGTGATGCTTGTCATACTTTTACTTCGTCCCTAACGTGGCTGAATATGATAAAGATGGCGCACAACAGCAATCCAGGCACCGAGTAAGCCCGTCAACCCTGCTAACAATACCAATTGCATGCTGCCAAAAATACCCAATCCCTGAAGCCGGAAATTGCTTTCATAGAGGTTGGCAAGCTGTTCAACCGTTGTAGATACCCATAAACAGCCTATTCCAATCACTACTAAAGCTAAAAGTCCGCCGCCGATACCGTACCAAAAGCCGGTATAAAGAAACGGGCGACTGACGTAGGCATCAGTACCACCTACAAGTTTCACCACTAAAATTTCATCACGACGATTTTCAATAGCAAGACGTATGGTATTACCGATCACTAGTAATACCCCCAGGGCAAGTAATCCGCCCAGGCCGAACACCATCTTTTTACCTAACATCATGATTTGTTGCAAGCGCTTTACCCATTGCATATCGAGACGGACATCGGCAACCAAGGGATCTGCCACCAGCATTTGTTCCAGTGACGTAATGGCGGCATCGCTGGTATTTTGCAAGCGTGGTGTGACAAGTAAGGTACCAGGAAGAGGGTTTTTATCGAGATTATCAACCACTTCACCCAATCCTGACTGTGCTTTAAATTCCGCTAGACCTTGTGCGGGCGATACATAAACAGCTTTGGCAACGTCGGGTCGCGCGGCAATACGACCACGCAGTTCATCTGCCTTGTTATCACTGGTGTCAGGGCGCAAAAAAACGGAAATATTGCTAGAACCTTCCCAGGTCTCCCCAAGTTGTTGCACATTAGCGAAAGCGATATAGAGGCTGGCCGGTAAAGCTACCGCTATGGCAATGACCATCCAGGTCATTAAACTTTGTAGCGGTGTCTCGAGTAGCCGCAGCAAACTGTCGATAGCGGAAGTGCTGTGATGGGTAATATAAGCGTCAAATTTATCGCCGAAACGCAGCTTGCTTTGCACAGCGCCTTTTTGCGCAGTGCCATGTGACCGGGAACTTTCAGATTCAGAGGCGCGTTTTGGCCGAGCATGGGTATTAGCGGCGCGAGTGGCGCCGGTGGATGGCCGGGTGCTGGATCGACTTCCGTTATCTGCACCTGAGGGACGATTAGTTGAGACCGAAGGGCGTTTTGATTTCACCAGAGAACTCCATCGTGTACGAGTTTGCCTTCAACCAGGCCAACGATGCGCTTATTCATTCGCTTCAGTAATTCCACGTCGTGACTGGCAATCATAATCGTGACGCCCACGTCGTTAAACTGGCGAAATAAAGTCATTATTTCTTCAGATAATTCGGGATCCAGGTTACCCGTCGGCTCGTCGGCTAATAACATTAAGGGTTTGTTTACCACTGCTCTGGCGATACCCACGCGTTGCTGTTCACCGCCCGAAAGCACTATGGGATTGAGGCGTTCCTTTTCAAGGAGGCTTACTTTATCAAGCGCGGCGCGCACCCGGCGGCCAATTTCAAGATGGGGTAATCCAGCGATTTGCAAAGGCAAAGCAACGTTATCAAACACAGTGCGATCAAAGAGTAACTGGTGATTTTGAAACACTACGCCAATATTGCGGCGATAGTAGGGAATTTGACTCTTGGACATACGGCCCAAATCATGACCATCGATAACAATCTGCCCGTTGCTGGGGCGCTCCATCAGCATAATCAGTTTCATGAGTGTGGTTTTACCCGCACCTGAATGCCCGGTTAAAAATAACATTTCGCCCGACTCTACCTCAAAGTTGATGCGCGAAAGTGCATCAAAACCATTGTCGTAGCGTTTGCTAACATTGTTGAAACCTATCACGAACGTTCCTCGCAAATGCCAGTGGGCAAAAAATTATTCATCAGACTGTCTATTAAACAATGCTTCTATAAAGGGTTCTGCGGTAAACGGCTGTAAATCATCGATACCCTCACCTACACCAATAAATCGTATGGGTAAGGCGAACTTTTTACTGAGCGCAAAAATTACCCCGCCTTTAGCTGTGCCATCCAGCTTGGTGAGCACCAAACCTGTTACACCTGCTGCATCGATAAATTCCTGGGCTTGATTAATAGCGTTTTGACCAGTACCCGCATCCAGCACTAGCAATACTTCGTCGGGTGCTGAAATATCGAGTTTAGCGATAACTCGTTTTACTTTGGAGAGTTCATCCATCAAATGACTTTTGTTATGCAAGCGGCCTGCCGTATCGGCTATGACAACATCAAAACCGCGTGCTTGCGCGGCCTGTAATGCGTCGTAAATGACTGAGGCTGAATCTGCGCCAGTGTGCTGGGCGATCACTGGCACGTTATTACGTTCGCCCCATACTTGCAGCTGTTCTACAGCAGCCGCGCGAAAAGTATCGCCCGCTGCCAACATGACTTTTTTGCCTTCGTTTTGCAGACGTTTGGCGAGTTTGCCGATAGTCGTGGTTTTACCCACACCATTAACCCCAACCACCAAAATAACAAAAGGTTTTTTAACACCCTCGAGCATTTTGGATTTAATGACTAGCGGCTTTTCTACCGGGCGCAATAAGGCGGCGAGTTGTTCGCGCAGGGCTTGGTAAAGTGCAGTAGTGTCGGTGAGCTGCTTACGCGCCACACTTTGAGTCAGGTTGGTGATGATGTCGGTGGTCGCATCCATCCCCACATCTGCAATCAACAATTGTGATTCCAACTCTTCAAACAAATCATCATCAATCGTTTTGCGACCAAGGAGTAAAGTACCGAGGCCCTGGGCAAAATTATTGCTGGTGCGTTGTAAGCCTTGTTTGATACGCGCGAAAAAGCTGAGTGGAGCCGCTGCGCTCTCTGTTGCAACGACTGCTATATCAACATCTCCAGGATCTTTAGCAATAGCAGGCTCTGCCTGATTAGGCGCTTGCGGGTCGGGAGATTTGGCTTCAGATTTCTTAAAAAACTTGGAAAACATAGATAACAACATTCGTGATGTATGAATTTTATAAAGTCGCTATGCTATCACTTCCACTTCTATTTTATCTATTGAGCATACGCCTTGAAATCGCCCCGCCCATCCAGCAAACATTCTTTCCTTAATACCTCTGGTCAATTGCGCATCATTGGCGGTAGTTGGCGCGGCCGTAAACTTGGTTTTCCTGCTGTTGATGGTTTACGCCCCACCGGTGATCGTGTGCGGGAAACCCTTTTTAATTGGTTGGCACCAGAGATTCAAGGTGCTCGATGTTTGGATGTATTTGCTGGCTCAGGCGCGTTGGGGATAGAAGCATTATCGCGTGGTGCTACGGAAGTTGTAATGCTTGAACGCGATGCTAAAGCCACTGCCCAGCTGCGAATAAATCTGGAAATACTTAATTCAGACAATGGTAAAGTCATTGCTGGTGATTCCTTGGATTTTTTACAACAAGGCAATAAACATGAGCCATACCATATTGTTTTTATAGATCCTCCCTTTCAGTTGGCATTATGGCAATCGGTGATTGATGTCCTGGAGGCAAGAAATTGGCTAGCGAATGATGCGACTATCTACATTGAATCGAGTCGGGAGTCAGTTTACCAAACACCCATAAACTGGCAGCTGCATCGTGAGAAATATGCCGGTAACCTGTGTTACCGGCTATTTTATCGCGAACATTTATAGACTTCGCGAGCATTTAAGATTTCAATAAAAAATTATCGCTGTGTTGCGCAAAGCTAGTTTCGTAAAACATTGACAAAATCACTGTAAAGACCATTTTTGTCAAAGGCTGCAATTTGAAAAATATAATTACCTTCGAGCCAGGAAAAATTGTAAAAATTCGTCCAGGGATCATTAATAGAGATGTAGGTGAAATCAGCATCTGACAGTAATTTATAGCGGAGCTCATAGCCACCGAGTTGGGTAATATCTAAAAATGTACCATCCTCACGTAAGTTTGGCGGTATCCAGCTCATTTCCACCGGCCCTGAAACCTGTGTTGAGATAAGGCTTGAAGTAGAACTTGAGGAGCTGGCAGGTTTAGAAGATGCCGCCTGCGAACTCGCTGGTCTGGAAGAGGCAGGAACTGAACTTTGCGGAACAAGGCTTGCAGCGACGGAGCTTGCTGGCTTCGATGATGCAGCGATAGAGCTTAAAGGTGTAGAGCTTGCCGGTGTAGAACTCGCTGGTCTCGATGAAGCTGCTAAAGAACTTGCTGGTTTGGAGGATGCCGCGATAGAGCTAACAGAGGATGATGCCACGCTAACAGCGCTTTCGATTTTAAACCAATTGATATTGAACCCACTTGCGTTCGCCTTAATGGAAAAAATATGCACCCCGGCGTTCAGAGTAATAGTTCGCTGGATATCAACCCAATTTTGCCAACCACTGGTTTTGGGTACAACAACAACATCATGGGTAAAGTTAGCATTAGCTTCACGTAGAGAAAATTTACCACCACCCTCCAGGCTTGCTACCCGATAGGTTATTTTATAGCTGCCTGTTGTGGGGATATGAACCGGTGTATTGCCGTAAACCAGCCAGTCATTAGTCTCTATCCAGCCAACATATGAACCACCGCCAACATCAGTTGTGGACGCAGTACTGATACCTTTCATCGTTGAATAATTTTCAGCTTGAATCGTGAGTGGTAGTGAATAACTTTTAACTGAAGAGCTGGCAGACGTTAAGGATTGTGCCGTTGCTTGGCCACTTATCGATAATAATGGCGCACAAAGTGACATGGCTAGCGTCATATTTCTTACGATCATTTGCCAATTAAGGCCGCGATTTAATTGCAAACGATCAATGAAACCGAGTTCAATAAGAATTTCGCCAAGCGATGTATCAACATGAGATTTAGTATCAAGCGTGCTCAATAGTAAGCGGCGTTTTGTTTGCTCGGCGATGGCAATATTAAGTTGTTCAGGTGTTAATAATTGTTTCTTTAATAATATATTTCCCAAGCGCGTACCAGATGTATTTGTCATTATCGATTTCTCCACTTCAATCATTAATAAATCTATAAAGGGATAAGTAATTTTTAAATTGATTGATTAAGCTTTTAAATGCACTACTTCATAATAGAAGCAATTTAAAAAAAAAAATGTGAAAAAAAACCTGTAGATAAAGCATTTTGAAATAGTAATCTGCTTTTTATGTTCATTCTGTTTTGCTGAAATCGTAATAACCAAAATAAATTGAAAGAATGACAAAGGGCAGCAAAAAATATTTTTTTAATGCTTTTCGATGTATAAAAACTCGAGAGTTTTTGTACTTAGTCTATAAATTGTTTACCATGCCCACACAAAATCGAAATAGGAGATATTTCATGCGTAAAGTCGTATATCCCGGTACTTTTGACCCTATCACTAATGGACATATTGATTTAGTGGAGCGTGCTTGCCGGTTATTTGATCGTGTGGTGGTTGCAGTCGCAGCCAGTGACCGTAAAAATCCCTTGTTTACCTTAGAGGAGCGGGTAGCACTTGCCTGCGAAACCCTATCCCACTTGCCGAATGTAGAAGTGTGTGGATTCAATATTCTACTGGTAGATTTTGTGCGCCAAAAAAATGCGCAGGCGGTATTGCGTGGGTTACGTGCGGTATCTGACTTTGAATACGAATTTCAGCTGGCAAATATGAACCGTGCACTAGCACCTGACATGGAAAGTTTATTTCTGACTCCTGCGGAGCATCTTTCTTATATTTCCTCCTCTATAGTGCGTGAAATTGCATTTTTAGGCGGGGATATCGGGAAATTTGTGGCATCACCCGTTGAAGCGGCATTAAAAGCGAAATTTAAACAATCATAAAAATCCGTTTTTTGTCTTATTCCATTTATAAGTAAGGGTAATCTATGTTTAAAAAATATTTATTGTTGGTTGGTTTAACAATTATTTCGAGTCATGGTTTTGCAGAAGAAAAACGCCCTTGGGAGATTGAAATTGGAATCGGTGCAATTGCAACTTCAGGAAATACACAAAGTACTAGCGTGCAAGCCAAAATAGATGCAAAACAAAATTTGCTGCATTGGCAAAATGAATATATTTTTAATTCGCTTTTTAAACAGGATGAAGTCACCCAGGATGACGACACCAAAGTGAAAGAAAAAACTGCCAACAAATACTTAGCTTCAGCTAAGTCGGCCTATCTAATGGAGGCTGAAAAATCCTATCTGTTTGGTTTCGTTTCTTACGCCTATGATCAGTTTGGTGCGTATCGCACTTACGCAACAGCGGCCATTGGTTATGGTAACTGGCTTTATTCAACACCCACATTAACCTGGTATGCGGAAATTGGCCCTGGATATTTTCAAGGCGAACAAGTGATTACTAACCCGGACCCCCTGTTGCCTGATGAATTGGTGGATCAAAGCGGCGCTATTGTTCGTGGATCAACAGAATTAAAATGGCAAATAACAAATTCTGCAGAATTTAAGCAAACACTCAGTATTGAGTCAGGTGCTGATAACACGCGTACTCTTAGCGAAACGTCAATAGCTACCTCAATCACTGATGCGATGCAAATGAAAGTAGGTATCGCTATAGCGAATGATAGCGACGTAGCCCCAGGCAAGAAAAAAACGGACACCACAACATTTATAAATTTAATTTATAAATTTTAAATGACTATAAAAATTATTAGAAATAAGAATTTTAAAATATCAGCACCCATTTTACTTGCACAAGAACAAGCCGGGAAATGGGCGCTGCAACTGCTATACTCATGCGCCAATTAACTGCGCAAAAAGGTAAGATGTTTGTTTTTGACGAGGGATTTATAGGCTGTTAGTGGTGGGTGTTAACAAGAGAAAATAATGAAAATAAGTTTTCTTAATATTCACGATATGGTATTAATTTTAACCTTAGCTGAATGTCTTTTTTTAGCTCTATTGCTTAAACTAATACCGACTAAACGCACGCAATCTCACCAGTTGTTAGCCTTTTTCTTTATTTCCGTTGCACTATGGATTTTAGCAACACTGCTAATCTGGAATGTTGATTTACAAGCGCTATCCCTTAACCATAGCGTTTTAACACCGCTGTTACTTGCAAGCACTTTGCTGTTGCAAGGTCCAATACTCTATTTTTACTTACGTTCACTTTCTGAAGATATATACCTTTTGCATTGGCATAACTTTGCTCATTTGGTACCACTGCTAGTTGCTGCGTTTACCATTATTATTTTTGATATAGATGGGAAAGATTGGTTGCCTTGGTCGGTTTTATCACCGATTGATAAACTAGCGATGAAATTTGTATGGGCTTTGGTGCATTGCTTACCATTGATTTATGTACTTGCCTGCTTTTATGTTGAATACCAATCGCGGAAAAATTTAAAGCAAATGTATTCTAGTATATCCTCCTTAGAGCTACAGTTAGCCGATTTGATTTTACTGGGCTTTTTTCTGCATTGGTTGTGGTCATTTGTTGAATATTTTGCTGGCATATACTTAAGTTCAGTTGTGAACGATTGGATGGGTATAGCGAATAATTATCTTATTGTGTTACAAGTTAATGGTCTGTTTGTTTTCGGATTGATGAATACACGGCAACTAATAGACTTTCATATTCAGCCATTAAAAATGAGTAATACTCAAAAAATAAATATTCTGGATGAAGAAAAAATTCGAATTATTGAAAACGCTATTCATCAACAAAAAATTTATTTAGAAAGTAATATTAATCTTGAACGCTTTGCTGAATGTATTGATATGAAACCACGTGATTTATCGATAATCATCAATACGCACTATAAACTTAATTTTTTTGAATTTATTAATAGTTTACGGATAGAAGAAGCCAAATATTTACTAAGTTCACCTGAGCATATCCAAGATACAGTGTTAGAAATTATTCATAAGTCCGGGTTTAACAGTCAATCATCATTTCAGCGATTTTTTAAACGTTTGGTGGGCGTTACTCCTACAGAGTACCGAAAACAAAAATTCTCGATAAACAATTCAGGCTAATGTGTTAGTAAAAAAAATACCCTCCAGAGGTAATGGAGGGTATTTTTAACCCTAAAAATTAATTCTTAGCGATGCTAAACCAATTGAAATTCCATCCTCCGGTTATGGCATTGATGCCAAAAGTACGCGTGCCCGCGGTCAGATTGACATCGACGCTAATGGTTGTCCAGGTATCCCAACTACCTGTACCGGGTACGATTACTGTTGCGTAGTTTGGCCCACCTGCTTCCTGCAAGTAAAAACTTCCGCCCCCGCTCAAGCTGGATACGCGAAACGAAATTTTATAACTTCCACTGGTGGCTATGACAACCGGGATACCGGAATAGGACAGCCAATCATTGGAATCTATATAACCTATGCTTTGTCCACCACCTGTGTCCGAGCAAGTACCCACTGTTATCCCACTCATAGCAGTAAAACTTTCTGCCTGAATTGTTTTGGGTAATGTAGTAGCGGCCAGACTACTTGCTGCAGCACTGGAACTGGTCGTAGCAGGAAGCGCAGGCCAATTGTAAGTATTATCTTTTGCCTGGGCACCTGAAGCCGTCAGTTGTGATGACACCCATCCCCCGGTACCGCTTGCCCCAGCGACAAGCGCAGAGGCGCCCTCAGCTTTATCATTGATGGACCAGTTAGCATTGCTCAAATGATTGGTTTTCATAAAGGTCATCCATGCGGCCGCCTCACTGACAGCAACACTTCCGCCGCCATCCGCATTCACGGAACCCCATTCAGTAACGAATAAGGCAATGCCATTATTCAAGGCTGTTTGAGCTTTGGTGCGTAAAGATGCGCCGTGACTGCCCGCATAAAAATGTAGGGTGTAAGCAATATTCGAGTAGCCCGTAATGGGGCTGGTTGAAGCAACATCAACGTCCTGCGACCAATTGGGTGTGCCAACAACAATCAAGTTATCCGGATCAATGGCCCGAATAGCCGCAATCACAGCATTAGCATAGGGCTTAACGACGCCTGTCCAGGACACTGCCAGAGGTTCATTATAAATCTCGTAAATCACGTTATTTTTAGCGCCGTATTTGGTTGCCATTTCCTGAAAGAATGCTATTGATTGCGATTGATAGAGTTCGGCGTAATGTGTATGCCAATCAATGATCACATACATATCATTTGCAATAGCAGCGTCCACAACTGCCATCAAACGTGTTTTATTACTGGCGTCAACTAAATAACCGCCACCTGTTGCACCACCTTCATCCACGCCCATAGCCGCGCGAACCAGCGTTGATTTCCAATCACTTTTTAGCCAGGCGACTGCTTGCGCATTGTAGTATTTTTCACCGCCCCAGCCAGTATTGCTCCAAAAAAAGCTATTACCCGCAACACTCGCCTGTTGACCGCCAAATAGCACTTTGTTGCCACTGACGGATAATGCCGGGACATCAGCTTGCGCAACTGCGATCTGTAAAATGAAACAGCAGCCTAGCACCAACTTTAGTAATTCCAGGGGTGTACTCCAAACCCTGGAGGGTAAATTAAGACCTTTATTTAGAAATTTTTTATACATTATTAGCACTCTACATTTAAGATTAAAAAGCTCGGCAAGCAAAACATCAGCCTAACCATAAGCCACCGGGTGTTTGCCTTCAGCGTGTTAAACCCTTATTAATTTGCAACATCCAGGAGAACGTTTGTTTACTGTTGGCTGCTATAGAATCGGTTTGAAGGTGGGATGAGCTCTATGCACTTTGTTAAAAGCATCAAAGTGGGTGTTGAAGGTCAAAAGAAATAGTACGAATGTGAATGGGGGTAACAAAGCGCAGTTTAAAGGAAACACAATAGCGGCTTTAAAGAAACATAAAAGAAAGTAAAAAAAGCGCTGATGCAATAAATAGAAAGTGTTGACCTTAAGCGCTATGGATACAAACGAACTTTTAAGGCGATCGGTCTAATATTAAAAATAAAATATTAATTAAGATGAGCGCTCGCCCTTGATCGCATTATTTTCGCTGTAGATGACAATACACAAAATTTTGTGTGGTGGCGAAAGGAGTGTTGTGGCTTTCTTTTTGCAAATCTAGCAAATCAAAATCATCACTAAATTCTGCAAAAAGTTGTTCCGCACTGTAACTTCTCACCGGTAAACCACTGCAGTGCATGGGACCATCTTCGGCAAAGGTAGACACAATCAATCGGCCTTTAGGTTTTAATGTGTGTAGTAATTTCTTTTTATAGGCGTGGCGTTGCTTGTCCATGGTTAGAAAATGAAACGCTGCACGGTCGTGCCAAAGATCGAAGGCTTGCGGAGGTAAATTAGCCTGGGTGATGTCTGCTTCAATCCAATTAATGGCTTTGGCTTTTTCACCCAAACGTATTTTTGTTGTTGCTAATGCGACGGCAGATAAATCAAGTACAGATAGGTGCTGGAAGCCAAGGTTTAACAAATCGTCTACTAAGGTAGAAGCTCCGCCGCCAATATCAATAATCGCAGCGGATTTAGCAAGATTGCTCGCATAAATTAACGCTAGGGATGTTTCAGCATGTTCTTGAAACCAGCTAACGGTATTTGATGATTTGATACTATAAACATTTTCCCAATGATCTTTACTTAGCATAATAATCTCCATTTCCATTAATGTGATTTATAGGCCTTCATTCTATGGGTACCAAACCTAAATTTTTTACAATTTGCGCAGTCGGTTCAGTTTGGTTCATGGTATAGAAATGCAAGCCAGGCGCTTCATTTTCTAATAATACTTCGCATAATTCAGTAATTAAATCCACTCCGAAAGCTTTTAAGCTCACGTCATCATCGCCATAATTTTCCAATGCTTTACGTAGCCAGCGTGGTATTTCAGCGCCACATGAATCAGAAAAGCGCGTTAAATTACGGTAATTAATAATAGGCATAATACCCGGGATGATGGGCTGGGTAATGCCTACTTTATAGCATTGTTCAATAAAATAAAAATAGGAGTCAGGATTAAAAAAATATTGGGTAATGGCACTGTTAGCGCCGGCATCAAATTTGCCTTTCAAGAAATTTACGTCACTTGCGTAGCTTTTTGCTTGAGGATGAATTTCCGGGTAGGCCGCAACCTCAATATGAAAATGGGCGCCAAAATTTTTGCGAATAAATGCGACTAATTCATTGGCATAGACCAATTGACTGGCGCCACCCATTCCGGAAGGCATGTCACCACGCAAGGCAACGATTCGATCAATTCCTGCATCTTTGTATTCTTGCAAAAGCTCTGTGATAGTTGTTTGGTCATCGCCCCCAAAAGATAAATGCGGCGCTATAGAAATGCCATCTTTTTTGAATTGGGTAACTATCCCTTTAGTGGTATCACGCGTAGAACCACCTGCACCGTAGGTCACCGAAAAAAAATCTGGTTCAAATTGATTAAGCTGGTCGCGTACTTTTATTAATTTTTCTTTTCCTTCCGGGGTTTTTGGCGGAAAAAATTCGAAACTTAATTGGGGTTGTGAATCATTCATAAAATTATTCTCGTAGGTTGGGCCGGGCCACGTCGGCTGCAAAGCCCAACATAACATTGGTAAATTCTTGCGATAATTTTGCGAGTGCACTGTCGAGTTTTCTGTCTTGAATTTGGGCAAGGTCGTGTTGGGCTTTGCAGCCCAGTTGGGTAATCACCCCGCCGAAACCCTCCACCATATCTTTTGCTACTTCTTCATCTAATTTTTTCGGCAGTACACGTACATATAAATGCTCTGTTTTTTGTGCGGCAGGTAAATCCGCAAATTTACGTTCGTATAAATACATTTGCGCCAGCACCTGGTTTGCAAAAGAGCCGTCCATAATACGTGATGGATGACCAGTGGCGTTACCTAAATTAACGAGTCGACCTTCAGAGAGAAGAATTAAATGATCGTTTGTCGTTTTATCGCGATAAATTTTATGCACTTGCGGTTTTACTTCTTCCCACTCCCAATTTTTGCGCATAAATGCAGTATCAATTTCACTGTCAAAGTGGCCGATGTTACATACCACTGCGCAGCGTTTTAATGCGCGTAACATGGCCGAATCGCACACATTGACATTACCGGTTGTGGTGACCACTAAATCGGTTGTGCCAAGCACTAGGTGATTAATGTCTTCAAATTTTCCGGTGTTACGACCTTCATTATAAGGTGATACTACTTCGTAACCGTCCATACAGGCTTGCATAGCACAGATTGGATCTATCTCGGAAATTTTAACAATCATGCCTTCCTGACGTAATGATGCGGCAGAACCTTTACCTACATCGCCATAACCAATAACGAGTGCTTTTTTGCCGGCGAGCAAATGATCCGTACCGCGTTTTATTGCGTCGTTCAAGCTGTGACGGCAACCATATTTATTGTCGTTTTTGCTTTTAGTGACTGCATCATTCACATTGATAGCAGGCACTTTTAATTGGCCTTTTTTCAACATGTCTAATAAACGGTGAACACCTGTAGTCGTCTCTTCAGAAATACCGTGCATGCTGTTGAGCATCTGCGGATATTTTTCGTGAACGATTTGTGTCACATCGCCGCCATCATCCAAAATCATATTTGCAGCCCAGGGCGCGCCATCTTGCAAAATAGTTTGTTCGATGCACCACCAAAATTCTTCTTCAGTTTCGCCCTTCCAGGCAAACACCGGGATTCCTGCAGCGGCTACCGCAGCGGCAGCATGATCCTGAGTAGAAAAAATATTGCACGATGACCAGCGCACTTCCGCGCCCAACTCAATCAAGGTTTCAATTAACACAGCAGTTTGAATTGTCATGTGAATACAGCCGATAATTTTTGCGTCAGCAAGTGGTTTACTACTTTTGTATTTACGACGCAGTGCCATTAGTGCAGGCATTTCGCCTTCAGCAATTTCAATTTCTTTGCGACCCCAAGCGGCGAGGGACATGTCGGCAACTTTGTAATCTGTGAAGCTCATAAGGAATTCCTGTTTTTTAAAGAGGCTTGTTAATTTGAATTTTTACCCCCTCCCAACCTCCCCCTTCGCAGGGGGAGGAGCTAGAATTTCACTCCAAATACGCAACGGAGTCGCTTCCAGTCCCTCCCCTGCAAAGGGGAGGGTTAGGGTGGGGTGCTTTTGATTTCTACAGCGCTTTTCTCAGCGCCGCTGCCTTATCAATTTTTTCCCAAGTAAAGTCAGGAAGCTCGCGACCAAAGTGACCATATGCTGCAGTTTGGCGATAAATCGGCCGCTTTAAATCCAGCATTTCAATTAAACCACGTGGGCGTAAATCAAAATTTTCACGAATCAAATTAATAATTTCCGCATCGGATAGTTTTCCAGTACCAAAAGTATTGACTGAAATAGAAGTTGGTTCGGCAACACCAATTGCATAACTCACTTGAATTTCGCAGCGGTCAGCGAGGCCTGCAGCAACAATATTTTTTGCAACATAACGACCAGCGTAAGCAGCAGAGCGATCTACTTTTGAAGGATCTTTGCCAGAGAATGCACCGCCACCGTGACGCGCCATGCCGCCGTAAGTATCAACAATAATTTTGCGACCGGTTAAGCCACAATCACCTACCGGGCCACCAATAATAAATTGGCCGGTGGGATTAATGTGATACTGCGTATCTTTGTGTAACCATTCTGCTGGCAATACTTTATTAATAATTAATTCGCGCACAGCTTCGTGAATGGAGCTCTGTGTTACGCTCGGGCTGTGTTGTGTGGACAAAACCACTGCGTCTACTGCAATGGGTTTACCATTTTCATAACGCAAAGTGACCTGGCTTTTTGCATCGGGACGTAGCCAAGGTAATTCGCCATTTTTGCGTAGTTGCGCTTGTCTTTCTACTAAGCGATGCGCATAAAAAATCGGTGCGGGCATTAGTACGGCAGTTTCGTTAGTAGCGTAACCAAACATTAATCCTTGATCACCCGCACCCATTTCTTTTTCCTGGCCCTTGTCATTTGCTTCGTCAACACCCATAGCAATGTCTGACGATTGTTTACCAATAGCATTTAACACGGCGCAGCTTGCACCGTCGAAACCAACATCGCTAGAGTTATAACCAATATCCAAAATAACCTGGCGAATTAAATCCTCCAAATCTACGTAGGTTGAGGTTCGTACTTCACCTGCAACAATCGCCATACCGGTTTTAACCAGAGTTTCTACTGCAACTCGGGCATTTGGATCATCCTTTAAAATTGCATCAAGTACTGCGTCGGAGATTTGATCGGCCATTTTATCTGGGTGGCCTTCAGCTACCGACTCGGACGTAAAAACAGAATATTCAGACATAACAATTTCCTTCGTGTTTGCAATGGGCACTAGGCTGCATTGATTTTAAGTTGATAATGAAAGTTAACGAGTAAAAATTAAACCAAAACTAACTGACCGGTTTGAAAAACTGTCGCAATTGAATTTGGAAGCCATTGCGCAATGCAAAATAAACGCTTTGGCCCTCCTCTAAACCGGCTGCAATTGCCCAGCGTGAAAAATCGTGTGGCTCAAAACCCTGCCATAAATCGCCACAGGCATCGCGCGCCCAAGCTTGCTCATGACGACATAAATCGCAAATTAATAGCGCACCTTTGGGCGCTAGAGTGCGACTTAAATCTTGAAAAATATCCGCCGGTGATGCGGTATGGTGCAGCACCATATTCACGACAATACAATCGACCAAATTATGTTGTTCAGTTAAATTGCGCGTGTCACCGTGAATAAATGTGATGTTGTGTAATTTTTTTTCGTGAACAAATACGCGCGCTTTGTCCAACATGTTGGCAGCGTTATCAAGCGCAATAACCTGTTTAAATTGTTGTGCAAGGACGGCAAGAAATTCCCCTTCACCCGAGCCGACTTCAAGTGCAAGGCCGGTATCGCGCAGCGAAGTTTTCTGCAATAACTGCATCATTTGCTCGGCATATACCGGGTAGCTGGCAATAAGATCTTGTTGCTCACGAAACTTATGTGCATTGTCGGTAAAGAACTGTTGCGAAGCCAAGCTACGTTCTTGTTCAAGCTCGCGCAATTGCGTTTGCACTTCAGACGTTAGCAATAACGGATCGATGCTACTAAACAACGCTTGTTGTAAATTTGCCAGCGGGTGATCAGGTGCAAAATAAGCGCGACGATAAAAAATGCTATTGCCTTCGCGGCGAGTGGTCAACAAACCGGCGCTCGTTAGCACCTTGAGATGGTGACTCATGCCAGATTGTTTGGCCGCAAAAATACGACATAGCTCTAGTACGCCAAAAGAATCCCGGGCAAGAACGCGAAGAATTTCCAAGCGAAAGGCGTCACCTGCTGCTTTGAGCAAGTTCGCGAGGCAATCTCCGAGGTTATTTTGCTTGGGTTCTACAGTATCGTTTTGCATTGTTATTGCGTGTTTATGATTTACGTAGGGCTTAGTCTAACAGCCTAAAATATCTATATCAAAATATTTCGATATAGATATTCATGTTTATACCCATTTTTGCGGTGACTAGCCCATAGCTGTAAGCAGCGAGTAGAATAACGTCCTAGTTTTGGACTCGTTAAGGATGTCTATGAGCAATACCCTACTCGACACAGCAGTTCCCGATGGTCAATTTTCCAATGGCACAGCTCCTGATAAAGCTGCTGTTAAAGCTTACTTGCTAGATTTACAAGACCGAATCTGCGCCGCTTTAGCGGCTGAAGATGGCGGAGCAACCTTTGTTGAAGATGCCTGGCAGCGTGCTGAAGGTGGCGGTGGTCGCACGCGAGTGCTGACTAACGGCACCGTGATAGAAAAAGGCGGTGTTAATTTCTCCCATGTGCATGGCACCCAAATGCCGGCTTCAGCGACGGCACATAGGCCTGAACTTGCTGGTCGTGCATTTGAAGCTATGGGCGTGTCGCTTGTTATTCATCCCCATAATCCCTATGTGCCTACCAGTCACGCCAATGTACGCTTTTTTATCGCCGAGAAAGAAGGTGCTGAACCCGTCTGGTGGTTTGGTGGTGGTTATGATTTAACACCTTATTACGGTAATGAAACTGATTGTGTGCATTGGCATCAAACAGCAAAGCAGGCCTGTGCACCCTTTGGTGACTTCGTGTTCCCTCGCTTTAAAAAATGGTGCGACGAATATTTCTATTTAAAACATCGCAATGAAGCACGCGGCGTAGGTGGTTTATTTTTTGATGACTTAAATGAGCAAAGTTTTGCCGAAAAAGATGCTTTTAATTTTGCTAAAAGTTTCGCGTTGATGCGCGCCATAGGAGACAGTTTTATTGCTGCGTATCAACCTATAGTTGCCGCACGCAAACACGCCGAATTTGGCGAACGTGAACGTAATTTTCAACTTTACCGCCGCGGCCGCTACGTGGAATTTAATTTGGTTTATGACCGCGGGACTTTATTTGGTTTGCAAACCGGTGGCCGCACTGAATCAATATTAATGTCACTACCGCCTTTGGTTCGCTGGGAATATGACTATCGCCCAGAACCAGGTTCACCGGAAGCCGAGCTTGTTGAGAATTTTTTGCCTGCGCGTGAGTGGGTGTAATTTTTTAATCGCTAGCGAGGGTTAAATTCTTGTGGTTTACCACGAGATAGATTTTTGGAACAAAAATATACCTCGCTACGTGCGGCGAGGTATTTAATTTATTTTAATAAATAATTTGTTTTTTTGAATTGGATACTACATGACAGATCAATATGCCGTATTCGGCAATCCTATTAACCATAGCAAATCGCCACATATCCATCGCCAGTTTGCTGAGCAAACTGGCCAGGATATGCAGTATTCAAAGCATTTAGTGAGTGAAAATGCATTTGCATCCAGTGCGCAAGAATTTTTTGGCCAAGGTGGAAAAGGTTTAAATATTACGGTTCCATTTAAAACCGATGCATTTAGATTTGCACATCAACTTACCCCGCGTGCGCAGCGCGCGGGAGCTGTCAATACGTTATCTCTTCAAAGCGATGGAACAATACTTGGTGACAATACCGATGGTATAGGTATGGTGCACGATATACATAATCTCGGTTGGGAGTTACGCAACAAACGCATTTTGATATTAGGTGCAGGAGGAGCGGTGCGTGGAATTTTGCAACCTCTATTGGCGGAACAACCGCAACAAGTCGTTATCATAAATCGTACGTTTGCTAAAGCGGAAGAGTTAGAAAAACAATTCCACGATTTGGGTAATATCCACGCACTTAGTTACGAACAATTAAATAATGAACTAACAGAAAATTCGGAACAATTCGATGTGGTGATTAATGGCACCTCCGCAAGTTTACATGGAGAATTGCCACCTCTACCCAAAAACATTTTGGCGAGTAACGCCTGCTGTTACGACATGATGTATGGTGCTGAGCCAACGATATTTATGTCCTGGGCAAAAAATAATAATGCATTGCACATTGCGGATGGTTTGGGGATGTTGGTAGGTCAGGCAGCAGAAGCTTTTTATTTATGGCGGCATGTTCGTCCCGAAGTTATTCCAGTGATCATGACCATGCGCCGACAACTTACTGAATCCACCAAATAAAAAAACCCACTGCAGGGGGATGCAGTGGGTTGTCTTACAGGATTTGCTAATTGTGGTGAAACACAATTAGCATTAAATAAGTTTCCTTTTCATTCCTAGCCAGCTCACTCTCCGAGTGATCTTGTCCTTAGCGGGGCCATTATTGTTGTTTTATATGCCACTCACAAGTGGCTAAATGCCGCAATTTTTGTAGGACATCTCGTACAGGCTTGCTGTGATAACCGTCTAAGATGTCGCTATGGTTTCAAGGCAGGTTTATAATACGCGCCCACTTTCATAATATGTGCCCACTCATTTTCGAGGAAAACATGGCTATTAAAAAGAAAGCTGCTGATTTTGAGCAGTCACTGAACGCACTTGAATCCCTGGTGAATAAAATGGAACAAGGCGATTTAACACTGGAAGAATCTCTGCTTGCTTTTGCCAGTGGCATTCAGTTAACCCGTGAATGCCAAACACGTTTAGCCGAAGCGGAACAGCAGGTGACTTTGTTGCAAGAACAACAAGGGCAGATTCGCTTAAGCGAATTCAATACGAGCGACGCTTAATGAAATCTTTGGTTATCGATGAGACATATAACTTTTCCGCGTTTAACCAGCAGTGCCGCGCGGATGTAGATGCGGCGCTTGATGTTTTTCTTTTGCCCGCCAGTCAAATTCCAGCCGACCCCACCAATTTGCGCGCTGCTATGCGTTATAGTCTTTTCAATGGTGGCAAACGAGTTCGTCCAACCCTGGTTTACGCCAGTGCATTAGCGATAAACCCGACCGCACTCAGCACCCATAAATTATTACTCAACCGGGTAGCTTGCGCGCTGGAGAGCTTACATTCTTACAGCTTGGTACACGATGACTTACCGGCGATGGATGACGATGATTTGCGTCGCGGTAAACCTACTTGTCATATTGCTTTCGATGAAGCTACGGCAATTCTGGCTGGTGATGCCTTGCAAACTTTCGCTTTCGAGTTGCTCAGTAACCTTGATATGGTTGATCCGCATGTGCAAATTGCCCTGATTCGCCAACTCGCACATGCGTCTGGCGTAAATGGCATGGTGCTTGGCCAAGCTTTAGATTTGGCCGCCGTTGGCCAGCACATCAATCTTGCGCAGCTGGAAGCTATGCATCGTCACAAAACGGGTGCATTGATTCGCTCGAGCGTTAGCATGGGTGCCACGGCACTCAATGCCAGTGCAGCGCAATTAACTGCACTTGATACCTATGCCGCTGCTATAGGTCTCGCATTTCAAGTACAAGACGATATTCTTGACGTAACGACAGACACGGAAATATTAGGCAAGCAGCAGGGCGCCGATATAGCACGCAACAAGCCAACATACGTGGCACTTTTAGGTCTGGATGCTGCCCGCATTAAAGCGCAAGAACTTCATCAACAGGCACTTGCTGCTCTCGATAGTTTCGGTCCTAGCGCGCAATATTTACGTGAACTTTCAGCTTATATTATTGAGCGGAAAAATTAATTCATTATGCTTCATAATTTCTCATTATTTTTTTTCGCGCAATGAGATGCCTAATTCGCTGGTTATGATATTGAAGACATAAGACGCTGTTTCCCCGTTGCGCGGAGATGACGATGTGAACCAAAAAAATTACTTCATCAAGAGATAATATTAATTTCGCCATGCGCATTCCAAGAATTTTTATCAATCACGCGTTATCTGCCAATTCGTTCATTGATTTAACAGAAGCTTCCGCGCATTACCTCATTAAAGTTTTACGTATGCAGGTTGGCCGCGAATTAATTTTGTTCAATGGCTTGGGTGGAGAATATTTCGCTATTATTGATGCAGTGACAAAAAAATCAGTCAGTGTAAACATTTCTACTTTCAATGCAGAAAACCGTCAATCCCCATTGCAGTTGGAATTAGCCATTGGTGTTTCGCGCGGCGAGCGTATGGACTGGGTCTTACAAAAAGCTACAGAGCTGGGTGTTACCAAAATCACTCCGTTAATCACGGAACGCACAGAAGTAAAGTTAGGTGGTGAACGCGCCGACAAAAAAATTAATCATTGGCAGCAAACTATTATCAGCGCTTGCGAACAATGCCAACGCAATTTATTGCCAGAATTGGTTGAGCCTATTTTATTGGGGGATTGGTTAAAGCAATGCACTGCGGAAGGAAAATTTGTACTACATCACCGCGATAACGGAGGTTTCTCCAACGATAAAAAATTCAGCAGCGTGGTGCTATTGATTGGCCCTGAGGGTGGATTAAGTGATGACGAAATAACACAGGCATGTGCGCAGCAGTTTTTACCCGTAACGCTGGGACCGCGTGTTTTGCGAACGGAAACTGCGCCGGTTGCGGCGATTAGTTTGGTGCAGTATTTGTGGGGGGATGTTTAAAAATAATATTTTGCATCCTTGCAACGCTGATATTTTTTACAAACAAAGCGATAAAATCTTATTGGACAATTTTATCTTCAAAAACCAGCAGTTTGGTTGATTTTATGTAATAGAAATAAAATGGTCTGGATACAGAAGGAGTACACGGATTCAGAGTCGGTTTTTCTACGTACTCAAGAATAATTTTCAAGCTATTAGCGCCAACATTCTCTGTAGAAAGTTTTGATAGGAACTCTAAATGTGCCCCACATCCGTCTATGGCCCCATCATCAATCAGAATTACCTGGCCGTTGTCGAAATCTTGATCCGCTATATTCTCGTTCGCATAGGCGTCACTGAAGTTGTTAAAATCGGTATCATTTTTCATCACTTGAACATTTCTTTCTGTTGTATCAATAGCAGTATGCGTCTGAGTACCAGATCCAATCAGAGTAATATCGAGAGTTGTACTAGATACGCTTGAGCTGGATATGGTGCTTGACTTGGAGCTAGAGCTTGCAATAGAGCTGGACTTGGAGCTACTACTACCGCAAGAGCTCGTAGCAGAACTCATGCTGGAGCTTGAAGTCGACGATGCGCCAATAATGGAACTGCTAGTACTGGAACTAGAACAGGGAAGCGAACCAGGATCAAAAGGTTCATCCCGCTGACCACCACAACCTTGCAGCATAATTAAGCTAACGAGCATGGAGAATATTTGAAACACCGGTGTTTTAAAAGCAGCTAAATTAATCATTATTATGTAAATAGTCCAAAAAAGTTTGTTCAATCGCCGGTATGTTGGGGATGACCGTATGTTCCCCAGCCCAGGACACGTGGATCAAATCATACGCACGATTTTCTGCATCTTCAAGCGCGCTAATTTCATCTTCGCTGACGCGCGCAAGGCGTGGTAAACCTTGAGTAACAATGGCCATAAAAGGTAAATCGGGATGCAGTCCGGTAGTATTGAGTACGGCAAACCGGGCACGCGTGCCCAAATTGGCTTTGCTTTCACCGTTCAAGGCTTCCAATGAAAGCACAGGCACGATAAGTTCGCGCCACTGACAGTTGCCGAGATACCACAGGGGAGCATTTTCTACGACTTGAACCTGCGACACAGGTACAATTTCCGCCACTGTAACGTTGGGCAATAGAATGCTTTGCCCTTGCAAAGGGATTAGCAGGCTCGCTACCTCTTGAATCTTTTTTAGTTCAATGCGCTTTGGTGCTCTCATTGAGCGGCTCCTACTTTATTTATTTGTGTTTTTTACACTTATACTTTTAAGTTGCTTTCATTGAAAGCTTTAATTCAGATAAGGTTATGGCAAGTTCTTGTGGTGTACCTGTGTGATTGACAACTCCGGTTGCTATAGCCGCCTTGGGCATGGAATCACTTATACAATCCGAAGGTGTTTGTACCCACACTTGACCACCGCTTTGTTTGATCAGTTTACTACTGGCAGCACCATCATCACCTAACCCGGAAAGAATAATCATGCCGCACCGCTTGCGATAAACTCGCGCTACGTTAGCGGCAACCTGGTCAATCGAAGGGGCATAACAGCCGCTCCAGGGCTTTTTACTTAGCATTAAAGTGCCATTTTCATGAATCATAACACTTGGCCCGGCGGTAATGAGAGTCAATGTGTTATTGATTAACACTGCGCCCTGTTTAGCTACCCGGCAAGGGTAATGTCCGGCTTTACTCATGACTTTTGCTAAAGCTTCAGCTTGGCCGTGGTCAATATGTTGTACGTAAACGAATGCGATATTCACATCAGGCGATAAATAACAAATAAATTCTTTTACCGCCGCAGGACCACCGGTAGATGCTGCCAATACCCAGACTTCGTTGGCGCTACTGGTTTCATGTAAGTTGATATCACCACTTAACCGCTCCAGACGCTGCAACATTCGCCGCACCCAGTTATTGTGTTCGGCGCTATCTTTTTGAAATTCGATGTCTTCGTTGACGATGACGGGAATATCAGTTTGCTCAAGTAACTCCTGCAGTAGCACCATTATTGAGCTATGTTCACTGTCAGGACCATTTGGGTCATTGATATCGGTTAAATCAACAACCCAAGCATCTATTTGTACTGTACGCGGAAGGCTTGAATTGGCATTCAAAATACAAGTACAACCTATCTCGTGGCCAGCTTGTACTACCAGGTTACCCAGGTGTTGTTGTTTAAGCGCACTATCTACCAATATCCCGATGCGTAAGCCGGACACTTATTTCACCGGACTTTTTGTCAACTCTTGAATGTTGGCTAGCAACAAATCTTCCTGGTAAGGCTTGCCCATATATTTATTAACTCCCAAATCGAAAGCTCGTTCGCGGTGTTTATCACCGGTACGCGAGGTAATCATAATTATGGGGATATCTTTCAGGCGCGAACTGGTGCGCATATTTTTTGCCACTTCAAAACCATCCATGCGCGGCATTTCGATATCGAGCAGCATCACATCGGGAATTTGATCCTGAAGCAATTGCAGTGCTTCAACACCATCTTTAGCCGCAATAACGCGATAACCTTCACGCTCGAGGAAACGACTGGTTACTTTGCGAACGGTTACCGAATCATCGACTACCATAACGATTTTTTCGACCAGATCTTCTTCAGTTTCAACTTTCGCACGCAGAGGATCGAGCAAAGTCGAATGACCCAGGCCAAGCGCAAGTTGTTCACGAATAAGCGCGTGCAAGTCGAGGATGACCACAACGTTACCATCGCCCATCACTGTTGCGCCGGATACTCCGCACACCGAACCGAATTGCACACCGAGAGTTTTTACTACAATTTCGCGACTGCCCAAGAGGCGGTCTACTTGCAAAGCCACAGTATTTTCAGCGCTGCGTACGAGTACTACGGGAAGTGGCAATGATTGGCCATCTAGCTTCGGACGTGCATCACTATCCAACATGGAGCCTAGATAGCGAACCAAATAATTTTCACCGGCATAGTCGAAACGCGAGTCCAGATCGAGATAATAATGTTCCAGTTCGAATGGGCTAACCCGCACAATACCTTCAATCGTGTTGAGTGGAATTGCATAAAGGTCATCGCCAATCTGTACCATCAAGGCACGGTTCACCGATACGGTGAAGGGAAGACGAATAATAAACTCTGTGCCCTCACCCCAGCGCGAGTCGATAAACATAGCGCCGCCAAGTTGCTTGATCTCGGAATGCACCACATCCATGCCGACTCCACGACCTGATATTTGCGTTACTTTATCGGCGGTGCTGAAACCGGCATGCAGAATAAATTGCATTAAGTCCTGATCACTTAAATAAGCATCTTCTGACATCAAACCGCGTTCAATGGCTTTTTCGCGAACCCGTTGCAGGTTGATACCGCGACCATCATCGGAGAGCCGCAACATAACATCACCGCCTTCACGACCGAGCGTTAAGACAATGCGACCTGCGGCGGACTTTCCAGCCGCAGCGCGACCTTCAAGGGTTTCTATCCCATGATCGACAGCGTTACGTAGCATATGCTCAAGAGGCGCAACCATACGTTCCAGTACGGTACGATCTAATTCGCCTTCGACATTATCCAATTCAAAATCGACTTCCTTCCCAAGCTCGGTAGCAGCTTGACGCACAATACGACGCAACCGCGGTACCAAGCGTGAGAAAGGCACCATGCGTGAACGCATTAGGCCTTCTTGTAAGTCGGTATTAATCCGCGACTGTTGCAGTAACAACGTTTCTGTATCGCGGGTTTTATCGGCAAGCGTGAATTTCAAGTCCATTAAGTCTGATGCAGACTCAATCAGCGAGCGCGAGAGTTGTTGCAATTGTGAATAGCGATCCATTTCGAGCGGATCAAAATCTTCGTGTTGCGCCATTTTTTCCTGACGGAAAACTACCTGAGCTTCGGTTTCTATATCTAATCGACGCAACTGTTCTTGCAGCCGTTGAATGGTTGAATCCATTTCGCCAATAGCACCACCCAAGTCAATGACTTGTTGCTCCATACGGCCGCGGGAAATAGATGTTTCACCCGCAAGGTTTACCAGTTCTTCGAGTAGCTCGGCAGAAACCTTAACCACTTCTTGTGGGCCTGCACGTCGCGTTGCTAAATGTTGGACTTGTGCTGGACCATTCGCGGAACCTTGACGCATACCGCCGTATTCACTGCCGGGTATTTTAGGGAGTTGTGCCGCGGCAACTTTAGGTTTAGGTGCAAAGGTCAGGACGTTTGGTTTTTGGCTAACGCTGTTAAAGTCGAATTCTGGTCGGATAAATTCTTCATTCACCGCTTCCGATTTATACAATGCTATTTCATTGCTTGAGTCGGTAATTGCCTCATCATCAGTGACCATGGCCACTGCAGAGGCTTTCATTGCATCATTGAGATGTGTTTGATCCCACTGCTCTTGAGCGGCATCGTCCGCCGCTTGATAATCAACCGCTAATTGTTTTTGCGCGACTGTTACACCAGCGTGTAAGCGATCCTGATAATCGTTAATTTGTTTGAAAAATGCCTGATCTACCGCAGATATGTCCTTTAAGTCGATTACCATTGTTTCGTAATCGTGCGACAAATCGCCCAGATTTGTTAACCCGGCCAAACGAGCTCCACCTTTAAAGGTATGGAGGCACCGCTTTAATTCTTCAGCGCAATTCGTATTACTCCAATCTTCTTGCCATTCGTGCAGGGCACGCTCCATATCCTCTAATAATTCAAGCGCTTCTTCGATAAAAATTTCTACAATTTCTGAATCAAAATCGTCATCTGCTTTAACGCTTGGCGTAGCTTTAGTTACGGTTGCAGGGGTAACTGCAGAAACATGTTGCGTGCTCGCTTTTTCTATTTGTTGAATAGGCTCATTAATAGTTTCGTCGGAATCAAGTTCATCATCGCTGTTGACATCAAGGTCCATCTCATCATTTACAGCTTCTGCGTAATTTATTTCTTCGGCAATAAATAATTCTTCAGCTTCTATGTCCTCATCCACTTCATCTTGATGAGTTATTTTTGCAGTAGGTAATTCTTCAAAAGATATTTCTAAATCTTCTGCAGTATATTCCATATTTTTTGCATAATTTATTTCTGTTGCGAAAGGTATTTCATCAAGTACTATTTCGTCTTCGATGACATTAGCTGTTTCATCGTCTACTGCTTCATGATCGACCATTTGCACTGCAGGTAACTCTTCGAAGGTTATTTCTAAATCTTCAGCAGTGTATTCTATATTTTTGGTGTAATTAATTTCCGCTAATGGCGGTAGCTCATCGAATACTATTTCTTCATCGTCACCATCATCGCCATCAACGATTAAGCCAATGTCAAAAGATTCATTTTCAATTTCCAACGCAGGCTCTGTTTGATCTATTGCTTCATTCGCCGGATTAAGATCTGCGTCCACAGAAAGATCTGTAGTAACGGGAAGTGCGATGAAAGATATTTCTTCAGTATCTACCTGAACAATGTTTTCATCGTCGACATCGTAATGAGTGTCTTCATTTTGCAGCAACAATTCATTTAATGCAGTTTCAATATCAGCTGGAGCTGCGACTAAATTTTGCCCTGCAGCTACTGCATCTACCATATCCAGTAAAGCAACATGCGCACGATTAAGCGTGTGGCACAAAGCATCTGAACAGGTTAACTGCTGAGCAATGATGCGTTCATAAACTTTTTCAATTTTTTCACCCAGCTCTGCCATGGGTGGCAAATAAGCATGATGTGCGCCGCGCGTTAAATTGCGCAGTTCATTTACAATCGGGCTCAAGATAAAGACGATGCCAGGATTGGCCTGCCACTGCGCAATAATTTTGTCAGCATCAAGCAATAAATTCATTTCTTCAGCCATGAAGATAGAGAGAAGTTCCGGGTCCACTGGACGCTTGCCGCTACCCGCATCCATTTCTTGTTGTTGCACGAGAGGTGCAATATGAATTTCACGTAGTTCGCTGACACGCGCTAGAAATTGTTGTAGCTTTGGAATGGCCACGACTTCATTGTTGTCAATTTGTTCTAAACCTGCGTGGGCATAACTCACTGCATCGCGCAATAATTGCAATATGTCGTCATTAATTGTCAGGTGGTAACTACGTAATTCTTTTACAAATTTTTCTAACGGGCTTACTAACTCAGCGATAGGCGTAATTTCCGCCATATGCGCACTACCTTTCAGGGTGTGAAGGGCACGCTGAATACTATCACTCGGCAGTTCATAACAAGGCGCTTCCATTTCCATATGCGCAATATATTCTTCAATAGTCTGTAAATGAGTTAGCGCTTCGGCGGCAAAAATATCGCGCAGTTGCACATCAGCGTCATCGCCAATCTCCTCTAATAACTGACTGACTAAAATTTTCTTGTTATCCAATGCGTTGGTTTTTTCAAGATCGGATGTTGATACTTCAGCTGCTTCAATTGAGTCTTCTTGCCACTGCATTGACGGTAAAGTAACTTCTGCGTCACGGCTTTCAGCGATAAGAGATATGCCTTCTGCAATTATCTCCTCAGGGCTTTCCAATTCTATTTCTTCATCCATATCAACATCGAGCACTAATTCTTCACTACTTGTAGTAGCAACATTATTGTCGTTGAGACTTGTTCTCGCAGTGGCTTGTTGCGTAAAGGGTTCGTCCGGTGTCAGGCCCTCAGGCACAATACCTTTAGCAAGTGACTCTGCCATGCCACGATAACTAACACTCAGTACCGGGTGCGGATTAGGTAACTGCCGGCTAAATGCCGCAATCATACTCGGCAAAATTTCACATACTTTTTCGATAATGACGATATTGGAATGACCCGCTTCAATGGTTTTATCAATGATGCGGTTAAGCATATTTTCTATCGACCAGGCTAGCTCACCAATATCGTGGGCTCCTACCATCCTGCCGCTGCCTTTTAATGTGTGGAAAGCACGGCGGAACTCATTGAGCGCATGGTGATTATCGAAATCTTTTGCCCATTGTGGAAAATAGGTTTGAATCGCTGCAAATACTTCACCGGCTTCCTCGACAAAAATTTCAATAATTTCTTCATCGATGTCATTTTCATCGTCATCAATAATATTGTTGACGGGGGCTGGTGCTGTATTAGGTAATGCAGATGAAGTTTCTGGGTGAATAATATCGACAGTTTCTTCGACCTGGGTTTGTAATACTGAATGAGCTATATCTGGTTCAGTGACTGGAACGAGTTCTGGAACAGGTATTAAGCGCTCCGAATCGAAATCATTGTTAAATGCAATATCTTCACTAGCTGTAACGAACGTAGATGTATTTTCAATTGGTTCAGCATGCAGAGCTGATTGATAGGCTGCGGTTAAACTAGCTTCATCATCTTCGGCGGCAGTGACTGTAGTGGTTATTTCATTTATTTTTTGCGGAGCGTCAGCTTTAAATTCCACTAGATTAGTTTCGCTATTACCACTGCTACTTTCGGAGCGATTGGCTTTAGCAACGGCATATCCCAGCGCGGCAACACTTTCTTCGGCAACTGAGAGCAATAAATCATTTTCGACATTGGTAGCGCCAGAGCTTAAACGCTCTAAATAATATTCAACGCTGGTAATAGCATCGGCGAGAGTGTCGAGAGTTGACCACTGCGGTGTAAATTCTTCAGCTAATAATTTTTCTTCAATGTAGCGTGCGCATGCTCCTAATATTCGCGCTGCTCGCGGCAAAGGCATAATCTCCAAGCCACCGCGAATTTCACGCAGGGTTTCTGGTACATGTTGTAAATGCACGCGATCCCATTGTGAAGCAATATATTCAATAATGGCATCTTTAGCATGTTCCAAACCATTACGCGATTCGCGCAGTACGGATTCTTTTGCACGAGTTAAAGTGATATCGCCTTCATTGCCAGAAATTAAATTATTAGCGGTTTTTGCCTCGGCCAGTTTATCGAGTGAATCTTCGATCTCAATAACTTTACCGGCGATGGAAATTAATTGTTCGTTAGAAAGTTGGCTGCTGGAGCGCGCCATTAATTCAAGCGCTGCGCCTTGCTCTAACACTTGCTTACGCAAATCGCCCAAGCCTAATACGGCCATGGTATCTGCTATGCGTTTGACGACTGGCAGGGCCTCATCTAATGCTATTGTTGAATTTTCACCTGATAAGCAAATATTGAGTGCATGTTTTATTACGCCCAACTCAATTTTGAGTGCTTCAACAACTGAGCGCAATGCGTCTGGATCAGGGGCCGACAACATGTTATTGGCGTCATCAGAGGATTCTTTACCTTCAATCAGCGCCTCAGCTAGATTATAGGTTTCATAAATACGTTGTAGTTGAGAAAAAGAACTAAAATTTGTGGTGTGTTTGCCAGCGCGGGCAACATAGTAGAGTAAGTTTTTGATCAGCTCATCATTGGTGTAGGAGTTAAGTGCTGAGGTGCCATGGACGGCGAGAATTTTAATTTCTTTATCAAGTTGGCGTAAAATATTTTTTATCGCAGCACTGATTTCAAGTGCATCTGTCTCCAGGGCTTCTGCAAGCGCTAAACAAATATCCCATAACGCAAAACGCGCGGTGCCTTGTGTTAATTTTTGCAGCCGCGAAAAAACTTTTTGTAGATACGCGAGATTTTCATCACCGTTGACTGAGCGAATAAAACCTGCGGCAGCATATTGATACATTTGCCGTAACTTTAACGCCATCGCCTGGAATTGAACATTATCTTGCGCGGCAGCAGAGCGTGCTCCCGATATTTTTTTGGCTGGGGCTAAATTAGGTACAAATAATTTTGTATCCGTGAGCAAACTTTCACCGCGCACCGCACGTAAATCATTTAACAACGGCAATACAATTAAAGGATTATCTTTACGCGTGTTTTTGACTTGCTCTAAATAAACCGGGAATTGCAAAATAGCGCGCATCAAAACTTCCTGCGCTTCACTTGCGTTGGCAACTGCACCTTGAATCATTGCTTGAGTAAGCCGCTCCATTTCTTCCGCGAGCATAGCTGCGCCAAAAAACTCTACCATCTGCAAACTACCGTGTACTTGATGTATGTGCGTTAAACAAAAACGAATCCGCACAGTGTCCTTTGGATTTTCGACATAGGCTTCGAGTGCTTGACGCGCTTCTTTTAAGGTTTCACTAATCTCATGGATTAGCCAATCCAGCGCGGCAAAATTACGATTATCTGCCATGTGGAGCCTTCCTCTTGTTATTCACGTTCATCGCGTGTGTTATTCGCGTGCATAAATTTGCACATCATCGGCTGAAATACGTTGCATTTTGGGGTGTTCCCATTCCACAACTTCGCCCAATCCAGTGACTAAAATTCCACCTGGCTTAAGGTGATCTACTAACGCGTTTAAAATATCGCGGCGTAGCCAGCGGCGAAAATAAACCAATAAATTTTGGCAAAAAATAACATCTACTTTTACGTTGGGTAAATTATTGTGATTAATAATATTAGCTTGGGTAAAACACACTCGTTCGCGCAAGCGACTGGCAATTTCATAAGTGCCGTTCGCCAGTTGTTTAGTGTAGCGTTTAAATTCATCGGCTTTTACGGCTTCAATTTTGCGTTTTGCGTACAGACCTTTACGTGCTGTGGCTAATGCTGAAACACTTAAATCAAAAGCAGTAATGCCATAATAGGGATTGAGTGCCGCCAGCTCAAAACAATCGTTGATCACCATAGCCAGTGAATAAGCTTCTTCACCGGTCGCACAACCTATACTCCATACATCAAAGCTTTGGTTGAGTGCCTGGTTATTAATTTTTTTCTGCAGAAAATAGCGGACAAATTCAATCGAAGCGCGATGCCGAAAAAATCCGGTTTCTTTAACGGTAATGCGATCGATAATAATGGTCCATTCCAACTTCCCCGCTACACCATCAGTGACTTGCTGATAATAGCGATCATAGTCGTCATAACCCAGCTCGCGCATGCGCGTGGAAATTTGTGATTCCAACAATGCTTTATGTTGCGGCACTAATTGCATACCAG
Organism: Pseudomonadota bacterium; assembly: GCA_040385335.1. Taxonomy (GTDB): domain Bacteria; phylum Pseudomonadota; class Gammaproteobacteria; order Pseudomonadales; family Cellvibrionaceae; genus Cellvibrio. The sequence goes on from JAZKHP010000002.1 coordinate 52,514, forward strand.
TGCGCTCTTCGAGCAATTTACACCACTGTGCGAATTGCTCGAGGGAGAGAGAAGGCAGTGTGCGTAATGACCAACCCATAACAATACCTAATTAACGGCTGCAAGTTGTGGCGTGCAGCCGTTGGTCGTTTGACTACGCTTTTGCTTGATGTGATGAATAAATATTATCATCGTCTAGCATGCTTTCGTTGAGGTCGAGGATATTGGCGCGAAGCGTATTTTTAGCTGCAGGTTTTTTAGCTGATGCATGTACATCCGCTAATATATCTTCTTCTGGAAGTTTAAAGCCTGCTACAGATTCACGTAAATCGAGGGCCATTTCGGCAAGGTTACCAATCGATTGTGCAGTTGCTGAAGTACCCGCAGAAGTTTGCGTTGTAATTTCTTGAATAACATTCATCGTATTGGAAATATGGCCTGCTGATGATGCTTGTTGACGTGCAGCGTTCGAAATGTTTTGAATCAATTCTGCCAGGCTACTTGATACGTTTTCAATTTCTTCCAGTGCCACACCCGCATCTTGTGCCAGGCGTGCCCCGCGTACCACTTCAGACGTGGTTTGTTCCATCGAAATTACCGCTTCGTTGGTATCGTTCTGAATGGTTTTTACGAGCGCTTCAATCTGTTTTGTTGCTGCTGCTGAACGTTCCGCAAGGCGCTGTACCTCATCCGCTACCACTGCGAAGCCTCGACCTGCGTCACCCGCCATGGATGCCTGAATTGCCGCGTTAAGTGCGAGTATGTTGGTTTGGTCGGCAATGTCGTTAATCAAACTTACGATATCACCAATCTCTTGTGACGATTCGCCGAGGCGTTTAATACGTTTAGAAGTATCCTGGATCTGTTCACGAATAGTATCCATTCCGTTAATGGTATTTTGTACCACTTTAGCGCCGTTGCCGGCGATAGATACCGCTCTTTCCGCTACCGCTGCCGATTCGGCGGCATTTGCCGATACCTGATCAATGGTTACGGCCATTTCGTTTACCGCAGCGGATGCGCCCGCAATTTCTTGCGCTTGATGTTCAGATGCTTCAGCAAGATGCAAAGCAGTTTGCTGAGTTTCTTGCGCTGCTGCTGATACGTTTACCGCTGTTTCGTTGATTCGCGCAACCAGAATCCGGAGTTGGTCGATAGTGAAGTTAATAGAGTCCGCGATCGCACCGGTGAAGTCCTCGGTTACTGTAGCCGTGGTAGTCAGGTCACCGTCGGCGAGATCGGCCAGTTCATCGAGAAGACGTAAAATTGCTGTTTGGTTACGTTCGTTAGTTTCCGCAGTATCCACTAAACGTTTACGTGTACTACCGTAAATGCTAAAACCAATAAATAAACCTGATAAGAGCGCGAGTACAGCAAGGTCTTCAATAATTTTGTATTTTTTGATCGGCCGCGTGGTTTCCAGAGTAACAATTTCATCTTGAATGCTGGTCAATGAATTTAATAATTGTGGTGAGTCAGTCAACAATGCATCGCTGGCTCTACGTGCACTGGACAAGGTTCCCGCGCCTTCAAACATTTCTTTTACTGATTTATTTACGCCAGCGAATAATTTTGTAATTCTTTCCAGGCTCGCACGTGCACTTGAATCAGTTACACGACTTACGCGCATCGCCGGGTCCCCATCTTTCATACCATCTAACACATGACCATAAACGTTCGCGTCAGTATTAAATTGATCTGCAGCAGCACTGGCGTCGGCATCACCGCGTAGCATTTTATCAACGTTCCGCCCAATACGTTCAACACGCCATGATTGCATTTGCGCTTCATTCACCTGATCGGCAGGAGACTTGGAATCTAATAGAATTTCTACGACGTTAGTGTGTTCACTCTGTAAGCTAGGCAAATTATCGTTAAGACCTTTACCGACTGAGTTTAGGGTTACGATCAAGTCGCGGTTGTTCACAATTTCCTGAGCATTTCTTTTAACTTTGCCCCAAATACTACTGTAAGCATTGAGTTTTTCTTGTAATGAGGGGCTGGTGCTGGTGGCATCAGTGTTAAGTTCACCCCACACGGAATCCATTTTTTTTATTACAGTTGCCAAATCGTTAAAGGCTTTTTCCGTGCCTGATGTTGCATCTCGTGCGAGAGCTGTCAGCCGGAAGGCCTGTGCTCGCAATTCTGCAACTTGCTGTAAATGTCGCTGATCATTATTGGCATCTTTTTGCACAATAAAGAATGCTCCGGCCATGCATACAAATGAAATAACTGCCACCAGGCTGGCGAAGGCGATGCCCAGGTTGCCTTTTATTGTAGCGATGAGACCTTTGGATTCTGTTTTCATACTTACTCCTAACCGACACTAGGTTTTATTTTTATCCAAGTGGGAAAACCCACAATTTAATTCATTAACTTTAAACGTGTTTAACTATGCTCATTAACTTTAGCTGCGTTGGTTAGCTCTTAGCTGCGTTAATAAAACGCGGATCCTCTGCCAAAAGCGCCGGGCGGAATAACGACCATTGTTGCCCGGCACTTGGATAGCTCCCGGTTACAAAAGGTTTAATATTTTCCGAAATAACACCAGCGTTTTCACTATATTCATCCATCGGAAAATGCTGCATCCCGAACACCTGATCAACCATAAGTCCGGCATACAGTGTTTCAGTTTCCAAAATTAATACGCGTCTTTGCCTGCGCCCACCAGTTAAATGCTCACCAAAAAAAATGGCTAAATCAAACAGTGGTAAAAGACGACCGCGCACATTGGCGACACCTTTAACCCAAGGTTGAACGCTGGGGAGATGAGTAAAATTAGGCACTTCAAGCATTTCTGATACTTCGCCTATGGGAGCAACAAAATAATTGCCCATTAGCATAAAACCGATACCGCTCCATAGCGGACGAATATCAGTCTGTGAAGGGAGGCCGCGTGCGACTTCACGACTGCAATGCGCCAAATTAAGCAACGCTGCAAAAGCAGCTTGAGGTTCAGACATACCAGCATTCCATCTCGACCGAATACCCTGGAACTAAAACTCGAGGTTAACGGCAGTGCAACTTTTAAAGAGTTATTGTTTATCTCACCTTGAGGCAAGTTTTAATCTTACTTAACGCATTACTTCAGCCATTGCCGACATTAATACGTCGGGGGTGATAGGTTTTGATAAATAGGCTTTAGCACCCTGACGCATACCCCAGACTCGATCTGTTTGTTGATCTTTAGTGGTGACAATAATGACGGGAATATGTGCTGTTTCTGGCAGTTTAGAAAGCTGACGAGTCGCTTGAAAACCATTTAAACCTGGCATTACTATGTCCATTAATACGAGATCCGGGCGCTCTTTCTGTGCCATTGCAATGCCGGCCTCGCCGTTTGGAGCTGTCAGCACTACATGACCATTTTTTTCAAGCATAGTGGTGAGCTTGTAGGTTTCTGTTGGAGAGTCGTCAATAATAAGTACGCGGGCCATAGCTGCTCCAGGTTAAAATAATTACCATCTGAATTAACATTCGTTAAATAAAGTTCGAGCTTTTAAGACACTTTTATATGCTTCACATGTGTTTCAATAGCATCCAGTAGTTCGCTTTTACTAAATGGCTTGGTGAGATATTGATCGGAGCCGACGATGCGTCCCTTGGCTTTATCAAATAAACCATCTTTACTCGAAAGCATAATCACTGGGGTAGATTTAAATTCGCTATTGTTTTTGATGAGCGCGCAGGTCTGGTAACCATCAAGACGCGGCATCATAATGTCGACAAAAATAATATCGGGACGACTATCGGCAATTTTTGCCAGCGCATCAAAGCCATCGGTAGCGGTAATAACCGTACATCCTGCTTTTTTCAAGAGGGTCTCTGCGGTGCGACGAATAGTTTTGCTATCGTCAATCACCATGACTTTTAAACTTTCTAAACTTACGTCCATACACTCTGACCTTTGCCTTAGTTAATGCGGCTATATGTGATTTCGCTAGATACGGTATTTGCGTTGATTGAATCTAATTGTAGTAGTGAAATAAGCCGCGTGCTGTTCATTTATTAAAAGTATTAAAATACGCAATGACAACTTTTAACATAGTTTTTAAGCTTTAGCCATAACTAGTTGAATATATAAGGAATCTATTAACATTTGTATTTTTAGAGACGCTAAAATCGTTGCAGTTCTGTGTATCATGCGCTTGCATTAACGGCTACCAAGACTTAACTTTAGACTGCAATATTGACAACTGCAACCCGGTTACTGAGAACACTTTATGGCCCAATCTATAACATTATCTGTTGGTGTAGTGATGGATTCCATCGCCAACATCAAATTTAGCAAAGACACCACTTTATCTTTGCTACTGGCCGCTCAAGAGCGGGGATGGTCATTGCACTATATGGAGCAAAGTGATTTGTATTTATTACAGGGTGAAGCGCGAGCAAATATGCGCAGTCTTCGTGTCACCAATAAAGCAGACGATTGGTACAGCCTTGGTTTATATGAGGATCGTTCCCTGGCAGACCTAAATGTCATTTTAATGCGGAAGGACCCACCCTTTGACAATGAATTTATTTATAGCACTTATATTTTAGAAGCTGCGCAGAAACAGGGAACCTTGATAGTCAACGATCCGCGTAGCTTGCGCGATTGCAATGAAAAGGTATTTGCAACGCAATTTCCGCAATGCTGCCCCCCCGTTCTTGTCAGCCGTGACATGATGCAATTACGTGCATTTCACCAGCAGCATGGTGATGTTATTTTTAAGCCTCTCGATGGCATGGGTGGCAGTAGTATTTTTCGCTGTCGTCAAGACGATCCCAATGTTGGCGTAATATTGGAAACACTGACGGCTTTTGGTTTTAAAACTATCATGGCTCAGCGTTTCATCCCTGAAATAGTCAATGGCGATAAACGCATTTTGGTCATTGATGGTGAGCCCGTTCCCTACTGCCTGGCACGCATTCCTGCGAAGGGTGAAACCCGTGGCAACTTAGCGGCTGGCGGAACTGGTGTGGCACAACCGCTTTCTGAGCAAGACTATTGGATTGTGTCGCAGGTAGCTCCCTCACTTAAAGAACGAGGACTATTGTTTGTAGGCCTGGATGTTATAGGTAATTATTTAACGGAAATTAATGTTACAAGTCCCACTTGTGCGCGCGAGATTGATAAGGCTTATGATACGCGAATAGCGGCACGGTTAATGGATGCAATACAGTGTCGTATTCAGAAACGTGCGGACAATACTTAATGAATGCAACTGTAGAGATGACTGCAGAAAATGCGGTTCCCGTTGATGCTAGCGACCGCCTAAGTTTTACGATATTTATAGCCATTGCTTTGCATGCTCTGCTGATCTTAGGTTTAGGTTTTAAAATGCCTAAACAGCATATTGGTTCCCAGACTATGGAGATAACCTTAGCTACACACCAATCGCAAAAAAAATCCGAAGATGCAGATTTTCTCGCGCAGCATAATCAGGAAGCTAGCGGCACCGAAGTTGAAGCGCGTCAGTTGACTACCGAACGCCAGGCTGAGTTTGCTGATTCAAAGGTGCGTGATGTTAACCCCATACAACAAACCGCTGCGGCATCACCTAACCAGAAAAAAGATCAACAAATTATTACTACCAAAGGGCAAAGTAATCTCAAGGCGCAACTGAAAACAACCCCTGATATAAATGAAGAAAAAGAATTGCGAGAAGGTTTGTTGGAAGATGAATCAGCCATCACTCTCGAAATTGCCAGCTTGCAGGCTAAACTGGATAAGCAGCGACAGGAATATGCTAAACGACCGCGGATTCGTACATTAACTTCTGTTTCCACGAAAGAATCCTTTGATGCGAAATATTTAAATGAATGGAGTGAAAAGATTGAGCACTTTGGTAATCGTAACTATCCACAGGAAGCATTAAAAAAGCATATAACCGGGAGTTTGCGTCTGTCCGTGATTATCAACCCTGACGGTTCTATTTACTCCATAGAAATCTTGCAATCATCGGGGAAGCGTATTTTGGATGACTCGGCACGTCAAATCGTACGCTTGTCCGCGCCGTTTGCTACCTTTCCCCAAGAGATTCGTCGTGAAGCTGATCGCTTGCAAATCATTCGTACATGGAGATTTGAAATGACTGGTGTCAGTACCAGTGGAGAATAATATCTATTAAATTCGAGCACACACTTGTGTTCCTGACGGAATGACCCAATACTTCAAGACATGACTATTAAGCCGACTCATCACATAGACACCACTGACCTTGTTCCCGGAAGCTTGTGCGATCATTTTTTGATTGCTATGCCCAACATGGAAGATACGTCTTTTGCGCAAAGTGTTACTTATATTTGCGAACACAACGAACGTGGTGCTATGGGAATTGTGATAAATAACCCTTTGCCTATGATGTTGCATGAAATCTTTACACAAATGAATTTGACGGATACTGCTCACCAGGGTCATAAAACAATTGTCGCTGGCGGTCCAGTACAAGCTGAGCGAGGCTTCGTGTTACATCCAACTGGCAAGCAGTGGCATTCCACTATAAAAGTCTCGGACGAGATCAGCCTCACTGCGTCCCGAGATATTATTGCTGCTTTGGCTGAGGGTCAGGGCCCTTCGCCTTATCTGATTGCATTAGGTTACGCTGGTTGGGGTGAAGGCCAACTCGAAGCAGAAATAGTAGCGAATTCCTGGCTTACCGTTCCTGCAGATAAAAATATTATTTTTAATACTCCTTTTGAGCAACGTTGGACTGTTGCTGCCTTAGCCCTCGGAATAAATGTCAGTTTAATAACCAACACTGTCGGACACGCTTAGCTATCTGTTAAGTAGCAATCTGCACTGCCCCTGAAAATTGTCTCCGTATGATAAAAACTCTTCTTGCATTTGATTATGGCACCAAAAATATTGGTGTTGCTTGCGGTCAAACTATTACCGGTACTGCCAATACACTTACGTCGCTCAAAGCAAAAGATGGTATTCCCGATTGGGTTCAAGTGGAAAAGCTTATTAACGAATGGCGGCCTGATTTGATTTTAATTGGCCTACCTTTAAATATGGATGATAGTGAAAGTGAATTGAGTGCTCGCTCCCGCAAGTTTGCTAATCGTTTAAATGGCAGGTTTGGTATCAATATTGAAATGGTAGATGAGCGTCTTACGAGCTTTGCGGCAAAAGGTGAAGTGATGCGTCGTGGCGGCTCGCGGGACTATAAAAATAATCCTGTAGATTCGATTGCCGCACGTTTAATTCTTGAGGCTTGGTTGGAAAGCCACGTTAAATAAAAAAACAAATTTTATTGCGGTAATTCGATATCGTAATCAATGATAACGGGCAAATGGCTGGAAAATTGTTGTGTTTTATAAATGGCTGCATACTCAACCTTAGCTCCGAGACTGTTGGATACAACTTGAAAATCAGTACGCCAGCCTTCACCTTCGCCTTTAGTGCCGCTTGGCCACCAACTGTATTCGTCGCTATCGCGGTTATCACGACGGAATGCATCAACATAGCCGAGCTGATTGTATAACTGGCTTAACCATTGTCGTTCGTGTGATAAAAATCCAGAGTTATGTTGATTTTCTGCGCTATTTGTTACGTCGCGTGGTGTGTGTGCCATGGCCCAGTTGCCGCAAAAAATATATTCGCGACGCTTGCGGGTAATTTTGTCTAGATGTGCCTGAAAGTCGTCAAAAAATTTAATTTTAACTTCTTGTGACTCCAGCTCCGAAATAGCGGTAGGGGCTAATAATGAGCCGATGCTGAGTTGCTCGTAATCGACTTGTAAATAGCGACCTTCCATATCGACACCGGAAGCAAACCCTAAACCATAAATAAGTGCTTTGGGCTGAACGCGAGTGTAAATAGCAACCCCGTTGTAGTGTTTAGTTCCCGAATCAAAAAAATAAGCAAAATAACCGTCGAGATGGAACTCCGGTTTGTCAATTTCACGTTCTAATGCTCGAAGATCTTGTAGACAAATTAAGTCTGCATCTTGATTCGCGAGCCATTCATACAGGCCGCGCTTTGCAGCTTGCACAATGCCATCGACGCTCAAACTGATAACTCTCATGTTAGCTCCTTGATTACGGACTGTGTATGATACCCAAGGTTTATCAAAAAGTGTTACCTATGTCTCAAATAGTTACAAATTTTATTTTTTTTATGGGAACTAAAAAGGAATACACTAAATAGTCAGAATAATTGAATCCACATTGGCCTTTAAAATTTTATTATTAGTTACTTCAAACTTAGTTCATAAATAGGAGTTTTGCATGCAAAAATACCAGCATGACTTTATCCAGCTGGCTATTAAGCACCAAGCCTTATGTTTTGGTGAATTTACGCTTAAATCTGGCCGTACGAGCCCTTATTTTTTTAACGCAGGGCGTTTCCAGACTGGAAGTGCCCTGGCTGAATTGGGGCGTTATTATGCGGCGGCCGTTACCGCTGCTAATATTGAATTTGATTTGGTTTTTGGTCCCGCATACAAAGGCATTCCGTTAGCGGCAGCAACTGCCATAGCACTTGCTGACCAATTTCACCAAGATATGCCTTATTGCTATAACCGTAAAGAAATTAAGGATCACGGTGAGGGTGGCGTTTTAGTGGGTGCTCCATTGCAAGGTAAAGTTCTTATCGTAGATGATGTTATTACAGCAGGCACCGCGATTCGTGAAGTTATGTCTATAATTAAAAAGGCCAATGCGCAACCTGCAGCCGTATTAATTGGTTTGAATCGGCAGGAAAGAGGTCAAGGAAATCTTTCCGCTATTCAAGAAGTAGAGCAAGAATTTAATATTCCAGTGATCAGTATTATTAGTCTTAACGACATTATTTATTATTTGGAGGATCAAAGTGGACAGCAGGAAATGGTGACTAAGATAAAAGTTTATCGCGGCACTTACGGAGTGGATTAAAAATTTTAAACAATACTTTTATCGATTTAATTTCAAGTTGAATATACTTTATGAAAAATCAGCTAATAATTTTTTTATACACATTACTTGCTGGTATTTCTTTTAATTCCAGTATGGGATATGCAAGCGATTCAAAAACAACAAACAAATATTTTTATCGTTACACCAATGAGCAAGGTACAAAAGTTGTAGGGCAGACTATTCCACCGCAATATGTGCGCGCTGGCTATGAAGTAGTTACTATTAATGGTGCTGTTATTAAAGTAGTTCCAGCATCGCCCAGTGATGCCGACGCGGAACGTTTTGCTAGAGAAAGAAAAGCAGCTAAGGAACGAGCCCTTGCTGATGTTCACTTGCGTCGTAGCTATAGCGGCGTCGCTGATATTGAAGCCGCTAAGATTCGCAATTTGCAGGAGCTCCGTAACAATATCGATATACTACAAGCGAATTTATTTGGCGTTAAATCGCAACTTAAAAATCAAGAAGCTCAGGCGGCAACGCAAGAGCGTAATGGCCAAAAAATATCAGAAGACTTGTTAAATAATATCGCCACTCTACATTCCGAAGAAAAAGAAGTTGCATCACAAATTCAACAACGTGAACTTGAGTTTAAAACTGCCGACAATAAATTTGAAGAAGATAAGAAGCGATTTACAGAAATCACTAAACCGAAAACGCCATAGTTAAGGCTATTAATGATGCATCTTACTTTGGATGATTAGCGAGTAATAGCGTTAACCAGGACGTCGAATTTCACCCGTGAGCAAATCACGAATTTCCGAAGGTTGTTTATAATTACCTATTTTTCCTGAGGTGATAGCATTGAGTGAATCGCCAAAATGGCGGCGTACTTGAAAAGCATCGCGAGCCGGTGGCAGGCCTTCGGGGTTACAGGATGTTGACACAATAGGAGCGCCAAAAGCGCGACTTAAGCCAGCAGCCACCGGATGGTCAGTCACACGTAACGCAACAGTCTCATATTGCCCACTAATCCACTTCGGCATTAAGCCATTTACCGGTACTAGCCAGGTTACGGGGCCGGGCCAGCTATTTTTTAAGCGCTGACGTTGCAAATCATTAAGATGAGCAATGAACGGGTCAAATTGATGGATGTCAGCGGCTATCAGGATTAAACCTTTGTTAACAGAGCGGTGTTTTAATTCAAGCAAGCGTGTGACGGCATGTTCGCTAAATGGATTGCAGCCCAAACCCCATACAGCTTCAGTTGGGTAAGCTACTACACCATCTTGCCAAAGTTGTTTTGCGGCATATTGAATGCGGGGATTTAGTGACCAGGAATTCATAAGCAAGGCATCTCGAGCGGATTGGTCGTACAATCTACCGGAAGGTGCTGCCATGGTCAAAAATGATAATTCAAACTCTTTGGTAGGTTGCTCCGAGTTGTTGTATAAAACCCTTAATTTCCAGTCCAACCAGCTGCCCCATCAGCAAACCTACCCGATTGCCCGTACGCTCGACTAATTCGTCAATACTGACAGGATCAAAGCCGATTGCTGCCATCAGTTGTTGTTCGCTGGCTGATAATTCCTCGATACTTTGTTTTACCACTTGTGCTTTGGGAGTGGTGCTTTTTAATGGCAATGAATGGTTTTTGTTTTTCTGAAAATCCAACAATTCCTGACGTTGATAACTAAGCATCCCCTGCAGTTGTTCCACTATGTCATTACCGGTTTCTACCAGCGTAGCTCCTTGTCGGATAAGCTGGTGACACCCGCGCGCCAAAGGATTGTGGATAGATCCGGGAATGGCAAATACTTCCCGGCCTTGCTGTAAGGCTATCTTTGCCGTAATCAGCGAACCACTTTTTATGGCTGCCTCGACCACCAAAACCCCATAACTTAATCCACTAATAATACGGTTACGTTGTGGAAAATTTGCTGCTTGCGCTCCAGTCCCGAGTGGAAATTCACTTACTAGCGTGCCACCATTATCCAAAATTCGCTGCGCTAACTCACGATGCCGTGCCGGATAGACTGTATTAATTCCCGTACCCATTATGGCAATAGTTTTACCTTGAACTGTGAGAGCACCTTCATGCGCTGTAGCATCTATCCCTGTGGCTAATCCACTGGTAATAACAAAGCCATTAGCAGCCAAATATTCAGCGAAACGTTGAGTATTTTCCAAGCCGCCGCTGGTTGGATTACGGCTACCAACTATGGCAATTTGCGGCAAACTTAAACAGGTGGCATCACCACGAACAAATAATACCGGCGGCGGTTTAGGGATCTGTTGTAACAAGGCGGGGTAGCGTGGGTCATCGATGGTAATCACGGCGCTGTTGGTTTGGCAGTTTAACCAATCTAAATCGGCTAGTACTTTCTGCCCAATTACAGAGGTATGGCTGTCGCGCTGGAATTCAGTAATAGCAGTTAATGCATTGTGTGTTAAGAATTTTTCAAGGTTAGTCGTTGGCTGTGTGAGAACTGCTTCAGCAGTGCCAAAATAATGTAACAAGCGAGTGTAGGTAGCTGGTCCTACATCAGGCAATCGGTGCAATACAAGTTGAAAAAAAAGATGGTTTTGCAAAATGATCGTCCTTGAGCACTAATTCTATAAGTTAGAGATAATTTGTTAAGAGCTAACGGCGCTTCGTACGCCGCTAGCTAACTTGTATTGAATTAAGGGGTAAGCGCTAAGTCACCTACAGAAAGTTGACGATCAGCTTCCAATACCAAGCCAAAACTCATTTTTTTAAACGTGCGGAAAACCATCAACAAGCCTGCACGCTCATCAGGAAGAGCAACTTTCCCGCCTGACACGCGGTCCACCACAAGCTCACCCTTTTTGTAAATAGCCAAAACATTGCCAACTTTAATTCCTTCGCGTTCGCCCTGGTTAACCATCACAACATTATATTTACCAACTTGGGTAACGCCCCCTTCCACCGCGATAATCGTCCCTTGAATATCGCCTTCTGGCGAGCTCGGGTAAAACGTCGATGTCATTGGACGATCTTCGCTTAATAATAAGCGATCCCCAATACGTATTTCTTCGTTGGCTCGAATCACGCCTACCGTTGCAATATCGCCCTTAAAGGATTGCACACTAACCGAGCCTACACCCAGAGCATGAACACCTAAAACTTCTTTGGTTTTAGGATCAAAAAAGACCTCGCCCTGGCGATAAACTCCGTAGTTAGTCAGGCTTTCAGAAAAACTGCCGCGAGCATAGGCGGTGTCTCCAGCGCCCACTACAATACGTTTTTGTGGACCTGCAAGCAGGTAAGGTGCATTTTTCAAGTCTGCCGCATCAACCACCAGGCTGTGTGACAAAAAGCTATTGATGCGATCAAGCGGGATGGTGGAGATAGCATCGGAATTTTGCTGAACTCGTACCCTGGGGCTGAGTTTGCCACCCTCACCGGGTATCAATTTAAGGGTGCGCTCAGAAGTAATGCGTGGTTGGCCGTCCATGTAAAAAAGTTTGATGAGATCCCCAGGGAAAATTAAATGGGGGTTCTCAATTTGTGGGTTAGCTTGCCAAATTTCTGGCCATTTCCACGGTGAATTTAAAAACGTGCTGGAAATATCCCACAAGGTATCACCCTTTTTAACGGTGTAATCGTTTGGATGCCCAGCTTTAAGTAAGTCTTCAGCTATTGCTGATAAGCCCAACAAAGCTGTTGCAATAATTCCAACAACACATTTAATAATAATTTTTTTCATAGAACCGATCCTGTTTTATTCGGCCACGAGCCAGATAGGCGTTATAATAGCTCATTACCGGCTATGCTGCTCCCCGATACAGAGTAAATCCTGTACGATCATCATGTTAGCAGCGGTTATTATCATTTTACTAGAAGTTTGTCACAAGACTATGGCTATATTAGAAATCCTCGAGTTTCCTGATCCACGTTTACGCACCGTTGCCAAGGCGGTTGCAGTCGTGGATGACAAAATACGCAAGCTGCTCAGCGATATGTTTGAGACTATGTACGCCGCTCCCGGCGTAGGTTTAGCTGCACCGCAAGTCAATGTTCATCAACGAATTGTAGTCATTGATGTCAGTGAAGACAAAACGGAGCCACTGGTTTTTATCAATCCCGAAATAACAGTGCTGGATGACCAGATTCAAGAATATGATGAAGGTTGTCTATCGGTGCCTGGTTTTTATGAAACTGTTGTGCGTCCCGAGCATATTAGCGTTACCGCGCTCGATCGGCAGGGTAAAACTTTTACTTTAGAGCCCACGGGCCTTCTTGCGGTGTGTATTCAGCACGAACTGGATCATCTCAATGGTAAGTTGTTTGTCGATCTTATTTCTCCTTTAAAGCGGTCACGTATCCGCAAAAAACTTGAGAAAAAACATAAGGAAGAGGCGCAGTAGGGCTTTTTCCGTAAATCCATCTCTTCTAAGGCTCTTCACAGCAAGATTAATTAATGACTCAAATCCAAAATCAGCCAACTTCTGGTTTACGTATTATTTTTGCTGGAACTCCAGAATTTGCGGCTGCGCACCTTAAAGCTTTGCTGGGTAGTCGTCATCAAATCATCGCCGTTTATACGCAGCCGGATCGTCCTGCAGGGCGTGGTAAAAAGCTCCATGCTAGCCCCGTTAAAGAATTAGCTTTGGCGCAGAGTATTCCCGTGTATCAGCCACTAAATTTTAAAACCGAAGAGGCACAGCAGGAATTGGCGGCATTAAACGCTGATCTCATGGTGGTGGTTGCTTATGGTCTGATTCTGCCAAAAATGATATTGGATAGCCCTCGCCTTGGTTGTATTAACGTGCATGCTTCTATTTTACCGCGCTGGCGCGGCGCGGCCCCCATTCAACGCTCGATTGAAGCGGGAGATATAGAAACGGGCGTTACCATAATGCAAATGGATGTCGGGCTGGATACGGGGGATATGTTGATCAAAGTCATTTGCCCGATTTTAAGTACAGATACCGGTGGAAGTTTGCATGACCGACTTTTAACTTTAGGTGCGCCTGCACTTCTTGATGCGCTAGATCAGATTCAGATGGGCACAGCAAATCCTGATAAGCAAGACCATAGCCAAAGCAACTACGCACCAAAACTTAGTAAGGAGGAAGCAGCGCTTAACTGGAATTTATCAGCCATCGAGCTGGAGCGTAAAGTGCGTGCTTTTAACCCATTTCCGGTTGCCTACATTAAATCTCAAAGTTTAGTAGATGGACATATTCGTGTTTGGGCCGCCAGCGCCACAGTGACATTGGTCCCCGCTTCTGTTGGCAGCATCAGTCAAATTACCAATGAAGGTTTATGGGTTGCTTGTAAAGAAGGGCAGTTAATTCTTGAGGTTCTACAACTTCCTGGCAAAAAAGCTTTAAGTGTTACTGAGCTTTTACGTGGCCATCCAGATTTATTTAAAGTTGGCGATCTATTGGAATTACCAGAATGATGAGTGTTCGCGCGGCAGCTGCTCAAATCATGGGGCAAATTTTACGCGGACAAGGCTCGCTATCAAGTCTTTTGCCTGTTGTCCAAAATCAAGTTATTGAAAAAGATCGACCGTTATTACAAGAGTTGTGTTTTGGTACCTGTCGTTATCAACCGCAACTCAGTGCCTATGTGGAATGTCTGGTTGATAAACCTTTGCGTGTTAAAGATAGTGATATTCAAGCTCTTTTATTGCTCGGACTTTATCAGTTGCTGCACACCCGCATCCCCGATCACGCCGCGCTAGGTGAAACGGTAGAAGTGGCGAATATGCTAAAAAAGCCCTGGGCCACCAAGCTGATCAACGGTGTATTGCGGACATTTCAACGCGATAAAACTAAATTGGATAAGCTCCTTAACCAAAATCTAGCTTTTAAGACAAATCATCCGGCATGGCTTGAAGGTATGTTAAGAAAACAATGGCCGTTGCAGGTGGATGAAATTATTGCCGCAAATAATAGCCATCCTCCCTTTACGGTGCGCTTAAATTCCCGTCACATGAGTAGGGAGCGCTATTTAGAAATATTGAATGAAATGGATGTTCGAGCTAAACCCACATGTTACAGCCCTTACGGCATTACATTGGAGCAAGCTTGTGATCCGCGAAAGTTACCTTTATTTGCTGATGGTAGCGTGAGTGTACAAGATGAAGCAGCGCAATTAAGTGCGGATCTACTCCAGTTGACTGCGGGAATGAACGTGCTAGATGCTTGTTGTGCTCCCGGGGGAAAAACTGGCCACATAGTTGAGTTAGAGTCTGGTGTAACACTTACCGCCTTGGATAATGAAGAGCGCCGCTTAAAACGAGTACATGAAAACCTACTGCGATTAGGTGTGAAAACGCCTGCTTTTAATATTAAAGTTCTTTGCGGTGATGCCACGAAACAGGATTGGTGGGATGGTGAATTATTTGATCGAATTTTATTAGACGCACCTTGCTCAGCCACCGGTATTGTTCGACGTTATCCTGATATTAAAGTACTGCGTACTCCTGAAACATTCGATAGGCTTGTTGAACTGCAGGGTCAATTGTTAAAAAACCTTTGGCAAATGCTTAAACCGGGCGGTGTATTGTTATATGCGACTTGCTCAGTGATACCCAAAGAAAATACTCAAGTGATCGAGTCATTTCTGAAGCGCCATGCTGATGCTTCATGTGACGATTTATTAGTGGATTGGGGAATAAAGCAACCTCACGGTCGGCAATTACTCCCTAATGTAGAAGGACACGATGGATTTTATTATGCACGTTTACGGAAAGCTTAAATTACCATTATTCCATCCGCTTCAATCAGCGAAGCACGTGGTAGCTGGCTGATGCCAATGGCGGCACGCGCCGGATAAGGTGCGCTGAAATATTGACTCATAACTTCATTAACAATAGGGAAGTTAGCTAAGTCGGTCAGGTAAATATTTAATTTTACTATATGCTGCAAATCGCCATCGGCGGCCAGGCAAACTGCGCGCAGATTTTTAAATACTTGATGAGCTTGAGTGGCAAAATCGCCCTGAACTAACTGCATGGTTGCAGGATCAAGAGGAATCTGGCCCGACAAATACACGGTATTGTTCACTTTCACTGCTTGTGAATAGGTACCTATGGCGGCGGGAGCGTTGTCGCTGTGGATAATGGCTTTATTAGTCATGTGAAAACCTATTTAGGGAAAAAGGAATAGTTAGCTGGTTTAAAAAGCAAAAAATCTACTTGAAAAAGCGATTAGCGATATTATAACCAGCGTTTACATTAACAGCATTCATTTCATGTTCATTTGTTTAGATTAGAGTTCGGTTGCCCGATTATTTTTTTGCGATTATCGCGTTTTATAGGATTATCATGAATTACCTTAAAGTTTTTACTGCCCCTTTTTTATTATGTTTTTCTTTTTTTGTACAGACCTCTGTATTTGCGCAAGAGCGCCAAGCGAATTTTAGTAGCGATTTTGAAGGCGATGCGCAAAAGTGGTCGCTTGTCTATGGCGCAGAATTAAAATCAGGTCAGGCGCATTCAGGTACGAATTCGGTCAAAATTGAAGGTGAGGCCTCCATCCGAACTAAATCCGCTATTGCTGAATCGGGTACCCTGGAGCTGTGGGTTCGTGCGTCTGCGGCAGTGACTAGCTATAAAATTAAGGTGCTGGTTAATAGTTCGCTCAGCAATGATGCTGGCTGGGTGCAAGTGGGTATGGTTGAAGCAACCAATGGTGATACCGAATATCACGCGAAACGTGTATCAGTAGATGACCCCGCAAAAAAATATATACGTTTGGATATCGAAGCTGTGAATGGCACTATCGAATTAGATGATATTTCAATTGATAGAATTTTATTAAGTACCGCACTGCAAAAAAATCAACAGGTAGTTTTAGATGAATTGCTGACTAAATTGCGCGAGGACAATACCTATCAAATGCAAGTTGATGCAGTACGTACTTTGGGTAATAACTACACCTCACAACTGGAAGTGCAGCGTCAATATATCGAATATGCCAACGGTATTTATTCAACAACCTCATTAGTATTAGCAACTTCCGAGCGTAGTAAAATGGCTAATCCGTTAGCCTACAGTACGTTTAAAAAGGTCATTGATGATATGAAAAAAGTATCATCACCTATTCAAAAAACACGACTTGAATCTTTAGTTCGCCCTTTTGGTGATATAGCCACGGCGTCACTTAATGTCGTTACTGCGGGCGCTTTTACTGCATTTTCTGAACCCTTTAAATCAATTATTGCGACTACCTTTTCAAAATCGTCTTATGAGAATGCCGACATTAGTAAAGACGCAAAAAAGTATGCTGAAAAAAATGGCCTAGCGACTTATGAAACAGCAGAAAAATTTTTGAGTGAAGTAGAAAAAGAATTAAACGCTGTCAGTTTGTTAGATAGGGATTTATTAGCTATTCAAAATGACGTGGATAAATACCGCAAAGATTTAAGTAAGCATTTAAAAGATTACTTAATTTATGGTGGTCAGGATCGCATGCAAGAAAATTATAATCGTGTCATGAGTAAAGACGATCAGATTCGTGCAGGTGCAATAAAAGATATCAGTGAAGGTTTTACCAAGCATGCTGAAGCATTACAAACACGTTCCAGTTCGAATGCGCAGCTGGTGCAATTTATGTTGAAAGCGACGGATTATATTGATCAGTTGCAAGAATATAAAGAACGCTTCAATCAAATTACTTCAGCGATGATTACCTACTATGACAAATTTGATCACTCAATCGCCCCTGATCAAAACCCTTTCACCAATCCGGAAGATCGTAAATCATGGGAGAAGCATGCATTAAAAACCCGTGATTATATTCAGAAGTCAAAAGAAGCCTTTAAGAAAGCCTATTTGTAAGTCGATAAAAATGCGTATTAAAAAAGCCTGCAATGCAGGCTTTTTTAATTTTTACTGCGTTGAATTTTTATAACAAAACTTAGCAAGCGAATTCGTCGCAAAATATTGGCGAGATGCACGCGATGATGTACCCCGATACATAAATTAATGACGCTGTTGTGGGCGTCGCGTTCATGCACGTTGATGTGTTCAATACTTCCGCCTTGTTCGGTAATGCGGGTGGCAAGCGTGGCAATAATACCGCGTTCACTTTCTACCTCTACACGCACGTCTACTAAAAATTCTCCGCTAACATTTGCCGCCCAATTCACATGGCTAATTTTATCAGAGCTGTTGCGCGCTTCGGTAATGTTGCGACAGGTTTCCTGGTGGATAACCAGACCTTTTCCAGAACTAATGTGGCCAATAATAGGATCGCCCGGAATGGGGCGGCAGCAGCGTGCAAAACTAATCATCATGCCGTCGGCAGCATCGATAGTGATGGGTGCCATGTTATTGTTGGTGCGTGATTTATTGTCCGAGTCTGGTTTGAGCAATTTTGCGATTGATGCCGCAACACGATTGCCTAAACCAATATCTTCCTGCAGTGCTTCGATGGATTCTACTTTCGTTTCAGCTAATAATTTTTGCTGCTGTTCGTCAGTAAGATGCTCGTAATCCATTTGCACATCATTGAAAGCTTTAATCAATAAGCGACGGCCAAGCGCAACGGATTGGTGGTGACGCTGCCCTTTAAGGAAGTGGCGAATTGCACTGCGGGCTTTACCTGATACAGCAAAATTGAGCCAGTTAGGATTCGGTTGTGCGCCTTGTGCCGTCATGATGGTAATTTTTTGGCCGCTTAATAAAGGCTGTGATAAGGGCGCTAGACGCCCATTAATACGGCAGGCGACGCAGGCATTGCCGATATCGGTATGAACCGCATAAGCAAAATCTACCGCAGTCGCTCCGGTGGGTAATTCCACGATTTTACCTTTCGGAGTGAATACATAAACTTCGTCAGGAAAGAGATCAATTTTCACGTTCTCGATAAATTCGAGCGAGTCGCCTGCATTGCTCTGCATTTCCAATAAACCTTGCACCCATAAGCGCGCACGACTATGGCTGGCGCTAATGGTGTTGACGTCGTTGCTGGATTTATACAAAAAGTGCGCGGCAATACCGCTATTGGCCATTTCATCCATTTCTTTGGTGCGGATTTGCACTTCGATGGGAACGCCATGCATCCCCACTAAAACGGTGTGTAATGATTGATAGCCATTGGCTTTAGGGATAGCGATATAGTCTTCAAATTCTCTTGCCACAGGCTTATAGAGATTGTGAACCACGCCTAATGCCCGGTAACAAGTATCCACGCTATCCACAATAATGCGAAAGGCATAGACATCCATAATTTCTTTGAAAAATTTCTTTTTCGTGCGCATTTTTTCGTAAATGCTAAATAAATGTTTTTCGCGGCCTATCACAATCGCCGTAAGGTTTTCGCTGGCTAAACGTTTTTCCAATGCGGCTTGAATTTGTTCAACTAATTCTTTGCGATTACCTCGAGCGCTCTTCAGTGCTGCTTGTAAGCGTGTCGCACGCAGCGGATAGAGGGCGTAAAAACCGCGATCTTCTAATTCCAAACGCAGGTCGTTCATCCCCAGGCGATGAGCAATAGGCGCATATATTTCGAGGGTTTCTTTGGCAATACGGCGTTTTTTTTCCGCAGGCATAGCACCGAGGGTACGCATATTGTGCAAGCGATCGGCCAGTTTGACCAAAATCACTCGCAAATCTTTGGCCATTGCCAAGGCCATTTTTTGAAAATTTTCAGCTTGTTTTTCAGCGTGGGATTCGAATTCAATTTGGGTTAGTTTACTAACACCATCCACCAGATCAGCCACCGCCTCGCCGAATTGTTTAGCAATAGCTTTTTTGCTGATACCCGTATCTTCAATCACATCATGTAACATCGCGGCCATTAAGCTCTGGTGGTCCATGTGCATGGTGGCGAGGATATCGGCCACGGCGAGGGGATGAGTAATGTAGGCTTCGCCACTGCGGCGCTTTTGGCTATCGTGGGCTTGTTCAGCATAGTAGTACGCACGCCGCACCAAATTAATTTGGGGCGCTTCCAGATAAGACGAAAGCCGATGGCTTAAGGCTTCAATGGTTTGCAATGCGTTACTCCGGGATAAAAAACAAATCGATGAAAGATCAAACTTATACGGATACTAAAGCGCAGAGCTCGCTTGTGGCAAGCATTTGCGGCACTAAATAATACAATAGCGTAGATAGAAAAAAATAAGGCCATCAAATGATGGCCTTATTGAGATTCCAAACAAAAATTGCGGTGGAATTAAATTTCGTTGTCGTAGACGCGCTCTGGTTTCGGTTGTGGCAAAGTGTCTTTTTCTAACAAAATGCTCGCATCAATAAAGCCTTCTTCAATTTCGCGCAACGCAATAACGGTGGGCTTGTCGTTCTCTGGGCTAACGAAGGGCTCTTTACCGCCAATCGCCAATTGACGAGCGCGCTTGCTGCTTACCATCACCAACTCAAAGCGGTTATCCACTTTAGATAAACAATCTTCAACTGTAATACGTGCCATAACTTGTTCTCAATATGTAATTCAACAAAAGGTATAGTGCAAAAAAGTGCAGCTCAGAAAGGTGCGCATTATGCGCTAGATGGGGTAAGCCTGCCAACCATCCGGAAGATGTTTATAAAAAGAACAGTTCAGAAATAGCGAAATTAAGCCAATAATTCCTGAATCAGGTCGATGTGCCGCTCAACCTGCCGTGCCAAACGCAGGTGCTGACTCGTAATGAGCGCCTGAAACTGTGCTAAGGCAGTAGTGAAATCATCGTTAACAATCAGATAATCAGCTTCAACATAATGCGACATTTCACTGATTGCTTCACTCATCCGCAACTCAATGACATTGGCATCATCCTGCCCGCGACCGGTCAAGCGCTGGCGTAAGCAGGCTAACGAGGGAGGTAAAATAAACAGGCTTACGGTTTCCGGCATTAACTTCCGCACTTGCTGGGCACCTTGCCAGTCAATTTCCAGAATCACGTCCACGCCTTGTTCAAGTGTATCTATGACCCATTGTTGCGATGTGCCGTAGTAGTTGTTAAACACCCGAGCCGATTCCAAAAAAGCACTGGCTTCAAGCATTTGTTCAAACACAGCGTGATCAATAAAATGATAATTGACACCATTGACCTCGCCCGGGCGCATAGCGCGAGTAGTATGCGACACAGATACGCACACTTCGGGATTTGATCTAACCAATGCTGAGACTAAACTGGTTTTACCAGCACCAGAGGGTGCCGAAACGGTGTAAAGAGTTCCTAAACTTTTGCCTGTGCGTACCATAAGGGAGCCTTTGCGCTGCAGAATATCAACATCAAATCCGAATTATGGCATAGTAGCTCTTTTTTGCCAGTCACCTAACGCCGTAAGAATTCTCATGAAGCCAACACTTAGTCTCCAACAAGCCGCCCAGCGCCTCAATGTTCGCCCCCAGACCGTTAAAGATTTTGTCGCAAAACAGCGCCTGCATTTTGTTGAGGGTGACTTACTTGATGCAGCCGAAGTAGAAAAGCTTGCGCTGTTAATGGATAAATTACGCACTAATGGCATAGCAACATTGGTGGAAATATCGGGAAAAGAAAATCAATAAGTATTGCGATTGATTGCTCCAGCTGTTCTGCGTTTGCATTGGTAAGCCCGTAAATTTCTGTTGGGTTAAGTCAAGTTTTGTGAGAGATTATCAAGAAAAAACATAAGCGTTCAAGGGAAGGTCGCTAATGCTTATAATCCTGCAGCTTTTCTTTCATGAGTAGACGGCAAAATAATGCCTTATCTCATTCGATCCCTCCAATAACAAGAAAATCATTATGCAAAAAATATCTTATTTTGTGATAACGCTTTGCTTAACCCTACTTCTTTCTGCACCTGCCCAAGCACAGAAAAATTACAAAAATTTTAAAGTCGCTGTTTATTCGCGATCTTATGAAACCAAGTTAATGGCTGACGTAGATTGGCTGGACAAAACCTGGACGGAGACGACGCGCCAGGTAAAAATTGATAAAATTTATTTGGAAACTCACCGCGATCAAATACTGGTAGATCAGAAAACCCTGGATATTGCCAAAGGCTATTTCAAGAAAAAAGGCGTTGAAGTTGCGGGTGGCATTACCTGGACTATCGATGAGAGCAATAACTTTGAAACCTTTTGCTATAGTGATCCTGCGCATCGTCAAAAAGTAAAAGAGGTTGTTGAATTCACCGCAAAAAATTTCGATGAAATTATTTTGGACGATTTCTTTTTTACCAGTTGTAAATCCGATATAGAAATTAAAGCCAAAGGTAATAAGAGCTGGACCCAATACCGTTTGGACTTAATGACGGAGGTCACTAAAACGCTAGTGCTTGAACCTGCGCGTAAAGCTAATCCCAAGGTTAAAGTTATCGTTAAATATCCAAACTGGTATGAGCACTTCCATGGTCTTGGTTTTAATTTGGAAACAGAGCCAGCATTGTTCGATGGTATTTACAGCGGAACTGAAACTCGCGATGCAACATCGAGTGCGCAACACCTGCAAGAATATTTGGGTTATGAAATTATCCGCTATTTCGAAAATATTGCACCGGGCCGTAACGGTGGCGGTTGGGTTGATCCATTCGGTATTAAGTCCTACGACCGCTACGCTGAGCAATTGTGGCTCACTGCCTTTGCCAAGGCACCGCAAATCGCACTGTTTGATTTGAAGAATATTCAAGCACCCTTAAACGAAACATTAAAAGGTAAATGGCAAGGTACAAGCACCAGCTTCGATTATGCAGAAATGATGAAGCCGATGACTGGCGAAGATAAAGACATTAAGCCAACCACTATCGCTCGTGTAGCGGGCATCACTTTTGAAAAAATCGATAAATTTATCGGCGAGTTGGGCAAGCCTATAGGAATTAAAAGTTATCGTCCCTTCCATTCTAGCGGTGAAGATTTCCTGCACAATTTTCTTGGCAATGCCGGTGTTCCAATCGAAATGGTGCCTTACTTTCCAAAAGATGAAGCTATTATTTTGTTAACCGAATCCGCCAAGTCGGACCCCCAATTGGTTCCGCAAATTAAAGCGCAATTAATGGCCGGCAAAAAAGTGGTGATTACATCCGGGCTGTTAAAAGCGATTCAGGAAAAGCTAAACGATATAGTTGAATTACAATATACCGATCGCAAGGCGCTGGTTAAGGATTTTTTTTTAATGGAAGAAGCTATCACAGTGACAAAGCAATTCTGATTCCACAAATTCAATATTTGACTAACGATTCCTGGGAAATAATATCCAGCTACGATGGCCCCAACGGTTGGCCATTACTTCACGGTGCTGATTATTCCAAAGGCAGATTGTTGGTGTTGACGGTCCCAGAAAACTTTGCTGATCTTTCTCGGTTGCCCGTCGAAGTGCTCACTAAAATAAAGCGCGAATTAAACGACGATAAAACGGTGCTGGAAGGCCCTGGCCAAATGAGTTTGTTTTTATACGATAACAACACCTTAATTGTGCAAAGCTACCGCGATGAGCCCGTAGACGTAAACTTGTCTGCAGTGAAAGGTTTTAGCGAGTTAAAAGATCTCCTGTCTGGTGAAGTGCAAAAAGCTCAGGTTCGTCAACCGGATATGCATTGGGGTAAGGCCAGAGGTAGTGAAAAGAGTGTGTTCAACATGACAGTGAAACCGCATTCTTATCGTGTATTTAAATTGCAATAGCTGCAGATTAAAAGCTATGCCTGGTGTAGAAATATTTTTCTCTTACAACAAAAAAACCTCCGATTTTATTGCAGAGGCTTTTTTATTTTCGGTTGAAGAAATTTAAGCGGTTTTCTTGGTCATTTTGCAATAATGAGAATCTATTACTCAATATTCTGCACCTGCTCCCGCATCTGCTCAATCAACACCTTCAATTCAACCGCCGCTTGGGTGGTATCACTCACAATACTTTTTGACGAGAGTGTATTCGCTTCGCGATTCAATTCCTGCATTAAAAAATCCAATCGGCGGCCCAGGGATTCATCTTGTTTCAGGCTGCGTTTAATTTCAATAACGTGCGTATCGAGGCGATCTAGTTCTTCATCGACATCGGCTTTTTGTGCGAGTAAAACAATTTCCTGTTCGAGGCGGTCAGGATCCAAATCGACTTGAAGTAGGGCGAGTTTTGCGTGTAATTTTTCGCGTTGGGTTTGCAAAATTTCCGGCAGACGAGCGCGTACTTTTATCACTTGAGTTGAAACCGCATCCAGTCGTTGCAAAATTAATTGTTCCAATTCGTTACCTTCGCGAGTGCGATGTTCGATTAATCCTTCCAACGCCAAATTAAATAATTCCAGCACCGCGGCTTGCATGGCATCCCGGTCGAGTTCTTGCTTTTGGATAACGCCTGGCCATTTAAGAATATCGAGAGCATTTACCGGTGATCCTGCATCGCCCAATAAATGATTAATATGTTGCGCGGCTTTGGTGAGTTGCGTAACGCGATTGAGATTAATGCCGAGTTCCGTTTCCGCTTCTTGCTCCCATAGAATCATAAGGCTGGCTTCCACTTTTCCGCGTTGCAGTGCTTTGCGCATGGCATCGCGCAGGTGCGGTTCGATTTCGCGAAAATCTTCGGGGAGGCGAAAGCTGGGTTCCAGGTAGCGATGATTAACGCTGCGGATTTCCCATACAGCGGTGCCCCAGGGAAGTTTGGTTTCGCGGCGGGAAAACCCGGTCATACTGCGTGGCATTGGTAATTCCTCATGATTAACGGTTACGTAAGAACGGCATTGCTGATAGAGTTCGCGCTTTAAAACTAGATTATAAAGATAGCTCGTAAAGATCGCCTGTAAAGTAGCTCGGAAAACAGCAGGTAAAAAATACTTTCGGTGGTAAGCGATATTATCACACCTTCCTTTTAATCCATTTCAGCAGTAAGGATTTCATTATGCAACGCCCAAGCAATAGAAGCCCCAACCAGTTACGTGATATTCGTATTACCCGCCGCTACACCAAACATGCAGAAGGTTCTGTGTTAGTAGAATTTGGGGATACCAAAGTCATTTGTACTGCGAGTGTTGTATTAGGCGTCCCTAGTTTTTTGCGTGGCCAAGGCCAGGGTTGGGTAACCGCCGAGTACGGTATGCTGCCCCGCTCTACGGGTTCACGTATGGATCGCGAAGCGGCACGCGGTAAACAAACCGGCCGTACGGTAGAAATCCAACGTTTGATTGGTCGTTCGCTGCGAGCGGCAATTGATATGACAGCGCTCGGTGAAAATACTATCAATATAGATTGCGATGTTATTCAGGCTGATGGCGGTACGCGCACTGCTTCTATTACCGGTGCCTGGGTTGCTTTAGCTGATGCGATTGCGCATCTTAAAGCGAATGGCAAGGTTGTGGGCGAACCCTTGAAGCGTGCAATCGCTTCGGTGTCCGTAGGAATTTACCAAGGTGTACCTGTGTTGGATTTGGATTATCCCGAAGATTCGGCAGCTGATACGGATATGAATGTAGTTATGGCGAGTGATGGGGGGATTATCGAAATTCAAGGCACCGCTGAAGCAGAACCTTTTAGCGAAGCGGAATTTGCGGCTATGTTAAGTTTAGCCAAAAAGGGTATTGCGGAATTGCATGCGTTACAACAAAAAGCTTTGAGTGAAAATTAATTGTGAGTTACAAAGAGGATGAATTTTCATCCTCTTTGTCCGCTTTTTATTATTAAATTCTGCGTAAACGAAATTCGACAAAAAATCCAAACAGTCCTGCGAAGCCTAATAAAGCACCGATTAAAACCAAAAATCTATTCTGGGGATGATTGGTTTCCCGGCTATCCTTAAAAAAGTAGGTTCTGGAGCCTTCCTCAACAGCAACATTAAAAATGCTGCCCTGGTAATTAGGTAATGCCAAATAATTCGGTCTTCTTCTCGTAGAAGTAAATTCATACCATTTTTTGTTTAGCTCTTCATGAGATGCTATTTCACCACTCGAACGCCTTGAGTTTAATAATTTCTCATAGCTTTCAAAAAGATCCTGGGGCTCGCCAGATAAAATTATGCCAGTAGATTCATAGTTATACATCGTGTTTGAAAATACCAATCCCATTTGCCCTGTCACAATTAAGGTCAAACCAATCACACACGCTATCGCCGAACAAAATAACCACTTTTTAATATTATGAATTTTGCCAACAATACCTGCATTCAAAAAGTTCGTTACTTCCGGTATTTGCCGCAATTGACGCTGGATAATTTGGACATCAATCCGCTCTAAAAAACTCCCCACATCAATAGTGAAAGCCTTAAGAATAGCTTGAAAAATATCCGCTGAAGGGATGGATTTATCATTTTCCAATTTCGATAAATAAGATTGTTCAATTCCTATGGCTTCTGCCAATTGCGGCTGTGTCCAATTTTTTTCGCTTCTGAGCTGTTTTAACTTTTCACCAATGTTCATAGATTGTCCTTAGACGTAAAATGTATGTGTCACCATAACGGAAATTATTATTGTGCTTGGTGAGTATTCTTGGGTATTCCTGTGGAACTTGGAAGCTGAATATAGGTGAATATCGTGGAATTACATTATTAATTGCCAGTTTAAAACAAAAAGCTCGTCTTACTATGAAGTCGGCGAGCTTTTTATATTTTGGCCCATGTAATTACGAAACGCAGATAATCGGACTGATAAAGGTACGAGAGCACTGATCCTTACTAATGATCGTTCATTAATCGCAACCTATTTTTTATTCAAGATTTAGGTGGCCGATTTATCCAGGCTTTCAACAGTGTGGTTGCTAGTTGGGTCGGACTGTGTAGATGGTTGAGGTTTCTCAATAAGCCATTTTCTTCTAATCGTAATATTCTTCACCGCAATAGCTTTTCCATGTTCCATTTTTATTGGAAATTTTGATATCTTAATCATGCTTGTAATCATTTCGTTATAGTATTTTTTGGCTTCTTCCACAGGGCTGGTACAGTTTGGCACTATATCGGTAGCATCCCCACTTTTGGTGACAGTAAAGGTAGCAATACATTCTGCTGAATATTCTTTTTCTACCGCCTCTTTGCTGATGGGTATGCTTTCATGCACTAGGTCTCCGTATATCTCCGTTTCTTGCGGCCCTTCCATTTTTTTCTTCATTTCATCAGCGCTTAATATTGCGGTTCCATCCAGCTTTCTAAAAATTTCCTCGGTTGCCATACATGGAAGTTTCTCAGATTTGAAAGTGATTTTCACTTCTGGATTTTTCAATGCTACTTTGCCTGCAACACTAGGACAGGAATCTTCAATTATTTTTAATACATCTTTTAAGGGCATCTTGATTACATTTATGGAGACTTCACCTCCATCTCTGTCGATATTCTGAATAGCTTTCGCCAAAGAATCACAGGATGTATCATTTGAGCTTAGGCCACTGATAAATTCAGGATTTTTTAGCGTTATTTTCCCAGTTATGGATGGACACCTTTCCTCTATTTTTGCTAGCAGTGTTTTTAGAGGTATATTTATTTCGTCAAACTTGTATTTTTTATTGGCTATAACATTTTCATCTGAAACACCAACGACTGAATAGCCAATCATGGCCAGAAACATAACCATAATGGCCATGGGCTTAGCGTATGTTTTTGCAAAGCTAATGTCGCGAATAAACAAACGTTTAATACGATTTATAAGTAAATTTCTTTTGCCGGTAATAGCCACTGCTGTTGAATAATTGCTTTTCATTTCAGCGAACTCCTTAAGTGTATTTGCGTAAAATAATGGGTCGCCACTAACAGATACTGCTATATCGTCGCAGGCACTTTCGCGCTCTTCGTCCATTTTTGAAGAGATCCAGCGCGCAAAGGGATTAAAGAAATAAAACAAAGTGATTAGTGTTTGTAAGCTGCTAATGAAGTAATCATTGCGACGCACATGACCCAGCTCATGCAGTAAAATCATTTCGATTTGTTGCATGGAGAGGCCCGACACAAGGCTAGCAGGCAGTAGTATCACGGGCTTGAAATGACCTATAACGCAGGGGATATCTACTAGCTCTGATAGACGCAATTGAACATGTCGGGTGATACCAAGACTAGCCTTTAATTCATTAAAGAGTTGTTGATATTGTTGATTAGGGTTTTTGTAGCGATGATTTTTAATGTGCTGGCAATAAAAAAAGTCAGCGAGGTATTTACAAATGTATAAAGCAAAACCAATAAGCCAAACCATAGTAATTTGGTTAATGTATTGATTAATAATATCTGAAATGGTTTGCACATATGCTGGTGAACTATTGGCGCTAATTCCTGTGATGGATTGCGTGTTGACAATTTCTATGCTGACTGACTCGTGATAGTTGATATAAAAGGTAATGCAGCTGGCAATAAAACAACTTAACAGCCCCAGTCCATTAATCCAATAACGCGTAGCGGCTGAAGCCTTTTTAGTAAAGGCATAACTAATTGCAATGATTAAAGCAATCAGAGTAGATTGCCAAAGCGAATGAATAATTGTCCAGCCAATGGCATAACTTATTTCATTGCTCAACAGCTGCGATAGCCTATTCATTTCTTTTTCTCCATGTCCGCTAAAAATGCTTTGATATCATTGAGTTCTTGTTTGGATATTTTTTCACTGCCCAATAATTGCATAACCAATTTTGATTTTGATCCGGAAAATACCGAGTGAAGTAAACGATTTAGCATGGTGGATTGCGTATCCTGTTGTTCGGCAGCGGGGAAGTAGATATGGCTTTTGCCATCTTTTTTGCGACCCAATAAACCTTTTTGCTCCATGATTTGCATGGTTTTTAGCGTGGTTGTATAGCCAACAGTTTTTACTTTGCAGAGTTCATCGTTCACTGCTTGAACCTTGGCTTCACCCAAGCTCCAAAGAACGCGCAATATTTCCAGCTCTGCCGGGGTTGGGTTAATCATAAGAGTGCCTTTTTAATATGTACGTAGGTCTTCGTAGTTAAAGATATACGAAGGGTTACGTAGTTGCAAGTTTAATTAGTGTAAATATTTTAGGAGATGTATTTAGGTGAGGGGTGTATCTGAGGATTGACGAAAATTTTTGTGCTAAAAAATTATCCTTATCCCTGCGTGGGGATAAGGATGAGTGAAAGCAGATTAATAATTAATACATTTTTCCACGATTTTGGCGGTCATCATCCTGAATAGTCAAACTATCCGCTGCATTGTTTAAATAAGCCGCGTCTGTCTCTGAACCGAGTTTTATCATCAAACGTAGATCGTTGGGTTGATCCGCATGCAAGAGTGCGTCTTCGTAAGTGATATCCCCTTTATCGTATAAATCGTAGAGCGCCTGGTCAAAGGTTTGCATGCCCAGCTCGCGGGATTTTTTCATTAATTCTTTTACTTCACTGACTTCGCCTTTGCGAATTAAATCTTGCGCCAGCGGTGTATTAATTAAAATTTCCATACAAGCGCGGCGACTTTGACCATCAGGTGTAGGAATTAATTGCTGTGCAACTATGGCTTTTAAATTGAGTGATAAATCCATCCACAACTGACGATGACGATCTGCAGGGAAAAAGTGAATAATCCGATCCAGTGCCTGGTTGGCATTGTTGGCATGGAGCGTACACAAACACAGGTGACCCGTTTCCGCAAACGCGATAGCGTGATCCATGGTTTCGCGCGAGCGAACTTCGCCAATTAAAATAACGTCAGGTGCCTGGCGTAAGGTATTTTTTAGCGCAACTTCAAATGATTCAGTATCTATTCCTACTTCGCGCTGCGTAATAATGCAGCCCTCGTGTTGATGAATAAATTCAATAGGGTCTTCGATGGAAATAATGTGTCCCTTACTGTTGCGATTGCGATGACCAATCATCGCCGCCAGCGATGTGGATTTACCAGTACCGGTTGCGCCCACAAAAATAATAAGACCGCGTTTCGTCATTGCCAATTCTTTAATACTTTCTGGCAAACCGAGATCATCAATTTTAGGAATATTGGTTTCAATACGGCGCAATACCATGCCCGCTAAGTTGCGCTGATAAAATGCGCTGGCGCGAAAGCGACCAATGCCGCGTGCGCTTACGGCGAAATTTAATTCTTTTTTGTCGGTGAATTCAGTGCGCTGTTTTTCATTCATTACGCTCAGCACTAACTCGCGAACTTTTTCGGGAGCCAGTGGGGTGGAACTTACCGGCACTACTTTTCCGTGTAGTTTCATTGACGGCGGAACACCCGCAGTAATAAATAAATCCGACGCGCCTTTTTCTACCATCAATGCTAATAAACGATCAAAATCCATAAAGGTGCCTGCTATTGTGCGATTAAATATTTGGTGAATTGTTTGTGTGGATCTTGTAGTGAATACTCTTTGATGCGAGACCCTATGAGGCATGGATGCCGATTGGAGCCTACAGGGAGGTATCTACGGCAAGTCTCGCATCAAAGAGTATTCACTACATCAGGTGCGTCAAAAAATAAATTTTGTTGCAATCTACTTAAAAGTTTTCCGGCATTCTTGCTTTGCCGCGTGCTGCTTCGCGGCTAATAATACGGCGCGTTACCATGTCCGCCAAACACTGATCCATGGTCTGCATTCCAAGTGACGCACCGGTTTGAATAGCGGAATACATTTGTGCCACTTTGTCTTCACGAATCAAGTTACGAATTGCTGAAGTACCGCGCATAATTTCGTGCGCCGCAACACGACCGCCACCATTTTTCTTCATCAGTGTTTGCGAAATAACGGCTTGCAAGGATTCCGACAACATTGACCGCACCATGGATTTTTCGTTGGCCGGGAATACGTCTACAATCCGGTCAATGGTTTTTGCCGCTGAGGTGGTGTGCAGAGTGCCGAATACTAAGTGGCCCGTTTCTGCTGCGGTTAAGGCTAAACGAATGGTTTCCAAATCGCGCATCTCGCCCACGAGAATAATATCCGGGTCTTCCCGCAATGCCGAGCGCAATGCTTCGCTGAAGCCATGGGTATCACGGTGCACCTCACGTTGGTTGATCAGACATTTTTTTGATTCGTGCACGAATTCGATAGGATCTTCAATGGTTAAAATATGTTCGTATTTGCTGTCGTTGATGTAATCGATCATGGCGGCAAGCGTAGTGGATTTACCCGAACCGGTTGGCCCCGTCACCAACACCAGGCCGCGAGGTACTGCGCAAATATCGCGGAAGACATTGCCCATGCCCAACTCTTCCATAGTGAGTACTTTTGAGGGAATGGTACGAAACACTGCGCCTGCGCCGCGATTTTGATTAAATGCGTTTACGCGAAAACGTGCGACGCCGGGAACTTCAAACGAAAAGTCAGTTTCCAAAAATTCTTCATAGTCCTTCCGCTGACGGTCATTCATAATGTCGTAAATCAAACCATGGACTTGCTTGTGTTCCATGGGCGGCAAATTGATCCGGCGCACGTCACCGTCAACCCGGATCATGGGGGGTAATCCCGCCGAAAGGTGTAAATCTGATGCGCCTTGTTTGGCACTGAAGGCGAGAAGTTCTGTAATATCCATTAAGCTTACCTTTTATTCTGCAGACCAAAATCATTGGTCAGCCTTTATGTTTAGGGGACATTTTATAAATACTATGCACACGATAGACGACAAGTTGGCGAAAGTCACCGAACGAATTCAACAAGCCGCGCTTGCCGCAGGCCGAAACCCTGAAACTGTGCACTTGATTGCAGTTAGTAAAACCCAATCGGCGGCTGCGGTGGCTCAAGCTTATACCTGCGGTCAGCGTCGGTTTGGTGAAAACTATCTGCAAGAGGCGCTCGAAAAACAAGCGGCCCTCGAAGCCATGACCGAGCATTCATTCAGGGATATTGAATGGCATTTCATCGGCCCCATCCAATCGAATAAAACCCGGACAATCTCCGAAAATTTTGCCTGGGTTCATAGTATAGACCGAGAAAAAATAGCCCAGCGCCTGAATGATCAACGCCCCGTAGAATTACCGCCGATGCAGGTATGTTTGCAAGTGAATATTGATGATGAGGCGACAAAATCAGGCATTAGTCTGGCTGAATTACCCTTGTTAGCGCAGATTGTAAACCAGCTGCCGCATTTGCAACTGCGCGGCGTGATGTGTATCCCGGCCGCCGCGAATAGCCCTGCACAGCAGCGCGCAACTTTTAGCAAGTTGCGCAAAGCGCTTGCGCAATTGCAAGCCAATGGTCTGGTTGGGTTGGATACGCTTTCTATGGGCATGTCGGGGGATCTGGAAGCGGCAATCGCCGAGGGCGCAACTCTGGTGCGAGTAGGTACTGATATTTTTGGTGTGCGGGCCTCTTCTGAAAATAAGATGTATTTAGATAAGGCGGAATAGAAGAAAAGTTGTAATAGATGCTAAATGCAATAAAAGGTGCAAGGGATGAACTTACTATGCAATAGAAACTGGGGCGCTGACAGTAGTAACGTGCAGATAGAAAGTGCCCGGCAGATAAAAGTACAATAGCGAACTTTTTAACAACCTTTGTACCTCAAAAAAACTCATGATTTAAGGATGTAAAATGCCCAAGATTGCTTTTATCGGCGCCGGTAATATGGCCAAAGCTATTATTGGTGGCCTACTTGCGGAAAATGTCAGCACTCGGGAAATCACCGCCAGCGGGCCTCGCCTGGAAACGCTGAACAAAGTGGCTGCGCAGTTTGGTATTGCGGTGAGTACTCATAACGCGCAAACCGCTGCAGCAGCGGACGTGGTGGTACTTGCAGTCAAACCGCAAATGTTGAAAGAGGTTGCTTTAGATTTGGCGGGCTCCCTCGGTCACAAGCCCCTGATAATTTCCCTGGCCGCAGGTATTACTACAGCGAGCATTGCCGGTTGGTTGGGTGCCGATCAAGCGATTGTGCGTTGTATGCCTAATACTCCTTCGCAATTGCGTGAAGGAGCTAGCGGCTTGTATGCCAATAGCAATGTGACTGCTGCACAAAAAGAACTAGCCAACACTATGTTAAAAGCAGTGGGGATAGTGGAGTGGCTGTTCGACGAGACCTTAATTAACGCTGTGACTGCGGTTTCAGGATCGGGCCCTGCCTATTTCTTTTTGGTCATGGAAGCTATGATCGAGGCCGGTGTTGCACAAGGGTTAACCCGGGAATC
The DNA here is from genome assembly GCA_040385335.1 of Pseudomonadota bacterium. Lineage (GTDB taxonomy): Bacteria > Pseudomonadota > Gammaproteobacteria > Pseudomonadales > Cellvibrionaceae > Cellvibrio. Next base: position 85,251 of record JAZKHP010000002.1, read on the forward strand.
CGCACGCGCGCTTACCTTGCAAACTGCGCTGGGTGCCGCCATCTTAGCCAAGCAAAGTGATCTTGATGTAGCAGAACTGCGGCACCGGGTGACCTCGCCTAATGGCACTACCGAGCAGGCCATTAAATCCTTTGAGAATGACGAAATTCGCGCTATGTTCAGCCGTGCCATGCAGGCTTGCGCGAACCGCGCCGTAGAATTGTCTGAAGTGCTGGGAAAATAAATAGCCGCTAAATAATTAGGGGTTGGTCAATAATGTTATCAATAGATTTTTTTAGCGGAGTTGTTTGATGTTAACCAATATTTTGCATTTGATTATTTTTACCCTGATGTCGCTATTTTTGGTCATTGTGATAATGCGATTTTTATTGCAAGTTGTGCGTGCCGATTTTTACAATCCCGTATCACAATCCATCGTTAAAATTACCATGCCCTTGTTAAAACCATTACGCAAAATTATTCCTGGTTTTCTAGGCATCGACATGGCTTCAGTGGTATTAATTTTGCTGGTGCAATTAGTTGCGACTTTATTGCTATCTCTTGTGCATGGTGTTGGCGATGTATTTACCAACCCTTTATTAGTTCTTCTGTGGGGTTTTGTTGGAGCACTTTCGATAGTTTCCAACATTTTTTTCTGGTGTATGGTCATTACTATCATTGGCAGTTTTCTGGCGCAGTTTAGCCATCATCCACTGATTGTTCTCGCAAACCAAATTATTGATCCACTCTGCGCACCTATCCGCAAGGTTATTCCGCCATTAGGTGGGGTCCTTGATATATCACCGATCATTATTTTGTTAGGGCTAAAAATTGTCGATATGTTAATTATTCGCTTGGCGGTATTGGTTCAACTCAATCCACAAATTGTAATAGGTTATTGGTCCTGATCTCCCATCCATAGCAAGCAATAATTGTTAATGCCCGCATACTACTCATGGCAGGGAGAGGATTTAATCCTTCACTGCCATCTCCAACCTAAAGCGTCCAGCGATGAAGTTGTCGGCGTTCATGGCGACCGTTTAAAATTACGCATTACTGCCCCACCCGTCGCTGGCAAAGCCAACGAACACCTCATTAAGTGGTTCAGCAAACTTTTCAAAGCTCCTAAAAGCGATATAGAAATCTTGCAAGGTGAGCTGGGAAGGCAAAAAACATTGCGTATTCGATCACCTAAAGTTTTGCCTGAATATATCCTGCGTGCTGCAGATGTTGCCTGCAGTAAAACTCAACAGGGCGCTGGTTGCATGGTAAAGCTAAAGTCAAACCTTAAGCCTGGCTTTTTTTTTACGGGTGATTTTTAAATCTATAGGGAGTATTTGCAAGTTTCCGTAAATAGTTGAATCCAATTTATTGTTTGCTCCGTATCTGTTCTGAATTCCGCAAACCATTTAATAACAGAGACAGCTATGGATTCTAACCAACTAGCCCTGAGGCTACTAAGTGCAACAGCACAAGGTGACCGGCTCGCGTTTGAACAACTCTACCAACACACCGCAGGAAAACTTTACGCTATCAGTTTACAAATGCTGCGGCGTCGCGATTGGGCCGAAGACGCTGTGCAAGAAGCTTTTGTGAGAATTTGGCACAACGCCGGTGAGTACCAACAAGAGAAAGGCAATGTGCTGACCTGGATGACCAGCATAGTGCGTTACCGTGCGTTGGACATGCTCCGCGCGGTCAAAAGTCGTCGTGAAAGTACAGAGGATGTGGAAGAAATAGAAGATGAGAACACGCCAGAAAAGGAACTCTACGCCGAGCGCGACCGGGTGCTAATTGACCGGTGCATGGACCTACTCGAAGAACAGCAACGTCATGTTATTCACTTAGCCTATTTTCGCGGGTTTACTCATGCCGAGGTTTGCGACCATACCGGATCGCCACTGGGTTCGGTAAAAACCTGGATTCGTCGCGGTTTGGAACGTTTAAAAAGGTGCATCGAATCATGAATTACCTCACTGAAGAACGTAAAAATGCTTTGGCCTCGGAGTATGTGTTGGGCACCTTGCATGGCCGTGCAAGGATTCGCTTTCAACAGTTGCTAATGCAACATCGCAGCCTGCGTCACGTGCTCTGGCAATGGGAAAGCCGGTTGAATAGTTTGAGTGGTGGCATAGCTGCAATACAGCCGCCAGCGCGGCTATGGGAAAATATTCAACAGCAGCTTGGTTTTACTGATGCCCAGCTAGCTGGAAATATTGTTCGCTTACCGCAAACAAAAGTGCGCACCTGGCAGTGGCTTACGGGCGTTGCATCGGCAGCAGCTATATTGCTCGCCGTGATATTGATAGTGCCGCCCGCAGAGCGCGCGCAGACGCGAATTGCGGTGGTGCAAAGTGAGAAGGCACAGGCATTGTGGTCTATTGAGCTGGGTGAAAAAAATCTGGTGGTGACTGTCACTGCCAATTTCCAACCCCTGCCCGATCAGGACTATGAGTTATGGATGGTAGCCGCCGATGGTCGTCCGCCAGTATCGTTGGGCTTGTTACCTAAGCAAGGTAAATTAACTTTGCCACGGAATGTCTTGCTGGATCAGGTGAAGGTTGCGGCTCTGGCGGTGAGTTTGGAACCGCTGGGTGGGTCGCCTAACGGGCAGCCTACTAAAGTGCTTTATACGACGGAGATTGTGACGATTTGATTCTTGATAAAAGGCTTAATGTGTAGTGGAGACTCAACAAACGTAGAGGTGATAGCTTTTCCTATGTGTGGAGTTTTATATGTATAAGAAATCCGTTTTACTATACATATTTGTGGTGATGTGTATAAAATTAGCCAATTTATATACATACAGATGCAGATAAATATTATGAGCTACGAAATAAAGCAGCTTCCGCCTAATGGTCTGGAACATTTTGAAACGCGCGCGGTGTTAAAAAAGGCGACTATGGCAAGTCGCTATTTAGCGGAGCTGAAAGGCGTTGCTGTCACTATTCCTAATGAAGCGATTTTAATTAACACCCTGGCTCTGCAGGAAGCTAAATACAGCTCCGAAATCGAAAATATTATCACCACTCATGATGAGCTGTTCAAAGCTGAATTATTTGCCGTTACAAATCCTGCTGCTAAAGAGGTGCAAGATTATGCCAGCGCTTTAAAAAAAGGTTTTATGCTGGTTCGTGAGACAGGTTTAATTCGCTTAAGCGACATACTCAGCATTCAAGAAACACTTGAAAAAAATAAAGCAGGATTTCGCAAATTACCCGGTACAGGATTAAAAAATGCGCAAACAGGTGAAGTTATTTATACACCGCCACAACAAGACATTGAGCGTTTAATGAATAATTTAGCGCAATACATTAATGACGATGCACTTTGTAATGCCGATCCACTGGTTAAAATGGCGATTATTCATCACCAATTTGAAAGCATTCATCCGTTTTACGATGGTAATGGTAGAACGGGGCGCATTTTAAATATGCTCTATTTAGTTGCGCAAGGTTTATTGGATTTACCCATTCTTTATCTCAGTCGCTACCTGATTCAAACTAAAGCTGAGTATTACCGACAATTGCAAGCTGTACGTCAAACTGGCGAATGGGAACCCTGGTTATTGTACATTTTAGAAGGCGTTACTCAAACTGCGCAGGCGAACATTGAACTGATTAAGCAAATCAAAACACTGATGCAAAGTTATAAACAGAAAATACGTACTGAGTTGCCCAAAATTTATAGCCAGGAATTGCTAAATAATTTGTTTAATCACCCCTACACGAAAATTGAATTCGTCATGCTGGACCTTTCTGTGTCGCGCCTAACGGCAACCAAGTATTTGGAACAACTTGTGGTACTTGGTTTGTTAAAAAAAGAAAAAATTAGCCGTAACAATTACTACATCAATCAACCTTTACTTGCGTTATTTGTAGAGCGCGCATAAATCTATGTAGAAAACTCCATGACCAGCAAGGATAGTTAAAAAATGTTAGAACCGCTGCGACCTGCTGCAAGATAATGGCATTACTATTTTTGCCAATATGTCCATATCGCATAGCTAAAGTAATCAATGGTGAGTCATATCGTCATTCTGTCGCAGCCATCCAATGAAAAAAATTAAGTATTTTGAAATCAATTAGCGAATTATCATAACGAACCCATCAGTAAAGGCTGAGGCTATTCAATTCATTAGCTCTGCAATTTGCAAATAGGTTAGTTACTTACAGTATCAAAAAGCTAAAATTTTTTAACATTCAGCGACACATTTAAAATAATTAAAAATAAATGAAATTATTTGAATCCAAATATCAGTTCCGTTCGTTTATTGGAGTGCAAATCCATTAACCAAAGGAACATCCTATGAAACTCAAACATTTATCCCTCATTATTGGTGCCATATGCACTGGCCTCGTCGCTAGCGGAAGTATGGCTTCCAGTCATCGTGAAGCGCCGAATATTTCGCGTATGCCAGCACTGGATTCCACGGATTTTTATGCATTTAATAGTTATGAAGCTGATCGCGGTAGTTTCGTTACTCTGATTGCTAACTATATTCCATTACAAGATGCTTACGGTGGCCCTAATTATTTCGCGATGGACCCCAATGCACTTTATAGCATCCATGTGGATAATACCGGTGATGCCATTGAAGACTTAACATTTGATTTTCGCTTTAGCCAAGCCCTGCCCAATATGGGTGAAGGTGTAAAATTAACAATTGGTGCAGCGGGAAATACACGTTCAGTTGCAGTACCGCTGAAGAATGTCGGCGGTATTAGCACGGGTGATAATTCCTCTGTTAACTTTCTCGAAACTTACAGTGTAAAAGTGCTCGCTGGAACGCGCAAAACCGGCACCAGTATGGATGTGAAAAATGCTGCGTCTGACAGCACTATTTTTGCCAAACCGCTCGACTTTATCGGTACTAAAAGTTTTACTTCTGAAGCGAATTACAAAGCTTACGCAAACAGCTTTATCTACGATATAAAAATTCCTAACTGCAACACCAATGGCCGCGTATTTGTAGGTCAACGCAAAGATCCCTTCGTCGTCAATCTCGGTAAAACTTTCGACTTAGTGAACTATGTTCCAGTTGAAGGCGCAAGTGCGGCCGGTGCTGCGGATACTGCTGGCTTCCCCGGTGGCATTACTCAAAACGCCGCTAATGACGATTTGCGTTTCAAAAACGTGACTGAAATTGCCTTGGAAATACCCAAAGCCTGTTTAACGGGTGCGGGTAACGGCAGCATTGGTACCTGGACTACAGCGAGTCTGCCGCAAGCGCGCATTCTTAATCCCAAAGCCTCATTCAATAAAACGGAAGTCAATGGTGGCGCCTGGACTCAGGTATCGCGCTTGGGTAGCCCGCTCGTCAATGAATTGGTGATAGGTTTGAAAGATAAAGATCGTTTCTCTACCTCTATGCCGAAAGACGATGGCCAGTTTGCCGATTATGTAACGCATCCATCTTTGCCTGAATTATTAAACATTTTATTCAAAGGTGCGGTAAATACGACGCTTGGTACCAGTTTCACTACACTCGCGCCGACTAATTTCCCGCGCAATGATTTGGTTGCTGCGTTCCTTACCGGCTTCGCGGGTGTTAATCAGCTAGCAACAGTGACTGCCTCCGAAATGCTGCGTTTGAATACCGGCATAGCTGCTACCTCAGTAGCGAATCAATCCAACTTTGGTGTGGCAGGTAATGATTTGGCTGGCTTCCCTAATGGGCGTCGTCCTGGTGATGACGTAGTGGATATAGCACTGCGTGTTGTGATGGGCCGTCTCTGCCATCCAATTCCGGTTGCCGGTGTCGATACGGACCTGGGCTTATGTGATCCTGCAGACGCCGTTGTCGGCACAGTTGGCTTCACCGACGGTGCGCCGGTCAATGCAACCATGATGAACGCTTCTTTCCCTTACCTGGCTGAACCATTGCCTGGTTCAAAATAAGGAGCCGACCATGAAAAATTATTCCAATGTATTGATACCCCTGTGTTTGTCCGCGCTGTTTTTGGCGGGATGTGGTGGCAGTGATAAGAAAAAACCGCCGAAGCCAACAAATACATCGCCAACGGCTACAGCGGCAAGTTTCTCCACGCAAGCCGAGACCGCTTATACGGGCGCGGTGATGGGGAGTGATGCCGATATGGATGCGCTTACTTATTCAGTGACGACCCAGCCAACTAATGGCATCTTAACGCTGCAAAACAATGGTTCATTTACTTATTTGCCGAATGCTGAAGTCACCGGAGCCGATACATTTTCGTTTGTGGTTTCTGATGGCAAAGCGACTTCAGTCGCAGCAACAGTAAATATAACGATAGATCTGTTGACGGTATCTTTTGATGCTTACAGTCGCGCAGCATTTATGCAAACTGCGACGGCAAATGCATTACCGTTAAACAGTCGTAGTGTGACGCAAGATGTTACTGACGAAACTGCTTACGATGATTTGTTAGGCGAGTAGTCAGGCGAGTGAAATAAATTTCCCTGCCATGGAAGGCAGGAGTGTTCGCCTTTAATTTATGACTCGTAGAGAAGTAGAGATGGATAGCAATATATTAATTAGTAAATAAAAAAGTTTATTCGATATTAGATAGTCATTCGATTATGCGCGCTGAATTTTTAGCAGTTTTATTTTTAACATCAAGTCCACACAGTATCCTGAATATTCAATTTTAACGATGCTGAGGCAAGGAAAATTGTATGTCTAAATTGCTTTTCGCATTAGCAGTTTTCGCTATTGCTGTAATTACCACCATGACTACGAGTGCTACACCCTATGTACCCAAGACCGCCGATGAAATTGTTGCGCAATGGCCTGCACTCAATGCCGATGCCTTACAAACTAATTCGTCAGGAGAAGACAATGTACAAAAAAGGGACCCAGCCACAATTGTTGCTCTTGCTAATGCTTATTTAGCTCAGGCGGCACTGCCCGGCCAATCGCGCTTGTATGGTTTGGCGCAGGCAGCGCTGAAGCCCGAAATTGAAAAATCGCGCACGGAAAATAATTTAATTGATAAAAGTTTATGGTTAGCCTGGGCTCAGGTACAACAACATCAACATAACTTTGTAGTAGCGCAACAAGCGCTCGAAAAAGTCTTGCAACAAGATCCAACCAATATCAATGCCAATTTATTAGCCGCGCGAATTTATGTGATTCAGGAGAATCCCCTCGCCGCGCGCAACGCCTGTTTAAAACTATTGGGGTCTGCAGATTTATTTACGGTAACGGCTTGTAGTCTGGAAGCCAATACCTATCTTAGCCCTGGCGACCTTGGCAGTAGTTACCATCAGCTTAAACAATTAATTGATTCGCAAGGTTTGCCGAATGATGAGCGCGGTACCTGGTTAATTCAAATGCTGGCTGACATGGCAATGCGTAATAATGATCCATCTGCTGCGGCTAGCTGGTTGGAGCAACGCTTGCAAAATGCTAGCGTGAATTATCTTTCGCAATGGGCAGATGTGCAGCTCGCACTCAACAAGGCTCCGCAAGTTATTCAGCATTTGACCCAAGTCATAAATAAGGCGTCGGAAATGGACGATGCGCTTCTATTGCGGCTTGCACTCGCAGAGAGAAAAATAAATTCAACGGAACGTTTATGGCAAAACCAATTGACGGAAAGAGTTGTACTGCGTGAGCAACGTCAAGACAATCTGCACGCAAATGAAATGGCAGTTTATTATCTGGATATTAATTTGAATCCTGTGAAAGCTTTATATTGGGCAAGAATAAATATTCTCAGTGCAAAGGAGGCGCACGACAAAGAACTGCTGGCCCGCGCGGAAGCACTTAATCCTATGGCAGCATCCGCTTTTAACAAGGACCATCGCCAATGAATAGATTAGTTTCTGGTGTCGGTGTTTGTTGTTTATGGGGCTTAGCTGCGCTAGCACAAGCGCATCAATTAAGCACTGCTTACTTAACCGGGCAATTTAATGAGACAGGTGTTTTTACGGGGCAGTGGCAAGTGCGTCTTTACGATCTTGAACAAGCTATAGGTGTCGATACTGATGGCGATGGAAAATTGCGTTGGCAAGAAGTACAAAATCGTGCAGATGCTGTAACGGAATATTTGCAAAATAATCTGCAGTTCACCCGTGCATCAAAATCTTGTCCGCTCGCAGTGGAATCAGAATGGCAAATTGACACACACTTTAATGAAGGCTATCTCCTGGTGCCAGTGCGAGCGCAATGTCCACTTGCAGGTGAAGTGATTATTCATTACAGCGCATTTTTTAAGGAAGACAGTCAGCATAAATTATTATTCACGCTAACCAGTCAAGCTAGTGCGCAAAGTAATAGCCCACGAATTTTATCGGATGCTGTTCGAACACTTAGCCTTAGTGAAACCGCTGGCAGTAAACTCGCAACTTTTAAAGAATTTGTAGTGCAAGGTGCAGTGCATATCTGGATTGGTTTTGATCATGTTTTATTTTTAGTATCCCTACTTTTAACGGCGGTATTAATTCGCAGGGATAAACAGTGGGTAGCTAACAATAACATTCGCAATATTGTAGTTAATACCTTGTGGATTGTTACTGCTTTCACGCTCGCACATTCAATTACCTTAACGGCAACTGCATTGAATTGGATTCACTTATCCAGCCGGTGGGTGGAAGTGAGCATCGCTATTTCAGTAGCATTGGCTGCACTGAATAATATTTTTCCTCTAGTGTTGCGTTTGGGCTGGCTAACTTTTGGTTTTGGTTTATTGCATGGGATGGGTTTTGCTGGTGCTTTAGGTGAATTGGGTTTGCCTGCGGATCAACAATTTTTAACTGTACTAGCCTTTAATCTTGGTGTGGAGTTTGGACAAATGGCAATCGTTCTTGTGGTTTTACCCCTGTTAATTTCTATCCGCAATTATTCAGGTTATATCCGTTACAGCCTGAAGGGTTTGTCGATAGTGATAGTCTTGGTAGCAATTCAATGGATTGTGCAACGCATCTAAAGTAGACGCGTTTATTTCTGATATTCTGCGCGATTCCGGCCTTTTTAATCGATAAATCGTTCATGGTTGTTGTGAAAAGCCCTATTAAAGGTGACAAATATTCTGTCATTGTCACCTTTTACCACCATTAATCTGCGAGTTTGACCTTTGGTTGCTCAACATCTGGTCAATTGCAGCCGATTAGGCTTTAATGATCCTAGAATAATAGCTATTTAACCGCCATTAATGCGCCTGTATTGCGCATAAGGGAAGGTTAAATGAACGTTAATATAGCCCGCTCACCGCCACTACAGCAGGATGTCCCATGGACGTAAAAGCACTTCACCGTCAAATGACCCAATACAATCTGTGGAAGCAGCAGCTTGACGAACGTTTGCAGCGGTTTGATGAGTGGGGTCAAAGCCATCAAATGTTAAGCAGTGAGGCGCTGCAAACCTTGCAAAAAGCGCGAAAATTATTGCAAGGCAATACCTTCACAATTGCTTGTGTGGGTGAATTCTCCCGCGGTAAAACTGAACTGATTAATGCTTTGCTCTATGCCGATGGCGCCCATCGCCTGCTGCCCTCGCTGCCGGGGCGTACGACTATGTGCCCTACGGAAATCTTTTGGGAAGCGGATCAACCCATTAATTGTGTGCGTCTCTTGCCCATTGAAACGCGGCGCACCAATGCCAGCATGCAAAATTTTAAACGTATCCCGCAAAACTGGGTCACCATTCCGTTTGATCCCCGCGATCAGGAACAAGCGCGCGCTGCTATTAATCAAGTCTCCGCCAGTAAGTGGGTCACCACGGCGGACGCGCTTAAATTAGGCTTTGCATTAGATGAGCTAGGTGAACAGGACGAAAGCGGCAAGGTCGCTGTGCCGGCCTGGCGTCATGCCTTAATTAGCCTTGATCATCCCCTGTTACGTCAGGGCTTACGCATTGTCGATACCCCCGGGTTAAATGCCTTGGGGAATGAGCCAGAGCTAACTTTGAAAACGCTACCTGAAGCGCAAGCGATTTTATTTTTGTTAGCGGCAGACGCTGGCGTAACGGCAAGCGATATGAGTATTTGGCGCGAACATGTGCAAAGTCTACGTGACGAGCAATGTACTGCCGTACTGGTGCTGTTGAATAAAATTGATAGTCTGTGGGATGACTTGCAACCACCGGCTGACATTGAGGCCAATATTGAACGCATTCGTCTGCTAACTGCACGCCAGCTGAAATTAACGTCGGAGCAAGTGCTAGCCATATCAGCGAAACAGGGTTTGTTGGGTAAGATTGGGCGCAACTTAACGCAACAGGATCGCAGTAATTTTCCTACTCTCGAACGTAAACTAGCTGATGTCGTTATGCACAGTCAGCAGCAAATTGTTGGTCATCGTTTAGTGGGCGACAGCTACGAAATGATAATGACCACTCGACACAGTTTGGCGCGACGCTTGAGTGAGTGCGAAACTGAAATTGCCATCATGCGTCGCGCGGGACCCAGTGCTGCAAATGACGTACTGCAACAATTGCGCGATACCATTCGCCAGTCCCATCACCAATACCATAAGCAAGCGCTATCATTGCGAACTAGCCAGCGCTTGCTCGATGCACAGCGCGTTTCACTCCTGGCGCCGATCAGCGCAGGTCTGCTGGAACAACAAATTAATAGCGCGCAGCGCGGCCTCGCACAAAGCTGGACATCGCTGGGTCTCGGTCGTGCTATCAGTAATTTTTTTGACGATGTAGATAGTAGCTTGCGCCATATCGAGCGCGAAATTGAACGCTCCAATCGTGTATTAGTATCCATTTATCAACGTCCTGAACACGGCTTAAATAGCGATGAATTAATGATGCGTCATCTACTTAAAATTCATATTCAGCGCCGCCAATTAAAACAATTGAGCAAACGTGCCGATGATTTCCGCTATTCCCTTAGCACTCTGCTTACACGTAAAAGTGTATTAATAACGCGCTTTATTAATAGCTTGGTGCAAGAGGTGCGCAATACTTATAAAGATTTAAGTGAGCATATTGATTTATGGATTCAAGAGGCACTTTCGCCGTTAATTCATGGCAATCAATATCAAAAGCAATTACTTGAAAAACATATGCTGCGCCTGACGCAATTGCAAAATAAGCGCAATAGTCACAGCGAACAAATTGAAAGTTTGCAGACCAATATTTATCAATTGCAAGCAGCACTTGCTTCGTTGGAACCGCTGTATCAAGACATTATGAGCGCACCATTAACCGCGGAAAAAAAGGACAACATTGTCAAGGTTAAGCGTGGGCAAGTGGTTTCTTTGGCGGGGGCAAGGCAAGCAGTAAAAGGAAGTTAATCTTGCGGTACATATTTCCCTCGCTGTTGGGCGAGGGAAATAAAATTTTTCAGAAGAGTGCTACAGAATTTATTCGTTGCTACAGCACTATTTCTTGCTACATCATTATTCCTTGATAGTCACAACATCGCCGATTAAGGCAACGCCGGAAGTAAATGTGCCTGAACCGCATTGAAAGGTTTCGTTACTAATAGTGGTGTTGTGTTGATAGTTTGAGCGAATATTTACAACAGCATTACCACCTACTTCGCGGGCTCTGTCACGCAAGGCTTTTAGCGCTGATAAAAATACCCAGTTACAGGCTACTTTATCCGTTTTATTAGTACCATTGGTTTTTCTATTTACGCTAGACACTGTGTGTTCAGTAATCACGTCACCATGTGCCTGAGTGCCAAAATAAAATTTTATATCATTTCCGAGAATGGCTTTTGCCTCTTCGTCTGCCAATGCATCAGCAATCGGATAGTTAGCAACATCATTGCGTGCTGCTGCACTCGTTGCTAAAAGAGTAATGGCAATCACAGTAATAATTTTGTAAAAAGCATTCATAGTAAGTTCCTCGAAATAAATAAGCATTGTGAAATTTTTCACGGTGAAAAAATAAAAAAAGAATGTATTGAGTGTGCGATAACCTTTTTAAATTTGATTCAGAATTAATCGGCCGCGCATCAAAATAGCATCTTGCTGTTGGGCAATGACTTCATAGATCGCACCGCTGCTATTGTTGAGTAAGCAATGAGCCTTTAGTTCAATGGCGACGGCATTGTCGCTCACAGGTTTTAATAACTCAACATTCTTTACTGCGCCTATATAAGCTGCGCGTGGCAAACCTTCTCGCGCTGGGTGCAAGAGTGCCGCATGCACTCCCGCTGCCTGCGCGGCAAATTCAATCAGCATGATGTTGGCAAGCTGGCCATTTTCAAATAAGGGATTAGTGGTGCGGGCAAAATTCTGACTGCGACAATGAATTTGTTCAGCATCCCAACTGATTACTTCATCAAGCATGCACATCCCATTGCCATGAGGAAGTAAAGCGGCGATTTGATCGCGACTTAATGACATCCAATGACCTCTAGCTGATAAGAATTGTGGTTGCGATTGCTAAATATGAGATTGCCTGATTGGTTGCGCGCGAGCATCTCTAATAAGGGCAAGCTGCGCGCAGCGGGGTTATTGAGACGAATAGTTTCCAGTTCGGGGCTGGCACTAGTTGCCGGGCTATTGGCATTCAATGCAGACAAGGTTAATTGGGCAATACTCTGTGGCCTGCGTATGGGGCTAAGTAAAAATGCCACGCCAAATTCCAACGGAATAAAACGTTTTTCGCTGAGAGGATAAGGTGGCTTAATGTCATATACAACCAGCAGCGTGGGTAAATGTTCTGTCTGGCAAAGGCTAATCGCTTCTAGTAGCCCCATACAAAAGCTGTCTTCATAAGCAGACAAGCTACTTGAGGGCAGACGACTACCGGTAGCGATACTCCAATATCCTGCTGCCGAGTTATGTACGGAGTTATGGAATTGTGTTGGCGACACTAAGCGTTCGGGTTCGCACAGTGATCGGCAAATTTGGTCAACGATAACGTAATCGCCCCCCGACGACGAAAATACATTGGCGCAGTCACTCATAGCGATAGAGGTATTTCCCATCAAGTCTTCTGCAACTCGAAAGGCCATGCGCACTAACTCGGTAGCGCGGCGGGCTTCGTTAGGCGGTAATTGTGTCGGTTTATATTTTTCCAACGCAATCGGCGTGTAGTTTTGTAAGCCAGCTAATATTGGCTGGCTGGCATTCCAGCCCAGGAGTCCGGGCGCTGCCAGGCCAACTGCTTCGAGGTAGACATTTTGCGTGGTGGCGTTGGTCATGACTGTTTTCCTAAAATTAAGCTGCAATTACTACCGCCAAAACCAAACGAATTACTTAAGACGTGTTTGACAGTTTGGTTTTGCATTTGCTCTACCAAGGCAATATTCATAGTGGTATCGCGGGTTTCAAGATGTAGGTTTTGCGGTATTTGGCCGTGAGTCATACTCAATAAGCCAATGCTGGCTTCCACTATGCCCGCTGCTCCCAGGGTATGCCCGGTCCAACCCTTAGTAGAGCTGGCCCAGGTTTGCGCGCCGAATAGTGCAGCAACGGCTTTGGATTCAGCCGAATCATTTGCCACTGTGCCGGTGCCATGCAAATTAATATAGTCAATATCAGCAGGGTTCAAACCGGCTTTGCGTAACGCCATTTGCATAGCGAGCAATGCGCCTTCGCCGTCGGGATGAGGTGATGACATATGGTAAGCGTCGCCACTTTCGCCGTAACCCAGGAGCGCAAATTCGGCGCTGGTATCCTTTTCCAGCAAGGCGTAACCACCAGCCTCGCCAATGGAGATACCATTGCGGTGCAAGTCGAAGGGTTTGCATTTATCTGCCGCGACTAATTGCAGCGCATTAAAGCCATAGAGTGTGGTTAAGCAAAGGCTATCTACCCCGCCCACCACCACCGCATCGCAAAGGCCGTTGGCAATGGCGCGATAGGCGGAAGCAAACACTTTTGCACTGGATGAACAAGCCGTTGAAATCACCATTGCCGGACCCTGGGTGCCCAGTACATGCTGCACAAAGTCGGCAACCGAAAAAGGGTTGTGAGTTGCCGCGTAGTTATACCATTCCGGCAACGGCGTTTGTGATTCCATGTAAGCCAGTTCGGTTTGGTGAATTCCGGAGGTGCTGGTGCCGAGAAAAATACCGACTCGTGTCGCACCATAACGAGCGACCGCGGCCTGTACGGAAGCAATAAAATTATCTTGCTGCAGTGCCAGCCAAGCGAGCCGGTTATTGCGGCAATCGTAAACGCTCATTGCTGCAGGCAAAGGTTGTTCGAGATCAGGCACCTCGCCTACCCAGGTAACCAAGTCATTTATGTGAAAAAAAGTGCAGGGTTGCAGGCCTGAGCGGCCCAATTTAATCGCTTCCCAATTTGCCTGTTTACCAACACCCAAACAGCTGGTGAGCGTGTAATTAGTGATGCTTAGTGGTTTCATTGTGCCAAAAGTCATAAAAATTGAACCAATTGAATGGGTTATCACGCGCCAATTCTTGTACGCGATCTGCATAGAGTTGCATGCCTGCCGCTATGGCGTCGGCGCGGTCTTTTCGGCTTGAACCTAGCTGATCGCTAATAAGTTCAAAATGTAAATCATAGCGGTTGCCGCCTTTATAAATCCCAAAACAGGTGATAACCGGCGCTTGCAGAATGCTGGCCAGATGCCAAACTCCCTGCGGAAAATTAGCAGGTTCGCCAAAAAAGTCCACCGCGGTTATACGATCAGCTGTGGTGCAACGATCAGCCATAATCCCGACTAATTTTCCTGCGGCTATAGCTTCGCTCAGGATTAATGCCAGCGCCGGTGCCGGGGTGCGGGCATCAATAACGTTCGCGGCTAAACAAGGATCAAGTGATTGCAATAATTGCAGGACATTTGCATTGTGCTGAATATCCAGCACAATACTGACGGGCAAGGCTTTGTTGCGCCGACCCATGCCCATAACGCGTATGACATCAAAGCTACCTAAATGCGTTGTCAATAAAAAGCAGCCGCGCTCTTGATAGGTTTCAAATAGTTCGTTGCCGTACACGCGTATGTCAAACAATGCCTCACGCCCCGAGAGAAAAAAAATCCGGTCGACACTGACGATGGCAAAGGTGAGCAAGTGACAATAAATTTCCCAGCGACTGGGTTGGCGCCGCAAGGCCCGGGCAAGAAAACTCTGCGATGCTTTTCGCGCTTTCCTCGCCACTAAAAAATAATGTGAAACCACAAAACACAGTATAAAAAAAATAACTCTGCGCCCTAAATGTAAGGCTATCCAGGTTAACAGTTGCAGCGCGAAACGATTGCCCCGCTCGCGCTGTGTTTGCCATTGGTGGGTCATTGCTGATCTCGCTGCGGGTAAGCCCAAGTTTCGCACGCTAGGCTGCCCTTAATAACGAGTGTGTTGTTTACATAAGTATCGAATGACAATGGTAGCTTAAGCGAATTGGTATTCAGGATGATTTGCAAATCATCGCCAGGTTTAACGGGAGCTAAAAATTTAACGCTTTTTAACAGCGTGACTTTGCATTGATATTTATTTTCTATTGTGGCTAAAATCCATTTCAATAAGAGCGCACCTGGCACCAACGGATTGCCAGGAAAGTGATCTGCATAACAAGCATGGTCAGCGGGTACTGAAAATAATAATTCAGAATTTGAATCAATGTTTTTCACTGTGTTGGCTCCATAGACTGTTTAATGCCGCTGCGGTGAGCTTGCCGGTTTCATTGCGCGGTAAGGCGACCACCTTGCGCAGTGGTCGCGGTAAAAACACCGCATCTATGCGCTGTGCCAATGCCGCAAGTATTTCTTTTTCTGGCAAATCACTGACGACTAATGCTACGGGGCGCGTCTCATGTTGTGATCTTGATTGTTGGACAGCTTGCTTATTTTCTGGCGGCGTAGATTTTTTCTGTGGTAAAAAAATGACGCCATCGTAAACACCTTCAATACGCAGTAATTGCAATGTTAAGTGGGCGAGTGAAGAACGTTTACCGGCAACATTGATCATATCGCTATTGCGTCCGGACAATAAAAATTCGCCATTTTCATTGCAGGTTAATTGATCTTGAATCGGTGCTATCTCACTTAAATGCGGTGCAGAGGCGTTAATATTCTCACCATCAATCACCAACGAAAAACCATCGAGCAATTGCCAATATCGAGTTTGTGTGGAACG
The DNA here is from genome assembly GCA_040385335.1 of Pseudomonadota bacterium. Classification (GTDB taxonomy): domain Bacteria; phylum Pseudomonadota; class Gammaproteobacteria; order Pseudomonadales; family Cellvibrionaceae; genus Cellvibrio. Next base: position 101,225 of record JAZKHP010000002.1, read on the forward strand.
CCGTGTTGCCATTGCGCCCGCTTCTGTGCAGCCATAAATTTCCCATAGGGGTGCGTTAAAGCATTGTTCACTGGCGAGAGCAATAGGCTCGTCCAGTGGCGCAGTTGCGGAGACAATTACGGCTAATGCTGGCATGGATAACTCTGCATTGGCAATCGCACGCAAATGGGTGGGGGTGCTGACTAGAATGCCGGGCGAATTAATTTCCTGTAATAATTGTTGCACTTCGATGGGATAAAAAGGCTTGGCGCTGTGGATAATAGCACCCCCTTGCAATGCCAACATTAACGAAGTTTCCAGGCCATACATGTGTTGCGGTGGAACCGTAGCGATAATAACCGGTAATGATAAATTTGCTGTCAGCCGCTGCCCTAACAGGCGTGCAGTTGCTACCAAAGTTCCCCAACATTTTTGGTTAGGTTTTGGGATGCCAGTACTACCGGAGGTAAAAGCAATGGCCGCGATTTGTTGCGCAGGAATAAGCGGTAAAAGCGCATTATCTATTACATCATTGTTGTGTAATAAATCACTCATAATTATTTTTGGCAATTCACACTGCTGATCTCTATCGAATAGACAATAACAATTCGGATAAGGTTGTGCCAGTTCGATCAGTGTTGCAGGTTGCTGATTGGGCGGTAATAAATTGACTGCGCCTTTGCTCAGTAGCGCGCAAAAAGCGAGTAAAAAATAATAGCGATCTTCACATAGATTTAGCGCAAATCCAGCATCAGCAGGAAGCTGTGCAGTAATTTTATGCAAGTCATTTAAAAATTGTTGCTGGCTAATGGGGTTGCCGTTATGAATAACCAATGTTTGGTTGGGGGTATAAGGGCTGATTAACGCAAGGGAAATATTTTCAGCTAATGCAGGCAGTGTAGGCAACATAAACGTTAGCAAATCCTTAGGTGTTATTGGCGCATATCGGCCTTGATAATGATTCGGATATATTGCAAAAAGCTGGGGTGATTATGTTCCGGAAATAATTTTTTCCGCACTATAAATTCAATCACGAAAAACGCGCCGACTAAACCATAATTAATCACATTGGTAAACCACGACCAGAGGTCAGGACGTTGCAGGCAAGCTAAAATAATTGACCAGAGAATGAGAAGTAGAAATATCACGCACCAGAGTTGCGTGAGCAATTTGGTGTATTTTTGCATCTCCGGTGTTAAGGGCCCGCGCGCTGCATCACTGATAGCGGTGATCAGTGGTATGCGTCCTGGCAACAACGTGCGACCAAAAAAAATCAATAGTGCGAGGGGAATAACAATCGGTGTGAGATAGAGCAAATATAAGGTCAATTTGAAATATCCCAAGAGCAGTATTGTTGTCGTCAGCGCACTAAATACTAGCCAGGGTATTAACCGACCGCGTAGCAGGGAGGGCCAAAAAATGCCGACTAAAAAAAAGATAACCGCAACGACCTGTAAGCTCGGCATAGCAAAAATCACCGATGCATGTACCAGCGCCGGGTAAACCGCAATGAGCGCGATAGAAAAAAAATGTTTAAGCACGTTGCGTATTTATATAATTGCTGAGGGACCGCAGATTGTGAAAGATAGATTTATTGGTTTCGTCATCGGCTTTCAATTGCACTTTATAATGTTTGGTAATGGCGAGGGAAATTTCCAGCGCATCAATGGAATCGAGCCCTAGACTTTCACTATTAGTTGCATCAAATAAGGGCGCTTCGGGATTGATATCCTCTGCCGCCATGTCTTCCAAATCCAAGGCGGATATTAATAGCACTGCTAATTCGTGCTCTGCTGGTGTCTGTGATGCTTGTGAACTCATACCATTACCTTTAAAAAAATACTCAAAAATGCGCGGCCACTTTAACCTTGAGGGCTTGGAATCTCAAGTAAGATCGTGGCTTGCTGGCAATTAAGCCGCGTCTGTAGTGTAGCAATCTTAAGCACTGCTGCGCTTTTTTAACCTACGCACTTTTTACACCTATACTTTTTACACCTATAATCGCCGCCTTGTTTTTGGGAATGCACATAATGACAGTAATAGCGCCAGTAACTGAGGTCACACCAGCGGCGGCCATAGCAGCCGAGGCCATCCAAGCTGAAGCGGTAATGCTTGATAAAAACCGCCATTTTTATAATGCGTTATGGGGTGCGGCACGGTTGGTTAAGCCAGAGTGTTTTAATACCTGGCCTTTAGTCAATTCTTTATTGCAAAATCGCCCCCGCCGCCTGGAAGTTGCACCGGGTCTGCGGCCGCGTTTGCCTATTGCCGGCACACAATTTATCGATATCAGTGCGCCGGCGCTCAGCATTTTACAGCAGCATGGTGGCAATATTGCGCTTGCGTCAATTAGTCATTTACCCTTTGCCGATCAAACCTTTGATTTACTGTGCGCGCTCGACATTATTGAGCATGTTGACGACGATTTGGCGGCTATGGCAGAGCTGTCACGCCTGGCTGCCAATGATGCGATCTTATTAATATCCACACCCCTGCACCCTGAACTTTGGACAGCGTTTGATGATTTTGTAGGGCATCGTCGTCGTTATGTACCAGAGCAGTTTATTGCCATGCTCAATAACCATGGTTTTACCGTTGTGCAAAGTGCAGTGTTTGGGATGAAACCTAAATCTTCGCGGCTAGTGGATCTTGGTATGTGGCTGTTACAACATCGACCCAAGCGCGCAATGTGGTGGTATAACCTGGTGATGCCTATCAGCGTACGCTTTCAGAAGAAGCTTGAGATGATGTCAGGCTTGACAGATACCCGGCAAGTGGCGGAAATATTGCTAGTTTGTCAACGGAGCCGCACAGAAGAGGGTGCACTGAATAAATGAATATGTTAGAAAATTCGGCGGGAATAAGTTGCCAGTATTTGCGTGACGAAAGTGTTAGCGAAAAGCAGCATCTTTTAGCAAAAATTTTATTTGATGCACACTGTCATGCTTCCGCAGATAAGAACCATATCAGCACCGGTTTACCCTTGTTAGCGGGTGCGTCTCATTGCGAATTTATTTTCAGTGTTGGTCCGGTTAAGCAAAGGCATAGTAAAAATTTTTATTGCGCTGAAACAGAAGCATATATATTGCTGGCCTATTGGAGCAATGAAATGGATGAAGGTGGTTTACAAAACGCCACCGAAACTATTTATAACAATTTATTGACGGAAATGCAGGCATGCGGTTATCCGCATTTGGTGCGGGTGTGGAATTACTTCGCGGATATTAATCATAGCGAACAAGATTTGGAACGTTATCGTCAGTTTTGTATCGGTCGCTTTAACGCATTTACAGCGCAAGGCATTGCTGAAGAGCAGTTTCCCTCCGCTTGCGCGCTGGGCCACAATGGTGGTGACTTGTTGATTTATGCTCTCGCCAGCAAATTACCTGCACAGCATTTTGAAAATCCACAGCAGGCGAGTGCTTATCATTATCCTACGGAATATGGGCCACGCAGTCCTTCGTTTGCACGTGCCAGTCTCCTCGAATTAGCCGATCAAGCACCCATTTTATTTGTGTCGGGTACGGCGAGTGTTGTCGGTTTTGTCACCCAGCATCCAGATAATTTGGCAAAACAAGTTCAGGTTACCGTAGAAAATCTGAATTGCCTTTTGGCACACGTGGCTGCGGAACATGCGAGAAATCATAATGGTGTGATACCGAATCTGGTTGCTGAAGTGATCAAGATTTATGTACGCAACGAAACTGATTTGCCCGCGATAAAACATTCCATCAGTAACGCTTATCCTTCGGCACCAGCGGTTTATCTTGCTGCCGATATTTGCCGTGCCGATCTGCTACTGGAGATTGATGGCATATGGAAATTAGTGTGTTAGCTAAACGTTATAGCTTGTGGCAGCGGTTGCGGCGTTCCCGCGGTTGGCGCATCCCGGCAACGGGTTTGGGTTTTGCTGTTTTCGGTGTGGGTGGCTGTGTGTTGTCACTCAGTTTATTTCCGCTGGTTTATGTGTTGCCGATCAAACAGCGGCAAAAAGAAGCGTTTACTCGGGTGACAATTGCCGGAATCTTTCGCGCATATTTGCAGTTGTTGCGTTGGCTCGGCCTGCTTAGTTTTGAGTTTCACAACGTAGCCCAGCTGCATCAACCTAATCAGCTGATTCTTGTTAATCATCCCTCGCTGTTGGATGTAGTGTTTATCATCGCCCTAACAGGCGATACCAGTTGTATTGTCAAAGGCAGTTTATGGCGTAATCCATTTACTGCCATGGCCGTGCGTGCCGCCAATTATATTAGCAATAGCGACGGCAATTTATTTCAGCGCTGCGTGGCAACTTTGCAGCAGGGCAATTCGCTCATTATTTTTCCCGAAGGTACGCGGTCACGACCAGGAGAGCCACTGAGTTTTCATCGTGGCCCCTCCAATATTGCGCTAAGCGCTGGCAAAGCGATTACACCTGTCATTATTCGTTGTGAGCCCGCAACATTACTTAAACATCAGCAATGGTATGAAATCAGCGCGACGCCGCCGCATTATACGATTCGCGTAATGCCTTGCTTCAGTGTTACGCATTATATGGCCGAGGGACAATTTCAAAGCAACGCTGCGCGACAGCTAACCCGGGATTTGATTAACTATTTTACGCAGCATACGAAAAACTTTTAGCGCGTACTTTATTCCTATCCTTTATTTTTTCTCTGCCATGCTTTTTAAAAACTCAAGGCGTTGTTTTTCTTCTTCGCTGGGTTTGTAGCTTTCTTCGCTGAATAGTTCTGTTGCGGAATAATCAATAACAAACTCCGGTCGTTCGCTGTCGCCGTAACGCGTGGGTTCGCCGGGTGCAGCCGAACGATTTTCCAATTGAAAAGTATTTAACAATAGCGGCGATGAGTTACCTTTTAATACTGCTTTGTAGGCGCGCAATTTCAATTCGGATTCGCCCTTGGCGAGTGGGCTGCTAGCGGTCAATACCGCAATAGGTTGACGATCTGCGGTAAATAAATTCGCGCGCAAACGGTAGTGGCCTGCGACTGTTACTTTTACCTTTACCGGAATGATTAAGTCTGTGGATTCAATTGAAGTTGCACCCACACCCATAATTTTTGCCACAGGTTGACTGTATTCAAAGCCGGTCTGCACAATTTGTGCTTGTCCTCCACTTTTAAATTCAATTTCAATGCGTAGTGGTCCATCCCAATCAGATTCTGCAGATAACTTAGTGTGATAACCTTTTTCGTCAATTTGCATTTTGCTAGTGGTTAAAAGTTTGTTTGTTGACTCGCTAAACAAACTCAAACTAACTTCATAAACTTGAATCCCTTCCAGCTGTAATTGCACGTTAACGGGCTCTGGATAAGTAAATCTAAAACGATCGAGATGAATACTTGCCTTGGCTCCATTTTCAAGCGGGATGGTTTGCGCATGATATAAGTTAGGTTGTAGTAGTTGACTATCAGAATTTCTGAGGGGTATTGAGTAAGGCGGATAATTAATTTCATCGGCGTAGGCAGAAGCTACTACCGCGAAATTATCGGCAAAGTCCTCATTAACATGTTCATCCACTTCTACCACGGCAGGACTTGTCGCCTGGTTTCCAGCCGCAGCAGAAGATGGCGAATGTTGAGCTTGTGAAGGGGTAATGTCTGACTGCAAAATAGGGGCGTCAGAAACATTTGTCGCGCGATACCAAACGATCGCTATCGCCGCCAACAAAACTACACTTAGGAGTAGGGACGCCCTTTTTATTCGCATGAATTAATTTACCCCGCGTGCAACTAATTCCGACATGCTTAAACGATTTGAATCAGTCACTACGCGATAACGCGAACTAAAAATCCAAAAGCCGCGGGTTTCATCGTAAGTGTTGATATTTAATCTTCCTGAGTCCAAAAATACCGCATTGGAATTTGCCGCGGTAATCTCACCTTTGGGCTGGGCACCGACCGTTGCCGCATGACTGTATTTAGCACTCATGAGCATGGGGTAATGCTGTGGCATAAAGTTCGCAACACCGCGACTTTGATTGGCAAGCTTGCCATTAAAAGCAACACTACGTGAACAGCTGTCAAAACTGTCGGGTGTGGATGCACCGCAACTGGAATGACTGCTTACCACACCGTCATCTTCGCCAGGAATAAAAAGACTGGTTGAGCCAAGGTAATCGGATGCGCTCGCCGCAAAGCGTAAACGCGGTACTCTTGAATCAGGAAAAGGTGCTAACTGGCGTGCTGTATTTACTCGCAAATCATTTAACACACCTAAGGTTGCAAGTGTAGGTGTTGTTCCCAACCATAGGGACATTGCCAAACGCCCGGCTTGATCGATCAGGCTGGAACCTGAGGCAAGGTTAACCGCGATATCGGCTAATTCACTGCCACCGCCAGCGCCGCCAAAGTCAAAACTCGCCACTATATTGAGCGGTTGAAGTCCGGCATTGGTTAGCCAGAGTGCCTGGTTGTCAAGAATATAACGCGTCACCAAATCGCCGGTGGAATGCGTTAAAAATATACAGCCGGAATTGCAGGTACCGTTAATCGACATTTGGCGTAATTTAGGCCATACATAATCGGTCGCTATGCGTCCAGTAATACGTTCTTGCGATGGCCAATCGATACGTACCTGAGAGCGCGCACCCCAAAATGCATTCCAATATGCTGTACCTTTTTGTTCGACTTGGGTTGCGATGACCGGAGTGCCGAGAGTGCTGGGTTGAAATCCCTGAACGAGAACCAGCGTGTAATTACTTGCGGAGGCGAACGAACTAACGCAAAAAGTAAGTGAAAACAAAAATAATTTTTTCAATGATCTCATGATATTTTCCTTAAATAATAAACAATAGTTGCTACAAATATTTCAACTTCTACAAACGCAATTGAAATTTTCCTTCGTCATATTTTGTTATAAAACCGTTTTGTCGCTTAAATATCTAAAAATTAATTTATACAAATTTCTCAATAAATAATTACCTCAAGCTATTAACATTTTCATAACCTGTTAAATAAAACGGAATCCTGTATAGCATAGGTTTAATAAAATAAATAATTTTTCATAAAAATTTCATAAAAAATTAAGAAAATTCAGATTAGCAAAATAATTATTTTTATTTTGCTAATCGTGATGGCGTTTAAATAAATATTATTAATAGTTTTGAAAATGATGGTATCGGTGAAATTTTTTTACTTTCCTTGGTAAATCACGCATAAAAAAAGAGGTCTTTCGACCTCTTTTTTATTCCATATCTGAATTCGCCAGGGCTTCTTTATGATTGCGGCGTCGCCATAGCCAGGTTTTTATCGCTTGTGGAAAAATGCTAATGCAAGAACAATAATAAATAAATTTGAAGCCAATAAAGCGCGGCCCCACCGGTGTGTTACGAAAAATGTCACCGGCTAAAATAGAGAGCATCGCCTCTTGCATACGCCATAAATTGCGTGGCTGCATAAAAATTTTACGAATAGCCGGTGAGGTGATGCGGAAAATAAACCAGGAAAACATTTTCGGGCCGTGCGCCAAATTTTTCTCGTAAATACGGAAGGCTTTTTCGGCCAATTTCTCTTCGCCGCGCAACCAGTGATCAATGGCGGTTGCGCTTTCAAATGCGCTGTTCATTGCGAGCAGTACGCCTGACGAAAACATCGGGTCAACGAACGCATAGGCATCGCCGATCATGGCGAAGCGCTGGCCACGACAATATTTTGCTGTGTAGGAAAAGTTTCCGGTTGCCGTTGCCGGCGCTTCCAGAGTTGCATCTTTGAGACGCTCGGCAAGCCTGGGGACTAACGCAATGGTTTCCATCAGGAAGCTTGTCGGGTCAGTTTTACGAGTTTTGAAATAGGTTGGCGACGCCACAGCGCCAACGCTGACAGTGCCATCCAGCAACGGGATATACCAAAACCAGCCGTGATCAAACCAAAACAGCGAAATATTACCTTCGCGCCGGCCTTCCGCGCGCTTGGCGCCTTTGAAGTGACCATAGAGTGCGGCACTACTGTGTTCAGGGTGACGTTTTTTGATGCCAAGTTGACCCGCTAATAAAGTATCGCGGCCGCTGGCATCTATTACAAAACGCGGGCGCCATTCACTTTCGCTACCGTCATCCGCTTTTACCTTTACCAATGCCCGCTGGTCGCCACCGCCATCCATATCCACATGGCTGGCACGAGTGCCTTCAAAGGTGCGCGCGCCACGTTTAGCGGCATGGCGGAAGAGTATCTCGTCAAGTTCCGAGCGGCGCACATGGACTGCGTAGGGAAACGCTTTATCCATGGCTTCAGCGAATACAAAATCACTGGTATGAGCATGCCAGGGAGAAATAAATTCGGCGCCGTATTTAGTGATACCAATGGCTTCAACTTCCTTGCGTACACCAAGACGATCAAACAACGGCATATTCATTGGCAATAAAGATTCGCCAATATGAAACCGCGGGTGATGGGATTTTTCCAGCATAACAACATCGTGGCCTTTATCGGCTAATAGCGCTGCCACTGCCGAGCCTGCAGGACCGCCACCGATAACCAGGACGTCGGGTGACATGCTAGTGAAAGGTGGTTTAGGCATCGCTGGGCTGGTTGCCATGTTTGACTCCATATTCATTTTGTTGCCTCAATAGTTTTGGCTCTTGATCTAAAGCGGTTTTACTAAGCAGTTTGATGGCGGGCACCATAGCAAAATAATGCAATTTTCGATAGCTGTTACTTGCGGTCTTTTAGCTCCCGGCACCTCAACTCACCCTTACTAACCCACAAGTGCTAATGGTACAATCGTCGCCCCACTACGCCATGGAAGATTTCATAACGTGACTAATAACAAAAATTCTGTGCTTGCGAAAAAGCGCATTCTAGTGCCCTTATATTCCCAATCTGGACAGCTAACGGATATTACCCAAAAGATATTGGCGCCACTGCAAGAAGCTAATGAATTTGACATAGTTTTTGTGGCTCTTAAACCAGTCACTCCCTATCCTTTTCCCTGGCCATTTTTTCAGTTTCTGGACGCGTTTCCTGAATCTATTTATCAAGTGGCGCCACCACTTGAGCCCTTAGCGCTGCTTGATAGCGATGAATTCGATCTCATTATTTTGCCTTACCAGGTTTGGTATTTGGCGCCGTCCTTGCCTGTGACGGCGCTGTTACAAGATCCGGTTTTCAAACGTATTGCCGCAGGCAAGCCCGTGGTTACGATTATTGCTTGCCGCAATATGTGGCATCTTGCGCAAGAGAAAATGAAAAAAATCTTGCAAGCAATAGGCGCACGTTTGTTAGACAACGTGGTGCTAACCGATCAGGGCGGAACCTTTGCGACTTTTATTACAGTGCCACGCTGGTTATGGACAGGGAGAAGCAATGCCTTTTGGGGTTTGCCGGCGGCCGGTGTGCATCCGGATGAAATTCAGCGCTCGCGTCGCTTTGGTTTAGCCTTGCGCGATGCTTTACGGCAAAACCAGGAAAAACTGGATCAACCACTATTAGCTGGTTTGGGAGCTGTAAATGCCGAGCCAACATTGTTGGTGAGTGAAGGTGCAGCGACACGCAGCTTTATAGTCTGGGGGAAGTTAGTCCGCGCTCTGGGTCCACCAGGTGGAGCCGCGCGGATTCCAGTGCTATTTTTATATATGATCTTTTTGAAAATCCTGATCATTACGGTAGTACCTATCAGCTTAATGTTGCAGTTATTATTGCGTCCTTTTTTGCGCAGCAAATTAGCAGCTGCAAAGCACTACTTCGAATCTCCCTCTGGCTCAGGTAAGGAACGTTTAAATCAATATGAGTAATGTTTATATCACTAATACGAGTGCTTATTTACCCCATGAGCCGGTTAAGAACGACGAGATAGAATCTGTGCTGGGAATGGTCGGTGGTAAACCCTCTCGGGCACGACGAATTGTTCTCCGTAACAACGGTATTGTGGCGCGCCACTATGCCATTGATCGAGCTACAGGAATGCCTTCAATGAGCAATGCGCAGTTAACCGCAAAAGCTATTCTTGCTTTGAATGTGCAGGGCGCTGTGGATGTTCTGGTTACGGGCACCTCATCGCCCGATCAAATATTGCCAAATCATGGCGTAATGGTCCATGGCGAACTGGGTTGGGATGCGCTGGAAGTTGTGTCAACTGCAGGGATTTGTCTTGCTGGGGCAAGTGCTCTTAAATATGCCTTTTTGGCAGTGAAAGCGGGAGAAGCCAAGCGAGCTGTTGCTGCTGGATCTGAGCGGGCGTCACCGCAATTTATGGCACGTCAATTTGAAGCTGAATCGGAACAAAAGATTAAGGCGCTGGAAGCTCGCCCGGAGCTTGCTTTCGAAAAAGATTTTTTGCGTTGGATGCTTTCCGATGGGGCTGGTGCAGTACTCTTGGAAGATCAGCCGCGCGGTCCGCTTTCGCTGAAAATTCAGTGGATTGAGTTGTTTTCTTATGCACATTTATTGCCTGCTTGTATGTACTCTGGAGCGGAAAAAAATAGCGATGGCGTACTGACCGGTTGGGCAGATTTTTCGCCTAACCAATGCGTGGATCAATCCATCTTTGCCGTTAAACAAGATGTGCGTTTGCTAAATGAGAATGTAATTCGGCTGACGGTTGGTGAGCCCATTAAAGCGATCCAGGCCAAATATGGGTTAAGCGGTGAGGATGTGGATTGGTTTTTACCACATTATTCATCCATGTACTTTGCGGAGCCGGTTGCGCAACAATTAACAGATGTTGGTTTTACTATCGCGCCGGATAAATGGTTTACCAATTTAACCACCTGCGGTAATACAGGTTCTGCCTCACCCTATATTATGCTGAACGAGTTATTCCATTCCGGAAAGTTACAAAAAGGGCAAAAAATCCTCATGTATATTCCGGAATCTGGCCGTTTCTCAAGCGGGTTTGTTTACCTTGAAGTGGTATAACCAAAGCCAAAAAAATTAAGAGACAATTGCGATGAATGTTAACGAAGTGCCGCAAGAAGGTAACTCAACTCTTTCTGGCGGGCGTAAAGCCGTTTACGCCCAAAATGATAATGGCGAGATGGTTATTGTTGCTTGCCCGGGTTGGGAAGTTGAAGAAATTGTTACTATGCAAGCGGTTGACACCCTAAAAGAGCAAGCCAGCGTCGCCTTGGCCGGAGCCATAGCGGGAGTCTGTTCGCCGCTGGAATATTGGATGTATGAGAAACGCATGGATCCGGGTGTGTTAGCGCAAAGCACGGGCTTGTGGCAATGGCGCGTTCGTCGCCATTTACAACCCATGCGTTTTGCCAAACTCTCGCCAAAATTACTCAGTGTTTACGCTGATGCCCTGGGTATATCCGTTGCGCAATTGCAGTCATTACCAGTGAAGTCGCCACTATGAATACAGAAGTCATCAATCCATCAGTTATCAACCCAGTTTCTGTCATAGAAGACGTAGCGACTCAATCCGCCTTTCAGCATCAACATGCGGCCCATTGCGAAAGCGGGGTTATCTCGTCACTGCTACGTCACCAAGGTGTCGCTATTTCAGAGGCCATGGCGTTTGGTTTATCTGCCGCTTTATCCTTTGCGTATCTACCTTTTATTAAAATGGGCGGTATGCCGCTGATTGCTTATCGTATGCCGCCGCGGTTTATCATCAAGGGTTTGGCAAAGCCGTTAAATGCCACCTTCGCGTTTGAAACTTTTAGTAAGCCGGAGGCTGGTAAAGAGAGATTGGATGAGCTGCTGACGCAAGGTAAAGTCGTTGGTTTGCAATCTTCAGTCTATTGGTTGCCTTACTTTCCCGAGGATATGCGCTTCCATTTTAATGGCCATAATCTGTTGGTTTACGGGCGCGAGGGCGATGACTATTTAATTAGCGACCCTGTGTTTGAAACTACGGTGCGTTGCGCTTCCGCCGATTTGCAGCGCGCGCGTTTTGCCAAAGGCGCGCTGGCGCCCAAGGGGATGCTTTACTACCCCAAAAGCATCGCTAATCGCAGCGTACAGCCTGAAGCAGTACTCGGCGCTATCCGCAAGAATTGTAAAATTATGCTCGGCCCCATCCCCATAGTGGGTATTCGCGGGATGCGCATGTTAGCCAAAAAAATTCGTAAGCTTCCTGCGCTTTCCGCAGAAACCAACGCGTTTGTGGGCCATATTATTCGGATGCAGGAAGAAATCGGCACTGGCGGCGCAGGTTTTCGGTTTGTTTATGCTGCCTTTTTGCAAGAAGCCGCCGCACTGACTAATCGCCCGCAGCTCTCACAACTGGCGGGTGAGTTAATAACAATAGGCGATGGTTGGCGAGCATTTGCTCTGGCTACTGCGCGCATGGTGAAGGGGCGGGATCAAATGAATCCCGGTAAATTGGCTGATTTATTGTTGGATCGGGCCACTGCTGAAGCGGCATTCTTTGTTGCATTGCGAGATGCTGCGAACTAATGCTCAGGCTAAGCGACATACATTTTCGCTACCCGAAGGCGTCCAAACCTGCCATTGCTGGCGTATCGTTTGAATTAGCGCGCGGTGAAATACTGGGGCTGCTGGGTCCGAATGGTGCGGGTAAAACCACGCTCATCTCCCATTTGGCAGGTATCTCACCTTTGCAGCAGGGAAGCATCAGTGTAAATGGGGAGCCGCTTGCGCAAGTCCGAAACAAAAATCCTGCCTGCATTGCTCTTGCCCCTCAGGAATATGCGTTTTATCCCAGCCTAAGTGTGCGGGAAAACCTGCAATGTTTTGGTTCGATTACCACAACTAAAAATCTTTCCGCGCGCATTACCCGGGCCTTAGTGTTTGCGCAGCTGGAGCAATTTAACCAACAACAAGCGCAAACCTTATCAGGCGGATTGAAGCGCAGGCTTAACCTGGCCATAGCTACCTTGTCTGACCCTGAATACATTCTGCTCGACGAACCCACTGTGGGCGTCGATCCGCAATCCCGTGCGTTTTTACTGGAGGCCGTGCAACAACTCGCTGCCAGCGGCGTGGGAGTCATTTATACCTCGCACTATATGGAAGAAGTAGAGGCCTTGGCTAACCGGGTGGTTATCATCGATCAGGGTAAGCTTCTGCGTCAGGGTTCCCTCGATGATTTGTTGGCTCAAGGTCAGGCGGTGTTAACCTTCGCGCAAATTGGCCTGAATTCTGAAGTTGTTCAGCGCGTGTTGGGCACCTATGGCGAACTGCTCGCTTCTACCTCAATGCAGTTAACACAACAGTTATTGCTAAATTCCCAATGCACCCCGAGTCAGGCATTGGTGGCGCTAGAGCAAGCGGGAGCGCAAATTACCCATGCCGAATTTGGCCGTTTTAATCTTGAGCAACTGTTCATGCAGCTGACTCAACGTTCGCTGCGAGATTAATTATGTTATTGGCGTTAGTCCGCAAAGAATTGCTGGTTCTTAGTCGCGATATCCACGGTTTGGCCGCGCTGTTTGTGTTGCCGGTGATTTTTATCATCGTCATGTCCATGGCGCTGAAGGATGTCTACTCGCCGCATGTTGATAATCTGGCCTGGTCGGTGATTGATAAGGATAAAAGTGCAATCAGTTCAACCCTGATTGAACGTTGGGAAAAGGGAAACGGCACACCAATGGGATTACCTTTGGACTGGCAGCGAGCCTTGCGTGAAGGTCAACTGAAGTATGTTATCCAGATTGAAGCTGACACTGGCAACGCACTTGCCCATCCGGAAAAACCTGATCATCCGGTAATTGTATTACTTACCGAGCCGGGTCTTGATATGGGCGTGTTCTCATCGTTGCGAGCGCAAATTCAGGCAACGGTTACGAAATTACGTGTTGAAATATTGCTGAGTCATTTACCCGCTGATGCGCAACTCGATAGTGATGCGTTGAATACTCATTATTGGGTTAACACTGAGCGAGCCAGTGCCGGTTCACGGCCAACTTCGGTGCAGCACAACGTACCAGCATGGTTAGTGTTTGGGATGTTTTTTGTCGTGACGACTATCGCTGGTTTATTTGTCGAAGAACGCCAATACGGAGCTTTAAATCGTTTATTGAGCCTTGGCGCAAGCCCGCTGATGTTGTTGGTGGCAAAAATATTGCCCTTTATGCTGATCAATTGCCTGCAAGCCATGCTGATGTTGGGGGTGGGAATTTATATCATTCCATTGCTGGGTGGCGACGCGCTATCGCTGGCAGGAATTAATTATCTGGCCTTGCTGGCGATGTTACTCAGCATCAGTATTGCCGCCATTAGTCTCGCCCTGTTGATTGCCACAATACTGCGTAGCCAGGCGCAGGTATCAGCGATTGGCCCTATGTTAAATATTTTAATGGCCGCCATCGGTGGAATTATGGTGCCGACCTTTGTAATGCCACCTGCCATGCAGCAGTTAGCGCATTTTTCTCCCATGAATTGGGCTCTGGAAGGTTTGCTGGATGTGTTATTGCGCGGTGGTGATCTTGCCAGTATTAGTATTGAGGCTGCGCATCTTCTCTTGCTTGCTGTTATCGCTATAGTGTTGGCCTACCTAATGTTTCGCATAAGAAAATCATGATCGATACCCAGGAACTTAAAAGCCTTATCCTTGAAGCCGCTGAAAAAGCTGAACCTCTTAATGGTTTGGACGGCGATGAAGTACTGTTTGGCGAAGGTTCGCGGTTGGACCTGGACTCAATCGACGCGCTGCAGATTTCCATGGCTATTCAAAAACGCTATGGGGTTCGCCTTAACGACAGTAAAGAAACGCGTCGCGCGATGGGTTCGGTTAACTTGCTAGCCGCTTTTTTAACGCAATGACTTCAGTCTATATTTCCGGTGTTGGCCTGGTCTCGAGTATGGGCGCTAATCTTGGCGAAGCATTGCGCTGCCTGCACAATCCCCCGCAGCCAGAACAAAGATCTATTAGAGGTTTGGACTTCACCGTTCCCTATTACGCGATTCCATCCATCGCCTCGTATAAAGCAACTTCATGGCATGAGCGTTGCGAAACATTAATTTGCCAGGCCGCTGCAGAAGCAGGTAATACCAGCAAGACCGGTGGGCTTTATTTGGCGAGTTCATCGGTTAATGTCGGCGCTATAGAGGCAGCTGAAAACCATGCTAACAGCCTGCCCGAGTTCCTCACGCAATTGGGCAAAATGCTGGATTGGCAAGGACCGGTGTTCTGGATTAATACCGCATGTACCTCTAGTTTAAATGCCATTCTGGCGGCAGAGACGGCGATCCAGGCAGGGTTAATTCAAGATGCATTAGTCATTGGTTTGGAGCTGGAAAATAACCTAACCCTGGCCGGTTTTGCCGGAATGCAATTGTTAGCGCCGGAGAAAGCCCGACCTTTTGCTGCCCGCCGCAACGGTTTGGTATTGGGCGAGGCAGTAGCCGCAATAGGTTTGTCAAAACAGCCAAGTCAATGGCGCATTGTTGGTGGAGCACAGGTTATCGACAGCAGCCAGGTCAGCGGTGCCAGTACTACTGCTTACCAGGCGATGCTCCAGTTAACATTAGACAGTGCAACATTAGCGACCGGGCAAATCGATCTAATTAAGGTACAAGCAGCTGGCAGTGTTGCCAACGACGCAATCGAAGCAGCGGCGCTGCGCAATTTTTTCACTGGAGTTCCACCTTTGCTATCGCTCAAAACTTTTCTGGGTCACACCCTGGGTGCGTCCGGTGCCGCTGAGTTAGCCTTGCTGCTGGGGATTATCGAACAGCAACAATGGCCCAATATCGCACTTGGTGTAGACACGCTTGATGTAAGTTTAGGAGTTAATTTTGCAGCTGAATTGCCGCTGGAGTTACAGCACATATTGATCTCTAACTTAGGCTTTGGCGGCAGTCATACTTGCATTGCTCTCGAACACATGGCTCAAGACATAGCTCAGGATAGCCGGGCTTAATATGCAAACCAAAATCTTTCACATTAAAGCTTGCCATAATTTGCCTCCGGACCCTGATTGGCGCGAGCAGCTGATTCATTTATTGGGCAGCAAGCCGCGTCGTCTATCAAGCTGGTGTGAGCTGGGTATGTATGGAGCGCTAAAGTGTTTTAAAAATTTGCAACAGACCCCGGTTACCAATATTGATAATCCTCTATCCCCCACTGGATTGTCTGTTACTCAAGTTTCCGCTACTCGAATGCCCTTTGATCGCTTGTCCAGTGATGTGGCGCTGCGAGTTTTCAGTGAATACGGCACCATTGCGGCCACGCGTTCGGCTTTAGATCAGGCTTGTGAATATCTACCTATGCCTTTTACTTTTATGCAAACCCAACCAGGGCAACTTTTTAATGCACTTGGTACTACACTTGGTTGGCATGGTGATGGTTATTCCACAACTTATGAAAATCGCCAGCAGGGTGAAGCAGCATTGTTAAATAGTTTTAAACAATCCGCACTGCTCGCTTGGGTTGATGAAGAACAAGAGTTAATTAGCCGCTGGATTTGGCTGGAAGAAGCTACTCTTAGTGTAAACAGGAGTAGGTTTAATGATTTGAAGTGGCAAGTTGTTGAGAGTGTTTTTCAAACGTCAGGCGTTGCGCGTTGGCTTAAAATCGATGCCACGCAAGATATTTTTGCGGCGCCCTGATACCTCCGTAAATCGCTGTGTAGCGTTGGGCATTCGCTGGTGTATCTGGTAAACTGCCGCGCTTTTTACAAAATGGACAATCGTGATGGTTACCAAAGAAAAAATTTACACATTCTTGCAAGAAACTTTGGTTTCGTTGTTTGAAGTTGCGCCTGAAGATATCAAGCCGGACGCTAATCTTTATGAAGATCTCGACATCGATAGTATTGATGCCGTGGACTTAACGGTAAAACTCAAAGAGTTCACTGGCCGCCGTATTTTGCCTTCCGATTTTAAACAAGTGCGCACCGTGCAGGATATTGTTGATGCGGTATTTGAACTTTTAAATCGGCCAATTGAGACTCTTGAACCAACGATTAATCTCAGTCGAGGCGAGCAACTCGATGGCGGCAACTAAAGCCGTCACTACAGAGGTTATACGCCCGGAAATTATTAATACTTCCATTTCTGCGCACTCGCTTGACCTAACACTGAATGTTACTGAAAATCTTTGTTACTTTGCTGCCCACTTTCCTGATTTCCCGGTGCTGCCGGGCGTCGTGCAGCTCAGTTGGGCGGTAAATTATGCGCGCGAGTTTTTAGGGCTCAACGCGCCTGTTATGAATATTGAGCGGCTAAAATTTACCTGCCCGATTCAACCTAATACAAAAATCATCCTGCATATTGATTATGATGGCAAAAAAAATAGTGCAGCTTTTTGCTTTCACGCCTTGCCGTTTTTGTCTTTTCAAGCACAGGCGGGCGCACAAGAACCGTTGATCTTTTCACAAGGCCGATTGCTATATGCGCGAGCCGACCAATGAATAAGTCTCCTTTTACTGCAGCGTCAACTACAGATTCCCCGGCATCGTTTAATCCTTGCGCCATTATTCCCGTATTCAATCATCAACAAAAAATCGCGCAGGTTTTGTTGCGCTTACATGAATTTAATTTGCCGTGCATAGTGATAGATGACGGCAGCGATGCCGATTGTGCGCAAGCGCTCACTGAATTAGCGCAACATCATGACTGGATTAGTTTGCAGCGCCTGGCAAAAAATTCTGGCAAAGGCGCAGCCGTTTGTCATGGCTTGGCTTATGCGCTTATTCAAGGCTATTCCCACGCATTGCAAGTCGATGCCGATGGGCAGCATGATCTTAACGATGTCCCCTTATTTTTAACGCAAGCAAAGCAAAATCCCACGGCCGTTATCAGTGGCTGGCGCAGCTACGATGCAATGCCCCCGGGGCGTCGCAGCGGAAGAAAATTGACTGATTTTTGGGTGCGAGTAAATACCTTATCAACACAGCTGAAAGACTCTATGTGTGGTTATAGGTTGTACCCGCTCTGGCCCACTATGGGGCTATTGCAGTATAAAAAAATCGGTGCGCGCATGGATTTTGATACTGACATACTTGTAAGATTGTATTGGCAAGGGCTGGAGGTAAAAAACCTGCCCACCAAGATTGTCTATCAAGATGATATACCCTCACACTTTCATATGTTTACTGATAATGTGCGCATCACCTGGATGCATACGCGTTTGTTTTTTGGCATGTTGCTGCGCATCCCACGATTAATAAAACGGCATTACACACCATAAATTATTTTCCAGGAGTAGTCATATCCACCCTGCGGGAATGACAGAATCAGACGCTATGTACGCTAGTGAAATTGACATATTAGTTCCATTCCATGATGTAGATTCCATGAATATCGTGTGGCATGGCCACTATGCAAAATATTTTGAAGTGGCACGCTGTGAATTTTTGGAAACATTTCACTATAGCTATAAAGCCATGGAACAATCAGGTTACTCCTGGCCTATCGTTGATATGCGTGTTAAATATGTAAAACCTATACTGTTCGGACAAAAAATTCGCGTGCGTTGCAGTTTGCGCGAATGGGAATATCGCCTGAAGCTCGATTACCTTATTACCGATGTGGCAACCGGCACGCGCTTAACCAAGGGCTATACCGTTCAAGTTGCGATTGATATGCAAACCGAGTCGATGTGCTTTGAATCGCCACCGATTTTAAAACATTTACTCACCCAAAAATTTGGCACATTTACTGAATAATAATTTATGAATTCCGGAGCTATGACTGCTACAAGAAAAACTATTGCATTGGTGAATGTGCTAACCCTGTTTGTTACAACATTGATCTGCGGTTCTGCGCTCGCGGCTACTCAAGCACAAATTGACAAGGTCATAACTCACTTGAATGCTATTCATTTTGTTCAAGGCCAGTTTACTCAACAAAAAAAATTAACCGGTTTAAACTATCCCTTAAAAGCTGAGGGACATTTTATGTTTTGGAAAATGCAAGGCTTATATCTTGCCACTGAAAAGCCATTCTTTAATGCCATGACGATTACCGGCAAGGCGATGATTAATTGGCAAGCCGATGGCACCGGCGCTATTGCACAAGAACAATCAGGTATTATCCAGCGCGAAATTAATAAAACCTTGCTCGCGTTTTTTAGTGCGGACATTACGGTAATTCAACAACGTTTTAGTACGGAATGGATATTCGATAAAGAACAGTGGCAGCTTAAACTTATCCCAAAATTAGATGTCATCCAAAAAAATATGCGCAGCGCTGTGATTCATGGCAATAATAATCTGCAAGGTTTGACGGTGGTAGCCGCCAATGGCGATGAAACCACCATTCAATTTACTTCACAAAAAGAAAGTGCCGCACCTACCGCTGCGGAGTGCCACTGGTTTTCCTTGCAACCACAAGAACTTTGCAGTGGATTAAAATAAAACCTGCGCTGCTCGTACATTCTTAACGGATTCCCTTATGCTTAACCGCGCGCTTTTTGCCACGCACTCGCAGTCATTGCTAAAAGGAATTTTTGTAGTGCTAACCCTAACAATGTTGGTGCTGCTCAGTTTTCAGCTGCCCCAGGGCATTGCTGTAGAAACGAATTTACAAGCACTGTTTCCGCACGACAAAAATAATAAAATAGCAGAAACTATCAATGAGCAAATCACTCGTGAATTTGGTAATAAAGTGCTTATCGCTGTGCAAGCTCAGGACGCCGATGAAGTTAAGCGTGCCGCTGATTTACTCGGCAAGGCCATTGCCAATAATTCGTCGGTAAAAATCGCGAGTTTGAAGGATGGCTCGTCTTTGCTGGAAAAGCAAAATGCGGTGTTGCAAGAGCATCGCTACCAATTGCTCACGCCTAACCAACAAAAACAATTAATGCAGCCTGATCCTGCCGGGCTATTAGGTCATGCCCAGTCAGCATTGTTTGGTTTTAATGGTGGTGGTTTATCACCTACGCAGGATCCGTTAAATCTTAATCCCGCTTATTTGCAGCAATTGCAACCAGCATTAAATGGCGAATTAATCGCTGACCGTTTATTGTTGTCCGATGAGAAGGGTCACCTTATTTTATTTGCGCTGAGTATCGAAGGTGAAGAATTTAATATTGACCTTCAGGAAAAAATGAATGCCTGGCAAACTGATTTGCGTTACCAACTAGCCAATAATGACCAGACCAGCAACGCTAAACTTCTTGTGTCTGGCATTGTTTTCCATGCCGCAGATGCCTCCAGTCGTGCAAAAAAAGAAATGCAATTTATTAGTGCCGGAGATGTGCTGGCAAGTATATTATTATTTGCGTTTACTTTTTTTCGTATCCGACCTTTGCTGCTGACCCTGGCTTCGATCGCTTATGGCTTTGGACTTTCCTTGGCTTTTAATTTATGGATGTTTGAAAAAATTCATATCATGACGCTGGTGTTTGGCACCAGTTTAATTGGTGTTGCCATTGATTACTCTGTGCATTATCTGTGTAAACATCAAGAACTTTTTAGCGAAACCTCAGATAAAAAAACATCGCGTCATATTATCCAAAAATTATTACCGGCGCTTACCTTGGGTTTATTGGCATCGATCGTTGGTTATGCCTGTTTGTTGCAGCCGTCACTACCGGGATTAAAACAAATTGCGAGCTTTTCGATTATTGGCTTAAGCGGGTCCTGGCTATTTGTGGTGGTTGCCTTTCCGATGCTGGTCACAAAAACCTTACCAAAACCCCATGCGATTATAGACACCTGTGCGTTTGCGGTTTGGCGTTTTTGGGCAGTATTAAGCACAACCGCCAAACGTGTTATTTTTGTTGGTTTAATACTATTGGCGGTGATGGGTCTGCTGAAATTTCAGTTCAGTAGCGATATACGTACACTTTATAAACCGACTGCAGAACTGGTTTATTCCGAGCAGCGTTTGCAGGAAGTGCTGCAAGGTGTTTCACCGAATCAATATTTTTTATTGCGTGCCGCTGATCCAGAAGCCTTATTGCAAGCAGAAGAAAATTTCCGCTATTCGCATCTGGATCCTCTGGTTGCTGCGGGCGCGTTAAAAGCCTATACCGCAACCAGTATTATTAACCCCTCAAAGCGACAACAAGCGCGAAATTATCAACTCATGCAAACGCAGCTCTATCGAGATGGCGGGCTGGTGCCGCAGTTTATGCAGTCAGCCGGGTTCGATGAAAATGCCATTAAGCAAACGCAACAAGATTTTATCGCGGCAGACCATCAGTATCTTGAACTTGATTCCTGGTTAGAAGTCGCTCGTCCCGATCAGCGCTTATTGTGGTTAGGTAAATTCGCTAACGAATATGTCAGCATTATTGGTTTGCGTGGTGTTAGTGATGAAGCCGCTTTGGCTGCTGTTGAAAATAAAACGTCTATCCAGTGGGTGAATCGTGTCAGTGAGATGTCGCAACTGCTGCTGCAGCTGACCCACTCAGCTGCGGCTATGTTGGTGTTGGCTTATTGCACCACACTCATTATTCTCTGGTTCGCCTATCGCACACCGCGAGCATTGCTTTTAATATCAGTGCCATTAATGACGACCTTATTAACCTTAAGTCTATTCAGTTTGTATGCTATGCCGATTAATTTATTCCATATTTTTGGCTGCTATTTAATTTTAGGTTTAGGTATGGACTACAGTATTTTTTCTTACGCTGAAGGCCTCAAAGATAAAATTTCACAACGTTCAATTTGGTTATCCGCTATGACCAGCGGTGTATCTTTTGGTTTGCTTGGTTTTAGTTCTACACCTATGGTGCAAGCCTTTGGTATAACCTTGCTGATTGGCTGCTGCTTTAATTTATTGTTTGCACCCTTAGTCGGGAATTTAAGGGTCAGCAATTCAAGGCAGGTAATTTGAGTGCAGTAATTTAAGGCCAGTACTTTAAGGGGGATGCATGATAAATAGAGTGATGATTTACGCTTGGGTAATGCCCAAAAAAATATTGCAATCGTTACTTTTGATTTTGGTGGCAGATGCTTTAAGTGGGTGTAGTTTTCTGGCGATGAAAAAATTTCCATTGTCGTCAATGACGAGTGAAACTCGAACCTCGGCTGCGCAGCAACAATGGCAATTAAGTTACAACGACGAGCAATACTTATTACAGGTTATCGTGGAGCGTATGCCGACACACTGGCAATGGATAATGTTGAATAATCTGGGGCAGCGTCTGGCTACCGCCACAGTAACCGGTTCTGTGATTAACATTGAGCAGCAACAATCACATCCTGTTAACAAATTAATACCTGATTTGCTGGAGGCAATACAATTTAGCTATTGGTCGCTTACAGATCTACAAAAGATTGGCAATACGGAATGGAGCTTCGCGGAGACTGCCGGGCATCGGGATATTTATTTTTCTGGTATATTGCACGCCACTGTTGACTATCAAAGTAGCGATGGTGCGAGCGCTGAGGATCATGCTAACCATGACAGCAAATGGCAAGGCGGCCTAAAATATGAGAAAAAAAATAGTTACGACAAAAAAAGTAGCTATGACAATAAAAAAGGCGACTTCTATCTCGTCATTGAAAGCCAATTGTTGAATTAACGTGTTGCTATTAACTTGCTAAAAAACCTTATGAACACATCTGTATCCCTACCATCCACAGAAGAATTCCTAGCGATAGAAGATTTAATTCTGCATCGTTCACCTATGTTGTTATTAGAGTCCGTTGTTGAGTGGGATGAAATGGGTGTAAGTGCCGTGGTTAATCCTGCGAGTTCTTATTTATTTGCCGATTCCCAGGGCGCAATTCCAGCATGGGTTGGTATTGAATATATGGCCCAGACAATCAGTGCTTTTGCCGGGATTGTTGCACGATCGCACGGCAAACCGATTAGCGTTGGCTTATTGCTCGGCACGCGCAGGTACACTACGCAAGTTGCAAGCTTTGCACCCGAGCAAAAACTATTAGTGAAAGTGCGGGAATTATTACGCGATGAAACTAATCTTGTATTGTTCGATTGCCAAATTTATGCCGATAAAAAATTATTAGCCAGCGCGGAAATTAAAGCGTTGGAGCCCGATGATGTGAAAGCGGTCATTGCGCAATTTGCGCAAACGCACGCAGTCATGCAAGAGAAACTACAATGAATATGCAAAAAAGAGTGCTAGTCACAGGCTCAAGTCGCGGCATTGGCCGCGCTATCGCCGAACGTTTAGCCAAAGATGGCTTTGAAATTGTGTTGCATTGTCGCAGCCAGCGCGAACAAGCCGATGCTATACAGGCAGATATACTCGCGCGGGGCGGCAAGGCTAGCGTGGTGCAATTTGACGTGGCCGATCGCGCTTTAACACGGCAAGTGTTGGAAGCTGATATGGAAAATCACGGTGCCTACTACGGCGTAGTGTGTAACGCAGGTATTGCGCGGGACAATGCTTTCCCCGCTATGAGTGAAGAAGATTGGGACATGGTCATCCACACCAATCTGGATGCATTTTACAACGTGTTAAATCCGATCGTTATGCCGATGGTGCGTCGCCGCGCGCCGGGGCGCATTGTCACTTTATCGTCAGTGTCGGGTTTGATTGGTAATCGTGGTCAAGTGAATTACAGTGCGGCCAAGGCCGGAATTATAGGCGCGACCAAGGCATTGGCGATTGAATTAGCTAAACGCAATATTACCGTTAACTGTGTTGCGCCAGGGTTGATCAACACCGATATGATTGATGAATCCCCCATTGATGAAGCGTTAAAACTCATCCCCATGCGTCGCGCGGGCGAGCCCGAAGAAGTTGCCTCACTGGTGAGTTACTTATTATCCGAACAAGCGGGTTACATTACTCGCCAGGTTATCTCTGTGAATGGCGGGATGTTTTAATGAAACGTGTCGTAGTTACGGGAATGGGCGTAGTGACCGCTTTGGGTGATAACTGGCCGACGTTTGCCCAGGCATTAAAGTCGGGTACCAGTGCGATTCGCTGTTTGGCGGATTGGGCGACTTACAAACATTTGAATACGAATCTGGCTGGGCCCGTTGAAGACTTTGAAGTGCCTGCGCACTATTCACGCAAAAAAATTCGCTCTATGGGCCGGGTTGCGCTTTTGTCCACACGCGCAACCGAGTTGGCCTTAGCGGATGCCGGGCTGCTTGATGATCCACTTATCCAAAGCGGTGTTATGGGTGTTTCCTACGGATCTTGCACTGGCAGTACTGACGCCACGCGCGACTTTGCGGTAATGCTACACAACCGCGATATTGGCGGCGCTACTGCCACTACTTACATCCGCATGATGGGGCATACCGCACCGGTCAATGTCGGCGTATTTTTTGGTCTTAAAGGGCGCATTATTACTACCTCCTCGGCCTGCACTTCCGGCAGCCAGGGCATTGGTTATGCTTATGAAGCGATTAAAAATGGCAAACAATTACTGATGGTCGCGGGCGGCGGTGAAGAACTTTGCCCATCAGAAGCTGCGGTATTCGATACGCTTTATGCGACTAGCACTAAAAATTCTACACCCAGTATGACTCCCAGTCCGTTTGATAGCGGGCGCGATGGGTTAGTGATTGGCGAAGGTGCAGGTACTTTGATATTGGAAGAGCTTGAACACGCTTTGGCTCGCGGTGCAAAAATTTATGCAGAATTAGTTGGTTTTGGTACTAATTCTGATGGTGGCCATGTCACTCAGCCCGATCCGGTCACTATGAAAATTGCCATGGAGTTAGCGCTGGAAGACGCTGCTTTGCAGCCCAGCGATATTGGTTACATCAATGCCCACGGCACTGCAACCGAGCGTGGCGATATCGCAGAATCTATCGCTACTGAAAATGTATTTGGCAAAAAATCTGTGCCCATTAGTACTCTGAAAGGCAATATCGGCCACACCTTAGGCGCTTGTGGTGCGATCGAATCCTGGGCGAGTATTCACATGATGAACGAAGGCTGGTTTGCACCCACGCTAAATTTGCACATGCCCGACCCTAAATGTGGCGAGCTGGATTACATCATGGAAGTGCCCCGCGCGCTTCAATGCAACTATGTCATGAGCAACAATTTTGCTTTTGGCGGCATCAATACTTCGTTGATTTTTAAGCGTTGGAATTAATTATCCCAGCGCTTAATCGCTGCCAAGTCATTTGTTAAAATCCTGCGCCGAATGGTCGATGGGCTTCTACTCGCTGGAAATAGCATGCCCCAATGCAAATTCGCCTGCTATGATTCTTTGAACTTTCTGGAGACACGACTATGACTCACCCAATATGTTTGGCACGAAGCGGTACCCAAGATCTCGTGTTGCTACCCGCCCTGGCAAATCGCCACGGATTGATCACCGGCGCGACCGGCACAGGTAAAACCGTCACCTTGCAAAAACTTGCCGAATCTTTTGCTGCTTTGGGTGTGCCGGTATTTATGGCCGACGTGAAAGGTGACTTGTCTGGCATAGGTGCGGTGGGAGTTTTGTCAGAGAAACTTAAATCTGCCATAGCAGAGCGCGGCACGCTGGAGCCTGTACTTGCAGCCAATACGCCAGTTTTTTGGGATCTTTGGGGCAAATCTGGCCACCCTATTCGCGCTACCGTTTCCGATATGGGGCCGGTGTTATTAGCACGTCTCTTTAATTTAAATGAGACCCAGGGAGGCGTCTTGCAGTTGGTGTTCAAAATTGCCGATGATAATGGTCTGCTGCTATTGGATCTCAAAGATCTGCGCGCAATGCTCAATTTTGTAGGCGAAAATGCCAAGCAATATACAACCTCATACGGCAATATTTCGGCAGCATCCATTGGTGCAATACAGCGTTCACTCATGGCGTTGGAGCAAGAAGGCGGCGGTGGTTTTTTTGGCGAGCCCATGCTTAA
This sequence comes from Pseudomonadota bacterium, assembly GCA_040385335.1. GTDB lineage: Bacteria > Pseudomonadota > Gammaproteobacteria > Pseudomonadales > Cellvibrionaceae > Cellvibrio. Next base: position 126,787 of record JAZKHP010000002.1, read on the forward strand.
TATTCAGGATTTAATCCAAACCGACGCGCAAGGCAGAGGCGTGGTGAATGTTTTGGCGGCGGACAAGTTAATGCTTTCACCCAAGGTCTACGCGACTTTTTTATTATGGTTACTGTCGGAATTATTTGAGCAATTGCCAGAAGTGGGCGATTTACCCAAACCTAAATTAGTGTTCTTTTTTGATGAAGCGCATCTGCTATTTACCGATGCCCCACCCGCACTGGTAGAAAAAGTCGAGCAGGTTGTCAGGCTGATTCGTTCCAAAGGTGTAGGGATTTATTTTGTTACCCAAAATCCATTGGATATTCCTGATTCCATTCTGGGTCAGTTAGGCAACCGTGTGCAGCATGCTTTGCGTGCTTTCACTCCGCGCGATCAAAAAGCAGTAAAAACCGCTGCGCAAACACTGCGTGCTAATCCCGCCTTTGATGTTGAAACCGCTATTACCCAATTGGGTGTCGGCGAGGCACTTATCTCGCTATTGGACGAAAAAGGACGCCCCACTATTGTAGAGCGCGCCTTTGTAAATGTTCCCGGCTCTCGCATTGGCCCTCTAACCGCTCAAGAGCGCAGCGCGCATATCGCCAGCTCTTTAGTTGCCGGTGTGTATGAAGCTGTGGAGGATCGCCAATCGGCGTTTGAGCATATACAAGCTAAAACTGCGCAATCAGCTGCCACTGCGCCTGCGGCAAACCAAAATGTTCAACCGGAAGCTGAGCCTGGTAAACCGGCATTTGGAGGGCTCAACGATATTTTATTTGGCTCAACCGGACCGCGCGGTGGTCAGCGCGATGGCGTAATGCAAATTGCTGCTAAAACGGTAGCGCGGACTATTGGCAGCGAAGTGGGCCGGCAAATTATTCGTGGAGTTTTAGGGTCGATCTTAGGTGGTGGTAGATCGCGAAGATAGAAATAAAATAATCTAAAGGGAGGTTGATGGATTAGCCTATAAAAAAGCCAGCCGCAGTTGCCGCTGGCTTTTTTATAGGCATTTTGACGGCATTATTATTTCGTCAATTTTTAAACCTTGGTATAAGTGGATTAATTAAGTGTTGAATTTGGTTTTTTCACAGCTTGCACGCTGTCTTTCGCCTCTTTAGACTGACGCACATTCGCAAGCGAAGCTTGCTCCAATAATGCGTCCTAAAAAGAGAGCTTCATGCCAAATTCTTTACCTACCTCTTCCGTAGGCTTTTTACATTCCGTTGGAATAGTTACCCCGCAAATTATCCATTTTAGCGAGCCGCTGTTGTTAGCCTGTGGCAGGACGTTACACAACTATCAACTCGTCTATGAAACCTATGGCGCACTCAATGCGAATCACAGCAATGCCGTGCTGATTTGCCATGCGCTGTCAGGCCACCATCATGCTGCGGGTTTTCATAGTGCGAACGATAAACGCCCGGGTTGGTGGGACGCCTATATCGGCCCCGGAAAGCCCATAGATACCAATAAATTTTTTGTCGTTGCACTGAATAACATTGGTGGCTGTCATGGTTCAACGGGACCTGCCAGCATCAATCCTGAAACGGGCAAGGCTTGGGGGCCAGACTTTCCCAAGTTGCGGGTGCGCGATTGGGTTGCAACCCAGGCACGTCTAGCTGATGCGCTCGGCATAAATACCTGGGCGGCAGTGATTGGCGGCAGTTTGGGCGGTATGCAAGCTATGCGTTGGGCGTTGGAATATCCCACACGGGTGCGTCATTGCGTAGTCATTGCTTCAGCACTCAAACTCAGTGCACAAAATATTGCGTTCAATGAAACGGCGCGTCAGGCCATTATGAGCGATCCCAATTTTAAAGAGGGTCGTTATCTTGAGCTAAATACTTTGCCACGCGATGGTTTAGCGGTAGCGCGAATGATTGGCCACATTACCTATCTTTCTGATTTTGCCATGGGCGAAAAATTTGGCCGCGATTTACGCAAGGGCAGTTTTGACCTCGGCAGCGATGCGCCGGTGGAATTTCAAATTGAAAGTTATTTGCGCCATCAGGGCGATAGTTTTGCCAACAGCTTCGATGCCAACAGTTATTTATTAATTACCAAAGCGCTAGATTATTTTGACTTGGCGCGGGAGTACGGTGACGATGCAGTTGCCGCGTTCAAATTAGCGCAAGCAAAATTTCTGGTGATTTCATTTACAACGGATTGGCGTTTTGCGCCAGAACGTTCGCACGAAATCGTTAATGCGCTGGTAGGTGCAAACAAAGCGGTTACTTACGCTGAAATAGAATCACAATTTGGTCACGATGCATTTCTTTTGCCAGATCAACGCTATCAGCAAGTATTTGCGCGTTATCTCAACGGAGTGAGCGAATCATGCGTATAGATCTCAACGAAATCCAGCATTGGATTAAACAAGACAGCTGCATTCTCGATTTAGGTTGTGGTGATGGCACCTTGCTAAAATTTTTAATCGATACCAAGCAGGTTAAAGGTTATGGTTTAGAAATTGATGCTGAACAAATTAATCTTTGCATTGATAAAGGCTTAAATGTTATCGAACAAAATCTTGACCGCGGCCTGGGGAATTTTGCCGATAATAGTTTTGATACAGTGCTAATGACGCAAGCGCTACAAACCTTGCATTTTCCGCATAAAGTATTGGAAGAAATGTTGCGTGTGGGCAAGGAATGTATAGTCACCTTTCCTAATTTTGGTCATTGGAAAGCGCGTTATTATTTAGCAACCCGTGGCCGTATGCCGGTGTCAGATCTTTTACCCTATGAATGGTATAACACACCCAATATTCACTTTTGTACCTTCAATGATTTTGAAGTGCTATGCCGGGAGATGAAAATTAAAGTCATTCATCGCGAAGTCGTAAATGAAGTTTCAGGACAATTTTTGAAGGATGCAATGCCAAATCTATTTGGCGAAACGGCGATTTATCATTTGAGCAAATAACACAGTGGTAAACATTAAATGTAATTAGCTTTTGCTATAGAGGATTAAAAAAATGAGTTTACCTTTTGTTATTGAACCTACTCAGCTGGCAGCACTTTTAGCGCAACCTACCAGCAAAATTTTAGTCATTGATATGTGTGCTGAGCAAACTTATCTGCAAGGCCATATCGACGGCGCGATTCATGTGCCGCCGCAAAAAATTATGTTGGGTCAAGCACCTGTGCCAAATAAAATCGCATCCGTTGAACAACTCAATCGCGTATTTTCTTTTCTCGGCTTAACGCCAGACACTCATGTCGTTGTTTACGATGATGAAGGTGGTGGTTGGGCCGGGCGAATGATTTGGACACTGGATGCGATTGGCCACAAAAATTATTCTTATTTAAACGGTGGCCTTCACGCATGGCTCGCTTCTGGCCAACCGGTTACGCAGGAAATTCCGACAGTAACTCCCAGTAAAACGAACCTTAAAATTGATCCCAATGTGGTTATCGAAATTCCCGATATTATCGGCGAATTGGATAAAGGCGATTTCGTCATTTGGGATGCGCGCAGCCTGGGTGAATATCGTGGCGAACGCATAATGGGAATGAAGGCTGGGCATATTCCGGGTGCAATCAATTGCGATTGGACCAATTTAATGGATCGCAGCAATGCATTGCGAATTCGTAAAGATGCCAAGGAATATTTAGCATCCCTCGGTTTAACCGCCGACAAACGCATGATCACCCATTGCCAAAGTCACCACCGTTCCGGCTTTACTTATTTAGTCGGTAAAGCCCTTGGATTCAATATTCGCGCTTATGATGGCTCATGGGCAGAGTGGGGAAATCATCCGACTACGCCAGTGGAAATATAATTGAATGTAATTTAGTTATCATATATGATAACCGGCAAGGAGCGAATGGATGAAGTTTACTATTGATTTTTATACCGGGGTTGAGGATGCAATTGTAGATATGCCGCCAAAAATTCAGGCGCGAATGTTGAAGTTGCTGGAATTAATGGAGTCTCACGGTGCAAACTTGGGTGCTCCGCATACGGCACCCTTGGCAAATGGTTTATTTGAAGTTAGAGCTAAGGCACAAGAGGGAATTGGTAGAGCGTTGTTCTGTTATATGAAAAACGACCACATTTACATATTGCATGCATTCGTAAAAAAATCTCAAAAGACTCCAATGAAGGATCTGAATTTAGCAAAAGCACGATTGAAAGAGGTGAGTCAATTATGAATAAGTTATCCCAACTAAAACAACGTGCGCTTCAAAACCCTGAAGTGCTCGATGAATATGAAGCATTAACTCCGGAATTTGAGCTAATCGATAGCCTTTTAAAAATGCGTGCATCTGCTCATTTAACACAGGAAGAGTTGGCGCTACGTATGGGCACAAAAAAAAGCAATATTTGCCGTTTGGAAAAAGGCGGTGCTAACCCAAGTTGGGCAACATTAAAAAAATATGCGCATGCCTGTGGTTTTGAAATTACAATGAATTTTCACGCTGCGCATTAATGATGCCGATTTTATCGATTAGAGTAGTTAAAAATCTAAATGGAATTAATATTTTCGCTATCAGGGTTCTTCAACCACATAACCTTTTTCACGCAGCGCTGCTAAATATCCATTAGGTTTTAACAATTCGATAATGGGTAAAATAGAAAACGTAGAGGCATGTTTTGCCAGCGAACTTTCTGCTTCTGCAAGCCAATATTTTTGCTTTTGTTGCGGAATATCTTGTAGCCCATGCTCTTCTGCCAGTGCCGCATTAAACACCGCCGACTTACAAATTTCGTCGTGATCTGCTTCAGGAAGTTTGCGTAGTGCATCCACATCACCCATTGCCCAGGCGTTGGCGCGTGCACGCATTTCGTCGAGATCGGTTTCAAGGCGTTCAATAATTTTGGCAAAGCAAGCGACATCATCGATAGGCATTTTCTTAAACTTTTTCACAACTTCTCTAGGCTTGGCAATTTCGGTGGTTGTACCAGGTCCTGCTTTCATTACTTTATTTTCTTTCGCAATCTCACGTAAAACATCCATGATATTGGTGCTTTCGGTGAGGCCACTTTTGTCTACTGCTTGCTCATAGAGTTTGTGTGCAGCAAAAATAGGGCGCCAATTTTCAATGCTGTTATTACGTCCAATGTATTTCTTTTTTAATACTAGCCAGCGTGAATATAACTCTGGTGGAACGACTTCTTGTAATTTTTTCCCATCGGGGTTGTTGCGTATACCAATGAGTGAGGGTAGCAACATAAATTTATTTGCGGCACTAATCCGCACACCTACGCTGGGTGGAGTTATATATTCCTGGGACGCCGCCAATACGGCTTCCACCTGTTTTGAACGCCATGTCATTTTTTTTGGTAGCGGCTTAAGAGTTCCCATAATCCAGAGGACGTGATCACCTTTAGAAACTTTCCATAACCCTGGCCCTGGTTGTTCTCCTATCACTAAAACTTCTTCAACAGCATCAGGTAGCGGCGGAGAAGCAGCTTGATCATCGCCATCGATAGCATGAGTTTGTAAGGCAAGGCTCATGGAGAAAATGAATACACAATTAATAGTGAGCAAACGCATAGATTAAAAATTTCCAAAATGGTCATTAAGAAAAGCTGGTGGGTTTATTCCCTAAAAGATGTCAAATAAAATAATAGAGATTAATTTCAAAGGCAGAAATTTTACTCTACTTTTCTGTATCTCTCCAATGAGTTACAAAATGATACACATTGCCGATGTTGGATACAGATTAAATTGCTACTATGAATTAAAATGATTTCAGGTGCTGCTCAAAACCTTGATAGGGACAGGTCTTAAAACAGCAGGGAAATAGATAGCGCCTTAAAAATATGATTATCTATCAGGAGCCCCTGCATGAATAACCTTCTCACAAAAAAAACGATAATATTTCTTGCGCTCGGCTTGTTAAGCGCTTGCGTCAATACCACCGTAGAGAATATTGAAAACGCTACGTACGAGGGCTACTGTTCCCATGATCACATTCTTCCATTGACCGCCGACGAGTGTGAGCAAAAAATGCTACGGGCTCTTCAAGGAAAACCTGAAAAATCTGAATCCGAAAAAATAATGGATAGAGTCAATCAAACGATGAGTGAAAAAAAACCAAAAGACTAGATAGCTCTAACGATAACTCTACCAACATGCTGAAATAATTCAAAATCCAGAAAATGGATTTATCGTAAAAAAATAATACTGATTTTCAAGCCGCCTAGTTGCTGAGACTCTGCCAATTTAACTTCCGCTTTGTGCCATTGTGAAATTCTATCCACAATGGCCAAGCCCATACCGTGGCCTTGGGTATTCTGCGCGGCTTTCGCGCGGTAAAAGGGTTTCAACACATTATTTCGCTCTGCAACGGGAATGCCACTGCCGTTATCTTCTACCGATAAGCTTATGCTGTGCTCATCATTGAGTAAGCTAACTCGTATTTTTCCCTTGCCATGGCGCTCGGCATTTTGCAATAAATTATGCAGCAACATTGCCAGGTATTCGGCATCACCAGCAATGATAGGTTCAATGGTTAAATCCTGATGTTGTATCTCAATATTGCCATCATAAAAATGATGCACAATCTCTTGTAACAAGGTTTGTATATTGAGAGGCTGGATGCTGAGTGCGATATTGGCTTGTTCTAACCGCGCATACTTTAATAAAGTTTCTACCAGCGATTCCATTGCTATTAAATCCTGGTTCAAATGTGCCAGAGTTTTTTGTTGTTTGTCTGTTAGTACTTCTTCTTCCAAGACATCTAAGCCGAAGCGTAATCGCGCCAATGGCGTGCGTAAATCGTGAGATAAGCCGCGCGATAATAATTTGTTATCACTAATGAGATTCTCGATTTTTTGCGCCATGCGATTAAATTCTTTTTCGATATCAGAAATATAGGAAACCTTGCCGCGCGCAATACGCACACTTAAATTCCCGGCGCCAAATTCTCGTGCGCTACGACGCAATAAATTTAAACGGTTTAGCAAAGGGTACAGCCAGAGTAGTAATAATAAAATGACGCCAGAATAAAATAACAGCGTAAGAATCCAGCTTAAGATGGAGTGTTCGCTTGTGCGAGAATTACTGGGAAAGTTCAGCGATACCACAATTTTCTGCTGTGGCAGAAAATAATTTAGCGAAATTTTTGAGCCAAAATCATAGGGAATCGGTTCACCTGTTTCAAAAGATTTTACTAATGATTGCGGAACCGGAAACTCGGCATAGGGCGTTATTTTAATTTGTTCTGATGATTGTGCCGCCCAGGCGTTAAGTGTGCTCTCATTGGCCTGGCTAAGAGTAATGAAACTAATTAAATGCTTACCTAATTGCTGATAGTGTTTTATGGTCTGGTCTTCTTGCGGAGCATGTCGAGAGTTGTACCATTGATCGATCGCCCAACCCAAACCTATAACCGCCGTTATCACCACGGCAAGCAATGAAAAAGTTAATCTTCTCACTCGCCAGCACCGGTACTGTGCGAAATATTGGTGCTATCCCAGGCGTCTGCTGCAAATAAATAACCTTTCGCCCATATTGTTTTAATGCGATAGGGCTGGGCTACATTGTCGTACAACTTTTTACGCAAGCGGGAAATTCGAATATCAATGGAACGATCCAGGCCATCATATTCAATTCCTCTTAATTGTGTGACAAGTTCCTCGCGGCTAATGACTTTTCCTGCTTGCAATGCCAGTAACCACAGCACATCAAATTCATTAGACGTAATGGCAATATTTTTTTGGTGTAAGGTCACGGCTTTAGTATCTTGAGTAATTTTCAGCTCACCAAAAACCAAACTATTTGGTTGTCCTGCCACCACAGCTTCTTTATGCCCGGCTTCGCTACGTAAGAGCGCTTTTATGCGTGCCAGTAAAACCCGCGGTTTTACTGGCTTACTGAGATAATCATTTGCGCCTAATTCCAGGCCCAATATTTCATCCACTTCTTCCGCACAGGCAGTCAGCATAAGGATGGGATGATGATAAAAATTTCGCGCTTCGCGACAAATATCAAAACCATTTTTATGCGGCAACATAACATCCAAAATGATGAGATCCGGTTGCAGTTGTTGAATCGTTGCAAGCGCTATATCGCCGCGATTGATGTGGCTAACACGATAATTATGGGACGATAAATAATCGACTATCCACTCCGCCAGGGAAGTATCATCCTCTACTAACAATAAATGAGCTTGTTGTCCGTCGCGCATTAAAATATCCTCCAGTGACTTTCCCGGTGCGAATTAGCATCGTATACCCATGCCACCTCAAGTGTAAACTTGGCTATGATTTGATTATCGCGTTGCCGCACCAAAATAAAATCGGTGGAACTATTACCCGCAAATTCATACACGCTAGTACCCTGCGTCAGATTGTTCCAACAAATTAACGGGGTGTTATCTCCGCGCTGATGCAGGCAATAATTATCTACACTGGCCGCTTGCCAGCTGACAGCGAGTGTTTGATAACAAATTTGTCCTTCGCGCAGGGCAACACAATTTGCAGGTTTAATTTGCAAATAGGTTTCTTCACTGAAAACAGTTGCAGAATGGCAAATTAAACAAATGAGCATACAAAACAGCAATGCAAATTTATTGCGATCCTTACAAGTGAGCAGATAGTTTTTTTTGCTAATCAACATAGACAATTAAAATACATAGTTTATAGACATTAAAAGCTCACTCACATTCGTCGATACCAGCAGTGAGCTGCCGGACCATTGTGAATCCAATGCATAATGTTGCACGGAAGTTCTAAAAACCCATTTTTTACTCAGTGGATAAGTTGTGCCAATTTCATAAACCTGGACGAAGCCTGCTTGAGCATGGAATTCTGGAAACTTTTCCGTCGCATCTTCCGATTCTACGGATATATAGTAATCAGCCACTTTATTGGAGCGATAGCTTACACCGCCAATAGCGTGAAAGTTCCAGTTTTTGTATTGCCAATGTCGCGCAATTTTTGCAGATAAAACTTGTCCGTTGTGAGTATTGCTGATGTCGGTCAGCGCGTGGAACTGCACAATATAATTACCCAGATAACCGGTTACGCGTGGGCCTGACATAAAATCGATATGCCGGGATCTTATGCCCTCTAAATCCTTACTGACGTGACCGCTAAGTTCTGGATGTTGGGGAAGCCCGACAAGATCAAATGACCAGTGATCGCTATCGGCGAAATTGTATCCCAAGGTAGCTACTTCCAGGCTTTCGGAAAAGGCTTCCATAAACCAGCCATGATATTGCAGATGTAAATTGACACCCATCTCTAACTCAGCAGAAATTTCACCTGGCTCGTTACCTTCCGGGAGTCCGTAAAATGGATTGGTTCCGACACTGAAGCCCATACCCAGCTCAATATAGCTATCATCGGTCCTGATAGGGCTGTGAGTTCCGTTGCGTACGTCAGTAGATAGGTCGCCCGCACTAGATTGCATTGCCACCATAATAATTAGATATCCAAGCAGGTGTGAAATTTTTTGAATAATCATTCGTAAACCATTAATTGTTAATTGTTGTCGTTTGCTTGGGCTTGATGATATTCCATTCACAGCAGGTGCGCTTAATTTAACCTAAGACCTAAAATAATATTTTTCTACGCGATCCTTAAAATGTAATCGACATTCCTACCGCAGGAATAATACCTAAACCCACTTCATCTTCCAATTTGAAATCTTGCGTAGAGGTAGTGCGTTTGTAATCCAGATTGCGGTCTGTCACATTTTTTGTATTGAGTGCATTCAGGATGTCAATATTGTAGGTGCCCTTATAGCCCCAAAAAGTAGTGTCGTATTTAAAACGTAGATCGACTCGCGAATAAGTCGGTAAGTTTTCGGAAAAGGCTTCGCCGTACACCGGTAAAATATTATTGTCAAAATAGGGATTTTTTTGCACACCGACAATGGGTGTATAAGCGTGCCCGGTTTGTATCGTCAAGCGTGTGCCCAGTGTCCACTTCGTTGTTAACTTATAATTCATTACCCAATTCATCACTAATGGCGTATCTAAATAATAGTTTCTTTCGATATTGGTTAGCTTATCAGTACGTAAACTTTTGGATGCGCTAATCGCCAACCAACCATACCATTTGTCCGTTAATTCTTTATTAATAAAAATATCAACACCATAGGCTTCGCCTTCAATATTATTTGTATAATTGGGCGTTTCATTGGCTTTCATCGCCAGTGGCAGGTCATCCATGGTTTTATAATAACCCGTAACCGACCAGCTCCAGCCATTGTCAATATTGTGTTTAAGGCCAAGCGTAAAATGATTAGAGGTCGGCGATTGCAAATCGGGATTGCCAATTTCGGGAAACAATTTATCGATTTCTGGAAAGCGATTATAGGCACCGAGCGATGAACTTAGTGTCCAATCATCTATAAAATTCCAGGTAGTTGCAAAGCGCGGGTTGAAAAAAGTTTCTTTGGTAAAATTGTTATAGTGAGCTTGCGCGCCCACATCTACCGCAAACTTGCTGTTCATCTCCCAATGATCATTCACATACAACATATTTTCATTAACGTTAATGGTGTCGTTGGTGTTCACTAGTTCTCCGCGGCGCAAGGCGCAATCGGGATCAGTATCAGTGCAGACATAATTAATAAAGCGTGCATTGTAACGATATTTTAATTGATGCACTTCTGTGCCAACGGAAACATTGTGATTGTTAGCAACAATAACTTCATAGTTTGCAATTAAATAACTGTCAGAGTTTTTGATATTAAATAAATATTTACCATCACCCCAATGCGTATCCGTATGATTGGCATACTGCCCCGCCTGGATATTCATTACCGCACCATGATCACCCGTTGCGCGCCAGTTAATAACGGCGTTGTTAAATTTGGTTTTAATTTTTGCGTCACCGGCAAAATCGGGATCTTCCAGTACTTCTTTTGAGAGATTGGTAAATTTAGCTGCAGCTAAATCGGTCGCACCGTTAGCGCTGATTTTCAACTGGTTATTTTCATTGATGTCGTAAACATATTTAAATTGGTAGTCAGTGTCTTGTGGTAAGGTCTCGACACGAATACCTTCCTCTTCTTCCAGAGCTTTTTTAGATTGATCATTAAAGAAATATTGCATCAGGCTCGAGCGTGCCGACAGATAAAATGCCGAGCTTTCATTAATTTCACTCTCTAAAAATATTCCGCCACGCAACATAGATATATCTAATTTAGTCGATAGGGGTTCATGTTTTGGATCGCGCAGTTTTATATCAAATACACCACCGATGGCGTTGCTATATTTGGGCCCGAAACCCGCTGAATATAATTCAAAATCCTGGAGGATATTTTCATTAAAAATGGATGTAGAAAATGAATGAAACACGTAACCGGCCGGGGCGCCATCTACCATATAGCGATTGTCGCTCGGGGAAGAGCCGCGCACAGCAGGCGCGCCAGCTTCTCCCTGGCTTAATACTCCCGGTAAACTAAAAACCGCCATCAATGGGTCGCCCAATGAGCCAGGTACGTCGATAATTTTTTGGGCATGCTCCGTGATCATTGAGTAATCACCTTCACGGCGGCTGATCACCAGCACTTCTTCGATATCCTTCTCCGCAATAGCACCAGTCCCGGGCGCTTCAGCTGCATTTATTTGTGTAGACAGGAGGAGCATAAGCAAGCTAACGGATGATAATTTATGGCAATACATAACAAATTCCCTGGCGTTGCCTGCTGGCGCAGCTCTTAATTAATTAACATGAAATGGATCAATAGGTTAAGTGGTGCAGTTTACGCTGAGGAGTGATGCGTGGTTGTAACAATCAGCAGCAAATTTGTATCAGGTTGTAACACTATATGTGGCATCTTGCTTTAACCCATGTGAGGCGGTTGTATGTCGATTAATCCCTATATTAAGAAGCAGTTATTGACTTATCTTTTACTTTTTCTGTTGTGTCTTGGTGGGCTTATATGAGTAAGGCGCTTAAACGCCGTATGGCACCTGTTTAACAACAATCTACTAGCTCGCTACCGCAATCCCCCCTACAATTCCACCTTGTTGTTATCGGCGAGTTGCGCCCCTCATTAATTTGTAAATCATGAGCTCATCCCTAATCCCCGAAAAGCCGCTATTAGTTTCACCCTCTCTGGCAGCGACTATTGGTCTCGAAGAGGCCTGTATGCTCTCGTTGTTAAGCGATATTGCGGCCTATCGTCCAAAGCTTATACAGAAAGGTCAGCATTGGCTGGATGTGGACGAAGAGTTGATCAGTCGCGCCATGCCATTTTGGACTGAGTACGATATTCAGCGCATCTGCAAAAATTTGTGTGACCAGGGCATTATTTTGTTGGATTCGGCACCTTATGTTGAGAGTCGTCGGTTAACCTTGGCTTTTAATGAAGCTCAACCCATCGCTGTTGCGGACAACCAGTCCTTGCCTGTGGTCAATATGGGTGGCAGCGCGAATTTGATTGCGGCTAACTGGCAGCCTGATAACGAGTTATTGAAAAAAATCGCCCAATACAATATTCCCGTTGATTTTATGCGTAACGCCATTCCTGAATTTGTCACCTATTGGCGGGAACGCGGTGAGACTAGTCATTCCTGGGGCGCTAAATTTTTAAAAGATTTGATTCACAAGTGGCGTAACCACGAAACCCAATCGGCAAAACAGCAACGCACTATTGAAACTGATTTTATCAAGCGCGATCAGGAAATTGCGATGCACAGTGAATGGCGGCCAAGCCAGGACGCCATGGAAGTATTGGTGAAGCATGCCAATATCAGCTGCGCGTTTGTGGAGGATGCCATCCCCGAGTTTATGCTTTACTGGCAAGAGCGCGGCGAAGTGGGACGAACCTGGAATAGCAAATTTATTCAACACGTAAAACGCCAGTGGATACGCTACAGTTCAGCGCTTGAGCACGATACTGAGCCACGTCGCATCCCCGACAATTGGCAACCCAGCAATGATTTGTTCGACGTGTTGCGGCTGGCTAATATCGACATGGAATTTGCGAAGCGTCAGGTTGCTGAGTTTCTATTATTTTGGCGCGATAGCAATCAGGTGTACGCATCCTGGAATACGAAATTTTTGCAGCATGTGAAATTTCATTGGGCGAAACAACATTCGCTATCGCTTTCAACATCGCTAACATCAACATCGCAGCAAGGTAATCACCATGCAGGACAGCAACAACCTAATCCAGTCCGTAGTACAAGGGATCGAAGCCTCGTCGAAGACCTCACCGATAGAAGCTGGGCAAGATAAAATTGTGCGACCTGAAATATCAGATAGCCAAATAGATACTGTGAATGAAGTTTTTACACTGTTCCGCATTAATTATCACAATCAGTATTACAAGGCCTATGGCGATACTCAGGTGCTTAATCAAATTAAAAGATTGTGGATGGAAAGTCTGCGACAATTTTCAGCCGAGGCTATTTTGCAAGGCGCGCGTAAAGTGATTGAGCAGTCTGAATATTTACCCACCTTACATCGCATGATTCGCGCCTGTCAGGGCGACCCCGAAAAATATGGATTAGTGGATGCTCACACTGCATACGTAGAAGCCTGCCGCGCATCCAGCCCAAAAACAAATTACGCCTGGAGTCACGCCGCCGTATACCACGCGGGTTGTGCCAGTGACTGGTTTTTTTTGGCAAACAATAGCGAAAAAAATGCCTTCCCTATTTTTGAGCGGCACTATGTGAAATTGTGCGAGCGGGTTATGAGCGGTGAAAAATTGCCAGCGCCGAATACCCTGGCATTGCCTGAAGTTATTGAAACCCCACTTAGCAAAGAAGAAAATCAGCGGCGCATGGAAGCCTTGCGCAAACAATTAGATGTATAATTTTTACAATTTAATATTCATAAAAATAAAAATCTTAGGGTAGGTTATGCCAAAAAATATTTCACAATGGTTACTCGGTCTAGCGTTAGTTATTTATCCGATTTTATGTTTGGTGTTGGTTTTTGTGTTGGCACTTAATCCACTCGGCGGTGGGATTGATAGCGATGAACTTACCAGCAATACTTTATTGCCGGATTTTTCCGCGATTAACCAGGCACCGGAACGCAAACAATTATTTATTGAAACCTTGCAGCCGCTGGTAGAGCAAAAAAATAGCCTGTTGCTTAATACTCGTGAGCGTCTCATTGAAATTAAAAATGAACTCGCACAAGGGCATGAATTAAGTCATAGCAATACTCACCAATTAGCACTTTTACGCGAAGACTTTAATGTAAGCAAAGAAGACCATCCGAACGATGCCAAGGCTGTTGAAATTTTATTGTTGCGCGTAGATGTCATTCCTGCGGCAATGGTACTCGCCCAGGCAGCGGTAGAGTCTGGCTGGGGAACATCCCGCTTTGCGCAAGAGGCCAATAATTTTTTTGGTCAATGGTGCTACACCCAGGGGTGCGGCATTGTACCTGAGCGTCGAGCGGCATCTGCCAAGCATGAAGTGCGCAAATTTGACAGTGTGGAAGAGTCACTTAATTCCTATTATCGCAATATTAATACTCACAATGCCTACCGCAGTTTGCGCGATTTGCGCGCTAAGATTCGCAATCAGGAAAATGCGTTTACTGGCAATGCATTGATTGCTGGTTTAGGAAAATATTGCGGCCGCGGTCCAGTGTATATTTCTGAATTGCGTACGATTATTAATGCGAATAATTTGGAATAATTGGTTGCCAGAAAAGGCTTTTGTATTGCTGATGTTAATGGATGGACTTCTGCGTTAATAAACGATTTGTTTCAATATAGGTTTGCTGGATTAAATAGGCATCGCCACTGGCGCGATGACGCTGGATATTGAGGCTATGTCGCAACTGAATTTTTGTGGCGTCCCATAGCAATAATTGTTCTTCTCTAGCGATATTTTCAATAGCACTTAAACGAAAACTCTGTTTCATTCTTGCGGAAAAGAATAGGTTTATAAGCCAAGGATTATCATGGCTCCATGCATCACTATATGCTGTTGTATCCTGTAAAAAAATATTCAACTCTTCGCAGACTTGTTTTGGACATTTCCCGCGACTCTCAATAAGTGCGCGCGGGATACCGTGAATTTTTTCCGCGTCATTACACCAATGCTGCCAATCTGCAGCGGGTTTGATCAATGCGCAGTAACGCTCACCATTAAATTTTATAACACCAATTTCAATCGGGTAGCTGGTCGATCCGAAGCCAGATGCTTCGATATCAATAATAGTTGGGCATTCCGGTTTTTTCATAAAACAATGTATCTTGAGAGTTAATGTATGGATCTTCCATAAAAATAAAACATAATTATTAAAATACAGTGCATAAATTTTTAATATAGTATTTACAGGCCATGTTTTACTATTGTAAGTGTTGGGATAAAAATTTATCAACTTCAGTGTAAACGGTGGTCAAATCTTTTTTATAAACAAAAGGATTATGTCCGGCATCCTTTATTTTTATGAAATTGTAATTTTTCTTGTTTTTGCTGAGTGCACTTGCCATAGCTTTTGCTTGACTGAAGGGTACAACATTATCTTTTGTACTCGCGATAATAAGTATAGGTATGTTAATTTTATCTGCGTGCAATGCCGGAGAATTTTCATCTAACATTTTCCGATCTGTGTCTGGATGGCCAATTCGTCGATGCCAATATTTTTCTATTAGTTTATCATCAGCCACTTGTTTAGTATCATAAGCAATCATATCCCGCAACTGCGTAACGCCATTAATACTTACACTACAGCGATATAGATCTGGTGTTCTAATTGCTCCCATTAGGGCGGCATAGCCGCCGTAAGATAGCCCGACAATACAAACTTTTGTGGGGTCAGCATAACCTTTTTTAACCATAAAATTTACTGCGTCGGTTAGGTCATCTTGCATTAACTGGCCCCATTGTTTGTAGCCAGATTCTTCGAACTCTTTTCCCGAACCAGTCGAGCCGCGGAAGTTGGGTTTGATAACGATATATCCTCTGGTTGATAAAAATTGCGTAAAGTCGTCGTAGGCCGCGCGATCCCTTGCTTGCGGCCCGCCATGGGGCATTACAATAAGCGGGTATGTTTTCCCTGCTTCGTAATTGGCAGGCAATAAAATATATGAGCGAATTTTTTTCCCGTCTCTCGTTAGGTAATTAGTCATTGCAGGATAAGAAAGATTTTTGGTTGCTATATTAAAGTAAGCATTTTTTATAAATGTTAGTTCATCTTTTTTAAAGTCATACAAATTAAATGAGAGGGGATTATCCGGGCCGTGAATATAGACTATCGATTTTTCGCCGTTTTCAGTGTATGAACCAAAGGAAAAATTGTAGGCACCAATTTTTTTTGCTAGTTTGTCATAGGAATTCTGCATTTCAGTATCTAAGAATTTATAACGAATATAGTCCCCATCGACTGCATAACCTATTATTTTGTTTGAACGGAGGTCAGTAATAGGATACAAAATGTCCTTGTCTGGCAAGGAGACTAAGGGTTCATATTTCTTTTCTTTGCTCTTGTAGCTAATTAATTCCAGGAATCCTGTTTGCTCATTTTTCTTGCGGTAAATAAGATCATCACCATAAAGCGCCATTAAATCTCCAGGATCAAAACCATCTTCATTTTCCTTTTCATTTATTTTTATTTTGTCAATTAAATTCCATTTTTCATCTGATTGTAGTTCATAAATAATAATTTCCTTTGCTATACGCATGTAGTCAAAACGGTACTTAGTATTGCCGTCATCATCGCTTATAAACATATAGGTAAAACGAGAGCCTTTAGTGACTATTTTACTTTCGCCTGTGTAAACGTTCACCTTGTAAAGCGTATTAATGTCATCCCTGTCGATATTCATTAAAATATGTTCGGAATCTTTAGGCAAATAATGATGAATGGTCGATAAATTAGTATTCCATTTTACGTGCTTGTCATTGTTCATGAGCATGACAATATTTTTGGCATATATGTCCATAGAAAATGTTCTGCTAAACATAAAGTAGTCATCAATATCAAAGTCTTTCTTTTTTTCTGCATCTCGTGTGACCGAGTCGGTATCATAAGGGACAAGAGCATTGACTAAGAGCCTTTCATTGTTAGCCCAGCTTACAGATGACGCACGCGTAATTTTATCAGTTAGCTGGCCGATGACGGGCTTATCCGGCGCCTCAATATCAGTAATAGTGACGATGCGTTCCTTGTCCCTATTCCAAACCTTAGCTAAATATCGTCCATTAGGAGAAATGACTACACTTCTCAGGTCCGGTTCTTTCGAGAAGTCTTCTATTGTTGGTTTCGCGCTTGTCGAAAATGTAAATAATAAGCTCCAGACTGCAAAAATATTAATGGCTTTCACTTTAAATTCCTTAGCATGTAAATTGATTAATCTTGATAAATCCAGGTGCCATTTTTATCCGTCGCCAACCATTGTTGCGTATACCAATAGAAACGACCTTTTTCAGGACTTGCGGCGGTACAGTTGTAACGCGTGCGACCTTGAGGCAAGGGTTGTTTTGCTTGCACCCATAATTTTCCGTCAATAATTTCGCTGCTCGCTGCGCCCTGGCCGGTTGCAAAACAATGAATTTTATTTATCAGGCTTTTATCTGCAATGTCCAATACCAGGTAAGGTCTGTCCCCTTGCTTTACGATTAAATTATTTATTTCATGATTTTTGTCGGCAAAAAATTGAATGCGATTTATCGCCATGGGTAGCGTATTGACTTTCATTATAAAATCGTCGAGTTCGGTAAAGCTGCCGCCAAATGCGAAGCGTGGCACTGCTTGTAAATCTCCATGAACTTCTGATTTTGACACTAGCGGACCTGATTGCTGACCAAAGGCAACGAAGTCCAAATCTTTTAAAAGTTTTTGCACTTCAATATCATATTCACCAAAGGGATAAGCAAATATTGTTAGTGCGCTGCCAATTTCTTTTTCTATGGTTTTTTGCGCTAGTTCAATTTCTGCTTGAGTACGATCGCGCCATTGGCTGCGTGTTTCATTGCTTTTTAAGCGCGGTAGATGATTGTGATGCATAGTGTGATTGGCGATGGTGGCGCCGTTGCGAGACATTTCACGCAGCTGGTCCCATGTCACGAATAAGCTTGAAGTACTTACTGCAGCCGTATTAACAAAAAAGGTAAATGGCCAACCGCGTTTTTTGAGCAATGGGTAAGCGGCGTGATAAACGGTTGCGTAGGAATCGTCAAAACTAATTGCTATGGTTTTATCTGGCAGGGTTTCACCTTTACGCAATTTTTCCGCAAGTGTTACTACTGAAACAATATTAAAATGATTATTTGCCAGATAGTCCATTTGCGCATTAAATTTTGCTGGGCTAATGCTGGTGGAATTAGGTGTTTTATCGCTGATGTGATGATATTCAAGTACTACGGCAGCCCGTACCGGCAATCCCGCTAGTAGGATAATAAAAAATAAACCTGCTTGAATGATCATGATGGGGTTCATTATTTTTTGTGGAGGTTTTATGGTAGTCGACTATGAAGATTTTTGCTTATTTTTTTCGCGTCGTCGGTTATCTATACCTACTCTCTCCGGTTAAATTAGCCGGATGGCCGCGATACCCAAAGCGTCAGCTTAAACGGCGGTGCAGATTCAGCAAAATGTGGAGTGGATACTATTGTGGCGTCGCTAGCTGTCCTTAATCTTGTTTGCAGTAAGAGTGCGCCGAGTCTTGTTTTAGTGTGTATTCGAAAAAATAGATGACTTTTTTATATCTTGCGGAAAATCAAAATCTTATAAAAAAACGACCTGATGAAACCTAATGGTCGCCTTTTTATTGTTCTTAGGTTGCAACATCCCTGCTTTACTATCCTGTTGTGCCATTCGGTATTTCGCTAATAATGCGGAGCTTTGTTATTGAATGCGAATTGGAATGTAGGCCATATTGTTTTTTCTATCACAATTTCATTTGTCGTTAATCAATTTCATTTTTCTGATTTACAAAACGCAAGCCAATACCAGAAGGTTCAACGCGCACCACTTCCATTTCCAATATGGGCGCATCGTCCATCAAGCCTTGTACCTGACCGGTCACTATAGTGCCAATAGGTGGAATTTGGTCGGGGTCTAACACTACGAACACGCCACCATCAGACACATCGCGAGTTTTTACGATTCTTTCACCTGTATCAGCGTGACTTATTTTAATTTTGCATTGTAATGATGTGCGAATGTGCTTACGTTTATCGTGAGACATCTAATCACCTTAATCAATTTATCAGAGGCTCATCATCCTCAGCTAGGCGCCCCCGCTTGCGAGGCTCCAGTTCTTTGTTGTAAAAATAATTAATGCAACAGCACTTACTATTTTACGGCTCGATCATTGTTGGACAATTGCGACTGCATTGCTTTACGCCTTCACATCTGTGTGAAGCGCGCAAGTATGACAGCTGCAAAACGACGCTAACTTAGAATTCCTTGCCACTAAAACTACTTGTCACTAAAACTTTTTCCCCTGAAATTATTTCTCAGTCACTTCAACTTTATCTACTTTCTGGAAGCCGCGCGGGAGCTTGTTGCCCCTGCGGCCGCGTTCGCCTTTGTAATGTTCCAGGTCGGACATTTTTAAAGTGATATGACGCTTGCCAGAATAGAGTGTTAGTAATTGATTCGGGTTTAACACGCAGATGGCTACCACAAATTCTTCGCGGGTTTGTACTCGTGCCGAAGGAATATTCATGATTTTGTTGCCTTTGCCGCGTGCCAGCTCTGGCAATTCGGTTACCGGAAATACCAGTAAGCGACCATCGTTACTCACTGCCGCTAATAACGCCTGCGCTGGGTTAGTCAATAATTGCGGTGGTAAAACCAAAGCGCCTGCAGGTAAGGTTAGCAGGGTTTTGCCAGCTTTGTTTTTACTGGCTAAATCTTCCAGCTTAGCGACAAAGCCATAACCGGCATCTGAGGCTAACAGCACGCATTGATTATCCGGGCCCATTAACGCACCTTCAAAGGTTGCGCCGCTGGGGGGGCTGATACGTCCACTTAAAGGTTCGCCCTGCCCGCGCGCAGAAGGTAAGTTGTGAGCGGGTATTGCATAGCTGCGACCGGTGGAGTCGAGCAACATCACGCTTTGATTACTTTTGCCGTGCAGCGCAAATTTAAAGCTGTCACCGGCTTTGTAACTTAAGCCAGCGGGATCAATATCATGACCTTTGGCAGCGCGAATCCAGCCTTTGTCAGAAATAACTACGGTGATTGGGTCTACGCTTAATAATTCGGTTTCGCTAAAGGCTTGCGCTTCTACGCGTGCGATAATGGGCGAGCGGCGATCATCGCCAAACTCTGCAGCAACTTGTATCAATTCTTTGCGCACCAGATTTTTTAATTTCACAGCTGACTCAAGGATTTTTTGTAAGCCATCGCGTTCCTTTTCCAAACTTGCTTGCTCTTCGCGAATTTTCATTTCTTCCAAACGCGCCAATTGGCGCAGCTTGGTTTCTAAAATATATTCCGCTTGCATTTCAATCAGATTAAACCGTGCCATTAATACTGGCTTGGGATTATCTTCTTCACGAATAATGCGAATCACTTCATCCACATTTAAAAATACAATTAATAATGCGGTTAAGCGCAGTAAGCGTTCTTCAACTTTTTCTAAGCGATATTGCAAACGGCGACGTGTAGTGACTGTTCTAAAACTCAACCATTCACTAAGAATTTTATTCAGGGGCTTAACTGCTGGGCGGCCGTCAACACCGATCATATTCATGTTAACGCGATAGGTACGTTCGAGTTCTGTGGTAGCAAATAAGTGCTGCATCACCTGTTCAAGGTCAATGCGATTTGAACGCGGAATGATAACTAAACGAGTTGGGTTTTCGTGATCTGATTCATCGCGTAAATCGGCTACCATAGGTAATTTTTTTGCTTGCATTTGCGCAGCAATTTGCTCAAGAATCTTTGCGCCGCTCACTTGGTGCGGTAAGGCGGTGATAATAATATCCCCCGTCTCTTCATCTTTTTGCCACACGGCGCGCATGCGGATACTGCCGCGCCCGGTTTCATACATTTTAAGAATATCTTCTCGCGACGAAATAATTTCTGCGTCGGTAGGCATGTCGGGGCCGAGAATGTGTTGGCATAAATCGTCGATGGTCGCTTGCGGATTATCGAGTAAATGTATGCAAGCATTTACCACCTCGCGTAAATTATGCGGCGGAATATCCGTCGCCATGCCTACAGCAATTCCGGTAGTGCCATTCAATAATATATTGGGGACGCGCGCAGGCAATACCATTGGCTCATCTAACGTGCCGTCGAAGTTGGGTTGCCAATCTACGGTGCCCTGACCCAATTCTTCCAATAAGACTTCGCTGTAGCGTGTTAGCCGGGACTCGGTGTAACGCATAGCAGCAAATGATTTCGGATCGTCCGGTGAACCCCAGTTGCCTTGCCCATCAACTAATGTATAGCGGTACGAAAATGGCTGCGCCATTAGCACCATGGCTTCGTAGGAAGCCGAGTCACCATGAGGGTGAAACTTACCAATGACATCACCCACGGTACGTGCGGATTTTTTAAATTTGGCCGTGGATTTTAAGCCCAATTCGCTCATCGCATAGACAATGCGGCGCTGTACCGGCTTGAGGCCGTCGCCAATATGCGGCAGTGCGCGATCGAGAATCACATACATGGAATAATCGAGGTAGGCTTTTTCACTAAAATCTTTTAAGGGGATGCGTTCATCAGCATCAGGGAGGGTTATTAGCTCGCTCATTAACTATCCTAAAACATAAAGTAAATTGATTTTTATAATGGGTATTTTTTTTTGGAATTGTCTTGTTATGGTTTTTCTTATGGGTGCTTGCTACTTTCTATGAACGTTTGCCACCTGGTTAAGGGCGCTTGCCGCCTAAGGGTAGCATGCCTTTTTTATCTACGCGCATTGAAGGTAGCCAGGCGTTAAAATCAATTACTGCCGAAAAATTATAATGGACATTTTCGCCAATGTCATTGTGACTAAAATGGTCTATTAAACGTAGCACCTGGATTAGATCTGCGGAAACTTCCAAGGTAACCGGCGTTTCTGCGTAAGATTTTAATAGGGGTATTTGATTGGTTAAGCCAGAAAGCACACTAATGTTTTCAATGCCAATATGATAAGAAATTCCCTTAATCGACAAATCTTGTTTGTTAGGGTTGGCAATAACAAGATCCACTGCAATACGCTGTTGCAAGCCTTGGGCGGGAAGCATGCGCAAACCAACCAACTTGACATCAGGGTCATTCAACTTTGGCCCTAGTGCCGCGCAGCCAGCAAATAGTGTGAGTGTTAGGCTAAGGAATATACGCGTAAAAAAATGGCTCATATCTGCTCCGATATAAAAATTGAAATTGTGACAAGTACATAAGTAAGGGGAACTTGTTTATGGTGTAATTCGCCCTCAATCGGTTAGGGATGGTCCAGCTATAATTGTAAGGAAATAAGGATTAAGAGATAAATCCCTTTGGTCCAATCGATGCTTTAAGGCGACATGCTCATGTTGAATAAACCTTTACAAAAAGAAGAAATTTTAAATAGCAACGAAATTATTTTTAATGATCGCCAGGAATTTAATTATCCACAGTTGATGCGATTATCGATGGATTTTGAAATATGCGTATTGCAGTTACAGGGCGAAGCTTTTCACTTTATTACTAAATGCCTTGCACCGGCGACCCCAGCATTTGTATTAACAAGCCGTAATTATCAAACTAACTGCGTAACTTATTCGCCACGGTGTAATTCGTTGCGCGAGCTAGAGGTTTACGCCTGTATTCATCATGTGGATATTTTGCATGAACATTTATTTGGTAAGGCGACAGCTGAAAATAATCAGATGGCATTTCGTTAGTAGCGATCAAATATATGCAAGCATTGCGTTATTCCGCTAATTCGCCATCAAACTCTTCTAATAAATCAAGCGGCTCTATTTCAACACCTTCCAGCTCTTCATTCCAATTAATGCCTACCAGCGCCACATCTTCATGCATGCCGGTAAGCCAATCTTCCAGGAACTCACCAAGCTCAATTGCTTGGGGTACATAGTCTTTCCAGTCATCTTGACAATGAATCTGCGCAAACGTTTCTTGCGACCAAAAAGGCATTACATCGGTACCTTCGTATTTCTCCGAGCTACATAAAGCCCAACCTTCAGGACCTTGCAAGCTCCAGACACACCCGTGTTCAATGGCTTCGACAATAAAGCGATCAAGATTTTCGCTATCATTTTCACTTAGGGATTCGGTCATGATGTGATTTTCTCCGGTTGAGCGTTTCAAAGCGTTAGCTGGAACCCGTTAGTCTTTAGCCAGGCGCGATGTTTTTTGTAATCGGGACATAGGTTAGCAACCAATTGCCAAAATGCAGGGCTATGATTATGTTGTCGCAGGTGGCTTACTTCATGAGCGACAAGATAGTCGACTATGGGCTCCGGGGCTAGGAGAATATGCCAATTGTATTGGATAGCGCCGCGGGCAGTACAATGGCCCCATTTTGAGCGCGTTACTTTTATTGTCAGATCCGAATAGGTTAAGCCTAAAGCACGTGCTGCAGCATCGGTTTTCAGCGTAAGAAAATACAGCGCCTGGCGTTGGTACCAAAGGCTAACCAGGCGCCGCGCTTGCTCTTCTTCAGTCAACTTGCTTCGCGATTTAAGGGCTACCAAAAGTTGCGAGCCTAGCTGTACAACATTTGCTTGCGTCTGCCGACTAATGATCAGGGTTAAGGGTTGACCTAAAAAAGGTAACTCGCTGCCGGTGGTATAGGTTCGCTGTGGGATTACGTCGATTTGTTGTGCTTGTTGCGCTAATTTTTGTTGTATCCAGACTGATTTTTTACGGACAAATTTTTCTAAATCAAGAGCCGCAACGAAAAATGGTGCCCGTACCGTAACCTGCGCTTTAGCCACTTCAATACTAATACTACGCCGTCGCGCAGAGCGCACAATTGCATAGGCAAAGGGCAGTATGGTTGAAGACTTTAGTGAGGTTGCGGACAAAAGTAAGGGCATAACAGTCATGCGGCAGCGATTAATGTAAACGAAGCCAACATTATGCCCTTACTATTCCAGAACGGCTACTCCATCCGCACGGGATAATAATCGTAGGCGCAATAACTTGAATTCATGTCGCAAACTTCTAATATCAAATACAGGTTTTGTGGAGCGCCATTAGGAAATAATGGCTTAATATCTTCGGGGTGGTTGCTGTTATTACAAGACAGCCTGAAATCTGAAGTGTATTCACAAATAACACTGCCATCTTGATCGCAGGCTCTGTTTACTCCGCAGATCTCTGAATAAATAAGCAAAGAATTATGAATTCCTGAACTATCGTTGAGACGAATATTCATTCGATAATCTTCCAGGCTATTCACCTCCCAAAAAACATCAAATAAACCGTTATAGAGGTAGGGGCTGAGGACAAGCGGTGTGGTGCCTGGTTGCGCTGTATCAATACCGTAGCTATCAACCATATCAAAACGATGGAGATCAGGGGTGTAATTAACAACCCTCGGTTCCCTGCTACTGCCACCACCGCAAGCGGTAAAAGAAATACTTATCAAGACAATCAATAAACCAAGAATTTTTTTCACTGCTGTTCTCCTTTAGAGTTTTCGCATCATACTAGTTTTAGGCGACTGAATTGAAACTGAATAGGATTCTAACGGAAATCGTTAGGGAGATAAGTACGTTGAAACACACAAATTGTCGCGACATGTGTTTTACGTTTAAGTGAAGACGGGAATAGGTGCGGCAAGCTAAAAAGCCTGGTACTTCCATATAGCAGAACACTCAATCTATAGCAGAGCTAGTAATCTTAAGCAGGGCTTCAGTATATCTAAGGGTTTAATCTTATAAAACATCGCCGCTGGTGTTTAATTGCGCCATTTAAGTTGTGTTGATAAATTTAAAGTCCCATCTTCCTCCAGTCGCGCATATTTTGTTTGGGCGCTATTTTTAAGCACAATCATTGGCGGTACAAACAAAGGACGGCGAATGAAGGCTAACTCCCAGCCCAAATTTTCCAAACTTTGCAAGGTAATACGCTGAACATCATTTAAATAATATGCGACATCTATCGGTAATGCGGAACGTGAACCACGCACATCTTCTTTAGCGGACAAATGATTACCAAAAACAGAATTAAAGTTGTTAAATGTGTTGCGCATAAACTTCTATCCTCTTACATTCCTCGCTGGCATAATCAGAATTTAACTGTGGCGCCGCAAGAATTGATATGCAAAAATCAATGTTAAAAAATTGTATAAGCTACAGTCTGACCCATTTATTTGCTTTGTCAAAAACCGAGTTGGAATATATAAAAAAATTGACATATCCATATTGTATAGTGAGTTTAAAATAACAAAAATATAAAGTGTTATCTGTAAGCTGACGCACAAAGTGCTTATGTTTTTTAAAGGCCATATTCATTTTAGGGTATTTTATGAAACTTTATGGAAGTTACACATCGCCTTATGTGCGTCATTGTCGAATCGTATTATTGGAAGCTGGTTTATCTTTTGAGTTTATTGAAACTGATTTTATCGGCAGTGCAAAAAAATCGCCTACACAACGCGTTCCCTTTTTAGAGGACGACAATCAGTCTTTTACTGATTCAAGTTCTATCATTAAATATTTGCGTGAAAAAGTGGGGACAAAATTTTGTGCCAGCGCAAAAGAGCTGGATAATTTTTGCCTGGCCAATACGGCTCTTGATGCTACTACCAATTTATTTTTTATTGAGCGGGATGGTGTGCAGATTGCAGATATACCCTATTTGCAACGACAGGCAGCGCGAATAGAATCAATACTCGGTGAGTTGAATGCAATGGAATTGCCAATGAGTTCTCCCTATGACGACGCGCAATTGCGGCTAGCGTGCTTTATTGGCTGGGCTAAGTTTCGTAAACGTGTCGACTTTTCCCCTTTTTCTAATTTGGAAATTTTTTTCGCAAACGCAAACCATTATGAAATTTTTAGATTAACCACACCCAATTGAGGCAAGCAGAAGAAAACGCTGATAGCCGTATCAACATTTCCTTTTTTGTCACTAATGCTCGCTATCCATAAACAATTTTTGGTTTGCGCAATTGATGTGCAGTAAACAATAGCAACATAAATGCGGATGGTATAGCGACTAACCAGAACTTCATTAATGCGTTAAGGTCGAGAGCGCTACCCAGCAACAAATCTTTTACGGCTGCTTGATGACTTAACACGGGTACCCATACAAACCAGGATTCATGGGCGCCCGGGTTAATCATCGTATACATAAGGGGCAGCATGGGAATAAATACGATCAGACCCATATAGGTTTGTGCATCTTTAAAAGAGCGTGCAAAAATAGCGATCATTTGTTGCAAAGAAACTGCGATGACAGCGAGCGATGTAAGCGCAATAAAAATACTGAATAAATCCAATACTGAAACATCTACGCGCAGGCCAAGCTGATTAAAGGGAATAAAGGCAAAAGCAACTGCAAGCAGTGCTAGCTCTACCAGCAAGACGGCGAAGGTCAGCGTTAAACAGGTTAGCCATTTTCCAATTATGATTGCTATCGAGGATGCAGGGGTTATTAGTAAAGATTCTAATGAGCGCCGCTCGCGTTCACCGGCAGTCATATCGGCAGTAAAACCGACGCTGGCAATAAACACCGATAAAATAAGAAACATGGGCAGGCTTGCCATAACAAAAAATCCCATTTTTTGATCGCTGGCAATATTCATTTCGCGCAAATAAAGCGGGTTGGCAATAGCGGGAGAAATTCCCCGTGATAATAGCCGCAAGCTGCCCATGCGACTATTCCAGCTCCACATTTTTTGTTTAATAAAGCTGATGCTGGTTTGGTTTTTGCTGTTAGTCGCATCGTAGGCTAACCAGGCTACCACGGGTTCACCGGTGGCAAATTGTTGCTCAGCTTCCGCTGGAATAATTAATACATAATCCAACTTTTTTTGTTCGACCTGAGCATAAGCATCGTCGCCCACTTTGTTAACTTTTACGCCCTGTTCTTGTAGCCAATCGATTAATGGCGGTAAGTGTTCTGCACCCAACACCGATAGTTGGATAGGTTCGCTACCTTTACCGCTCGCTTCATTTTGTAAATGCAAAATTAAGAATACTGTCCCAACAAAAACTCCCACAAAATAGATGGGAGGTAAAAAAGCCATGCGCAAGCTGCGCCTATCACGCAAAGCATCACGCAATTCTTTTTTGAATATTACCGCTAAAATACTGAAGAAGTTTCCCATGGTATTAATTCCCTGCCGCAAGAGGCGGCGACTGCACCAGGTTGACGAAAGCATCTTCCAGGTTATCTGTGTTACCAGCAGCAATAATATTTGCTACTGAGCCATCAGCGACAATTTCACCATTTGCAATCACAATAACACGATCACAGAGGCCACTGACTTCGTGCATTAAATGGCTGGAAAATAATACGCAGCGACCCTCTGCTTTTAACTCATGCAATAATTTTCGCACTGCGCGAGTGGTAATAACATCCAGGCCGTTGGTAGGTTCGTCCAATAATATGTGCTGCGGTTTATGCACAATTGAGCGAGCCAATGCAGTTTTCATTCGCTCGCCCAATGAAAATCCTTCAGCCTTGCGTTCAGCAATAGTTTCCATGCCTAGCCAGGTAATGAGTTGGGTTATATTTTTTTCTAACACTGTGCCTGATAATCCTTGCAGCTCTCCGTAGTAGCGAATATTTTCGCGTGCAGTTAAGCGTTTGTAGAGGCCGGTATCGTCGGGCAACACGCCTAATTGCTTGCGTGCGGTATCTGCCGCTTTTGTTACGCTAATACCATCGATAAATATTTCGCCATGAGTTGGCTGCAATAATCCATAAATCAACCGCATTAATGTAGATTTCCCTGCGCCATTCAGGCCAAGTATGCCCGTTATTTCACCATCGTATAATTCCAGGGAAATATTTTTTAGTGCATGGATTTGCGGCGCTTTTTTTGCACCACAAAATGATTTTGAAAGCTTTTCAATGCGAATCATTGGGCTGCACTCCGTGCATTATCGGGTGTGCTAGAAGATGAAAACGAAGCGTTGGTCAAAGCTGATTGAATAGCAGATGATTGTGCTGATGAACTAGCTCTTTTCTCATTGGCACCAAGCACTAAAGGCAAGGGCACAATATTTTTTGTGCAATCTGTTTTTATACTGGTGACCGTGCCTAACTCAATAAACTGCCCGATAATTTGCGGTATACAACCCTCCATTGAAATAGAATGATTGCCACCCGGAGCAACTATTTGTAACGACTGCGTAAGATGTTTAGCAACCATCTCTGCCCAGCGTGGGGGCGTGACCGGATCGTGATTGCCGGATAACAGTAGCACGGGCATATCGCTAGCAATAGGCTCGTTGTAATTTTGTGGCAAGTTGGCTTTTGGCCAGAGCGCGCAGGCATCGGCAAAATCTTTGAGCATATTCAGGCCAAAAAAAGGTTTGGCATTGGCTATGTCTTCGGCTGAAATAAAATGTGCATCTTCATTGCAGATAATACTGAATCGCATACCTTCGCTAAGGTTAGAAAAATTTTCCTGCTCTGATGCTAGCGCTGATAAAGAAGCAATAAGTCGATAATCACCTTTTTCAGCATTGGCTATGGCATGAGGTAGCAGTACCGTTAAGTCGCGCGAATAAAGCGACATAAAAATTAGCGCTGAAAAACTTTTTGGCGTTAATATCAGTTTGGTTTTTTGCTGGTGCCGGGGGTGTTCAAATTCAATGCTAATGGGAGTGTTGTCAGCTTGCGCTTGCGCAAAACGTCGCGTAACTTCTTCAGCTTTTGTAATAATATCGCCGTATAAATGTTTACATTTTTCTTGCGCCTGACAATTTGAATTTATTGCCGCTAAGGCGGCAAGTGCATCTTTTTGGAAATATTTTGGTAACGCAATTTGTACGGGTGCAGCGCCATCCAATATAAGTGTGCGAGTATGCTGTGGAAATTCACGCAAATATTCTAATGCAACGCGCGTTCCGTAAGAGCCTCCCCAGAGATTAATTTTTTCATAACCCAATTTTTGGCGGACTATATCTAAATCTTGTGCGGCATAAGGGGTGGTATAAAAAGCTACTTGCGTGCGATATTTGTCAGCGCAATTTTTTATGAATGTTAAGGACTTTGCAGTTTGTTCGGCCTCAGGTAATAGTTCATCGGTTTTCGATAAACGTTCGCAGGCCATGGGGCTGGATTTTCCAGTACCACGCTGATCTACGAAAATCAAATCGCGATTTTTCCGGACGTCCATAAATGCGTAGTGAACTATAGTGGCCATATCCACCGACGAGCCGCCGGGGCCACCTTGAATCAAAAATAACGGATCTTCTTTGGGCGCAGGACTGATGGCGGGCAAGCGTAAAATGTTGAGCGAAATTTCGCGGCTATTACTATCTGCCGGGTTTTCTTTTACCAGTAGTTCACCGCACTCGGCACCGTATACTAAAGCGGGCTTACCGGTCTCAGCAAAGCCAGGGCAGCGTTTTAAGATATTTATCTTTTGACTTGTTACAGATGCTGACTTGTCTTGGTCGGCGCAAGCAACTATGCACAGGCCTAGTATTAAGACGAATAAAATTCGCATAGATTTTTTTATTCCTTTTTATGAATGTGCGTATTTAATACTCTTTCACTACCAATAATTGAATGTCTATT
The DNA here is from genome assembly GCA_040385335.1 of Pseudomonadota bacterium. Classification (GTDB taxonomy): domain Bacteria; phylum Pseudomonadota; class Gammaproteobacteria; order Pseudomonadales; family Cellvibrionaceae; genus Cellvibrio. Next base: position 156,310 of record JAZKHP010000002.1, read on the forward strand.
ACTTGTGTCGGATTATAAAGGAGTAGGCCTGCCTTTCCCTAGTGTAGAGTTAAATTAAGAGTTAAGCCAAAACGCTAAAGCAAAGCGCAACATCAAAAGGTTAGAGCCAAACCAAAAAGTTAAATAAAAAAACCCGAACAAGTCGGGTTTTTTTATTTACGAATAGATCTTTGCAGATTTATTCTTCAGTAGTTTCTGCCGTTGGTGTAGATGCTACGCCCGACTCATCTGCTGTTGCTTCCTTGATAGAAAGCTTAATGCGACCACGTTGATCCACGTCCAGACATTTAACGCGTACGATTTGGCCTTCTTTCAAATATTCAGCGACGCTGTTGACGCGTTCGTCGGCGATTTGAGAGATATGCACCAAGCCATCTTTGCCGGGTAGGAAGTTGATAAACGCACCGAAATCTACGATACGTACCACAGTACCTTCGTAGATAGCCCCGATTTCGGCTTCAGCAACAATGCCCATTACCCGCAAAATAGCTGCTTGTAAATCTTCATTGTTGGCAGCGTAAATTTTAACCGCGCCGTTATCGTCAATATCAATGGATGAATTGGTTTCTTCAGTGATAGCGCGAATAGTTGCGCCGCCTTTACCAATAATGTCGCGAATTTTATCAGGATGAATTTTGATGATTTCAAAACGCGGTGCGTTTTCGCTCACTACTGTGCGCGATACGGACATAATTTTGTTCATCTCACCCAGAATATGTAAGCGCGCTGCTAATGCTTGTTCCAGCGCCATCTCCATGATTTCTTCGGTGATACCTTCGATCTTGATATCCATTTGTAGCGCGGTAATACCACTGCTGGTACCTGCTACTTTAAAATCCATATCGCCTAGGTGATCTTCGTCGCCGAGGATATCGGTCAACACTGCAAAGCCGTCAGCCTCTTTAACCAGACCCATGGCAATACCGGCAACCGGTGCTTTAAGTGGAACACCTGCATCCATCAACGCCAAACTAGTACCACATACCGAAGCCATTGAGCTTGAACCGTTAGATTCAGTAATTTCGCTCACAACGCGCAAGGTATAAGGGAAGCTGTCGGCAGCAGGAAGTACTGCCGCTACACCGCGACGCGCTAAACGTCCGTGACCAATTTCGCGACGACCTGTTGAGCCCATACGACCGCACTCACCTACAGAATAGGGAGGGAAGTTATAGTGCAGCATAAACGAATCTTTCTTTTCGCCTTCCAGTGAATCGATGATTTGCGCATCGCGAGCGTTGCCCAAAGTCGCTACAACCAAAGCCTGGGTTTCACCGCGGGTAAACAACGCCGAACCGTGAGCTTTGCCGAGTACGCCAACCTCAACTTGAATTGGACGAACAGTTTTGTTGTCGCGGCCATCAATGCGTGGTTCACCTTTCACAATGCGCGACCGCACTATGTGTGATTCCAGATTGCCAAACGCACCTTTTACGTCGTCAGCGGAAATACCTGAACCTTCTTTTGCCAATTCAGCGATTGCTTCTTTGGTTAATTGGTCCAAACGATCATAACGCTTAGCTTTGTCAGTTACGCGGTAAGCCATACCAATGGACTCTCCAAAACCTTTATTCAAGGCTTCTTTAAGTTCAACATTAACGGCTTCTGGCTGCCAATCCCAACGCGCTTTACCGGCATCGCGGGCAAGTTCAGCACAAGCTTGAACGACGGCTTGCATTTCCTGGTGAGCATAAAGTACCGCGCCGAGCATAATATCTTCAGGCAATTCTTTAGCTTCTGATTCAACCATTAACACTGCGTCTTTGGTGCCTGCTACTACCATGTCCAACTCTGAAGTGGCGAGTTGAGCAAAGCTAGGGTTAAGCAAGTAGCCCTCTTGTTGGGTGTAAGCAACACGTGCTGCGCCTACCGGACCATTGAAGGGAATGCCAGAAATAGCCAGGGCAGCAGATGTGCCGATTAATGCTGCTATATCCGGATCATTCTTTTTGTCGGTAGACATAACGGTACAAATAACTTGTACTTCGTTAAGGAAGCCTTCCGGGAATAACGGACGAATGGGACGATCGATTAAACGTGAAGTCAGGGTTTCTTTTTCTGACGGACGCGCTTCACGCTTGAAGTAACCACCGGGAATACGGCCAGCGGCATAAGCTTTCTCTTGATAATGGACAGACAAGGGGAAGAAATCTTGACCCGCTTTGGCCGTTTTGGCACCGACTACAGTACAAAGTACAGTGACTTCGCCCATGGTGACCATGACTGCACCTGAAGCTTGACGCGCTATGCGGCCAGTTTCCAGGGTTACGGTTTGGTTGCCGTATTGAAATTTCTTAATAATCGGATTCACTCTTTTATCCTTTATTTTGCGTTAATTTTACGCGCCATTTAAAAATATCGTTCATTGAATATGTTGATATAAATGTTATTCATTTTTGAACGTACATACGAAAGGTTGTGCACCCTGCCTGTACGATAGTATTAATTCAGCTACCGTATTATCCATTTTCATTTTTCTATTGAGCTGTTTGTTATGGAATTTTTACAATGAACAATAAAAGTAGAGTGCCCGCCGAAGCGGGCACAAAACAAACTTAACGGCGCAGACCTAGTTTTTGGATCAATGCTGTGTAACGTGAAGAGTCTTTACCCTTCAAATAATCCAGCAATTTACGACGTGAGTTAACCATACGAATCAAACCACGACGTGAGTGGTGGTCGGCTTTATGGCCAGCAAAATGTCCTTGCAGTTTGTTGATATTGATAGTCAACAAAGCTACTTGAACTTCGGGCGAACCAGTATCGCCTTCGGCTTGTTGGTACTCTTTTACGATGACAGCTTTTTCAGCAGCACTTAATGCCATGATATTTTCCTCGTTTAATATGCAATAAATTTACAGCCACGGCCGCGCATATTGACAGCCGGGTTGTTGCGATGATTATCAATTGAATGATGTCACCGCTACTTTTTATCGATACATAAGTAATCGATAAATTCTGCGCTAAAGCCTGATAAGAGGCTACTGCTCGTTAGCCGAGCGATTAGCAATAATGCGTTTGGGTGCTACTCGACCATCGTCAGTAATTTCACCTAAACCTAAAAACTGTGTCCGCATCTGATCGGATTCTGCACAAAAGACGCGCACCATATCACCTTGTGCGGCAATACGGTAGGCCTGTGCATCCATCACTGGATTACCCAGGCGAAAATAGTGTGCGCTTGATTCTGGCAAGTGAATGGCGGGTAGCGTCGCCACGGGTGCGTCAGCACTTAATAAATGCGAATCAAGAGCGGAATAACCGCCAAAACCTGAAGTGCCCGCTTGTTGATGATCCAGTTCGAGTTGCTCAAAGCTTACGCATTGTGTTTCATCAAACAAGCCAGCACCCGAGCGATGCAAGGTTTTCACATGCGCACCACAGCCCAAGGCAAAGCCTAAATCTTCTGCAATAGAGCGAATATAGGTACCTTTGCTACAGCGAATATCCACATCTACTTCGGCAGCAGCACCTGCCCGAAACGCTAAAATGTCAATGCCATAGACCGTGACCGGACGTGGCGCACGTTCAATTTCAATGCCCTGACGCGCCATCTTGTAGAGCGGCTGACCTTGATGCTTGAGCGCTGAAAACATTGAAGGCACCTGCAAAATAGCACCGGTCAAGGGAATAAACGCTTTCTCTATTTGGGCAAGCGTAATATTTTCTGTCGATGCTTCACTGGTGACTTCGCCATCGGCATCGCTGGTATTGGTCGTTTGCCCCAGGCGAAAAGTACTACGATAGCGTTTATCGGCATCGAGCAAAAACTGTGAAAACTTGGTTGCTTCACCAAAGCAAAGCGGCAAAACGCCGGTTGCCAGTGGGTCAAGGGCGCCGGTATGGCCAGCCTTCTCAACAAAAAATAAACGTTTGGCGCGTTGCAAGGCATGGTTAGAGGTCATGCCAGCAGGTTTATTGAGTAACAACACACCGTCTATCGGACGGCCTTTTCTGCGTGCCATTAAACTTTACCGCTGCTCGAGTCATTATCGGATTGATCATCGACATTCGTTTCGCCAACTTCATCGTCATGAACATGCTGACTATCTTCAGCCAAAGCACGGTTAATTAAATAAGTTAATTCCTGGCCGCGAATCGCCGTTTTGTCATAAATAAATTGTAGTTTGGGCACTGATCGCATAATGAGTTCTTTCGCAATAAATGTGCGTAAAAAACCTGATGCTTTATTCAGTACGGATGCAGCGGCTACGCTTTCGGCTTCGGTCTCAGCGCCGACAAAGGTAACGTAAACTTTGGCGTAGGCCATGTCGCGGGTAACGGTTACCGCGTTGATGTTGACCAGCCCTATGCGTGGATCGCGAATTTCGCGGGGGATGATTTGTCCCAGTAATCTTTGGATAGCTTCAGATACGCGGTCTGATCTTGTAAATTCTCTTGGCATTAGCCGTAAACCTCTTAAGAGCACCCCCTCCCAACCTCCCCCTTGGCAGGGGGAGGGGCCGACTCCCTATTCATAATAGGAATTTTTTTCAGCCTCTTCTGTTTTATCAGAAGGGTAAGATTGACTCCTGATACTATCGGAGTGCAATCAGCCCCCTCCCCTGACAAGGGGAGGGTTGGGGTGGGGTTAAAAATAACAAAACCCCGAACACCGTTAAGTGTCGGGGCACAGGGCATTACGCAAGTCTTATAACTTACGCGCTACCTCTTTAACTTCATACACTTCGATCTGGTCGCCGACCTTCACGTCGTAATTTTTCACGCCTATACCACATTCCACACCGTTACGAACTTCGTTAACGTCGTCTTTAAAGCGACGTAGAGATTCCAGTTCACCCTGGAAAATCACCACATTGTCACGCAATACACGGATAGGTTTGCTGCGATAAACAGTGCCTTCGATAACCATACAACCAGCAACTTGACCAAATTTCGGCGAGGTAAATACTTCGCGAACGTTGGCAATACCGACGATGGTTTCAATACGCTCTGGATCAAGCATGCCGCTAAGTGCTGCTTTGATCTCATCCAGCAATTGATAAATGATGCTGTAGTAACGTATATCCACACCTTCGGCTTCCGCCATGCGGCGAGTAGTCGAATCGGCGCGGACGTTGAAGCCGACTACAATGGCGCCAGTCGTGATTGCGAGATTCACATCGCTTTCGGTAATGCCGCCGACACCGGAGGAAATGACATTGACTTGCACTTCTTCGTTGCCGATTTCAGCCAGGGATGACTGAATAGCTTCCAGAGAGCCGCGCACATCTGCTTTCACCACTACGGTCAGAATTTTCTTCTGGCCTGCATCCATACCGGCAAACATATTTTCCAGTTTGGCAGCGGTATGACGGGATAGCTTCTCTTGACGCTCTTTCTCAGCACGGAATTGCGCAACTTCACGAGCTTTACGTTCATCAGTCATGACCACGAAGTCATCACCAGCGCTCGGTGCTGCATCTAAACCAAGAATTTCTACGGGTGTTGATGGGCCGGCTTCTTTAATTTGAATTCCACGCTCATCGCTCATTGAACGGACACGGCCATAGCTTTGGCCTGCCAGAATCAAATCACCTTGACGCAAAGTACCTTGCTGTACCAGTAGCGTAGCTACTACGCCGCGGCCTTTGTCCAGACGCGATTCAATGATCACGCCCTTAGCAGCAGCCTTGGTAACAGCATGCAATTCGAGCACTTCAGCTTGCAGAGAAATCGCTTCAAGTAACTGATCAATACCTTGACCGGTATGGGCTGATACTTCGATAAATTGAGTATCGCCACCGTAGTTTTCCGGGATAACACCCTTCACTACCAACTCATTTTTAACGCGATCAATGTCAGCACTTGGCTTGTCGCACTTGTTGATAGCAACCACTATAGGTACACCAGCAGCGCGGGCATGCAAAATAGCTTCTTCGGTTTGCGGCATAACACCGTCATCCGCCGCAACCACCAAAATAACTACGTCGGTACATTGCGCGCCGCGAGCACGCATGGCGGTAAACGCGGCGTGACCGGGGGTATCCAAAAAGGTAATTTCGCCACGGCTGGTTTTAACGCGGTAAGCGCCGATATGCTGGGTAATACCGCCAGCTTCGCCAGCGGCAACTTTAGCTTCGCGAATATAATCGAGCAGCGAGGTTTTACCGTGGTCAACGTGACCCATAACGGTTACCACTGGAGCGCGTTGCACCAAATCACCTTCAGTTTCGAGCGCTTTTTCAAGTGCGTGTTCAATCGCATCCACATGGACCAAATTAGCTTCGTGACCCATTTCTTCAACCAACAAAGCTGCGGTATCTTGATCAATAGCTTCGTTCATTGACGCCATCACACCCATTTTCATCAGGCGCTTGATAATCTCGCCCACTTTAACGGTGAGGCGCTGGGCCAAATCAGACACTACGATCATTTCCGGTACATCAACCTGATGCACGATTTTAGTCGTTGGTTTCTTAAAGGCGTGCTTGTTGGTCTTTTTGTGATGCGCGCGTAAATGACTGCGACGGGCTAAAACATCATTGTCTTCACCGTCTTCGGCAACGAAATCCAACAAATCAATTTTGGGTGCTTTTTTGGAGCCAGCTGCGCCTTTTTTGGCGGCTTTTCCGGCGCCGCGTTTACCGCGTGCGTCATCACTGGATTCAGTATCGTCGTCACGCTTATGGCTTTTCTTATGGCCGTGACCGTGACCGGTCTTAGCGTCAAGATCTGCTGGCGCAGGAGCTGCAGCCGGTTTTGGCCGGTTAGCCGGGCGCGTAGCATTGCCACCTTCTTTTGCGGCTGCCGGTTTCTGATCGGTGCGACCAGCATCGGCACGGGGTGCATCAGGACGGTTGGCATCAGGTCTTTTTAACGTGTGCGCTGGTGCAGCTACAGGCTGACGTCTAGCTTCTTCACGCGCTAGCTGATCAGCTTTAAGCTGTGTCTCTTCAGACTGACGACGTTCAATAGCGGCGCGGCGTTTTTCTTCCACACCATCAGCAAATGAAACACGATGGGAGACTACAGGAGCTGGCTCAGCGGGTGTAGCCGGTGCTGCTTCTGTGGTTTCTTTAACAGGAGTTATTGCAGCAGGTTTAGCTATCGGAGGTGCAACTGGGGCAACCTGAGCTTCATTGTCTACAACATCAGCCGGTACTTCATCATCACGTTTAACGTAGGTGCGTGTTTTACGCACTTCTACATTTACCGTTTTGCGTGCGCTGCCCGTACCGGTTTTAAGGGTGGTGGTGGTTTTGCGCTGCAAAGTGATTTTTTTCGGCTCAGCGTTAGATTCACCATGACTGGTTTTCAAAAACGCCAATAAGCGCTGCTTTTCCTCATCAGAAACGCGTGCATCTTGTGACTTATGATTTAAGCCGGCTTCTTGCATTTGTTTTAGCAATCGCTCGACCGGTGCACCTACCGATTTGGCGAGGTCGCTAACTGTTACTTCTGCCATTGTTTTTCCTCAGGGATAGTTCTTGGCTCACATCTGTAATAACTCGTGTTTTAGCACACTTGCATTCTTAAATAACGCGCTCTTAAACTAGGCAAACCAGGGCTCACGAGCTTTCATAATCAGCGCAGCGGCGCGCGAAGCGTCAATGCCTTCAATACCTAATAAATCATCAACTGATTGCTCAGCTAAATCTTCCATCGTAATAATTCCACGGCTGGCAAACGTAATTGCCAAGGCTTGATCCATGCCCTCCATCGTCAGTAAATCTTCTGCTGGAGCGACACCTTCAATGCGTTCTTCCGAGGCCAGCGCCTGGGTTAAGAGTGCATCTTTAGCGCGTGCGCGCAGTTCTTCAGCGATATCTTCATCGAAACCGTCAATTGCCAACATTTCTTCAAGCGGAACATAAGCCACTTCTTCAAGTGTGGTAAAACCTTCTTCAACTAATACAGCTGCTACGTCTTCATCCACATCCAGGGCACTCATAAACACTTGGATATAACTGCCAGATTCAGCCTGTTGTTTGGTTTTCCAGTCGGCAACGCTCATGACATTAATGTTCCAGCCGGTCAAATCACAGGCTAAGCGCACGTTTTGACCGCCGCGACCAATGGCCATGGCCAGGTTATCTTCATTAACTGCCAAATCCATTGAGCGCGCATCTTCATCCACGACGATGGATTCAATTTCAGCAGGTGACATGGCATTCATAACGAATTGCGCCGGATTGTCATCCCACAACACTATATCTACCCGCTCACCGCCTAACTCATTTGACACAGCTTGCACGCGCGAACCGCGCATACCAACACAAGCACCAACAGGATCAATACGACCATCGTTAGTTTTCACCGCAATTTTTGCGCGCAAACCAGGATCGCGTGCGGCGCCTTTAATTTCGATAATGTCTTCGGCAATTTCCGGGACTTCAATTTTGAACAATTCAATCAGCATTTCCGGGCAGGAGCGGCTCAAAAATAATTGTGGTCCACGGCTTTCGTTGCGGACTTCCAATAGCAGCGTACGTATACGATCGCCCATTCGGAAAATCTCACGGCCAATTAATTGGTCGCGTGGCAACAAGCCTTCAGCATTATTGCCGAGATCAACAATAATACTATCGCGTGTAACTTTCTTTACCGTTCCGCTAATTAATTCGCCCATGCGATCGCGATATTCGTCGACCATTTGCGCGCGTTCGGCTTCGCGAACTTTTTGTACAATAACTTGCTTGGCAGCTTGCGCCGCGATGCGACCGAACTCAGCATTGGCGATTTTTTCACGATAAATATCGCCAGCTTTTAACGCTGCATCTTTCTCGCAGGCTTCGTCGCTATAAAGTTGTGTGCCTAGTTCGGCCATCACATCATTGCCGACAACTTCCCAGATACGGAAAGTTTCATAATCGCCAGTTTGACGATTGATTACCACTTCAATACTGGAGTCTTCGTCAAAACGTTTTTTAGTTGCCATAGACAAGGCACTTTCAATCGCTTGAAAAATTAAATCTTTGTCGACGCCTTTTTCGTTAGACACCGCATCAGCGACTAATAAAATCTCTTTTGCCATTTCTTAACCTCTGTTAACTCCTCACACTAATCTTTACGATTAGCTAATGGGTGGCCGAACATTTATTACACTTTTAAATTTTTATTAAACGACTTTTAAATTTTAAAATGCTGGTTCGGGTTGCACAAACTTTTTCAATTACTCTTCGTTCGGCTCGTCGTGGGGCATAAAATTATCAAAACGCGGCTCTATATTTGCCTTGTCGATAGCGTCCACAGCGAATAAATATTCTTTGCCTTCAACGGCAATTAACACTTCATTATTTTCAGCTTTAAGAATTTCACCTTTAAAGCGACGGCGGCCATCGCGCGCCATTCTTAAGCGTAAATTTATAGTCTCACCGACATAGCGAGCATAGTGCGCAAATGTGTAAAGCGGGCGATCCATACCGGGCGATGAAACTTCAAGGGTGTATTCGCCTTGAATAGGATCTTCTACATCCATTACTGCGCTAATTTGCCGACTTACTTTTTCACAGTCTTCTAAAGATACGCCATTAGGTGCATCAATAAAAATTCGCAAGGTTGTGTAGCGCCCTTGCGTTAAATATTCCAAACCCCACAGCTCGCAACCCAAAGAAGTGATGATGGGTGCAATCATTTCTTGCAACAGTTCTTGTTTGGATGCCATGCGTTAAAACCTACTGACTGCGAATGAAAAACAATAAAATTAAATATAAAACAACAATAAATTTTGAGCCAAAAATCAAAAATGGGCACTAGGCCCATTCAAACATTTTGCAAGTGATGATTGCAAAACCACACAGCAATAAAACCTGCCGAGAGACCCGCTAAAAATAACGCCTATAAAAAAACCCCATAAAGGGGTTTTTAAGTAACTGAGCGACTACGTTGGCCACATCAGTAAAACTTGTCGCGAAAATTAAAACAAATATTTTTAATTTCTCGCTATTTTGCAGAAAAAATCTGCAAATAAAATTGGTTGCGGGGGCAGGATTTGAACCTACGACCTTCGGGTTATGAGCCCGACGAGCTACCAAGCTGCTCCACCCCGCGTCCGTAACTCACAGTAGGCTTAGCCTTAGTGAGGTCGCGCATTATATGGAAGCACATGATGTAGGTCAAGTGAAAGTTACTAATGATTACATCTGCCGCGGTAAATGGCGTGTTGGGTTAATAATGATTTTTAATTTGCTATTGTTACGCTTGGGTTTAGTGCTAGTGCTACTCAGGTATCGGTTAGGGATTCTGTAGTTCACTATTACTCTGTAAAGTTATTAAAATTATTTTTTTAAACACGATTATTTAAAAAATTACCTATTGCAGATGAACCATTAACTACACCTATATCAACCAGGTGCCGATTGAGATTAATAGTCTTGTTATTGGCTTTTTCAAAGGTATCGAGACGTTGGGCATCTTTGTCAGCAGCGCTTTCTTGCTGACGACTCAAAGCCTGCTTTTGCTCGTTACTATAATATTGTTCCTGTCTGGTTTTTTTTGCTTCTTCAGCTTTTTGCGCGTTGATTTGTTTTGCCGCTAATGTTTCTTTTGCTTGAAGCTCAGCATTTTTCTGATTGCTAAGCTCGATGCGCGCTTCGCTTTCCAAGCGGGTCGCTGCGGCCGCTACGCTTCTATCTTGCCCGGAAGGATCTGCCGGAGCATTGGCGGCAGCACGAATTTGCTGTGCCTTTCTAATAGTTTCCTCAGGATCATTGGGTACCGAGCCTGCGTTAATTGAAACTTCGCCTCCGACAGCGTAGCTAACACCATCAGGTCCCCTTACAAATTCGTAGGTGGGTGCTCCGGCGTATTGTCCACCTACGGCAGCATGGGCTTGCTCATGGGCGCGAACTTCGCGATCGCGAGCGGAAAGTGCATTAATGGTTATTTGGTCTTTGGCTAGTTGTTCTTTGCGGGCCGCCTGAGTCTCAGTTTGAGAGGATTGTTGTTGGGCTTGTCGACCGATTTGATCGTCTGGTATGCGGCGGTTTTCATTGCGGGTCACCGCAGCTGATTGTTCCAGCGCTTTCAAGCTGGAGGTTTTCAAATCGCTGTTTTCCTGTCCAACCGGTTGCCGTCCAAGCGGTACGTAAGGAGTTACGGTATTAGCATTGCTGGGAGGAAAGCTATTAACGATCATAACAAGCTGCCTTAAGGCTAAAAAAACTTTTATGCCTTGATATTTAATAGGGTACCAATAGTTTCATTCGCCGTTTTAACGACTTTTGCTGAAGCATCAAAAATATGGGACTGCACCTCGAGATTCACCAGTGGCCCAACCAAATCATTTTTTTCAGGGTTATCGCGCGCTGTGGTGCCAGCTTCGGCGATTTGCTGGGCTGAGCGCAGCATTTCAGTTTGGCTGCGTTGCATTCCGGTTAAGCCCTGATTTACGACCGAGCCCAGGTTCATTGCTGCATCCTCTGAATTGTTGGAAATTGGAACTGCCAAGAATTAATAAGCAGTTAATGAATTTTACGCCGGGAACTGGGCAAAAAACAGGCGCAGTTGTCGATTTTATCGCGCTTTCTAAGACAAGTTTGATTTAAGAATTTTATCTATAGAACAGAGTTGTGCAGAAGTGGATTAACGCTTTACCAGACGGCTCATTAGGCCTGCCTGCACCTGAACTCGGGAAATTTCTTGCGCTTGGGCAAAAATACCTTTTGCAGTTAAACGATTGGCAATCGGCAACCCCGCTAATCGCAATGCCTGGCCGCTCCAGGTATTGCAGTTGCTAAAGAAGCTGTACTGCTCAGTCGCCTTAAAAAATACCCCTGTATCGGCAATATAAGTCTGTAATTTCAGCGCAATATTTTTTTCATCCACGGCGATGGAGGCATCAATATACCGAATAAGTTGCTTGAGTCCGGCATCGCTAATAGCCAAAGGAACAAGGGTTTCGGGGGGAATTTCATTTAAAAAATGCTCATCGTAAGTTAACAGCTGCAAAGCCGAATATTGCGAGGCAACCAAGGCTGTAGCAGCAGTACCCCAGGTTTTACTTTTGCCGGTAAAGTAATCGCCATCGCCCCAGCCAATACGTGCAAACTTTTCACCGCGTATATCTGCAGCTAATTTCGGGCTTTGCATGGCAAGTTGTTTCGCGTCGACAATAATGCTCGTGTGCCAGTTGCGATACACAAAATAAATGGTGTGTTCAGTGTTGGCGACGGGTATGACACTCGCTTTCGGCAAACTTGAACAGCCAGCCATAAACGAGATTGAAAAAAGAATTGTCAGGAATGTTTTAATTTTCAGCATGATTTATCGCAAGATTTTTTCCAGCTCAGCCGCATCAAAATAGCTTGCCATAGTCGCTGGTGAGGGCTCCAGTAAAAACGGAACAGTTGCCAGGCATGGTATAGGAAGGCGTGCACGCAAGCTGTCAATATTTTCGTGTAATGCGGGCATGTCGGCGTCCATACAATTTGCGATCCAACCGGCTACGGGTAAACCATCGCGCACAATTGCTTCAAAGGTGAGAAATGCATGATTCAAACAACCTAAACGTATACTCACCACCATAATCACGGGGAGCTGCAAATTTTTGGCGAGATCCGCCATAGTTTCGCGTGGGTTAATAGGCACTCGCCAACCACCGGCCCCTTCAACAATTGTAAAGTCGGCAGAAGATAAAACACCGCGACAAAACCCCGCTAAACGATCAACCGACACACTACGCTTTTCTTGTTGCGCTGCAATATGGGGTGCAATCGCAGCTTCAAGGGCAATCGGATTAATTTGCTCGTAAGGCAAAGCTTGGGTAATAACGGATTGCAACATAAGTGCATCACTATTTCGCAATCCTGCTACGGTCTTTTCACAGCCAGCTGCGACAGGTTTTAACGCCGCCGTAGTCAAGCCATTATTTTTTGCAGTAACTAGTAAACCTGCAGATACCAATGTTTTGCCAACATTCGTATCTGTACCTGTAATGAAAAACGCTTTTTTAGCCATTAGTGACACTCAATTTTTTAGCGGAGATATAAAACACTTCATAGGTTGCTGGCAATAAAGTATTGCGCCTAAGCTGCTCGTAGGCAGTGTTAAATGCAGCTATTTTTTTGCGCCCGGTTAAACCTGTTGCCCGACCGCGATTAATATTGTGGGCGCCCAATTGCTTCAGGTTGCGGGTTAGCTCGGTGAGCGTTTGAAACTCTAATACGGTTGATTGCTCGAAAAAATGGTCTGTCGAAAAACTATTTTTCAGTAAATGTCTTTGTATTTCTGCCGCGGGCTTAAAGTGATTAACATGAGTATCACTATCCACCTGCTGCCATGCACTTCTTAATTCGTGCAAGGTATTGGGACCAAGTGTAGAAAAAAATAATGCTCCATCTGGCTTGATCACGCGATAGAGTTCAGAAAATAATCCAGCTAAATTATTGCACCACTGTAACGCGAGGCTGGAAAAAATAATATCCACACTGGCATCGACCAAAGGTAGCTTTTCTGCATCCCCGCACACCCAGGTGGTTACTGGTAGATTTTTTTCCTGCGCAACGCGTAGCATTCCTTCAGCGAGATCCATACCAATAATCTGTGCTTGTGGAAATGCTTCTTTAAGATGTTGAGTGAAGTGGCCGGTGCCGCAGCCGAGATCAAGTACAACATCTACTTTTTTATTGGCTTCAATCCCGCGCAATAACTCATTGCCAACGTCACGCTGAAAGCTTGCTGCGGCATCGTAGGTTTTTGCTGCGCGACTAAAAGACTGAGCGACCTGAATTTTTTTTACATGTTCAGGTTCCAGTGATTGAAAAAAATCTTGCATAAGCATCATGACCGCTTCTGGTTGGCTCCAATGCAAGGCATGCGCTGCGTGTGGTAATACCATTATTTTTTGTCGAGTATTTAACCTGGACAAAACTGGAGCAGCGCTCTGGGGGACCAACACATCGGCCGCACCGAATAAATGTAAGCCTGATTGAGTTAATGCCGTAAAGGCGTTGCGATTATCCAGTTGCGAAAGCAGTTGCAGTGCTTGCAACCAGTTGGCACTAGTTGCCTCGGTAGAAATCAGGTTGCGCATTTTTTTAAACAGCGCACGTTCATTGGCATCGCGTTGCGCCAATAAACCGCTAAATATTTTCAGTGCGGCCACTGAATCATTTGCAAAACTTTCAGTGAAATTACTATTGGTTAATGGGGGCATAGCCTCGGGATAATCGTGACTGGCAACAAATTTTATATTCGCAGCCAGCGTAATAATACCTGACACTCTCTGCGGATAGCGCGCTGCAATTTGCACTGCCAACATACCGCCCAACGACCAACCAATTAGCACGCAAGGCTCTGACAGTTCTCCAGATGAAAATATTCGCTGCGCAATAAAATCCACTACTGCATCTATTGAATAGTTTTCCAAGGCAGGGCTTTTGCCAAAGCCCGGCAAATCAATCGCGATAACTTTTCCGAGGTTTGCCAGTTGCGGCAATATAGGAGCCCAGCTGCTGGAATCGCAACCCCAACCGTGCAGTAATATTATTTTATTCAATGGAGTTCGACTCCGTTGAAGGAGGTGCAGATGAGTAGATATCAGCAAGCGCGTTTAATAAATTATCGACTTGCGCAAGCGTGTGCTCAGCACTAAACGTGATGCGTAACCGTGAACTGCCGACGGGAACCGTGGGCGGGCGAATGGCAATAATTAAAATGCCGCGCTTGGCTAGCGCAGCAGATATCGCCAGGGTTTTTGCTTCATCGCCAATAATGATGGGTTGAATGGGCGTAGTTGAATGAGTTAGCTGCAAACCTAATTTTTCTGCGCCTTTACGAAAATAATCGATGAGATGTTGTAAATGTTCGCGCCGCCAGCTTTCAGTTTGCAATAATTTTAAGCTCACGCGAGTTGCGGCAGCAATGGCGGGCGGCATTGCGGTGGTGTAGATATAAGGCCGGGAAAATTGAATTAAAGTTTCGATCAATGTTTCGCTACCCGTAATAAATGCTCCAAAGGTTCCAAAAGATTTTCCGAGTGTCCCCATTAAAATAGGTAATTCATTTGTTGATAAGCCAAAGTGTTCAGTGCTGCCGCCGCCGTGTTGGCCAAGGCAACCAAAGCCGTGAGCATCGTCGACCATCAGCCATGCATTATTTTTTTGCGCAAGCATGGCAAGTTCTGGCAAGGGTGCGCAATCGCCATCCATACTGAATACACCGTCGACCACAATTAATTTTCTGTTGGCTGTGGTTTTTTCCAGGCGAGATTGCAAATTGTTTATATCATTATGTAAGAAGCGTTGAAAACGTGCCCCACTTAATAATCCCGCATCCAATAAACTTGCGTGATTTAAGCGGTCTTCAAATATGGCATCACCTTGCCCCACTAACGCAGTGATCGCACCCAGGTTTGCCATGTAACCAGTAGAAAATAATAATGCGCGTTCGCGTCCAGTGAATGCGGCGAGCTCTTCTTCCAATGCGTGATGTTCGTGTGAATGCCCTGCAACTAAATGCGATGCACCGCTACCCACGCCAAATTTATTAGCGGCACTTTTAAATGCAGCAATCACATCGGGATGATTGGCCAACCCGAGATAATCATTACTGCAAAAAGCCGTGTAATTTTCCCCGTCGAAATTTACATCGGGTGTTTGTGGGGAGTTGAGCAAGCGTCGTGTACGATATAAATTTGCGGCTCGGTGATGCGCGAGAGCCGGGGTGAGCGTTTGATCTAAGGTAGAAGAGATATCCACGATTTTAATAGGTAGCCACGATTTTAGTAGTTAGTAATGAGTTTAATAATTAGTTACAAGTTTAATAGTTAGCCACGATTCAATAGGTAGTCATTTTTGTAAATAACTTATAGGCTAAGACCATATCCGCGAGCCATAAGTACGGCGAGCAACGGCATGGTCATTAACAGAATGAGCTCTGCGCGAATTGCCATAACAATTGAAGAAGGGATGATGACGATATGTGCATTGTTATTTCTATTGCGAATGAAAAAAAGGGTGGGATAAATTGATAACAATGCAATCAATCCAAAGGTGGCGATCTTTAAATGAAATACCCAATTGGTGGAATAAAACGGGGAGGGTTTACTGCCAGCAAACCATAACAACAAGCCCGCTGTTAACACTATCATTGCGCTAATGCCAAACCATCCATCGACAGCCGCTAAACGTTTGAGTTTTTGGGTATCCGCGTTCATTTGCACTAAAATACATTCGACCATAAGAGCAGCACTGAAAGATATAATTCCTAAAAAATGTATATACCTTATGAGAACTTCACTCATGGCCGTCGTTTCCCGGAATTATTTAACTGCGTTGTAAAAAAACGAATCCATTTGCGCCGCTTCTGCCTGCACTTTTAGTTGTGTCGCTATTGCGGCTACTTGCTCGGCTTCATCTTCATGCACTTCATAGGCTTCTGCGTTAATGCCCAGGCGTTGGAACAATTGCATATCTTTATTGGTTTCGGGATTTGCAGTGGTTAATAATTTTTCGCCGTAGAAAATCGAATTTGCGCCCGCCAAAAATGCCAGTGCTTGCATTTGATCATTCATTTGTTCGCGCCCCGCTGATAAGCGTACGTGAGATTTCGGCATAAGAATGCGGGCCACGGCAACGGTGCGAATAAAATCGAAAGGGTCGAGATCAGCCTGATTTGCCAAAGGCGTACCTTCCACTTTTACTAACATATTGATGGGTACAGATTCTGGATGCTCGCTCATGTTAGCGAGTTGTAACAACAAACCGGCGCGATCACTCTCTGCTTCGCCCATACCGACAATACCGCCACAACAGACTTTCATACCGGCGGCACGAACGTTTTCAAGTGTGTTCAAGCGATCTTGATAGGTGCGTGTGGTAATAATATCGCCATAAAATTCAGGTGATGTATCGAGATTGTGGTTGTAATAATCCAGACCCGCAGCGGCCAGTGTTTGCGCTTGTTCCTGATCCAGCATACCTAGGGTCATACAGGTTTCCAGCCCGAGGGATTTTACGCCCTCCACCATGCTGGTTACGTAAGGCATGTCCTTGCCCTTGGGTGAACGCCAGGCCGCACCCATGCAAAAACGGGTAGCACCAGAGGCCTTTGCGGCTTTTGCTTCTTCAATGACTTTTTCAACCGCCATCAATTTTTCGCGTTCAAGACCGGTATCGTAACGGGCAGACTGGGGACAATAGGCACAATCTTCCGGGCAAGCGCCGGTTTTAATCGAGCAAAGCGTGCTGACCTGAACTTCATTGGGACTAAAGAAAGCGCGGTGTGTAGTCTGTGCCTGAAACATCAAATCGCTAAATGGCAAGGCAAATAAAGCGGTTATTTCCGCACGGCTCCAATCATTGCGAATCTGGCCTAAAGCAGTCTGCGATGTGGAGGGCGATGTTGATGACAGATTTATGGATGCATTCATAAGGCTAGCTCAGCGAGGATTTCATTGATTGGTTAGTGCCAATTTATTAGCATGGCGCAATAAAAGGTTTGGCATATTCTTAACGGCAGCGACAAGGCTGTCAACCTGAAAAGGACATTTAGGTTAACAATGCGAATATTACCGCTTATCAGTCGACAACTAAGTTGGCTTACCCAGGGTTTACTTCCCAGCGAGTGCCTACTCTGCGCAGCTACTTTAAAGAGTGAATTGCTGTGTGAAGGCTGTCTTTATGATTTACCCTGGGCACAGCGCTATCAACATACTTGTCAGCAATGTGCATTGGCATTAACGTCAGCAGCTGATTTTTGCGGCCACTGTTTACACCAGCCGCCCGCGTTTAGTCGAAGTATTATTCCCTTTGCTTATCAATATCCCTTAACACCGCTTATCCATGGTTTCAAATATCACCGCAAATTAACCCATGGGAAATTGTTGGGGCAGTTGCTTGCCCGGCACATTCACGACTGCGCAGCTCAGACTAACTGGCAAGCACCAGACCTGCTGATTCCCGTACCCATGCACTGGACCCGGCGGTGGCAGCGCGGCTTTAATCAGGCAGAAATTTTAGGACAATACCTTGCTCGTGTAACCGGTGTGCAATTAGTAACGCGAATCATTCGATGCCGACGCCGCAGCCCGGCACAAAAAGAATTGACGCGGAGAGCGCGGCAAAAAAACCTGCGCAAAGCATTTTTTATCTCGCCAGCTGCACAACAAAAAATTATCGGAAAACGCATTGCGTTAATTGATGATGTGGTAACAACCACAGCAACAATGCGCGAGTTAAGCAAATTGTTAATCGCAGCGGGGGCAAAGGATGTGCAGGTATGGGCATTAGCGCGCACCATGGAAAAGTCATAGTCAGCCATCAAATAAAGCAGTGTTAATACCGGTGAATTCATTTCTGTTTAAAAAAATTCACAGCCGCAGTGCATCTTCGCAAAGAACAGCTAGTATCCAGGAAGTTATTTTTTGTAAAGTGTATTCATTGTCCCTTATAATCAAATAGACTATAACACATTTCTAATCGCAGCTGGAGATCCACCATGCCTATCAATTTCGCCCCTGGGCGCCTGGGTAATTTTATGTTTGCATTGGCATTCATGCTATCGCAGACGTGCAACGCCGATACCAAACTTGTGTTAAATGATAAAGAGTATTTTGAACAACAAGGCCTAAACATTTTAGTGTTTAGCAATTGGTATGACGGTTTGTTTAGCGATGCAAAAACCAGCGGTGTGGAAATCATTCATCACGGCGAACGCACAGCTACTAACGGCGATGTCCGTTTAAATGCAACACCTGAACAGTGGGATATGACCCCGCAATTTAAAGAGCGAAAAATTAATCGCGAAGAACAATCCATCGAAGCTTTTCTGCGCTATCCCGAACAAGATTTTGATTTTTCCGTCAAGGTCACTAAAAACGCAAATGGTGTTCGCATCGCAGTTAATTTACCCAAGCCCCTGCCAGGCTCACTCGAAGGTCATGCCGGTTTTAATATAGAATTTTTACCTGCAGCTTATTTTCATCAGGCGTTTATGATGGATACCACTACCGGCGTTTTCCCCATTTACCCTAATGGCCTTAAAGAAATTAACAAAAAAGTTGAACCACAATTGATGGCTACGGGCCAACATTTGGTATTAGCGCCTAATAATAAAGAGCGCAGAGTCAGTATTGAATCGCTACATACTCCACTCGAACTCTACGATGGTCGTGCCAAAGCGCAAAATGGTTGGTTCGTAGTGCGCAGTAAAATTCCTGCAGGTAAAAGTGGAACTGTTATTGAATGGCAATTAAATGTGGACACAGTAAAAAATTGGGTGCGCAAACCCATGATTGCTCATTCACAGGTTGGCTATCACCCCAGCCAACAAAAAATTGCCGTGATTGAGCTGGACCAAAACGATAAAAAAAATCCAGTGGCAAAATTATTTAAAATAGACGCTGATGGTACGCAAAAAATAGTAGCAAGCAAAAAATTATCATCCTGGGGAAAATATTTGCGTTACGAATATCGTCAGTTTGATTTTAGCAATGTGCAAGAAGAGGGACTTTATAGCATTGAATATGGCGAACAAAAAACCGGTGTTTTCCGCATTGCAAAAGATGCCTATCAACACGCGTGGCAACCCAGTTTGGATATGTATTTACCCATTCAAATGGACCATATGCTGATCAACGAAGGCTACCGTATATGGCACGGCGCCTCACATCTTGACGATGCTTTGCAAGCACCGGTTAATCGCGAGCATTTTGATTTGTACGCGCAAGGCCCTACCACTGATACACCCTATAAACCCGGCGAACATATTCCAGGTTTAGATATCGGCGGATGGTTTGATGCAGGCGATTATGATATTCGCACGCAAACACATTATGATGTGGTGAATACCTTGGTCAATACCTGGGAAGCGTTTGGTTTAAAACGCGATGTCACCAGTGTTGATTACAAAAAACGTTTTGTCGATTTGCATGTGGCTGACGGCAAGAACGATCTGTTGCAACAAATCGAACACGGAACACTAGCGCTGATTGCACAATACCGCGCTGTAGGCCACGCGATTCCTGGCATTGTTGAAGCGCACATAGAGCAATACACACATTTGGGCGATGCTATTACTAAAACCGATAATTTAATTTACGATCCCAAAAAACGCGAAGGCGAAAGCGACGGTTTTAAAAGCGGCAACTTCGATGATCGCTGGGCTTTTACCAGCAAATCTACGCCGTTGAATTATGGTTCCATTGCCGCCTTGACCGCCGCAAGCCGTGCGCTCAAAGGCTATAACGACGAACTCGCGAAAGAATGTATTGCTACCGCAAAAAAGGCTTGGGCTGAAGAACAAGCAAAAGCAAAACCTGATTTATTCCATCATGGCAACACTACCGGCGGTAAACTGGAAGATGAAAAATTAAAAGCAGCGACTGAATTACTGATTACTACCCGTGAACCACAATACGCACAAGCGATTGAAAAACTCTTGCCAGAATTGCGAGCACAATTTGCGCGGCATGCATCCTGGCTGGTTCGCGTCATGCCCTTTATGTCCGAAGATTTTAATAAACACTTAAGAAGCTTGACCGAAGCCTATCAACAAGATCTCGCTAAAATGGAAGCTAAAAATCCCTTTGGTGTGCTGATTACCGAAGGCGGTTGGGCGGGCAGTGGTTCAGTCATTCGCATTGCCATTAACCACTATTATTTACATAAAGCTTTCCCGGATTTGGTTGCGCGCGAATCTGTTTTTAAAGGTCTCAATTTTATGTTTGGAACCCATCCGGCACACAATTTGTCGTTGGTCTCAAACGTAGGCACACATACAAAAGAAGTTGCTTACGGTATGAACCGCGCAGACTTCTCTTTTATTTCTGGCGGCGTAGTACCGGGCGTACTTATCCTGAAACCGGATTATCCAGAAAATCACGAAGACTGGCCGTTCTTTTGGGGCGAAAATGAATATGTTGTTGATGAAGCGGCGAGTTATATTTTTCTGGTGAATGCCGCTCAGGAATTGCTAAACGGAAAATAAATAAAGTCCATGAAAAAAACGATGCATCGGCATCGTTTTTTTTTCTGCAATTTGCTCAGCACAATTGATTCCGGGCAGCAATAAACTGCCGCCGGAATATTATTAGTGATGACCAGGCTTCATACCGCCACCATTACCATTGGGCAGTACGACTTGTACATTTTGCATCATGCCCTGATCTTCATGTTCGAGAATATGGCAATGTAAAACGTATTCACCAATATAACGTTCATAGCGCGTACGCGTTTCGATAGTTACATCAGTGGTTACAAAGATGGTGTCTTTCCAGGTACCCACCAGATTTTGATACTGCGGATCGGTAGAAGGCTTGCCGGTTGCTTTGTCGGTGATGCTGATAATTTCAAACGGATTCACATGAATGTGAAACGGATGATTCACACTTTTTGAGGATAGGAACCAGGTTTGTGCTGTGCCCAAAATTAACGTTTGATCAATTCTGCCGGGTTGGTAAGCGCTGTTATTAATGAGAAATTGCACCGGTATCTTGTTCGGATTATTGTTGGGCGGTATTACAAGATTGAATTCAATGTATACGGGGTTTTGTTTGGAGTCGATTATCTCTTGGCGGGTAATGGTTTGATGGGGTACAAATTTTCTTAACTGCAAACCATTTTTTAAATCGCCAATAATTTGCTCACGTACACTGCCCTCAAATTGTGTAGTGGCAGCAGCGACTAATTGATTTCTCAAGAGGATTTGCTGATCCTGTCCACTGTCATCGCCCTTGGCGATAATGATCGCGAGTACCTTGGCATTTTCGTGGTTGGCATTGACCGATGTGCCTGCATCTGATGAATCATCATAAACACAATACAGCCCTTTTTCTGGCAGTGAAAACAGAATGTCACTGCGATAACCGGGTTGCAATGTATTGGTAATTTTGGCAATGATTTTACTGTGGGTCAAACCATCGCTGGCAATTTCAAACTGGGTTACATCAAGACCATTGCAGGCGCGTTTCACTTCCTCATCGCCCAATGTCGTTTTATGCAAATATTTTTCGTTGGTTACTTTTTTAATGCGCAAGTTAACCGTTTCATTAAATCCGGCATCGATTAAGCGCCAGCGATAAATTTGCCCGGTGCGCAAATTAATACCGGGCCGCGCTTGGCCATTGATTAATGTATAGCGTCCTGATGAGCCCCAAATAGATGGACCGCCAACTTGCAAATCAAAACTTTCAACTATACCCACATCACCTTCATCGCAAACCCATGGATTAAATGTTCTGTCTTTAGAGACGGGGTATTTTGTTTTTATATTGCCATTCGCATCAAAACACGCATAAGGAATTTGTTGCAATAATTTAACTTCATCTTGAGTGGTGCCATTTTTTGCGATGATAGGTTCAAGTAAGGTATCGACATCGCCATTGCTGTCTGCAGTGGGTTTGCGTGATCCCTTGATAACAATTGCACCGGACATGCCGCTCGCCACTTGCATTGCGGTTGAGCCATGCATATGTGGGTGATACCAAAATGTTCCCGCAGGGTGATCTGCCGGAACATTATATTCATATTCAAAAGCGACTCCGGGGTTGATCGACAACAAAACGTTATCGCTATTGCCGGTGGGCGATACCCAGAGCCCGTGCGAATGCAAATTAGTTACGTTGAAACAAGTATCGGGTGCCGGTGTGTTCATATCAGCGCGAGCGCAATCCACTTTCGGTACCGGCAAATTATTCATTACATTAAAGCGCACTGTTTGCCCCGGCTCCATAACCGCCGTAGGTGCAATGAATTGGCCGTTGTACGAGCGCAGATTGACCTTGTCATTTTTACCGGTGGCGGGGTTATATATTTCCCCTGGCTGATAGGCGATGGGCAAGTCATAAGCGATTTCATGTGGGCTTTGTTGCGCCGCAGCGGTCATATTATTGCTTGCCGGCTGATAAGGATGCCTGGCTATAGTTGTCTGCGCATTTTTTCTTATTAGCAGTGGTGCAGGTTTAAGTTCGACTAATGCCTGCACTGCCGTTGAAATGTCCGTTGATTTTATTGCATTCTCAGCCTGGGCAAACAGTGGGCTGAAGCAGAGAGTTACAAGCCAGAATTGTTTTGTGCGAAATAGCTGATGAGTATGAATCATGAATTTTCCTTGATGAAGTTTACGAATAGAATGGAAATGCAATGTTCGTCGAGGCTAAATATTGCACTATATTTTTTTATAATATAATTTCTGCGCATAGGCGTTGTTTAAAGATTGAAAAATTTTTATTTCTATAGCCATGCTGAGAAGAATTTGAGAGTAGTCGTCAGGGATATTAAATGCAAATTAATGGCGTATATTCCAACAATTTTTTGCAATAGAATATTTCCAACTCATTAAATGTATACAAATGTTCGGTAATTTTTTTTAAGACCTGCTGTATTCTGCTGTAATATTATTTTTTTGTTAAATGTGATATCCATGAAAGCTATTTTCTCCTTAATTATTTGGCTAATTTTTTATTAAGAAAAAAATAGGTAACGACCAAAGTGTTAGCTATAAAATATGTAAAGGCTAATTCCAGTGAGTAATGACAAAAAATCAATCAATAAGGTTGGAATGCTTCAATTATTTATCAATAGCAGGAAAAAGAATATGAGCACAAACAATTCCTATTTTTCGAACACTAAACGAATTGGTATTTTAGTGTTTAACAATTTTGAGCCGCTGGATGTGTGGGGTTTTGCTGAAGCGTTTTCTATCGCGCGTTTTATCGGGACTAGCTACAATGATAACGGGCCCTATCCGTTTACCATTGAATTGATTTCCAATGAGGTGCGCAGTGCGGCTTCAGGTGAAAAGCCACAGCCTGTTAAAAGCTACAATGGCCCACACGTAGCACCTGATTGGTTTCGCGATCAAGCACTCGAACAAAAATTTGATTTGCTGATGATTCCGGGCGGCAGCGGAACCGGTGATTTGCTAACGCCTGGTGCGGTAGATGCACTTATGACGTGGGTGCGCGCCATGGATAAACAAGTATCGCTTATCACCTCGGTGTGTACCGGTGCTGCAGTGCTCGCGTGCTCCGGCCTATTGGATGGCAAGCCCGCCGCCACTAACCATCAGGCGTTTGGATGGGTTGCAAGTTATGGTCCTAAAGTTTTGTGGGACAATGTATCGCGCTGGGTAGATGTGGATAAATATGTAACTTCTGCTGGTGTTTCTGCGGGCACTGATATGGCCTTTCATTTGGTATCACGATTGGCAGGTCGTGCGGTGGCGGAAGCTGCAGCAATAGCCGCAGAATACGATTGGCATCGCGACCCCAAGCAGCCCATCTATTATCCGCAACAGGCCGCTGTTCCTGCGTCTACAGCAGAATAGAAAAATAAAAGATTTTGTAAAAGTGTGATGCATTATTTCTTGCTAACGAATATGCGGTCTAAAATTGTAAATGTCGTTGGCAGGAAATAATGTAAGGATATTTTTTACCGAAACCCATACTGGGATATTAGTGGTAACTATTTACAAAGTTAAATTAACTCACAAATTTTATTGATTCATACCTCGACAAATCAATTTCCTGTTTAGCTTTCCACAAATTAAAATTGTCTTGCATTGCTAACCAACTTTCAGGGCTGCGGCCTAGTACTTTGGAAAGCTTTAACGCCATCTCGGGCGATACATCGGCTTTTTCGTTAATCAACCGATTAAACGTACTGGGGCTAACGTGTAGCTTTGCTGCCACTTCGTTAGAACCTAACGCATTAGGTTCTAGATATACGCGCCTAATAAAGCCGCCTGGGTGGGGGGGATTATGTTGTTGCATTAGTGATAATCCTCGTAATTTACGACATAGGCATCGCCATCTTCAAATCTGAAAACAACTCGCCAGTTTTTGTTGACGGCAATCGACCAGTGCTTTTTCAGCTCACCTTTCAGTTCATACAGTCGCCAACACGGGATATTCATATCCTCAATGTTCTGAGCGGTATGCAAAGCTGTTAGTTGATCAATCAGTTTTACTATATGGTCTGCCTGTGCGCCAGACTTAATGCCTTTGGTGAACAGCTTTTCAAGTCCTTTGTGTTTAAAACTCTTAATCATTTAAGTCTCATTATACATGCTGTTGCGCATTGCGCAACAGGGGTTTGAGTTGTTTAATTTATTCTTTTGAGCCGGGGTAGAAGACCAATTAGATAAATAAAGTCCATTTTTTAACGCTAATTTAAACAATAATCAAGTGGTTCCGGCAAATGAATGGTCATACAGGTTTCTTGGCGAGCATACTTATAAGAATCTTTAATATCCATTCGCCAAATTTTTTTTACCTCTGATTCATTACAAAAATATAATAAGCAACTGTTGCAGAGAGCGGAAGAAAGTTCCACTTTAACGAAAGATAAGGAGAGCCTGAAACATAAAAATAAATCAGCGCTACTGCGGTAATCACACTAAGTGCTGGAAGCAGATAAATGCTCATATTCAACACTGACATTGTCCACGAGCTGAGTTTATTGCCATTGGCTAAACCACCTCCCGAAAATGCAACGAGCATAAATTGAAACAGAGCAAGCATCAGCAGCCCAATAACGCTTAAAACCAAGCCTAATAACGACATATAAATCGCACTCAAAAAATTCAATGATTCAAGGTGTAACTGCGGATAAGCCTAAGGCGTTTAAGCAAATTCATAGCTCAATCCTGGTAGGCTTTGCTTAATTGTATGTTCCCAACGGGAACGGCTGCAAATCCTTTTAATTATTTTGTGGCTTTTTACCGTGTTAACTCATCAATGTTTCTGCGCGAGTAGCGATTTATGTTTAGGTGTCTTTATTCGTGCGAGGCTAGCACACACTCACGATTGCCCAAGGTGCATAAAATAAAAAGCCATCCAAAACCATGGTTTAGTTCATTTAGAAAACTTTAGCCTTCCAAATTAGCTACAATAGCCGCATTCATATTGAGTGCACCATCATGACCAACCTTCACCCTTACGAAAAACTGACCCCCGATTTAGTGCTGGATGCTGTTGAAGCCTGCGGCTATCTAAGTGATGCGCGAATTTTAGCCTTGAACAGCTACGAAAACCGTGTGTACCAAGTGGGCATTGAAGGCAGCAGTCCGTTAATCGCAAAATTTTATCGGCCAGAGCGTTGGACTACTGAGCAAATCATTGAGGAACATGAATTTACTCAAGCGCTAAAAGATTTGGAAATTTCCGTAGTGCCGCCCATGCTGGATGACGAAGGAAAAAGTTTGCGCGAATTTGCCGGCTTTCGTTTTTCCTTGTATTTACGGCAGGGCGGTCACGCACCAAATCTTGACGACTTCGATGCACTGCTATCGCTCGGTCGCACACTCGGTCGCATTCATGCGTTGGGTAAAGCGCGCTTGTTCACACATCGCCCTACCTTAAACATACAAAGTTTTGCGCGCGATAGTTACGAATATTTATTAGCAAACGATTTTATTCCGTCCGGTTTAAAAATTGCTTATCAAACCTTGGGGGCAGATTTAATCAGTCGCTGCGAAGCAGTTTTTTCGCGAGTGAAATACACGCCTATTCGTTTGCATGGTGATTGTCACCCTGGCAATATTTTGTGGCGGGATGACGCAGCACATTTTGTCGATTTTGATGATGCACGCAATGGTCCTGCGATTCAGGATTTATGGATGTTATTGTCAGGTGATCGCGAACAGCAAACTGCGCAACTCAGTGAAGTGCTGGATGGTTATCAGGAATTTTGTGATTTTGATTTTGCTGAGTTGCCCTTAATCGAGGCGCTGCGTACCTTGCGTATTATGCATTACAGTGCGTGGCTGGCTCGTCGTTGGACAGATCCTGCCTTCCCGCATCATTTTCCGTGGTTTAACTCTGAGCGTTATTGGGCTGAACATATTTTGGAATTGCGTGAGCAATTATCGGCGTTGCAAGAGCCACCGTTGGTTATTTATTAATGCTGGATTATTTCACTGCTTGATTTTATTGAGGCCGTATATATGAATATCAGTAATACTTATTTGGCATCTTTCTGGGGAATTGCTTTTATTATTTTGTTGCTATTGGTTCAGTGGCTTATAGCAACCAAGGCAAAAACCTCTAAGAAAGGAGCAATTCCAGGAAAGATAGATTTGTCTTTGGGGCATGAGTCTTTTGTGTTTAGAGCACATAGAACTTTCATGAATACATTGGAAAATATTCCTGCAATGTTAGGGACCTGCTTTTTGGCGGTATTGATTGGCGTAGATCCCTATTGGACAGCTGTGTTTATTTGGACCTTTGTGGTCTGTCGAATAATTCATATGGTACTGTATTATTCAATAGCAACCGATAAGAATCCTAGCCCAAGAACCTATTTCTTTACGCTGGGGTTGGTTGCGAATGTAGGATTATTTTGTATGTGCATAAAAGCATTAAGTTCGTTGTAAAAAAAATGATTAAATTCCGAAGAAACCCCTCTCCTGGCTGAGCGCCCGATTTTTTTCACGGAGACTAAACTACTCTGTAAGATTGGTCGCAGGGATCGATTTGGATTTCGCCATTTTTTAAACTTCCGCAACAGAACTGTAGATTAATTCTTTAGGTAGATTAAGGTGAGCCTGCGCGCAGCCGCCGTGCTTGACTCATTAAATGTACCCAATCGAAAAAATAGATTTCCCCCAGCTAACTGTTGAGCGATTTTCATTTTTTATTACAACTAGTAGATGATCGTGTTGGGGTACAGCATTCACTGGCTTAGGCCTTACCCGGCAATCTGCGAGTCATCAATGTTGCCTTGAATCTATACGTCGATATCAACAGCAAAAATAATCAAATGAACTGCATCCAGTTGCGGATTTGCCACGTCAAATACAGTGAGATTGCAAAAACTCCCCTTTTTAATCTGTTCTTTAAGGAAAGAATCCATGAAATTACGACTATTTGCTATTGCCGCTGCCTTTATATTCACCATTACTGCGAATGCAGAACCCATCATCGCCCAAAGTTATCCGATTACTTCCGTACAGGAACTTAGTGCAGGTGGCGGAGTTAATCTTGTCATTACTCAGGGTGAGACTGAGAGTTTGCGAGTTGAAACAACCGCTGAAGTCATGAAGCGTGTCAAAGTAGACTTAACCAATCATCGACTGACTTTGGGAGTAAAAAACGCAAGCGGCGGCTTCACCCATTGGTTTGGCAATCATAACGACAAGGTAAAATTTTTCTTACAAGTTAGGCGCATTAATCTATTGGATTTATCTGGCGCGGTGAGTGCGACTATGGGTTTATATCGCGGAGAAAAGCTGGAGATAAAACTATCCGGTGCTGCGGAAACGTATTTTAATGATCTACAAATAACGGATGTCGCGTTTGAATTATCAGGCGCTTCTAACGCAGAAATAAAAGTTCTCAATAGTCAGAAAGTGAATGTAAATTTATCCGGCGCATCGAATTTTCAAGTAGAAAAATCGGGCACAGTCAGTGAACTTATCGTTGTGGCCAGTGGTGCCAGTAATTATGAAAGCGAACCCTTAAGCGTAAACCATGCCGATGTTCAGGCAAGTGGTGCATCGAATATTGAAATTCGTGCGACTGAAACGCTTAAAGCGGGCGCAACGGGTTCATCTAACATTGATCACTATGGTTCTGCAAAAGTGACCGCTAATGCCAATGGATCAAGTGAGATTGATGGACATTGATCATGATGAAGACACAGATCGAAAAATAGAATGTCTCGGCATTTATTATTTTTGTATTTGCATTTTCTTGGCTGAGTTCAATGCACGGCATTCTTTGGTGTACTTGCGCATCAAAAAAGCCGTAGGCTGGGCTGCAAAGCCCAACATTTCACCTGTAAATCGTAACAATTTAAATTAGAACGCAAAAGCTATCGCACTTTTGTTTTTATGGTTTGTAGATGAATATGGGCATGTTGGGCTTTGCAGCCCAACCTACGGTTCAACGATTTTTTTTCAGAACAATATCCACTAACATCTCGCCACAATTTTTTCCAATTCTTTAAAAAAACCTGTTGATTCATCCAGAATTTTAGTGTTGTATAGGCGTGCAGTTTTCATTCAACCGGAGGTATTGCTAACTGTAAAATCCAAACATAACCTAAACATAAATAGGCGCCACCCCTGAGTGCTGATACACCCAGAGGCAGCTAACCACAACTGATAAATCGAGTATCAATCATGGCTAAACGTACTATAACGCCAGAGCTTCGCTCGGCCCAAGAAAAATCTTTTCCCACTCGCAAACTTAAAGTCCGCCTGGGCTTTTACGATTATGTTTTAAGCAGTAGTCCCAGCACTTATAGAGCGCCGCCTCCTGTTCCCTATGTACTGCTCAAAGGCTTTTGGCTTAAAAAAGCAGGCTTTCCTATTGGCACAAATATTAGTGTCGAGGTGAGTGATGATTGCCTGGTTATCAAAGCAATTAAAAGCCCTTCTTAATATTAGCGGCTAGTGTAAAGCGGGATATATTAAATAGGTTTTGTTTATGCGTACCCACGCTGGAGCTTGGGTGCGCATAAACAAAAAATGATTTTGAATTTTGGATGTAAGAGTTTCTGGTACAGAAACTTTACTGGACTACTTGTACTTTATTAGCGTGCTTGTATTTGAATAGGCTACTTGTTTAGGTTTAAAGCAGATGAATAAAAGTGTTTATGTACTTGTATTAGTGCCATTTCTTTTAATCAAGGAGGCGGCTGCTTGCACGATTTTTACTGCAATAAAAGGCAAGACTGTACTCTTTGCCGCTAATGAAGACCAAACTTCCAATAGTTCCTTTTTAGTTGTTGATCCAAGTGGGAAATACGGCGTTGTATTTTTTGCAACACCCATGGCTGAATGGCCTCTTGTAATGCAGATGGGCATCAACGAAAAAGGTTTAAGTTACAGTATAAATTCCATAGCTTACGAAAAATTAAATCCTGTGCCGAATGCAACTCCGCAGAAAGAGTGGGCGCTTGTGACTTTGATGAAGGAGGTTAGCTCGGTTAATGAATTGTTGGATAAGTTCTTTACATACGATTGGGGTAATTCGTTTGCGTATCAGATTCACCTTGCGGATCGGTTCGGAAATGCTGCTGTTATACATCCGGGTCACGACGGAAAACTGACTTACACTCGTATAGATAACAAGAAAGATTATTTAATTTCTGCCAATTTCAATATGCGAGACTTGGGATTAATAAATAGATTTTTATCAGAAAGATACCGAACCGCAGAGAATGAATTAAAAAAATTGCCTAGCGAAGAAGCACTGACTCCTGAGTTTATGACTTCCATTTTAGAAAAAACGCATCAGGAGGGTGGATGGATTAACCCATATAGATCAATTTTCTCTGTGGTATTTAACCTAAATACTTTAGACATTCGTTTATTTTACGATAGTAAATTCGATAAACCTTATTTACTGAACGTTCGGTCAGAGCTTGCAAAAGTCCACGAAAAGAAAATAATTCCTTTGCCAGAAGTAATAGCATCAATAAACAAAGTTAATTAACGATGAAACCTTACTATAAAACACCGATTGTCATTCTATTTCTTCGAATAATCATGCCCATTATTGCGATAGTCTGTGCAGTAATATTTGTACCTTGGCTCGCAGGCTGTGCCTACCTGGCACCGCTGCCTGATACGGTTCAGGAGCAAGTGAATGACGCTATTCAGTATGATGTGGATGGCATTATTGTTTATGTAGATAAAAAAGATAAAGAGCCTGAATTCTATTCGGCTGGATGGAAAAATAGAGAAAATAAAGTTCCTGCCGATCCACATGCCTTGTTCAAAATTGCCAGTATCAGCAAGTTATATATCGCCGCCGCTACTGCTAAATTAATCAGCAATAAGCAGCTGTCGCTGGATAAGACTCTCGCTGATTATTTGCCTGAAGTGGCTTGGAGAATTGAAAATGCCAATCAAATTACCTTGAAAATGATGTTGCAACATCGAAGTGGTATTTTCAATTTTACTGATGATCCCAAGTTCCCCTGGACGAATTTACCAACAAGTACCAGTGAGCTTCTAACATTCGCATTGGATAAGCGTGCCGATTTTAAACCGGACAGCGATTACCGCTACTCCAATACGAATTATTTGTTGATTGGTATTATTCTCGATAAAACATTGGGCTACAGTCATCGGCAATTTATACAAAAGGAAATTCTCGATCCACTTAAATTAACACACACCTATGGTTTACTTGGCGAAGTGGATTTAGGAAAGGTTGTCAGCGGTTATTACATTGGCTATGACGGAGATCTAAAAACGCAAAATTATGTAAGTCCTGGCGGGTCGATGGTTGCTACCGCACAGGATGTGGGAATTTTTTTGCGAGCATTGAACGATGGGTCATTATTCAACGATGATGAACAAGCTATTTATTCCTCTATATATGTGTACGAACACACCGGCTTGTTAGCGGGTTATTCAAGTATTGCACGCTATTACAAAGATATTGATACGGTCATTATTCAACTTGTGAATACAAGCGGGGGAAACTCCTGGATGATTTCTGAGATTGTTTATAACCGTATTGTTGTGATTCTACGCAAGCAATAATATCTGCTTGTTATTCGCCACTAATTATTTTGTTTCACTGAGCGCTCACTTTAGTTGCTTTGCGAAATAAGATAATCGAGAATCAAAAAATGATCGCGAAGAAATACCTTCATTAAACAAGATTGGGAGTTGCCCGTTATGAAGATACTAATATTAGCGCACGGTGTTCTTGGTTTTGGTGCACCACAAGCTCCATTTTTTACTCAACATTTAAGTAAATTCAAATATTTTTCAGGTGTGTCCGCTGCTATTAATCAAAATTCCCTCAAAGTTTTTGAGCCGCAAGCTCCTACTATCGGGACCATACAGTTAAGAGCAGATGCATTGGCAGAGTTTATTCTTAAAAGCACGTCCCCTGATGATGAAGTTTATGTTGTTGCACACAGTATGGGTGGGTTAGACACGCGGCTGGCGCTGCAACAAAATCCAGTGCTTAGGGAAAGAGTGGTTGCACTTGCTGCTATTGGTACCCCGCATGAAGGCTCGCCGGTTGCGGATGCTATTGTCCGTGCTGGGCCCGGTGACAATATCCCGGAAAAAATTCTGAAGTTTTTACCATCGAAAGCTCAAGGGTTGTTGGATTTAACAACGGAGGCTTGCGCGAACTTCAATGCAACTTGCGTTGATCAGCCTGGCATAACTTACTATGCCGTTGCCGGGAATGCCTTGGGTGGCAGTAAATATTCAACGCTGTTGAAGCTCGCCAGCCGAATTGGAGGCATTGAGAATAAACCTGGTGACGGAGTCGTAACGGTTGAATCTGCAGAACGAAAAGATTGGATAATTTTACCCAGGTGGCCGGTGGATCACTTGGCGGAGATTGGCTGGCATTCGGATTATTTGTTTGACTCAAGTGAACATATCGAACGTTATCTACAGCTGATCAGCCAGGTGACTCATATTGATTATCAGCAATTAAAAAAATAGTCATGTGTATTATTGATTTTGTTGTGCTGAAAACTAGCGCTCAATTTTATAAATGACATCGACGCTTTGGGTTTTTCCGGATTCGACTTCTACGCGTAATTTATTGGTAATTTGATAGCGCATTCCCAAGGTAAACGCTTGATCAAAAAGCCCTACGACATAGCGCACAAATAATCTCGGTGTTATGTATTTACCCATCCACAGTGCGCTTTGATCCAAACCTTTATCGGCTTTAATGGTAATTTCATCGAGACGGAAAAATTTTGCGATATCGGAGGTAATGCTGGATTCATTTTCAACACCCAGACTACTCATGGCTGAAACAATGGCGTAAGCATCGCCAGGGGAAAGTTCATCGAGGGATTTGCCAGTCACTAGTAGTGCCATTGCTTTACTGTCATCTTCCGATGGAATTGAAAATACGGTGCTTTTCGGGCGCTGCAGAGTTCCACCAATTTCCAAACCGGCGACAATCGCTTGGCCAGCACTGGTGGCAGGTTGTATGGTGCGTATCGCGCGTATATCCAGCCCTGGATTATCGTAGGGGCCTTGAAATATTAAGCGCCCGCGCGCGATAGTTAATTCTTGCCCGTAAGCTTTATAAATACCATTATTGACGGCCACAAAACCGGTAGTAAATGTTTGGCGATTCTCTTCCTTTAATACATTAATTTTTCCACTGAGCTGACCATCAAGACCAAAGCCTTTAAAGCGTACATCATCGCCAAAATATAAAATTACATTGGTATAAAACGGAATAATATATTTTGCTTTTTTGGTCTGTGCTGCATAGTGCGGTGAATCCAAAATAACAACGTCTTTAGATACTCGCGTAGCAGATTCCGGTAAGGCTTTAATAGCGGTGCGCGCCCAGGGAATTTCAGTACTGCCGTTTAAGTTAATGGCTTGTTTATTTGCGGTAAAAGTTAAGTTGGGGCTGATGGTGGCCGACAACTGTGTTTGCTTAATAATGGTAATGCTATCGCCGAAAATATTTCCCTGCGCGTGCCAATCTTCTGCGCCCACATTGTTAAGCGAGCCTTTCAATTTCAGGCGACCATCTCCAGATAAAAGCTCTGCATTTAGCTGAATCAAATTTGCTTGTTGACTCACTATTTGTAGCGAAATTTCTTTCAATTCCAAGCCTAAAGTTGGCATAGTTGCACTGCCATTGGCAATGGTAATGTTACCCGTCACTTGTGGGCTATCAATTGTTCCGGCGATAGTCACTGCAGCATTTGCAGAGCCATGCACATCATTTAATGTCGGCAATAGACTTTCCAGAGGTGCCAGGTCTGGCAATGATGCTGATACAGTCCCCTGAATTTTTTTATCTTTCAAGGTGTATTTATTTGCCGCATTAATAATCCCGTATTTACCCCAATCCATTAAAAATAAACTATCCATTTGATTGTTTTTTAATGCGACATCAAACTTTCCTTGTTTGAGCGAATAGACCTCGGTGTTCCCGCCTTGAAATTGATAAATCAATTGCGCGCTGCGGGTTTGCATATGCATTTCTGCCGCAATTGGCTGATTGGGTGCTGCTTGCAATAATAATTGTGCGTCCACCACTCCGGCTAATGTAACCTCTGGCTTAACCCAGGTTTGCGCCTGGCGCAAGGGTACGGCCAC
Source organism: Pseudomonadota bacterium (assembly GCA_040385335.1). Lineage (GTDB taxonomy): Bacteria > Pseudomonadota > Gammaproteobacteria > Pseudomonadales > Cellvibrionaceae > Cellvibrio. The sequence goes on from JAZKHP010000002.1 coordinate 190,255, forward strand.
GGCATTGATAGAACCTAATAATCCTGATGTCTTGTCCCACTTGCTGATCATACAAATTTGCGGCGACTCCTGAGTAATGACATTACTTTCATGTGCAGGTTGCCCTGTTAGTTTGCTTGCATTGTTGTTCGCGTCGCTGTGTGGCAAGGAGTTTTGGTTGAGGATGGATTTTGTTTCTACCGCAACGTTGGTACCGGTGGTTAAACATAATCGGCCCAACTCAACATGTGATGCGTCGGCTTCCATGGCTGAACTTGAGGATAAATACCAGCGCGGAATTTTTTTGAGTGCTATAGAAATGTTGCGCCATTTCCCCTGCCACAGTTTATTTTTCCAGCCGCTATCGAGATTGAACTCAAGTGCGCCGTAGGTGGGGCTTTGTACTAATCCATTGATATTATGTTTGGCAATGCTGCCATCACCTTTTACATTAATATTGGAGAAGCGTTGCCCGAATAACTGTAAGTATGCAGCATCAAGTGCAAATTGATAATGATGGCTACGCGTTGAATTCAGATTTAAAACTAATTTTTGTGCAGAATATTCTTTCCAGGAAAACTGATTGATTTCTGCTTTCATTTGCATTTTTGGTTGAGTTTTATTGCGCTCTATCTTGTTGTCAGGGATTTGGATGCTATTAATGCTAGTCATAGCAGCAATGTCAGAGATATCAGTCATCGCACCATTGAAATATCCGGAAGAAATAATACTGCCATTTATTCGCGGATCAATTTGATTGAGCAGCGGTGCATTGATATTCCATTCCAGTGCTAAATTTTTTCCGGCTTTACCTTTTAGGGAAATTTTATTGGCGCCCAGCGCAATATTAATATTGGATGTTTTCCATTGCTTGCCATCAAAGTCTACCGTGCCTTGAGTATCTAATTTCAAGCCGCGCAGTTCGCCTTCAATATTCAGTTGGTTAATGATTAAACGCCAGTTGGCAGCAGAAAAATCTTGCTGATTTTTAAATTCGCCTTGTGATGCTACATTAATTTTCAAGTTGCTTGGCCATTCAGGAAATAGTTGGCCAGTATTGATATGCTCGCCGCGCACTATCAAGTTCCATTCAATACTGGGTGACCAGCTAATATCACCGGTTAAATGCAGGTAACTTTTTTCCTGGATGTTGTCCTTGTCTGCCAGAAGTTGACTCGTCACGCGAAAATTTTCTATGTGCCATTTAAGCTGCATATTTTTATCGGGTGCGGCTGCTGTATAAGTCCCTTTCGCATTTATATCGGCAGAGAGCTGCGCATCAATTGTTGTCGCTTGTGCACTACCCTGAAGGGTGTAACTATCTAGCCAACCTTTTACTTTAAGTTGACCTTGGGTGGTGAGTAACTCCTTTAGAAAAATAAATTTATCTTGCTCATTTAATGTTTTTAGCAGCGCTGCTGGTATTGGCTGATGCGGCCACTCATTATTAATCTCAAGATGAGGTTTGTGTTTTTTGTCTTGCAATGCGGGATCAATTGTTCCAATAGTTTTTAATAAAATAGGTTGGGTCAAATTATTGCTGAGCAATATTTTTTTAACATCTCCACCAATAATTGCATCGCCGCTTATAGCGACATCTTGTGTTACGTCGGGTTTGAAATGCCATTGGCTTTTTACATCGAGGCTATAGGGATATCGCAAACCCATGGTACCGGTAGCTGCAATACGAAATTGTGGGTTGGCTACAGTAAAATCGGTAGCACGTAAGTGGAAGGTGCCAAGACTTAATGACCCTGTGACGTTGTCTAGCAGCAGTTGTTTATTATCTTGCTGGATTTTTATAGCGCGCAGTTTCAAGCCGCCTAATTCTATACGCACCGGCAACGCCAGGCTTGGCCAGTTAAGTTTATCTTCCACGTCGGGTTTTGCTGGCGGCAAGTGCACTTGAATATTTTCAGCTGAAAAAGATTGTACGGATACAGCAGTATAAAAAAGTGCCAGGGGTTGCCAGCGAAATACAATCTTCTCCGCATGAATCTGCAATTGATCTTTATCAAAGTCAATGCTGGCTATATCTAATCCAGTGAGTAAATTTCCTTTAATGTTAGTGACGCGAACATCTGCCATTTTTGCAACTTGTTCCACTGCCCAGCGACTTCCTTTTTGAGTGGCAACCAGAATACAAACCACCATTAGCAATAATACTGACGTGCCAAAAAACCACGCGAGCATTTTTTTAAAACCCGTCATGGTGGTAAAAGAATGAATTATTTTTTTTTCTTCCACGTTACTTTCGTTCACGTTATAGGTCCGGCCCCATAGTAATATGAAAGTGCCAATCTTTTTGGTTGTCCAGCGCACGCGCAATATCAATACGCACTGGGCCTATGGGTGAAATCCAGCGCACGCCAATTCCCGCTGCACGTTTTAATTCCAGCTGGCTATCGTTGGCCGCATTCCCGATATCATAAAAAGTAGCGAGTGCCCATTTTGGTCGCACTAAAAAATCGTATTCCACACTGGCTACTAGTAAATTATTCCCACCAATTACTTTACGTTCTTTATCACGGTCATTCGGATCAACTGGCTCAAGCGGGCCAAGGGATTGATAGCTGTAACCGCGCACGCTTGCATCACCGCCCGCAAAAAAACGCTTGGTAGCTGGCAACTCATCAAAATCATTTACTTTGGTTGCGCCCAGCTCGGTACGCAAGAGTAAGCGCCCTACAGGTAATGAATAGATATATTTTGCTTGTGTGTAAAATTGTAAAAAACTGACATCGGAGCCCAGGCTTTTGGGTGATCCGGATAACTTGCTTAAAAAGCGCCATCCTTGCAATGGGTAGGGTTGTGCATCAGTTTGCGTGCGCGACAGAGTAATAGAGGGAATAATTAAGTTGGCGGTGTCAATAGATACATCATTAACGCTAGAGGTTTCATTTTCAAAATCTAATGCGTAAGTTTGCAGCCATTTATCTTGATAGTAGGTGTAGCTGGTGCCTAATTTTTGATTTTTACTGGACGTGGTGTCGGTGTCTTCTCGTTCAAAACCCGTATAAAATTTTAAGAATTCATAGGCTGGGCGTTTCATGGGAATCGTATATGTTATCAACGTATTGGATTTAACTTTAGACGTACTTAGATCGGCTTTAATGGTATGCCCTGAATCATTAAAATAATAATCTTCAAAACCCAATAGAAAGCGTGGGCCTGTATCTGTTGCTACTCCCAATCCGAAAGAATAGGCATGACGTTTACGCTCTTCAAGCACAACATCAATAGGGACTTGATAGTTTGCCAAATGTTGTATGTCAGGCGATGCGGTTGCCACATTGAAATAGTTAGAAGCGTTGTAAAGATTTTTTAGCTCCAATAATTTATCAGTATCGTAATAATCTCCGCTTTGAAAATTTAAATAACGGCGCAGAAAATCTTCGGAGAGAATATTGTGTGAAATGCGAATCTCACCAAAACGGTAACGCGTTCCGCTGTCGTAAATTAATTGTATGGCTGCGGTATTATCGGCAGGGTTGACCGTTATTTTTGCCACTTCAAAACGTCCGTCGTAATAGCCGCGACTGCTTGCCATATTGATAATGCGGCTTTTTAAATTTTCATAGTCTCCGTGATGCAGCCGATTTCCCAGTTTAATCTCCGAATTTTCATTCACCTCTTTGAAGGCTGAGTCATTTTCGCCATCGCCGCGAATTAACAGGCTTAACTCTTTGATGGTTACAGGTTCGCCGGGTGTTAATTGAATCTCCAGCTGCCAGCAATCATCTTTCTGGGTTAGCTTGGTGGTGAAGGTGAGTGAGTAATAACCAACTGCTTGCCCGGCAAGCTCAATCTCTTCTTGGCCTTCGCCCAGCAATGATTGTAGGCGCCATAGGGGCGCCGAGCATTTTTCATTAGCAATGGCTAAATATTGGCGAATATTGTCGCGTAAAATTGCTGGGCCGCCCTCAATAGTAATTTCCGGTTTGGTTTTCGCCCATGCGCAGTTAACCCATGTGCAGCTCAAGGGTAAGGTCAGTATGAGGAGGATTGAGAGTGGTGATGGCCAACGAACTGATAGGATTTTTTTAGGACATGGTGTGTGAAATAGATTGAGCCGTATTTTACAAATCATAATGTCCGATCGTGAGTTATAGTGATGTGCATAATAAAGCCATAAAATGCTCGATGCGGCTTGGGGTTTCCCCTGTGCCGGGTTGCGCTTGCTGTCACTTTACCTGACTGGGTGAAAGTCTCAAAGTTCCGGCAGGAAATTCCGCTATAATCTGCCAATTCATTTTTAGGATGCTTCCATGCTTAGCTATCGCCACGCCTATCATGCCGGTAATTTTGCCGATGTGCTAAAGCACAGTTTGTTAATTCACACCTTGAACTATGTAACGCAAAAAGAAAAACCCTTGCGCATTATCGATACTCATGCCGGCGCTGGAGCTTATAAGTTTGGTAATAGTCAGCCACTTAAAAATCGTGAGTTTGATAATGGTATTGGCAAATTATGGGAGAAAGCAGATTTGCCCCCACTGCTGAAAGAGTATGTGGCGGCAGTAAAAAATCACAATGCAAATGAACGCTTACAGAATTATCCCGGTTCGCCGCTATTAATGCAGTCCGCTTTGCGTACGGATGACCATTTATTCTTGTATGAACTTCACAGCACTGATTGGCGTTTGTTGACGGAAGCCATCGGCAAAGACAAGCGAGTCACCATAGCTGACGATGATGGTTTTGCGGGCATGCAAGCATTGTTGCCGCCACCTGATCGGCGCGCGCTGGTTTTTATTGACCCTTCCTATGAAATTAAAAGTGATTATCAGGATGTGGTAAAGCAAGTGATTGCTGCACACAAGCGTTTCGCTACTGGCACCTTTGTCGTTTGGTATCCGGTGGTCTTGCGGCAGCGCATTGATGAAATGGAGAAGGCATTTAAGAAAAGCGGTATTAAAAATATTCAGTTATTTGAGCTTGGTATTGCTGCAGATAACCCTGAGTATGGTATGAATTCGAGTGGTTTATTTATTATCAATCCACCCTGGACACTTTGGGCTGCCATGGAGCAAGCGCTACCCTATCTCGCGGATAATCTGGGTGAGGAAGGTGCTGGCTTTTATCGACTTGAACAATTGGTGCTGGAATAATCATTATGAAAAAATCTACCAAAGCTGCTTTATATTCTGCCTTTGTTTTTCCGGGTGTCGGCTTGTATTGGCTGAAGCAATATGCGCGCGGAAGTGTTTTTTTTATTCCGGCCCTGATTGCAATGCTCTACATTATGAATGGATTGCTCCTGGTGTCTGGCGAGATAAATGCAAAGGCGGCAATTGATCCTGAGATTTATCTGGATTTTACCTTTTTGGTCAGTGCTATCACTTCCAGTATTGCTAACAATATTCCCTATCTCATTCAGGCGAAATGGTTTTTTATTGCCGCCTGGTTATTAAGCATTGCGTCATCCTATTTTGTTGGATTGAGCCAGGATAAGAAAAAGGTTGATTAGTATGCAGCCGGGATTTATTGCTATTGCACTGCTTATTTGCAGTAATGTATTTATGACGTTTGCCTGGTATGCCCATTTAAAAGAACTGAGCCATAAGCCCTGGATAATAGCGGCATTGATCAGTTGGGGGATTGCCTTGTTCGAATACTTGTTGCAAGTTCCAGCAAACCGCATTGGCTACACGGCAATGAATGTTGGTCAGTTAAAGATTTTGCAAGAAGTGATTAGTATCAGTGTGTTCGTTCCCTTCGCCATTTATTATTTAAAAGAACCTATCAAACTGGATTATCTCTGGGCGGGATTGTGCTTGCTGGGTGCGGTATTTTTTATGTTCCGGGAAAAATTGTTTTCGTAATTTTCTGGCCTATTTCACGGCACCAGCCGGATAGGGATTGTTAACCCTGCAAGAGTTTATCCCAGTGACCGCCAGCTAAATTTATAATGAAGTTTAAACCTAATGAGAACGTTTATTATATTGCTCAGCTAATCATTAATTGCAGCAAGAAAATTAACGCAATGTGCTTAATTTCAGCCCTGAATTTAATAAATGATTGCGTTAACATTCTTCAATATTGCTGTTTTTAGCCCATACAAAGCCCATCCTTGAAAATTACTTGCATTCAAAACACCTGCTGATATAAGGTGGCGGCCAACTGTGGCAGCTGCTACGCAAATTGCTATGCAATTGCAGTTGAATCTGAAAATATTCCATCATTATTCTTATATTTGCGTCGCGATGTTTTCGCTATTTTCTTCAAAATAACGAGAATAATGTGATGATTAAGTGATCAGTTTGACCATTAGTTGCGCGCAAAAAGAATCTTTCTATCTGTCAGCGTAAAAGTATTCACGTGCTTTGAGTAAAGATATGGAAATTGCAGTTGCAGTTTTTGTTGGTGTTTGAGGTTATGGGCTTTCATTAATAGCCTGTTTTAGTTGTGCAACATATCCGTTCGCTTTGGTTTAACACTGATTGTTGGATGGTTGCTCTATCGTTAGTTGATTTGCAGAATGCAAAAAATAAGTAGGGGTCGTATGAAGCGATATTTTGGAAACCGGAATTTTATACTGTGGCTGTTGCTTTGCTGCTGCGGTTTACCGCTAAATGCTGTGGCTGAGGCATCGTCATTTAATATGACTAAAGGCGTAACCACCATTAGCCATGATGTTTATGACTTGCATATGATCATTTTTTATATTTGTTGCGCTATCGCAGTGGTTGTATTTGGCTTGATGTTTTGGGCTATGGTGCATCACCGCAAGTCGCGTGGGGCGGTGCCGGCGCAATTCCATGGCAGCACCAAAATGGAAATATTATGGACGGCCATTCCCGTCATTATTTTGATAGTGATGGCCATTCCGGCTACCAAAACGCTAATAGAGATGGAAGATTCGTCCAAGTCGGATTTAACAATCCTGGTCACTGGATCGCAATGGAAGTGGCATTACAAATATCTTGATCATCCAGTTGAGTTTTATTCACTCCTGGCTACACCAAGAGATCAAATTGAAAATAAAGCGGCCAAAGGCGAGCACTACCTGTACGAAGTTGATCGCCCCTTGGTGATTCCTACCGGGAAAAAAGTTCGTTTTTTAATGACGTCGGATGATGTTATTCACTCTTGGTGGGTACCTGATTTCGCGATTAAGAAAGATGCAACTCCCGGATTTATTAATGAGATTTGGACTCGTGTTGATAAGCCCGGTGTCTTCCGTGGCCAGTGCGCAGAGCTGTGCGGTAAAGATCATGGCTTTATGCCAATTGTGGTTGAGGCAAAAGAGTCGGCTGATTTTGATGCGTGGATTGCGGCTCAGGTAGAAGCAAAGGCGCAAGCGACCGCTGCTGAACAAGCTGCGGCACCTATGACTAAAGAAGAGTTAATGGCGCTCGGGCAAAAAACCTATGAAGCTCGTTGTGCGGCTTGCCACCAGGTTAATGGTGAAGGTTTGCCGGGCGTATTCCCTGCATTAAAAGGTAGCGTGATGGCGACTAAAGATCTCCCTGCGCATCTTGATATCGTCATTGCAGGTAAGGCGGGCACAGCGATGCAAGCATTTGGAAACCAACTCAGCACTAGTGAACTTGCCGCTGTAATCACCTATGAGCGTAATGCTTGGGGTAATGACACAGGTGACCTGGTGCAAGCTAAAGATGTAGCAGCCGCCACTAAACCGGCTCAGGAGTAAAAAAATGAGTACTAACGAACTTAGCGCGAACGAAACTAGTCATGACCACGATCATGACCATCACGATCACAAGCCAACGGGTATAACCCGCTGGCTGTACACTACCAACCATAAAGACATAGGCACGCTGTATTTATTGTTTTCGCTGCTGATGTTTTTTATTGGTGGAATTTTTGCCATGGTGATTCGCGCTGAATTATTTCAGCCCGGGTTGCAATTGGTGGAGCCGCATTTCTTTAATCAAATGACCACTCTGCATGGTTTGATCATGGTGTTTGGTGCGGTTATGCCAGCATTCGTTGGTCTGGCCAACTGGATGTTACCGATCATGATCGGCGCACCAGATATGGCATTGCCGCGTATGAACAACTGGAGTTTTTGGATACTGCCGTTCTCCTTCTCTATTTTGTTGTCAACCTTGTTTATGGATGGTGGAGCACCGGCAGCGGGTTGGACATTCTATGCTCCGCTATCGACGACTTACAGCGGTGACAGTACGGCCTTCTTTGTGTTTGCTGTGCATTTGCTCGGTATTTCATCCATCATGGGTGCCATAAATGTCATAGTAACTATCTTTAATTTACGCGCTCCTGGCATGAATTGGATGAAGTTACCTTTGTTTGTGTGGACCTGGTTGATCACTGCATTTTTGTTGTTAGCGGTTATGCCGGTGCTTGCAGGCACAGTGACCATGGTACTGACCGACAAATATTTTGGTACCAGCTTTTTTGATGCGGCCGGTGGTGGTGACCCGGTGATGTTCCAGCACATTTTCTGGTTCTTCGGCCATCCTGAAGTTTACATTATGATTTTGCCGGCCTTCGGCATAGTTTCAAGCATTGTTCCTGCCTTTGCGCGCAAGCCGCTGTTTGGTTACGAGTCTATGGTGTGGGCAACTTCCAGCATTGCATTTTTGTCCTTTATCGTTTGGATGCATCACATGTTCACTACCGGTATGCCGGTAGCTGCTGAACTGTTTTTCATGTATAGCACCATGTTGATCGCGGTCCCTACTGGAGTAAAAGTATTCAATTGGGTAGCGACCATGTGGCGCGGTTCCATGACCTTTGAAACACCTATGATGTTTGCGCTCGCATTTATTGTGCTGTTTACCATTGGTGGTTTTTCCGGCCTTATGCTCGCCATAGTTCCAGCAGATTTCCAATATCAGGATACCTATTTTGTGGTGGCGCATTTCCATTACGTGCTGGTAACCGGCGCGGTATTTTCTCTTGTCGCTGCTGTCTATTACTGGCTGCCGAAGTGGACTGGCGTTATGTACGATGAGCGTTTGGGCCAATTGCATTTTTGGTGTTCACTGGTATCGGTAAACTTATTGTTTTTCCCGATGCACTTTGTTGGGCTCGCAGGAATGCCGCGTCGTATTCCTGACTATGCGTTACAGTTTGCAGATTTCAATGCGCTCATCAGTATTGGCGGTATGTTGTTTGGTTTGTCGCAGCTAATTTTTGTGTATGTGGTTATTAAGTGTATCCGCAGAAAGGGCGTCAAAGCGACTACTCAAGTGTGGGAAGGTGCGGAAGGTTTGGAGTGGACTATTCCATCGCCTGCGCCTTATCACACCTTTGAAACACCGCCACAGATTAAATAAAGAACGGTCCGATAGAGAGAATAGTGAGCATGCATAAGCCGTTGGTCTATAAGTTGTTACTGATAGGTGCTTGCATGTTTGCTTTTTCGTTTGCATTGATTCCTTTGTACAACGTTTTTTGTGAGTTAACCGGCCTTAACGGTAAAACCGAAAACGCCGCAGCTGCTTCAGCTTTGACGATTGATATGCAGCGCGAAGTGACTGTGGAATTTTTGGCAACGGTTGATCGGTCTATTCCGTGGAAGTTCGAACCAGAAATAACGCGTATTGTGGTGCATCCTGGCGAAATAAAAGTGATTAACTATCGTGTGGAAAGCCTAACGGCTGAAGCAATGGTTGGGCGAGCTGTGCCATCGGTTGCACCGGGGCTGGCAGCGGAACACTTTAAAAAAATGGAATGCTTTTGTTTTATCGAGCAGCCACTTAAGGGCAAAGAAAGCAAACTTATGCCGTTGCAGTTTTATATAGATCCGGCACTGCCTAAAGAAATAAAAACGGTCACTTTGTCATACACCCTATACAACGTGCCTGCGAAATGATCTGAGTAAGATTAGAAAGTAACGAGATTTTAAAGTGTCCTAAAGTATAAAAGTGTCGAATTTAAGAGCGTCGAAATTTAACAGTATTGAGTTTAAAAAGTAACAAGAGTTTAAAAGTTTAGTAAACGTAGTATTGAATTTTTTTTTAAATAAGCTTATTGAAAAAGTCGCGAGCAGCGGGAGAACACAGATGCACAATAGCTCAGAAAAATATTTTGTTCCCAGCCAAAGTCATTGGCCAATCATTGGTGCCGTGGCGTTATTTTTTATTGGTTATGGGTCAGCGCAGTGGATAAATGATATTGCCCGTGATCGTGCCGGAATGGGTATCTATTTATTAATCGCCGGATTGGCGCTGTTGATTTTTATGCTGGCTGGCTGGTTTAAAAATGTTATTACAGAATCTATGGATGGGCTCTACAGCGCACAAATGGATCGCTCATTCCGTCAGGGCATGAGTTGGTTTATTTTTTCTGAAGTAATGTTCTTTTTGGCATTTTTTGGTGCCTTGTTTTATGCGCGAATTTTGTCTGTGCCCTGGTTAGATGGTGCGGGCAACAAAGCCATGACCGCAGAAGTGCTCTGGCCAAATTTTGACGCTGTATGGCCGTTAACCAAAACCCCGGGTGGCACTGAAACCAAAGCTATGCCGTGGAATGGAGCACCACTGTACAACACGATTATTTTATTGGCTTCGTCGGTAACTTTACATATTGCTCATGTCGCTATGGAGCAAGGCAAGCGCGCACAATTAAAAATTTGGTTGGCGGTCACAATTCTGCTGGGCTTCTGCTTCCTGGTTTTGCAAGTTGAAGAATATATGCATGCCTACCGTGATTTGGGTTTGCAATTGGACTCTGGTATTTACGGCAATACTTTCTTTCTTCTCACTGGCTTCCATGGCTTCCATGTAACCTTGGGTGCGATATTGTTAACAGTCGTGTTTTTGCGGATTTTACTAAAAAATCATTTCACGCCTGAGCGTCACTTTGTTTTTCAAGCTGCATCCTGGTATTGGCATTTCGTTGACGTAGTCTGGTTAACATTGTTTGTTGTGGTTTATATTATTTAGTCAGCGTTTGCTCGTTTTGTTTTAGTAAGGCCGTTGGTGTGGTGTGATAATGCCAGTGGCTACGGCAACAAGAATACAGATGATGATGAATACCGAGAACACTAAGCGGCGACCTAAAAATTTTGATAATTTGGGTTGTTGCTCATTGTTTTTGATCATGTAATACAGTGCTTGAAATAAATTAAAAATGACGAATAGCAGCAAAGCAACTAATAACGCTTTAAATAGCATGTTGGTATAACCTCGGTAGGTGTGCATGCAAATTATAGCGTTTAATCGTTGCTGGGTCATTCATTGGCGTTGGGTGTGCGTTGTATTAATCTCCTTTGCTATCCTAATGGGCTTGTCGATTTGGCAGCTACAACGCGCTGCAAATAAAACTGAAATTTTGCAGCGTCTCGCGCAATTAGAGCAAGCCGGTTCAGTCACGGCGCAACATATTTCTGGTTTATCCGCTGCAGCGGCCGACGGTTTAAATGTGATCGCAGAAGCACGTTGGTTATCGCCAAGTGTGTGGTTGCTGGATAATCAAATAGTAAAAGGGCGCATAGGTTATAACGTCATTGTTCCTATGCAGTTGACTGACACCGCTGATGTAATCCTGGTGAATTTGGGCTGGGTGGCAGCTACTGCAAAGCGCGAAGAACTGCCACAGGTGGATGTGCCTGCGAGTTTAAAAATTGATGGCATATTGCGCACGCGAATCGGTGGAATTAGACTCGGGCAAAATTTTGAAGATAATGGCCGCTGGCCAATGCGAATTCAGCAAATAGATTTTGCAGCACTCAGTACTTCCCTTAAACAACCGCTATATCCCGGTATTATTTATCAACTGCAGAACTCTCCCTATTTAGTGCATTACCAATCGGTAGTTATGCCACCAGAACGCCACCGTGCTTACGCGCTCCAGTGGTTTTTGTTGGCGCTAGCGGTGTTGGTAGTTGGGCTTGCGGCGAGTGCAAAAAAGGTCACTCCGCAATGAGTAAAGCTAGTCGTCCGTTGAGCAAATCCACGTTTTTATTGTTATTTATTTTGTGCTGCAGTTTGCCATTTATTGCGGCCAAACTCGTTTTGGAATTTGGCTGGTTCAATTCTGATACCAGTAACAAAGGGCAATGGCTGGATAAGGAAATTCAATTGCTACCTGCGAATGAGCGCACGCAGTTACATTGGCATCTAGTCTATGTGCAAGCTGGTGAATGTGATGCTAACTGTGAAACAGCGCTATACCTGATGCAACAGCTTTATATCGGTTTAGGTCGCAAACAAGATGAAGTTAATGCGCTTATAGTAGCTGAGCGAGCGCCGGAACAGCTGGCAAAATTTTCACATATAAAATGGCAAGCACAAACGCAGTCAACATCTGAATTACAAAATCATATTTCAATTGTTAATCAAAAAGGCCTGGCATTGTTACGTTATCCTGTGACCACCGACCAAGCAGCCATGTTAGTTATTGGTAAAGGTATTCGTACCGATTTATTGCGCTTGATGAACTACGATCGTACTGGGACAAAGTAATGTTTAAAATATTAATTAATATCGCCATAGCCTTAACCTTGGGCACCATTATTTTGGGCGCGCATACTCGTTTAACCGAAGCGGGTTTAGGCTGCCCCGACTGGCCGGGTTGTTACGGTTTTCTGGCGGTTCCCGAGCACCCGGAACATGTGGCGCAAGCCGAGGCAGAATTTCCCCATGCGGAATTGGTTCCTCACAAAGCCCACAATGAAATGAACCACCGTTATCTCGCGGGCTCGCTTGGGCTTGTGATCGGATTTATTTTTTTACTCAGCTTATGGCTTAAGCAGTGCCGGGTGTTAACAACATTGCTTTTGTTGTTGGTAATCTTTCAGGCTATCTTGGGGATGTGGACGGTCACCATGAATTTATTGCCGCTGGTGGTGATGGGTCACTTGCTGGGTGGGTTCAGTTTGCTAAGCCTGTTGGTGGTATTGCGGATGCAGAGCGCCAAACCTATCGTATTGGAGCAGGAACCACAGTTAGTCAGTATGCGGACGTTTGCATGGGTGGCATTCATCGTTTTAGTAATGCAAATCGCGCTGGGCGGTTGGACATCCGCTAACTACGCCGCTGTTGCCTGCCATCAAATGCCTGTTTGTGAGCCTGGCTGGCAAGAGCGCTTTAGTCTGTCATCCGCTTTGTCGTTGCCATTAGGGCACGCTAGCTATCAGTTTGGCGTATTGTCTGCGGATGCGCGGATGAGTATTCATGTATTGCATCGCCTGGGTGCGTTTTTGACCCTGGCTGTACTGGGTGCTTTTGCTTTTTTTGCATGGCGTCGCGCACAAACCAAAACCATGCAACGACTTGCCTTGGCAATTGCGAGTTTATTGGTACTGCAATTTTGTCTAGGCGTTATCAATATTGTTGCCTATCTTCCGTTAATGAATGCGGTAGCGCATAATTTTGTCGCGGCAAATTTATTGATGTTGGTCGTGGCATTTATCTATCAAATTTATCAACGACGGGGCTCGAAGAGCCTGCACGTCGCAACTCCATCCCAGGGGCATTTATGACAAACGGAAATGGCCAAATTGCCGCAGTGGCGGAAGCCACCGGCGGCTACTGGCGCGATTACTATCAGCTCACTAAACCGCGAGTAGTGGCCCTTCTGGTGTTAACTGCCTGGGTGGGCATGGTGCTGGCAACGCCAACCTTACCGAGCTTGTATCTAGTGGTTATGGCGAGTTTGGGAATCGCCATGGTATCGGGTGCGGCAGCAGCATTTAATCATGTTCTGGATCAAAAAATAGATGCGGAAATGGCGCGCACCAGTATGCGCCCGTTACCCAAGGGGCGTCTTTCCACTGTGCAAGCGGTGAGCTTTGCTATAGCACTGGCCGCTATAGGTTTTCTAATTTTATTGCTAACGGTCAATGCCTTGACCGCTTACTTGACCTTGGCCAGCCTGTTTGGTTATGCCCTTGTATATACGCTTCTGTTAAAACGCGCTACGCCACAAAATATTGTTATCGGTGGCTTGGCCGGTGCTATGCCGCCCTTGTTGGGTTGGACTGCCATTACCGGCAGCGTCGATGCCAATGCTTTGCTATTGGTGATGATTGTATTTATCTGGACTCCTCCGCACTTCTGGGCTTTGGCAATTCATCGCTGCAATGATTATGCGAAAGCAAATATTCCCATGTTGCCCGTCACGCACGGTATTGAATTTACCAAAACGGTAATTTTGCTTTACACAGTCTTGCTATTTGTTGTGTGCTTGTTGCCCTATTTGGTGGGTATGTCCGGGGTGTTATATTTAGTCGTTGCTTGCTGTTTAAACTTGCGCTTTATGCATTTTGCCTGGCTGATGAAATATCGCCCCGCCCCTAACCTGGCGATGGATACTTTTAAGTTTTCTATCGTTCACCTAATGCTATTATTTCTTGTGCTTTTAGTTGACCATTATGTTAAGTGGCAAATTGTTTAGAAAAAATTGCCATGATCACTTGTTGATGATGGCAATAAAAAAAATTGCGGCAATGACGGTAGCGTTATTCATAGGGTTGTTCTGTCTTGCGGTGGCTGTTTCGGCAGCACCGTTAACAATCGAGAAGGCATGGATTAAGTTGGCCCCACCGGGAGCTACCAGTCATGCCGGTTACTTGCGTCTTATCAACAACAATAAACAAGCATTAACGATTAGCCGCATAAGCGCTGCTGGTTATGCGCATGCCATGTTACATCAAACGAAAATTGTAAAAGATAAAGTGCAGATGGATCATCTACACGGTTTGGAGATTCCTGCTGGAGCTTCAATAACCTTAACTCCCGGCGCAACACATTTGATGTTAATGAACCCACAGCAGCCGCAAAAAATAAATGATCAGGTCAGCATCACTTTAGAATTGAGTGATGGCACCCAGCAGACGTTTATAGCCATAGTGCAAGCCAGCCATGAGTAAATGGGCGTGGGCGATCCTGGTAGTTGCGGTTATAGCTGTCGCCGTTGGGGTGAAGCCAGGGCCACAGCTGTTTGGTCCAGAGCCTGAACTACAGTCTGCGCAACTTTTGCCTATGCCAAAACCCTTGCCAGAGATAAAGTTAGAGAAAAGCAAAACAGAAATAGTGACGGCAGAAAATTTCACTGGTCATTGGAATTTAATATTTTTTGGGTTCACCAATTGCCCGGATTTCTGCCCGCTGGAACTGCAAAAATTAGGTAAATTGTTGCAGTTATCGCAGCAAGTCCAACAAGCACATTTTCCAGTGCGAGTTATTTTTATTAGTCTTGATCCAGAGCGAGATTCGCCGGAAAAAATAAATGCTTATACGGCATTTTTTCATCCGCAAATATTGGGGTTGAGCAGTAGTAATCTCGAGCTTGTTAAAGTCGCGCATTTTTTTGGCTCAGACTACAGCCGCAAAGCAACTGCGGCAGGTGCGCTATTGAATATACCTGCTGGAATAGATATGCCGGGCAATGTAGAAAATAATTATCAGGTCGACCACTCTGCGCGCATCTATATCGTTAATCCTGATGCGGCATATATTGGGTCATTTGCTCCGCCTCACAATGCCGAACACATGTGGGGCGATTTGCAGCTGATCATGAGTAAATATAAGCCAGCAATAATGTAACTTTTATTGCACTCGTTCTTTTATTTCATTGGTCTTTATTGCAACATTTTTTCTTTTTTATATGTTGATTTCGTTAGTTGTTCATTCGCTGGTTTTAATTCATTAGGCGCTACTAGTAACTATTAATTCTTTTTGCCGATGCTGATGCATAGCCGTGCAATACTTTCTGGAGGTCGATTATGATTGGGCATGTTACTGGACTCTTTCTTCATCCTGCTAAAGAATGGGAAGCAATTCGCGATACGAATGAAAAAACGGGGTATATGCCCACATTAATTTTGGCATTAATTCCTGCTGCTTCAACCTACATAGGCACAACAAAAATTGGCTGGACTGTTAGTAGCAATCCAACGGTTGTACTGACAGAATCCAGCGCGCTAATCATGAGCACCTTAATGTATTTCGCAATACTTGCCGGTGTAGTGGCTATGGGAATATTTGTAAAATGGATGTCGCGAACCTATGACTCTTCCCCTAGTCTCGCACGTTGTATTGCGTTCGCAGCTTACACTGCGACACCGATTTTTTTTGCCGGATTTACCATGCTCTATCCCGCGCCAGTGCTGATCATGCTAGTTGGCGTTGGGGCAATTTTTTATACCATCTATTTTCTATATTCCGGCATCTCAATTTTTATGCGGATTCCAGAAGCTGAAGGCTTTATGTTTGCAAGTTCGATACTGACGGTGGGAATGGTAATGCTGGTATCACTTATTACCATTACGGTGCTGATATTGAGCTTGGGATTTGGTTCTATTTATTTGTTTAAGGGGTAAATGGACTGATATATTTTTAAATAAAACAAAATGAAATCTTAACAAGCGCAATTAATACCCATCATTTTGGAAATATTCCGGTGCGAGATTATCAAACCGGGTGTATTTGCCAATAAACGCAGCGCGACAAGTGCCGATTTCGCCGTTGCGTTGCTTGCCGATAATAAGTTCGGCCATGCCCTTGTCGGGGCTGTCTTCGTTATAGTATTCGTCGCGGTAAATAAACAATATGACGTCCGCATCCTGTTCGATAGCGCCCGATTCACGCAAATCTGAATTCATCGGGCGTTTGTTGGGGCGCTGCTCCACGCCACGGTTAAGCTGTGATAAGGCGATAACGGGGCATTCAAATTCTTTGGCAATGGCTTTTAGTGAGCGCGAGATTTCGGAAATTTCCTGCGTGCGGCCTTCGCTCACACCGGCGGTTTGCATCAGTTGCAAGTAATCGATCATGATTAAGCCGGGATTGCCTTTATCGCGCACAATTCGGCGTACCCGGGCGCGTAATTCTTGCGGGCTAAGTGCAGCTGTGTCATCGATATACAACAGCTTGTCTTTCATTTTGGCCACGGCTGTGGATAGCTTGGGCCAGTCTTCTTCACTGAGTTTACCGTTGCGCATTTTGCCTTGGTCGATGCGCCCTACCGACGACATCATCCGCATAATAAGTGCTGGCGAAGGCATTTCCATGCTGAATACAAGCACCGGCTTGGGCTGGCTGAAAATAGCGGATTCGACAAAGTTTAGCGCCAGTGCGGTTTTACCCATGGAGGGGCGCGCGGCGAGGATAATGAGTTCGCCCGGTTGCCAGCCTGAGGTACGCTGATCCAGGTCGAGGATTCCTGAAGGTACGCCAGTGATATCGCTACCCGAGCGAAACAGTTCGTCGATGCGTTGTACGGTGGCTTTTAAGAGATCGTTCACCCCCACCAGCCCACCTTCCTTTGGGCGATCTTCAGCAATATCAGCAATGCGCTTTTCGGCTATTTGTAACAGATCATCCGAATCCAGGCCTGCTGGATTAAAGCTGGATTTGCTAATTTCAGAGGTGGCAGCGATCAGCTGACGCAGCGTTGAGCGCTCGCGTACAATTTTGGCATAGGCAACTATGTTGGCAGAGCTGGGTGTGTTGTTGGCCATGTCCACCAGATAGGCCAGGCCGCCAACTTGCTCTAATTCATTATGTTTATAGAGCTCTTCCGATAGAGTAATAACATCCAGCGGTTCGCTGTTTTCCTGCAGTTTATTCATCATGCGAAAGATCATACGATGATCATCGCGAAAAAAATCCGCTTCCGATATGACTTCCAATACTGAATCCAGTCGCTTGTTATCCAGCATTAACCCACCCAGCACCGATTGCTCGGCTTCTACGGAATGCGGCAATGAAGTTTTGGCGGCGAGCGCCTGCGGAGAAGGCAATTCAAAATTATTATCGGACATAAGAATTCATTTTCTGGAGACAAAAAAAATCGGGCACTAGAACCACCAAAAAGGTTGTCGATAGTGCCCGATTTTATCAAGCTTGTCAGTAAAACTGACAAGTTCTTACTGCCAATTGCCGGGTAGCTTGTTCAGCTTATTCCGCAACAACCACAAGCTTAACAGCTTGGGTAACTTCCGCGTGCAATTGCACGTTGATGTCATATTGGCCAACTTCACGTAATACACCTGAAGGCATGCGCACTTCAGATTTAGCTACCGCAACACCAGCAGCAGTAATTGCTTCGGCGATATCGCGAGTACCTATAGAGCCGAACAAACGACCTTCGTCGCCCGCGTTAGCAGCGATGGTGACTGTTAATTCAGCCAGCTTCTCTGCGCGCGCTGTTGCTTCAGCGATTTTTCCAGCAGCAGCAGCTTCAAGGCCAGCGCGACGGGTTTCAAAATCAGCAACATTTTTTGCATTGGCTGCAACTGCTTTGCCTTGCGGCAACAGGAAGTTACGGCCATAACCGGCTTTAACGGAGACTTTGTCGCCGATGCTGCCTAATCTACCTACTTTATCGAGCAGAATAATATCCATCTCGTTTAGCCTCTATATGTTCATTTATCCACTGTATTTCAGGGCGCATCTTATGTTTGCGCTGCCGGATTTACTCGTGGCTGTCAGTGTATGGAATCAAAGCCAGGAAACGAGCACGTTTAATAGCAGTAGACAACTGACGTTGGTATCTTGCTTTAGTGCCTGTAATACGGCTTGGAACGATTTTGCCAGTTTCACTGATGTAAGCTTTCAAGGTTTCGATATCTTTATAATCGATTTGCTTGGTGCCTTCAGCGGTAAAGCGGCAGAATTTACGACGACGGAAAAAACGTGCCATGATTAAATCTCCTGCTCTTCAAAATCAGCTGTATCAACATCATCTTCATCAGACATGTCGTTAGCATCGAAATCATCACGACGCTCAGTGCGTGGTGGACGGGCTTTACGCTCGCGGCCTTCTTTCTCGGCCTTCATGATGAATGATTCTTCAGTAACTGCCGCATCTTCACGGATTACCAGGTTACGCAGGATGGCATCGTTGTAACGGAAGTTGGTGGTCAACTCGTCCAGAATGGCATCGCTACATTCGACGTTCATCATCATGTAGTGAGCTTTGTGGATTTTGTTGATTGAGTAAGCCAGTTGGCGACGGCCCCAGTCTTCCAAACGGTGCACTTGGCCACCGCTGGCTTTAATAGTAGAGGTGTAACGCTCTACCATTGCTGGAACTTGTTCGCTTTGGTCTGGATGGACCAAAAACACGATTTCGTAATGACGCATTGTAACTCCTTACGGGTTAAGCCTCCCCCTGAACGTTAAGTCAGGACGGTGAGACAAGGAGGGCTTGAATTTTTTGTAGTACATTAATTCAGGCCAGTTGGGGGGCCGTACTATAGAGATTCTCATGACGGGATGCAAGAACAAAAAATGAACTGTGAATAAGAAGGTATAAGGCAAGTGGTGATCGCATGGTTCGGCAGCTCGCGTGCGCCTGCGATAAAAAATATTGTCTGGTTTTAAAAGTTTGCTCAAACGGCGGATTGGTTTTTCTAACTAAAGATAATATGACTTTATCGGCTACCTAAGCCATATCCTTCCGCTAGCGAGAAAAGATTAATGTATTTAGTAAAACCATTAGCTGTGATTTCTGATTCAAATAAAAATGCCCGTCACTTTCGCTACGGGCATTTTTATGAGTGACATAAAGCGTTGTTACTTTTGTTTAATTCCGTTAGTTACAAGCGGCTCCTGTGAAGACGGGAACATTTACCGTCGAACCGCCTTTAGTTGCCTGGAAGCCAAACTCAACATGTTGACCTGGTTGGATAGTGCCATTCCAGGAAAGGTTGGTAGCGCTGTAGGGATTGCTTCCCGTTACTGTCGCGTTATAAGAGCCGGATATTCTAGTGCCATCGCTGTAAGTCCAACCAATATTCCAGCCATTAATTGCTGTGGTGCGATTATTGGTGATGCGGATCATTGCCCCAAAGCCACTACCCCAATCATTGCTAACGATTTGTTTGCAACTTGCGCTACCTGCGGTACTCGATCTTGATGAGGAAGATGAGGATCTTGGCGGTGTGGAGCTGGAATTTCCTGCCGCCTCAATTTTGAACCAATTAATGTTAAAGCCACCGGTATTAATCAATAAACCAAACTTGTGCACACCAGCACTGAGCGTAATTGTGCGGGTTACATCAACCCAGGTTTGCCATCCCCCCGTGCTTGGGACAGAAACATTATCGTAATTACTGCCACCGACTTCTCTCAAGGTAAAACTACCGCCGCCATTTAAGCTCGCGACACGGTAAGTGATTTTGTAGCTTCCGGTTGCAGGGATATTAATACCCGTTCCTGAATAACTGAGCGAATCGTTAGCATCAGTCCAGCCAACGTTCCTGCCTCCGCCCACGTCAGTTGTAGCTTCGGTTTGAATCCCGGTCATTGTGGAATAATTCTCTGCCTGCAGAGTAAAAGGCAATGAGTTATTGGTACTGATACTACTAGCGGAGCTGGCGTTAGGTGTAGAACTTGTAGGTTGTGTCCCACTAGGCCAATTGATAATGATGTCTTTACTCTTGGCACCAGAGGCTGTGAGTTGCGAGTTTACCCAGCCACCATTCGCACTGGCACCAGTGACCAATGCAGAAGCACCTTCCGCTTTATCATTCAACGCCCAATTGGCATTACTAATTTTATTAGCCTTCATAAACGCCACCCATGCATCCGTTTCGCTATTGGCGACGTTACCACCCCCGTCCGCATTGACAGAGCCCCATTCGGTCACGAATAACGCTATACCTTTATTCAGCGCGACTTGTGCTTTATCGCGTAATGATTGGCCATGCGTGCCCGCGTAAAAATGCAGGGTATAGGCAATGTTGGTACCGGCGATGGGATCGTTAGCGGCTACATCGACATCCTGTGACCAGGTTGGTGTACCGACAATAATTAAATTGTCAGGGTCAATCGCACGAATAGCGGAGATAACTGCTTGCGCATAAGGCTTGATAACGCCACTCCAGGAAACTTGTAGTGGTTCGTTGTAAATTTCGTAAATAACATTACTAGTGTTGCCGTATTTGGTCGCCATTTCTTTAAAAAAAGCGATAGATTGGGTCTGATTTAATTCTGCGCGATGTGTATGCCAATCAATAATTGCATACATATCGTTGGCAATTGCCGCATCAACAACGGTAGTAACACGGGTTTTATTCGCCGGGTCGGATAAATATCCCCCCGCATCCTCTACACCCATAGAGGCGCGAATGACGGTTGATTTCCAGTCGTTTTTCAACCAGGCTACCGCTTGTGTATTGTAAAATTTCTCCCCGCCCCAGCCCGTATTGCTCCAGAACAAGCTGTTACCAGCCAGGCTACCTTGTTGCCCGCCGATAAGAACTTTATTTCCGCTCACTGAAAGCTTGGCAACGGCCGCATGAACATTGCTCATTTGTAGTGTTAACGCAAGGCCCGCAACGATTTGGATAAAAGGTTTTGAATTTTTGAAAAATTTATTATTCATACTGAGTACCCTTATTATTTGTAACAATTATTGTTGGAAACAGTGGTTTCATTGAGTTTCGTGATTTACATCGCATGGGATACATCTGACATCAGGCCATGCACTCAATTAGCGCAAGTAGTCTACGCTTGCTGCGTTCGGGAAGAATTGCCTGAACTGTAAAGTTTTGTCGGCCTGCCATTTTTTTGCGAAAGAGCTCTACAAATCTTGGACAGATCAATACACAACTTTACCCGGTAGTTAAATCCAGCCCTTTACCTTTTGATTAGCAAGCTTAAACTAGGCGCCAGCTTAATTACGGATTTGCATAGCCGCAAACTACGGCTATGGTTATTGGGAAATAGTTAAAGCGTCCATTATCCGCCAGCTAAACACCGGCTGGTCTAACCATCTACTCAAGAGTAAAAATAATGAGCATTAGTTGCGTTTGTTTTTTAAAAGAAATCTCCCATTGCAAAATAACCTTAAAGCGCTTTTTCACTGCAATTACCCTGAGTTTAATATCCTTGTGCTCAATTAACCTCGCACATGCGGATGTCGCTGCGCTTACGGTGAGTGGCAATAAAGTTCTTATTGGGGGGCAAGAAGGTAGCCTGGCTGGCAATAGTTTGTTTTGGAGTAATACGGGCTGGGGCGGGGAAAAATATTACAACGCTAATGTAGTAGCGTGGCTAAAAACTGACTGGCACGCTACCTTGGTTCGCGCATCCATGGGTGTTGAGGCGGGTGGTGGTTACCTTAATGAGACTACTAAAGCGATCAGCGACGCCAGTAATAAAACTCGCGTCTATGCCGTTGTGGATGCTGCTATTGCCAATGATATGTATGCGATTATCGATTGGCATACCCATAAAGCTGAAAATTACAAAGCCGAAGCCATCACATTCTTCCAGGAAGTAGCGAATAAATACAAAGACTCCAATAACGTGATTTATGAGATTTACAACGAACCGCTCAATACCACCGATTGGAGCACAGTGATTAAGCCTTATGCGGTGGACGTTATTGCTGCAATTCGTGCGATTGATCCAGATAACTTAATTATTGTCGGTACTCAAACATGGTCACAAGATGTTGATAAAGCGTCTAACGACCCTATTCTCGGATATGAAAACATCGCTTACACGTTGCACTTTTATGCAGGTACGCACGGTCTATCATTACGTAATAAAGCCCAAATTGCGCTCGATAATGACATAGCGTTATTTGTAACCGAATGGGGTTCAGTGTCTGCCAATGGCGATGGAGCTGTAGCAACCAGCGAAACTGCCGCTTGGCTCGAATTTCTCAAAACTAACAAAATAAGTCATGCAAACTGGGCTTTGAATGATAAGGCAGAAGGTGCCTCTGCCTTGGTCACTGGTGCCAGTGCCAATGGTAATTGGTTAAGTTCACAACTCACGACATCCGGCGCATTAACTAAAGACGCCATTCTTAATTGGCCAGCTATTTCTGGTAGCACAAGCTCTGGTGCTGCAACCAGCTCCGCAAGTTCAATGGTAACTAGCAGTGCTATGAGTAGTGTTGTTACATCAAGCACTCCAGCTTCAGTAGCCGCCAGTTCAACCCCCGCATCAAGTCGCCCGGCTTCGGTTGCTGCCAGTAGTAAGCCTAGTAAAAGTGGTAGTGGCGGTGGCAGTGTAGATTTTTGGCAAGTGATTGCGCTCTTGATTATTGCCGGGCTTAAATTTAACCGCAGTAAACACTGATTTGATTGCTCCAGTTCATTGGATTTGAAGGATCGAATGCTTCCCCCAAAGCCTGGCTAATTGCCGGGCTTTTTTGTATCGAAAACAATAGTTATGCAATTCATAAAGTCCCACTTTCATAGTAACAACTGCCACTTTACGTCGCGGCTCAAAGTAGGTGGCTGCTCATTCCGCAATTCCCAATACTGCATCTAACTTGTTGTGTAGCTTTCTTCGCGGGAAAACAACAAGAGAAATGCTGACAATAAAAATTACCGCGTTGGTTGTTTGATGTTGTCACTCTACATAAAAATAATTTCGGGAAATATTAAAATGATTACTAATCGTTTAAACGCGCTGCTTGCCCGCAATATTGGCAATGTATCGCTTGCACAAAAAACCCTTGTTAGCTTATTAAAAACCCTTGGCGGCCTGGCATTGCTCGGTTGTGTGGTGAATGCTAATGCTGTTCAGCCCATTACCACCCAGGGAAACAAGGTTCTGTTTGGCGGTAAAGCAGGCAGTATTTCCGGCAACAGTCTGTACTGGAGTATTTGGGGGCCGGAAAAATACTACAACACTGATGTTGTTAAGTGGCTAAAAAATGACTGGAGCTCTGATGTTGTCCGTGCCGCCATGGCCGTTTCAGAAAACGGTAGCTATGGTTACTTGCACGATGCAAACACTCATAAGGCGCACGTTAAGCGAGTGGTAGATGCAGCTATAGCCAACGATATGTATGCGATTATTGATTGGCACAGTCACCACGCGCATCACCAAAGAGATGCTGCCGTTGGTTTCTTTAGAGAAATGGCGCAGACCTATAAGAACTCACCCAATGTTATTTTTGAAATTTATAACGAACCTTTAGCGGTGAGCTGGAGCCACGATATCAAACCTTATGCGGTGGCAGTGATTGATGCCATTCGCGGCGCAGGTGCAAACAATTTGGTTGTGGTGGGTACGCCAAGTTGGTCGCAACGCGTTGATGAAGCTGCAAACGACCCGCTCTCCGATAAGATTAACGTGGCCTACACACTTCACTTCTATGCGGGTACTCACGGTCAGGATTTACGCAACAAAGCAGCTTATGCCTTATCGAAAGGAATTCCCTTGTTCGTAACTGAATGGGGCTCTGTTAATGCCGATGGTAATGGTGGAGTCAATCAGGGTGAAACCTATGCCTGGGTTGAGTTCATGAAAAATAACAATATCAGTAACGCCAACTGGGCGCTGTCTGATTTATCTGAAGGTTCTGCGGCGCTAACTCCTGGTGCCAGTACGGGCGGCGGTTGGACAAATAATCAATTGACCGCATCAGGTGGTCTGGCAAAAAGTATTATTTCCGGCTGGCCAAGCGCTGGCGGTGGCTCTGATCCTGTTGACCCAACCCTTCCCGGATGCACCACCGTCAATTTGCCCGGCACTATTCAGGCCGAAAACATTTGCAACATGAGCGGCATCAAGCTTGAGAACACTGCTGACCAGGGCGGCGGTCAAAATGTGGGCTTTATCGATGCTGGCGACTGGTTCACCTATAACGTAGACGTGGCAGCAGCTGGCAATTATACCGTGTCTTATCGTGTAGCAAGCATGGCTGGTGGCGGCACCATTCAATTGGAGAAAGCCGGTGGTGCACCTGTTTATGGCACTCGCAGCGTTGCTGGAACAGGCGGCTGGCAAATCTGGACGACTGTTTCGCACAGCGTACAATTGAGTGCAGGCAAGCAAACCATAGCTATTTCTGCTCCAGCCGGTGGTTATAACCTCAACTGGATTAAATTCGAAGGTTCTGGCTCATCTTCCAGCAGCTCAAGCTCAACGCCAGGAAATGTAATTGCAACTGTGCAAGCAGAAAGCTACAGAATTATGAATGGTGTTGACAAGGAAACGACTACAGATACTGGCGGTGGTATGAATGTGGGCTGGATAGATGCAGGGGACTGGATGTCTTACGACAACACTTTTGTCAGTATTCCGGAAACGGGTACCTACACCATTGAATATCGTGTGGCGAGTGCTGTTGGTGGCGGTAGTTTAGCCTTCGAAGAGGCAGGAGGCTCTGCCTATGCCAGCGTAGCCATACCCAACACTGGCGGCTGGCAGACTTGGACAACCGTGAAAAGTAATATCACTTTAAGTGCGGGTACGCATAAGTTTGGTATTAAAGCTAACGCCGGTGGCTGGAATCTTAATTGGTTTCGTATTATTAAGGCCAACTAAGCAGCAAGAGCAACTAAACAGTAAGACCAACTAAACAGTAAGGACGGCTAAATAGTAAGGACAACTAGGCAGGAAGGAAATTAAATAGTAAGGACAACCAAGCAAACAATTTTTAAATGAGAGTAGTGCTTTGCTGTCGATGTTCTCCCATCGACAGCTTTTTTTTGCGCTCAGTTTTGCTTTTTGGGCGCATTACTTTACTTAGCCTTAAGATGCAATTTTTAAAGCGTGTCATCAGCTTAATTTGTCGATAGGTCGACATTATTTTTGCTGTTAGAAAACTCGTCACTCTGCTGCACATTTTCTGTTTCCCGTCACCAACGTCAACTTTACGACGCGTTTCTATCGCGCAAATATCTAAAAAAACACTTTGTCGGAATTGATGGATTGTTTCTGTATAAGCGCTTTCTTTTGGTTATAGGGCCGCACAGAAATGCGCAAAAATAAGCTGAAAAATCATCGCGCAATCGCAAATAAATGTGGCGCATAAAACGTTTTCGCATACAATTTAAAAACAGTTTCTGAATTAGAAATAATTTTTAAATTAACTTTTCTAATAATGAAACCATCGATTTTACCTTATAGATTGCTGAAAAATTATTCGCAAATGCCAATAATAATTTAATAAATATTGAATTGTTGGAAATAATTAACTAACTACTGAGTAAATATTATGACTAATCATTTTTCGAAGCTGTGTGCTCCGCTCCTCAAGTTAATGACAGCCCAGCTGCAGGATTTCACTAAAATCGTTGTTGGTTGTGCCTTCATATTGCCGATTAGTTTCGCTCAAGCTGCAGTTGCACCATTGACTGTCAGTGGCAATAAAGTTTTGATTGGTGGTCAGCAAGGTAGTCTTGCCGGCAACAGTTTGTTTTGGAGTAATACCGGTTGGGGAAACGAAAAATATTACAACGCGTCAGTGGTGAGCTGGCTTAAAACTGATTGGAAATCTACCTTGGTGCGTGCTGCCATGGGCGCAGATGACGCCGGTGGTTATCTGTCAGATCCCTCCAACAAAACGCGTGTTACTACCCTCGTGGATGCTGCTATTGCCAACGATATGTATGTGCTAATCGATTGGCATTCACACAAAGCTGAACAATATCAGGCCCAATCGATCGCGTTCTTTAAAGAAATGGCGACTAAATACGGCAACACTAATAATGTTATTTACGAAATTTACAACGAGCCATTACAAGTTTCCTGGAGTGGTGTTGTTAAGCCTTATGCGCAAGCGGTAATTGCAGCTATTCGCGCTATTGATCCGGATAACCTGATTGTGGTGGGTACTCCTTCCTGGTCACAAGATGTTGACGTGGCCGCGAACGATCCTATCGCGGGTGTAAACATTGCCTACACTTTGCACTTCTATGCTGGCACACACGGACAGTCTTTGCGTGATAAAGCTCAAATCGCATTAAACAAAGGCGTAGCTTTATTTGTTACCGAATGGGGTTCCGTTAATGCTGATGGTGGTGGTGCAGTAGCGAACAGTGAAACTGCAGCCTGGGTAGATTTTATGAAAACCAATAAAATTAGCCATGCTAACTGGGCGTTGAATGACAAAGCTGAAGGCGCTTCTTCACTGGTTCCCGGCGCTAGTAATAATGGCGGTTGGGTAAGCTCACAACTCACAGCGTCAGGTGCCCTTGTTAAAAGTATTATTTTAGCGTGGCCACCCGTAAGTGGTGGAACTTCATCATCTACCGCTGCGGCTTCAAGTACTCCAAGATCATCTGTCGCACCCTCAAGTGTTCCAAGATCATCCGTTGCGGCTTCCAGTATTCGCTCTTCGGTTGCTCCGGCAAGTTCAAGCAGATCATCTGTTGCGCCTGCTAGTTCGAGCAGATCGTCCACTGCAACAAGTGCTGCCAGCGGTGGCGCAAACTGCAAACAAATTGTTAGCAGTGAATGGAGCAATGGTTTTGGTGCAATGATCCGCATTACTAATAATCGCACGACTGCAATTAATGGCTGGAATATTGGTTGGACTTACAGCGATGGCACTAGAATATCCGGTGTTTATAACGCGACAGTAACGGGAACCAATCCTTACACTGCCACCAATCTTTCCTGGAACGGCACCATTCAACCAGGTCAATATGTTGAGTTTGGTTTCCAGGCAACTAAAGGCGGTACAGCAGTAAATGTGCCTGTGTTTACTGGAGCAGCGTGTAACTAAATACACTGGAAAAATACTCTCAATAAATTAGCCCGGCTTTTGCCGGGTTTTTTTTTGGTTTTTTTGGTGGAAATATTTATTTAAAAATACAGTGCTTGGCGTAATCTTTGGCTTCATTGATGGACATATCCGCAGTATCTTTTTCTTCAATTTGTTTGCACCACTCAGGGCTGCCAACTTTAGGTGTGCAAGCATTGAGAAAAAAACAGGCGAGGACAATAACAGCAAATCGTTTCATTATTTTATTCCTATGGAGCTGCACAGCCAGGGCGCCTAACGCGAATAGTTGATGCAGGATTTCTTAATAATTTTTCAGCAGGGCGAATCGGGCGCATCGCAAAATTGCCACCGCAGTTAGGGCACATATTGCCCAAAATATTTTCTACGCAAGTTTTACAAAAAGTACACTCGAAGGTGCAGATCATAGCTTCGCCAGATTGTGGTGGTAAATCTTTATCACAACATTCACAATTTGGGCGAAGTGTTAACATGATCGTCTCCGGCGATTAATGATTGCTAACTAAATATCGATTGTTCCAATATCTTTAGTCAGTCAATATTATTTGGCGCTACGCTGCCTTACTGCTTCAAACAACACAACGCCTGTGGCCACTGACACATTTAAACTGCTCACTGTACCAGCCATAGGTATATTAATTAAATGATCACAGGTTTCCTGTGTTAGACGTCGCAATCCATCACCTTCAGCGCCCATCAAAATGCCAATGGAGCCGGTGAGCTTCGCTTGGTATACCGAGGTTTCTGCTTCGCCTGCTGCACCGAATAGCCAAATGCCTGCGGCCTGTAATTTCTGCAGTGTGCGCGCCAGATTGGTGACGGGTACAAAGGGTAAAACTTCTGCGGCACCGCAAGCAACTTTACGTGCGACTGAGGTGAGTCCTACGGATTTATCTTTGGGTGCGATAACCGCGTGAACTCCGGCAGCTTCGGCGGTGCGCATACAGGCCCCGAGATTGTGTGGATCAGTGACGCCGTCCAAAATTAATAAAAAGGCGGGTTCGTTTAGTTGCGCGATAAAATTAAACAAAAAAGTTTCATCGTGTGTTTCTCCCGGGGTACAGATTGCCACCACACCTTGATGATTTTCATCAGCAACTAATTCATCTAATTTATTGCGATTAACAATCTTATAAGGAATTTCATTAGTTTGCGCACTCGCTACAATTTTGGTCAGGCGCTGATCGTTGCGTCCTTGTACCATAAATATTTCTTGTACGCGTTGCGGTGCACTTTTTAATAAAGCTTGCACAGAGTGCAAGCCAAAAACAATTTCTTTATCCACGCTCAGTACCTGGTTCTCTATTCATTGCATTGCCCTGCAATCCTGGGTGCTTTTTTTCGTCGCTAGCGTCGGTGTTGTAACGCGTTGTTTCAATATGCCACAAACAGCTAATCCTTCTTGCTAATGCGATCCAGAGCTTTTTTAACAGCTGTTTTCGCCGAGCTGAAGAAGGACGAGGTTTTTGTCGTCTTTTGCGCAGCAGGTTGTTCTGCTGTCTGCGCCGCGCCGCTTGAAATCTTTTGAGTTTTGTCGCCATGACTTATTCCATCAATTTTTTTGCCCACTGCAGATTTACTTGCCGTTCTGGAATTTTTAGGCGGCGTGTTGGTGTTATCAAGACTGGCGTCAGGTTTTTTTGCTCTTGGTTTGCTGCCACTGACCGTTGTGTTAGATGAAGATTTTTTCGCGATAGTCGTGGTTTTGGTTGCGCTGCCAACAGCACCTTTTTTGGGTGCAGTTTTCGCTGTGGTTTTAGCCCCAGTTTTCGCAGCGACTTTAGTTCCAGGTTTAGTTCCAGTTACGGTTTTATTTTCTTTTACGCCGCCTTTTTTAACAAATTTTGGCTTCACTATAGATTTTGGTATGCGCACTGCATTTTCTGATTCCAACTCAAAATCGATTTTGCGATTTTCCAAATCGACACGTACAACCCGCACGACTAATTCATCGCCCAGACCAAACACTTTACGTGTGCGTTCGCCGACTAAGCGATGTTGCGCTGGTTCGAAGCGATAATAATCGTGGGGCAACGCCGTGATGTGAATCAAACCATCGACATACAAATCATTTAATTCTACAAACAAGCCAAAGCTGGTAACGGCGCTGACATGACCACTAAATACTGCGCCCACTTGATCGCGCAAATATTCGCACTTCAACCAACTGACCACATCGCGGGTGGCTTCATCGGCGCGGCGCTCAGTGAGTGAACATTGTTCACCAAACACCAGCATGTCGCTTGCGGAGTAGGGATAAATTTTACGTTGCGGAATTATTTCTGCGTCTTCTACGCGGCGCACATGCGTCGAAGCTGAGTCACTGCGGACGATAGAGCGAATGGCGCGATGAACTAACAAATCGGGATAGCGACGAATTGGTGAGGTGAAGTGTGTGTAAGCTTCATAGCCCAAACCAAAATGACCGCGATTTTCTACCTGATACATGGCCTGGCGCAAACTGCGCAGCATAACCGTTTGAATCAGATGCGCATCGCTACGCCCCTGAATGGCTTGCATCAATTGTTGGTAGTCGCCTGAAGTAGGCTCGTTTCCGCCCGCTAAACCCAAACCTAATTCAGATAAAAATTCACGTAAATTTGCGAGCTTCTGTTCTGTTGGTCCTTCGTGAACGCGATAGAGGCCAACCAGATCGTGCTTCGCTAAAAATTTTGCGGAGCAGACATTTGCACACAACATACATTCTTCAATTAATTTATGCGCGTCGTTGCGTTTTACCGGAATGATACGTTCGATTTTGCGATCAGCATTAAATTGAATGCGGGTCTCTACAGTTTCAAAATCTATAGCTCCGCGTTCGTCGCGGGCAATGCGTAAACATTTATAAAGCTGATGCAATAGTTCTAACTGTGGGACAACAGTTTTATATTCCTCGCGCAATGCCGTTGCCGCGTCGCCCTCACCGGTGAGAATTTCCCCCACCTTGGTGTAGGTTAGGCGTGCGTGCGAATGCATGACGCCTTCATAGAATTGATAACCGGTAATTTGTCCCGCATCGCTAATGGTCATTTCGCACACCATGCACAAGCGATCGACTTGCGGGTTAAGCGAACACAAGCCGTTCGATAAAGCCTCCGGCAACATGGGAACTACATAATCGGGGAAGTACACCGAGTTTCCGCGCGCGCGCGCTTCGACATCGAGTGCACTGTTGACCTGGACGTAATGCGAAACATCCGCAATGGCTACGCACAGGCGCCAGCCACCACGACGGCGTTCACACAATACGGCGTCATCAAAATCCCGTGCGTCCTCACCGTCAATGGTAACAAAGGGTAAATTGCGAACATCGACACGATGTTGCTTCGCAGCTTCTTCTACCTCGGCAGACAAGAGCGCCGCTTCAGCAGTGACTTCTGTCGGCCAAATATAAGGAATTCCGTGGGATTGAATGGCTAATTCAATTTCCATTCCCGGCGCCATGTGATCGCCTAATACCTGGAATACGCGCCCCATAGGCAAGCGACTTTTATCCGGCTGCTGGGTAATTTCTACTATGACGATCTGGCCGTGGACAGCGCCACCATAAGAGCCAAAGGGAATCATGACATCCTGCGTGATGCGCGCATTTTCAGGACGCACAAATTGCACCCCGTCTTCATTATAAAAACGCCCTGCCAGCTGCGTAGTGTTATGGGCTAGCACTTCAACAATAGCGCCTTCCTCTTTGCCGCGATATTGTTCACCGGACATGCGGACCAATACTTCATCGCCATCGAACACTTTGCGCATTTGGCGATTATGCAAATACACATCTTCGCCGCCGTCGGCACGAATGACAAAACCATAACCATCTTTATGGCCCTGGACACGGCCGCGGATCACATCAATTTTATCCAGGCGCAGGTAAGCATCCTTACGGTTGCTAATCAATTGACCATCGCGCGCCATGGCAATCAAGCGGCGGCGGAGTGCTTCTACCTGGTCTTCATCGGTGAGGTTTAACATTTCACACATTTGTTCATGTGTTACCGGGGCATCGGCTTTATCGAGCAAGTCGAGAATAAACTCGCGGCTGGGGATGGGATTTTCGTATTTTTCTGCTTCGCGGTCAGCAAAAGGGTCGTTGTGAGGAAGTTTGCGTTTGGTCAAGGTTGGTGTCCTGTGATGAATAGTTAGCGGCCAAATTGCCACTTAAGTAAACTGTTTTGAATTATAAGGCAGCCGTGCCGACAAACCCACAAATAAAAGCGTTTGCGCGTTGACAAGCCGCAGGCCGCTATTTATAGTTCGCGGCCTTGGTGCAAGCCAAGTTTGCCCCAGTGGTGGAATGGTAGACACGCCAGCTTCAGGTGTTGGTGGCCGCAAGGCCGTGGAGGTTCAAGTCCTCTCTTGGGCACCAAACAAAAAAAGCCTCGATATGAAAGTATCGGGGCTTTGTTGTTTTTAACATTTGTTCCGCTTCGATCTTGCTCGCTGACGACAAGCTTTTTGCCCAAACATACTTTTTATTAGTAAATTAACTGCCAATTTTTTGTTTAACTTGCTGTTTAGCTGATGCAGTTAAAAGCACTTGTGTGATCAACAAGGTCTCACTCGGGTTTTTAATTTCTGAAGTTGGTCTTTTAGCCGATGTGCTGCGGGAATCCATTTTTTTCTAAATACCGCAAGGCTGGCAAACTCGGCGGTACTATTACTGATGGATTTTTTATAGTTGGTTTTTTTCCCACGTCCGGCCATTAAATCGTAATAGTGTACTTCCGGATTGCTAAATGCAGCTTCAATTTGATACCCCAAATGGAGCGTGCCCAAGGAAATTCCCTTTACCCACTTTTCTTTATAGCCGGATTGTAAATTATAAATTCTATTGCCACATTTAATATCGAAAACGACAGACACTGGAATGTCATCGAGAGTCATAACAGAAAAATCTAATTTTATATCTTCATTGTTACAGGTGTTCAAAAAGTAATTAATCATTTTTTCGTTATTTTTAGAAAAACACGGTTTGCCCCATCGATCCATATGAAATTCGTTTAACAGATTTATAAAATATTTTTTATCGTTGCAAATATTGTTAATGCGAATCTTGCCTAGCGAGTTTAACTTTGACCTTTTGTTATATAATTTTATTTTAGTGCTTTTGCTTAACTGTTTGACGTAGGTTAAAAAATCACACGCAGCGGTATTAATACCAAAAGCAACGTCCTCATTTCGCGTTAAAACCGTGAATCCTCTGCTTCTGGCTTGGTTTATAAGCATAGAATAATCGGCTGATTTTTTTAGAATATCGTCGAATAAAATTTTATCCCAGCCTTGAGCATCTAAATCTGACCAAAAATCTTCCCAGCTTTTATGATCGTTTGGTGCAAATGGAAATTGAAAATATTCGTTGCGAATAGCGGGTATTTTCTTTGAAGATTTTCCTTCCGGGTAAATTGTTTTGATCGATAATAATTTAAATAGCCTATCTTTGTAGGCATAGGCTGCGAGATTTCCACAAGTGAAGTGAGTAATTGCTTCTTTTGCTGCAGATGAATTTCCATTCAGGGACTGATTCCATGCTTGATGCCATGCATCAAGCCAGGTTTTGCTGCGAAATAAATTAGGTGTAGGTTGAGCGTCGTATTCTGGAAGCTGCATCATAGTTCCTGTTATAACATTCAGTTAAACCTGGAAAAAATATTGATCTTCGTAAGCGTTGACATCTAGATTTATAAATTTCTATCATTCAATTAAAAGCCGGGCATGGTATCTATGGTGGCGAACATGGGTCCGTGCGGAACCGAACATAATGGCGCCCACACCCTTAGCCTCAGGATGTAATGTCCCTTCTGAAGATACGGGCCCCTCATTGCAGTTTTTTTGCAACAATAAAATAATTACTGAATATAAATCATGATTTTTATTGCGAGTTACCAAGCTTTTGCGCGTGACAAATAATCCTGTTCTGATGAATGTAGCCGTCATTATAAGTAATTAATTTAGGTGCGCAACAAGGGCTTAAATAATCCATAACGCCAATTCCGCACCGCCATGACTACAGTAACACCATTGCGCTGATGCAACGGCAATGCGGCATCGTCATTGTTAAGATCATCAAACTCACGGGCAAGTTTTTTGATTTTTCGCTGAAACTCACCGTTACTTTGCTGCGATAGCATCCCATTTAATACAACCAAACACTCGTCATCATTTTTAAATTCCGTTTTGAAATATTCCTGGGCAATTTTTTCTTGAAAAAAACGTTGGATAGGTCCGTTGTCGAGCCAGCTAAAGTTGGCGGCAACTAATAATTTTATTTTATTTTTTGGCAGTAATTCGATGATTTTTAGCTTATCTAAACGCGCCAGCTTTTGTATGCAATCACCTTCGCTGAGTTTGTAAAACGCAATAATATCTGGCAATGTCCAGCGGTTGAGTACGGAAACCGTTATGAGTAACAGCACTAAATCCTTAGTGATTTCTTCCTCCTGTGCTACGGTTAAGTGCTGCAAGCGTGGCTGTTGCTCGTTCATCATTTGCACCAGATCGGAAATTTCTAACGCCATGATCTGGCAAATCTGTTCCAGGCGTTGCAGTGAAATGGTCTGCTCGGAAAACAATCTTTTAACGCTCGCTTCGGTGATGCCCAAGCTGTTTGCAACCTCGGCATAGGTTAATCCGTGAGCTTTAAGCGCTTTTTTCAAAGTGGTTAATAAAGTACTAATTTGTGCCATAAGTTTCCCAAAGTATCAAAATACACAACTTAATAGTCGTCTTGTTGCTACTTTAGCAAAATAAGTAGCCTAATTCACTGAGACTGGGCATTCTGGGCGCGTCATTCAACTGTCGCGTTACATCATTAAGGAGAAAAGTTGCCATGCAACAACTGTTTAAAATAAAAGGCTTTATGCCCTATATAGTCGTATTGTTTGTTAATGCATTTGTGGATCTTGGCCATAAAATAATTATTCAAAATACCATTTTTAAAATGTATGACGGCCAGACCCAGGTCATGTTAACAGCCGTGGTCAACGCACTTATTCTGATTCCCTTTATTCTTTTATTTTCACCGTCAGGTTTTCTTGCTGATAAATATCCTAAACAGCAAGTGATGCGCTATAGCGCGTGGTTCGCGTTAATAGCGGTTTTAATGATTACTTTTGCTTACTATCAAGGCTGGTTTTGGTTTGCATTTGCAATGACCCTGGTGTTGGGCATTCAGGCAGCCATTTATTCACCAGCTAAATACGGCTACATTCGTGAGTTGGTCGGCGATCAACATCTCGCTGGTGCTAACGGTATTGTGCAAGCCATGACCATTGTTGCCATCTTGGGTGGCACCTTTGTCTTTTCAGCCTTGTTTGAAAAACTATTGGTTGGCATTAGTCTTACCAGCGAAGACGTTATTGTTCGCAATATTGCGCCACTGGGTTGGGTGCTAGTAGGGCTGACTTTATTGGAATTGTGGATGGCCTATCAGTTACCTGCCAAACGTGATCTCGATAGCAGTAAACAATTTTCAGCTGCGCATTTTTTTAAAGGACGTTATCTTCAGAAAAATTTAAAAACCATTTTTGAAAAGCGTGCGATTTGGTTGTCGATTGTTGGTTTAACCATGTTTTGGGCCATTGCTCAAGTCGTGTTTGCATCCTTTCCTGCCTTCGCAAAAGAGGTGCTGCATGAAACCGATACGCTGGTTATTCAAGGTATTATTGCTTGTACGGGTTTGGGTATTATCGTGGGTTCTTTAGTTGCCGGAAAAATTTCGAAAAATTATATCGAGCTGGGTTTAATTCCAGTTGGTGCTTTGGGCTTTGCAGTGTTATTAGGTGTAATGCCGGCGTTGGATTCGCGCATCACCATGGCGCTGACATTCTCTGTTCTCGGTTTTTTAGGTGGACTTTTTATTATTCCGCTTAACGCATTAATTCAATATCATGCCAAAGATGATGAATTGGGTGTAGTGCTTGCGGGCAATAACTGGATTCAGAATATCGGCATGCTGGGCTTTCTCGCTATAACAATTTTATTGGCCTATATCGGCGTTACCAGTGCGCAATTATTTTTTATCTTGATGCTAGTCGCGTTAGCCGCTGCTTGTTACACCGTATATGAGTTGCCGCATTCGTTAACGCGTATTGTTTCGTCAATATTAATTCAGGGAAAATATAAAATAGACGTAGTCGGTTTTGATCACTTACCAAAAACCGGCGGGGTTTTATTGTTGGGCAATCATATCAGCTGGATTGATTGGGCAATGGTGCAAATCGCCAGTCCGCGTCCGGTACGTTTTGTGATGCTGCGCAGTATTTACGAGCAATGGTATTTGAAACCGATTTTCAAATTCTTTGGTGTGATTCCTATTAGCAGTGGCCATAGTAAAGAATCTCTGGAAAAAATTAATGAATTATTGAAAGCGGGTGAAGTGGTGTGTTTATTTCCTGAAGGTGCTATCAGTCGCACCGGATCGCTCGGATTATTTCACGCCGGTTATGAGCGTGTGGTGGAAGGTGTTGACGGCGTGATTGTGCCATTTTATTTGCACGGTTTGTGGGGCAGCCGTTTGTCGCGTGCCGGCAGTGAAAAATTGCGTAAAAATACTTCGCGCGGTTTGCGCAGGGAAGTCATTATTACCTTAGGCAAAGCTTTACCAATGGCAACTAAAGCTGACGAATTAAAACAAAAAATATTTGAACTTTCGTTTGATGCCTGGGAGCATAAGACCGAGAAGTTTGATCCATTACCCTTAGCCTGGGTTCGCTCAGCGAAAGAACATTTAGCGGCACCTTGCGCTATTGATAGCAATGGCATGGAGTTAAGTCACGGAAAAATGCTGGCAGCTACCGCAAGTTTTGCGCATAAAATGCGGACCCTGGATACGGAAAAAAATGTCGCCATCTTATTACCTGCCAGCAGTGCTGCGATTATTGCCAATATGGCGGTCATGCTAAACGCTCAAACCGTGGTAAATATTAATTTCACTACCAGTATTTCTGCCATCCAGGCCGGGCTAAAAAGTGCAGCGATAAAAACCGTTTATACCTCGGAAAAATTTATCGAAAAAATGAAGGCCAAGGGTTTGGATACGGATGCTATGTTGCACGGGTTGCAAGTCGTGCACATGGAGCAATTGCAAAAAGATATATCAAAACCTTTGTTAGTGATGGGTTTTTTATTGGCGTATCTGCTACCTGCATATGCATTCTATCGATTATTTGGCCGTAAGCTTGGCATTAATGATCCCGCTGCTATTTTGTTTTCAAGTGGTAGTGAGGGCTCACCAAAAGGTATTGTGTTAAGTCATCGCAATTTTATGGCGAATATCAAACAAATTAGCGATGTCTTAAAAACTCGTGGAGACGATGTGGTTATGGGTTGCTTGCCACCCTTCCATTCTTTTGGTCTAACGGTAACGACCTTCTTACCCTTGATTGAAGGTATTCCGGTGGTCTGCCATCCAGACCCTACTGATGTGTTGAATATTGCGAAAGCCATATCGCGCCATAACGTCACCATCATGTGTGCAACTGCAACTTTTTTACGGCTCTATACAAAAAACAAAAAAGTTCAGCCGTTGATGTTGGATTCGTTGCGTGTGGTAGTCGCCGGTGCAGAAAAATTGTCAATCGATGTGCGCGAAGAATTCCATGATAAATTTAATAAAGTGATTTATGAGGGCTACGGAGCTACAGAAACTACACCTGTTGCCAGTGTGAATATTCCTGATCAACTCGACACTAATGATTGGCACGTGCAAGTCGGCAGTAAGATTGGTACGGCGGGATTGCCCTTGCCGGGCTGCTCATTCCGCATCGTTGATCCTGTATCCATGCAATCATTGCCGATCGGTGAGGATGGATTAATTTTAATTTCCGGTACACAAGTTATGCTGGGATATTTAAACGATATAGAAAAAACGCAATCAGTGATTGCGGAAATTGATGGTCGCCGTTGGTACAAAAGTGGCGATAAGGGCCACCTGGATGCCGATGGGTTTTTAACAATAGTGGATCGCTATTCGCGCTTCGCCAAGCTTGGGGGTGAAATGATAAGCCTTGGTGCAGTTGAGCAAGAAATTAAAAAGGTAATTCATGATGCGGACGTGGAAATGGTCGCGGTGAATATTCCCGACGAAAAGAAAGGCGAACAAGTGGTATTGTTGATTACCCTGGACATCGACAGCAATGAATTGCGCAAGCGCTTGCTGGACATTAATTGCAACCCAATGATGATTCCTTCAGTGGTGAAAAATGTCGCGGCCATTCCCAAACTGGGTAGTGGTAAAACAGATTTTAGCGGTGCGAAAAAAATGGCATTAGAGCTGGGAGCATAATCGGTATGATCTTTAAAAAGTTATTGACTGTGATATTGTCGTTCGGCTTGTTACTCACTGCCAGTCGCGGCCATGCGTTAAGTGATGAAAATCTATTGCCATTTGCAGGCAAACAAATAATTGATTTTCATGCCCATGTTGCCGGTTTGGGTTTCGGTGATTCAGGTTGTTTTGTGAATGATGAGATGCGCAACAATTTTCGCTTTCGGTTTTATTTGATGGCAATGGGTACATCGCTGGAAGAATTAGAAAAGGAGGGGGATCAAATTGTTTTGAAAAAAATTAGTGCTGCGGTAGCCCAATCAAAAGTCGTTGATAAGGTGGTTATTTTAGCCTTGGATGGGGTGATCAATGCGAAGGGTGAACTTGATAAACAATTAACACAAATATATGTGCCCAATACTTATGTTTATGCGCAAACGCAAAAGTATCCAAACTTGTTATATGCGGCCAGTATTAATCCCTATCGCAAGGATGCGATAGAACGATTAGTTGAAGCAAAAGCGCAAGGCGCCGTTTTAGTGAAATGGTTGCCGTCAATTATGTTTATTGATCCCGCGGACCCTGCGATCACCCCTTTCTATCAAAAAATGGCAGAACTCAATATGCCCTTATTGACGCACACCGGAATGGAAAAATCTTTCAGTGCGGCAAAAGATGAACTGGCAGACCCGCTTCGCTTGGCCCTACCTTTATCGCTTAATGTAAAGGTTATTGCTGCGCATATTGCTACCACCGGCGAATCTGAGGGCGAGGATAATTTTGCGCGAATTTTGCCCATGTTTAAACAGTACCCCAATCTCTACGCGGATATTTCCAGCCTGACACAAATCAATAAGTTGGGTTACTTAAAAAAAGCGTTGGCACGTCCTGAATTAGCAGGACGGCTGATTTATGGCACTGATTGGCCACTGCAATTTTTTCCGATAACGTCGCCTTGGTACCATATCAATGAAATAAAAATTTCTGAAGCATTTACGATTAGCCGCATGCAAAATCAGTGGGATAAAGATGTCGCATTAAAAATCGCCATGGGGTTGAATAAAAATGTTTTCCTTCAGGGCGCTAAGCTTTTTATGTCAGAGCCTGATGCGCTCAATCCATGAGTCAAGCGTTAAAGATGCCCTTGCCAAGTCTCGATCAAATTCCCGTCACCGCATTAAAAGGCGTCGGCGGAAGTTTGGCGATGAAGTTGGCAAAAATCGGTTTGTATACTTTGCAAGATGTGTTGTTTCATTTGCCGCTGCGCTATATGGATCGCACGCGCATTACTCCCATAGGTGCGTTGCAACCGAACGCTAATGCTGTGATTGAAGGAGAAATTCGCGGCTGTGAAATTGTCTTTGGTAAGCGCCGCAGTATGGTGGTGCGCTTGCAGGATGGTACGGGCAATATCACTTTGCGTTTTTATCATTTTAATAACGCACAAAAACAGCGTTTGATGGCCGGCACTGAGTTGCGGGTGTTTGGCGAAACGCGGCGGGGTTCCGCTGGGCTAGAGATCTATCACCCGGAATATGAAGTGTTAAATGAAGCGGCACCCTTACCCCTCGAACAATGTCTGACTCCAATTTATCCGGCTACTGAAGGCCTGACTCAAGCGCGGTTGCGTACCTTAGCGCAGCAGTCTTTGACCTGGTTAGGCACTCACGCGTTGCGCGAATTATTGCCTGATGCGGTACGCCGTCAATTACACCAAAGCTCACTCAGCGATGCCTTAATTTTTTTGCATCAGCCACCGGTAAATGCCAATACGCATTTACTAATGGAAGGTGAGCATCCATTTCAGCAGCGTCTGGCGTTTGAGGAATTATTAGCGCATCACTTGAGTTTGTTATTGTTGCGTCAGCGAATTCAAGCGGACGGCGCTACACCTTTGCTGACACATTCTGCGTTGCGGCAAACCTTTCTTAAAAATCTCCCGTTTACATTAACCGGCGCGCAAGCTCGGGTGACCGCAGAAATCGCCATAGATTTGAGCAAACCTCTGCCCATGCTGCGTTTAATTCAAGGCGATGTGGGTTCGGGTAAAACCGTGGTGGCCGCATTGGCTGCGCTAGCGGCGGTGGCCAGCGGCAAACAAGCGGCAATAATGGCACCCACGGAAATTCTGGCCGAACAACATCGCCTCAATTTTTCCCAATGGTTAGAGCCGCTGGGTATTAAGCTTGGCTGGCTTACGGGCAAACTCAAAGTGAGCGAGCGACGTACACAATTAGCCGCTATCGCCAATGGTGAAGCGCAAGTGGTGATAGGGACTCATGCGTTGTTTCAGGAAACCGTGGAGTTTGCAGATTTAGGTTTAATTATTATTGATGAGCAACATCGCTTTGGTGTGCATCAACGCTTATCGCTTTCGAATAAAGGACCTCGACCCGATGCCATAACCGCTTTGGCAACAGCCTCGCAATCCGAGAGCACGCAGCTTGTAAATATTCAGTCTGAAAACGCGCCGCTTGGGAACAAACAAACTGAAACAGACAAACACAGAAATTTGCGCCCCCATCAACTCATTATGACCGCTACCCCCATACCGCGTACTTTAGCCATGAGTGCTTATGCAGATTTGGATTGCTCGGTAATCGACGAGCTGCCGCCCGGACGCACCCCCATCACTACCGTGGTGATTAGCGATAAACGCCGGCAAGAAGTGGTGGAGCGAGTGCGTTTGGGTTGCGCCGAGGGGCGTCAGGCTTATTGGGTTTGTACACTCATTGAAGAGTCCGAGGTTTTAGAAGCGCAAGCGGCACAAGTCACGGCCGAAACACTGGCATTAGTCTTACCTCAATTACGAGTAGGGCTTATTCATGGCCGCTTAAAACCTGCTGAAAAAGAAGCCATTATGGCGGCGTTCAAAGCCAATAGGCTGGATCTGTTAGTGGCGACCACGGTCATTGAAGTGGGCGTTGATGTGCCTAATGCCAGCTTAATGATTATTGAAAATCCCGAGCGTTTGGGTCTGGCGCAATTGCATCAGTTGCGGGGGCGAGTGGGGCGTGGCGCTACGGCTAGTCATTGTGTGTTGCTCTATGGGTCGCCACTTTCTTATCACAGTAAAGAGCGGCTGCGCGTGATGCGCGAAAGCAGCGATGGCTTTTATATCGCCGAACAAGATTTACAGTTGCGCGGCCCGGGTGAAGTTTTGGGCACCCGGCAAACCGGTGAAATGCAATTTAAGATTGCGGATCTGCAGCGCGATGCCGAATTGTTACCTTCCGTAAAACAAGCCGCAAACATCCTGATTCAACAATATCCGGAACTCTGTCACAAAATTATTCAACGCTGGCTGGGTAAGAGCCACGTTTACTTACAAGTCTGATTCTTTAGCCTGCAAGATTTTATTTGTCGGCTATGCTGAATTAACGATACGAAATTTCAAAGCTGTAAAAAAGATAGGAAATTTCAAAAGGTAAGTCATTCACGTGCAAACCCACCTTCCCTACCATCACCCAAAAAGGAGTAGGCCGTGCCAGTCCCAACGAGCGTCCAATCATTATTGCAGCATAAGAATGTTTCCTATGGCTTAGCTGCCACACCTTTCAGTAATGAAAATAAACGTTTGATATGGCATGACCAGTACTTACGCGATATGAGTGCAGCCAAATCATTAATTTTGCAAGATGAGCAAGGCCGGGTCCAGGTGATTATCGCTGCGGATCGCTTGCTTGATCTGAAAGCGGTGAATCGCAAAATGGGGCGCGAGTTGCAAGCCACCAGCCGCGAGGATATTCGTAAATTTTGTGCCAGCCATAAGCTGGATTCCATACCGGCACTGCCAAAACTGGCCGGGCTGCTGACCCTGGTTGACAAGCATTTGCTCGAC
This sequence comes from Pseudomonadota bacterium, assembly GCA_040385335.1. Lineage (GTDB taxonomy): Bacteria > Pseudomonadota > Gammaproteobacteria > Pseudomonadales > Cellvibrionaceae > Cellvibrio. Next base: position 231,723 of record JAZKHP010000002.1, read on the forward strand.
CGCACCGAGCTGCTCCTCGATTCCGGCAATGAAGATCAATTGGTACGACTCGGCCGCGATGAGTTTGAACAAATTCTCGCTGATGCCGTTATTTGTGATATTTCAGTGCCGCTCGCACCGCTTGAAATGGATGATTCCGATATCAGTGATACTGACCAAATTATGAGTGCGGTGCGTAATTTTACGACGCTACGCATTAAGCAGCGCCTCGAAGAAACTCTGGAGTTACCGCCCTTATCTGACACCGCGCAACGTATTATTAAATTGCGGGTTAACCCCAATGCGGACATTAGTGATTTAGCCCAAATTGTCGAAGCGGACCCTAGTTTGACGGCGCAAGTGGTGAGCTGGGCAGCTTCTCCCTATTATTCCGCACCCGGTAAAATTAAGTCTGTTCACGATGCGATTGTGCGCGTGTTGGGATTTGATATGGTGCTCAACCTTGCCTTGGGTTTATCGCTGGGCAAAACCATGACGCTGCCAAAAGAAGGCCCACACGGGACTTTGCCCTACTGGCAACAAGCGGTTTATATGGCAGCGATGATTGAAGGTTTGGTCACGGCGATTCCACGTGATCACCGCCCCGGTTTTGGTATGGCGTATCTCTGTGGTTTATTGCATAACTTTGGCTATTTAATTTTGGCCGAGGTGTTCCCACCCTATTTCCATTCTTACTGTCAATTAGCGGATGTGAATCCCCATGTAAACCATCAGGCCATTGAACGGCATCTGCTGGGTGTCACGCGCGAGCAACTTGCCAGTACGCTGATGTCGCTGTGGTCAATGCCGGAAGAGGTTGTGATCAGCTTGCGTCACCAAAACAACCCCAATTACAACGGTGAACACGCAAGCTATCCCAAGCTTATTTTTGTCGCCCAACGGCTGTTGCACCAACACAATATTGGCCAGGGTCCCAAGCTGGAGATTCCCGCAAAAATATTTGAGGATCTGCATCTCAACCCGGAAAAAGCGCAGCAAACTGTCATCAACATTCTTGAGTCAGGCCCTGATTTGTTACACATAGCGCACGATTTAAGCCCACATCATTAATCGCCCTCACCTTCTGGTATGCTGCGCTTGCTTATGTCCTAAACCCCTGACCAAGGGGTTTTCTACTTTTAAGAGGAGCGAAAATGCCTGGTCTTGCCCAACAAGCTGCACAACAAGCCGCCAAAATATTAGTCGAGCGCCGCAGCGCTGGAACTCAAGGCGATCGTCTGCCTGAAGCCTGCCGCCCTGAAGACCTGAATAGTGGATTGGCTATTCAAGCTGCGGTAACCGAGCGTTGGTGCGAGTTGATGGATGACTCCATTGGTGGCTGGAAATGTAGCTTGCCAACAACCGACAAAATCGTCGTCGGCCCCATTTATACTCGGTCTATTGATTCGGTACCGCCGGTGGCGGTATGGTCTAGTAAAAGTAATGCCCGGATTGAGCCAGAGCTGGCATTCTTTTTTGGGGTTGACTTGCCGCCACGGGCAACTGCCTACAGTCCTGCCGAAGTGGACGCCGCCATAGTTCGGACCCATATGGCGCTGGAACTTATCAACAGCCGTTATGCCGAACCTAAAATCTGCAGTTTTCCAGAAATGTTGGCCGATGGTCTGGTGAATCAGGGGTTGTTTATTGGCCCGCAAGTGGATGCAGAGCTGGCGCGGGCAGCGAGTGAATTTATCATTACAGTGAGCTCTGCAAAGGCTGAACCTACCGAACATCAAGGGCGCCATCCCAACATTCACCCGCGCGCTCCGCTTTACTGGCTGGTAGAATTCTTGCGTGAACAGGGCACGGGTATTGTGGCTGGGCAAGCAGTGATTACGGGCTCGTTTGCGGGCGTAATCGAAGTGCCAATTAATACCGATATTAAGATTAGTTATGCTGGCTTGGGCGAAATGCAGGTCAGCTTTACGCCAAAGGAGTAAGTCCCAAGATGCGCTATCGCAATATTTTCTTAAGCATAACCCTGAGTTTTTGTACGCTTAGCGCATTGGCAGGTGTTGCCTACACCAAGGATGTCCCGCTGCCAAAAAAAGAATTTTTGACGCTTGAAGAAATGGTTTGCGTTAAACCTTACAACTTAAAAGCAAAGCAGATTCAGGGTTCTAAAGATGTGGAAGCGAAAGTGGACTTCGACTCTGCAGTAGTACAGTGCCAGGCGCACGATGAGTTCAGAGGCAAACCTGTGCATTATCAGGCGGGCTGCTCTTTTTCCAAGGGGCAATGGCAATGCAACGAAGCCCAGCTTGAAATAGTCGTGAGCGCTAATGGTAGGGAAGTCAAAATGCACCCGTTGGGGATGACACCGGAAGCAGCCTATGAAATTCTCGCTAAAATCAGCACCTACGGCATTTATCAGGGGACAACTATGGATGATGCAATAGGCTCGAGCTGCTATATTTCTAGCTCTAAAGACAAAGAAACCGTAGAGCTGAATTGCCAATCTATCATCACTGTGTCTTTCTTTTGTCCCCAGCCCCAACTCACCAATTGTCCCCGGGTGGTGTATATCAGCCCGCAACTATTCTAATTTGATTATTGCTAACTACAGTCATTTTTAGGCACAGTCATCTATCGCGTTAAAGGAGTCCTAATGTCCAACCAGCCCGTAGTAATTCCTGCAGAAACCAGCCCCTTTTATAGCTGCCATATCCCCGTGCGTTGGGGCGATATGGATGCGTTTGGCCATGTCAATAACACCATTTACTTTCGTTATTTTGAAGAAACGCGTTTTCAATGGATGATAGAAAAGGGCATACCTATAGGTGGGGATACTTATCCGGTAGTTGTCAATATAGGATGCACCTTCTTCCGACCGCTCTTTCACCCGGATACCTTGCGCATAGACGTTTATATCTCTGAGCCTGGCCGCTCCAGCTTTATGGCCGTGTATAAGGTTTACAGCAGCGCCGACTTAATAAATCCCTGTAGCGAAGGCTATTCAAAAATTGTGTGGGTAGAGAAGGCGACGGGAAAATCAGTTGCCTTACCCGACGCAGTGCGCGCCTGGTTTTCAGCTTAAGGTGAATATTCCCAAAGATGCCGGCGGGAAGTTTCAGGGTTTATAAATTCCGAACAATAAAAAAGGCGCAATGAATGCGCCCCTTTAAGTAAACGACAACAGTAAAAATTATACGTTTACGGCATCTTTCAATGCTTTGCCTGGCTTAAAGCTAACGCCGTTAGAGGCGGAAATCTGAATGGCGGCGCCAGTTTGTGGGTTGCGGCCAGTGCGGGCAGCGCGATGGCTTTGGCTGAAGCTGCCGAAACCTACGAGCGCTACTGCTTCGTCGCGACTTAGGGCGTTAGTAATTTGCTCGATAACGGCAGAAACAGCGGCATCAGCTTTATCTTTGGTTAAATCAGCCTGGGCGGCAACGGCGTTTACTAAATCAGATTTGTTCATGTGGTATTCCTAATCTTGTCGTAATTAATAACATTGAGGTCTTATTTCAAATTACTGTGCGAGCATATCTCTGTCACCCTCAATTTGAGCTGCTAGAATGCCAGCTTCTTTCGTCTTTCGCCTAGAGTTTTTTTATCTTGCCGACTTTTTTACGCTCTGACCGTGAATTGCACTGGTTTAATAACCCCAAGTTGCTTATAAATCCAGCACCTGGTACTAAATTGCACCCTTGGCTGCTGGATAAAGGTTCGCTGACGGCCAAACTTATTCTGTTAAGCCAGGGTGAATTTCGCGTTAAGGTGCTTCGCCAGGTTCACGCACGGGCTAGTCACAGTGAGGCTTTAGCCTTGGGTATTGCCCCGCAGCAGTTATGCCTGGTGCGTGAAGTGATTTTGCTTGGGCATAACCAGCCTTGGGTGTTTGCTCGCAGTGTGCTGCCGCTCACCAGTCTTACCGGGAAGCTTAGGCATTTGCGCAAACAAGGCAGTCGACCACTGGGTGCATTTTTATTCAGCCAGCCAAAATTAACCCGTAGCCCTATTTCCCTGAGTCTCATTTATCGCCATCACCAGTATGTTCCTGCCGCATTAATTGATGATGCGCCGGTATGGGGACGCCGTTCAATTTTTTATGTTGAGGGCAAGCCACTCTTAGTTAGCGAAGTTTTTTTAACCGGTTTCCCCGGTGCGATCGTTAATAAAGTATTTATCGATAGCGCAAATATTGAAAACATTGTTAATAAAAATGCAGTTAAGGAAAATTCAGTTCAGAAAAGTGTAATTAAAGAAATTGCAGTTGAGAAAAATGCAGTTTGAGAAAAATGCAGTTGATAGAAACAGTGCAGTTACTAAAAAACAAACTCAAACAAAAGAAGATTTACAAAAATAAGCTGAACGAAGGCAAACCACAATGACACCTCCAAAAACTCACCAGCGTAAACGCAACCCGAAATCTCTAGCATCCCAGCCGCAATTGCCGGCTACACAATTGATGAGTTACGTCAGATTAATGCGCCTCGATAAACCTATCGGCATATTGTTGTTACTTTGGCCAACCTTGTGGAGTTTGTGGCTTGCCGCAAAGGGTCTGCCGCGCTGGGATTTATTGCTTATTTTTACCTTGGGCGTGATTCTTATGCGTTCGGCCGGTTGCGTGATTAACGACTTCGCTGACCGTAAAATTGATGGCAATGTTGCGCGTACGAGAGGGCGCCCACTGGTCACTGGCGCCGTGTCCAGTCGCGGAGCCATCGCCTTATTTGTAGTCCTATGTCTGATGGCGTTGTGCTTGGTATTGTTAACGGATCCGCTCACCATCAAACTTTCCGTCGGCGGACTGGTGCTCGCTTTTATTTATCCTTTTATGAAACGTCATACCCACTTACCGCAAGTAATATTGGGCGCTGCCTTCGCTTGGGGAGTACCTATGGCGTTTGCGGCGCAGGCTGGCGAACTTAAAAAAGAAATGTGGCTGATATACCTCACCGTAGTACTTTGGACAGTCGTTTACGATACCTTTTATGCCATGGTGGATCGCGCTGATGATATAAAAATTGGTGTTAAGTCCACGGCAATTTTATTCGGTGAGCAGGACCGCTTTATCACCGGCGCCTTGCAAACTATGACACTCTATAGTCTTTATCTAATTGGCCAACATTTTAATCTGGGCATTTTTTACTATTTAAGTCTGGTCAACGTGGCAGGTTTCTTTTGCTATCAACAAGTGTTAATTCGTTATCGCGAACCCGACGCCTGCTTTAAAGCCTTTCTAAATAATAACTGGGTGGGTGCTGTAGTATTTGTCGGCATTGCAGTAGATCTCGCCATTAATTAATGTAACAAGCTTCGAACCAATCAAACGCTAAAAAAATCCAGGAATATGATGAAAATACGCTATCTGCTAGTTCCCCTTGCTCTTGTTCTTTGCACTCAATTACTGAGTTCATGTGTAACTGATAATGAAAAAATTTCGCACCCTGAGAAAATCGCAAACGGTGAAAAAATCGCGACTGAAAATTGGCGCTACTTGCTCGATAAAGACTTGAGCCAATGGAATACTTATTTAGGCTTCCCGCTCCCCGAAACAAAGATCTCTAGTTTGCCGAAAGACGCCAAGGGCAATTACACCCAACCTATTGGTCACGGTAAAGATGAGCGCAGTGTGTTTAGCCTTAGCGAAATAGACGGCGAGCCAGTGTTGCATATATCCGGTGAAATCTACGGCAGTATTTACACGCAAGAAGAATTTGAAAATTACCACCTGGTGTTGCAATTTAAATGGGGCAACAAAAAGTGGCAGCCGCGCCTGGATCTGGAATTGGATACTGGAGTTCTATATCACGGCGTTGGCGAACATGGTGTGGATTATTGGAAGGCCTGGCCGCTCTCACAAGAATTGCAAATCATTGAGCAGGGTGTGGGAGATTGGTGGCAAATTGCCGGTTCGCAAATCGATATTCGCTGTGAAAAACCGGCCGGCGAGAAATTTCCTATGTATGCACCTACGGCTAAATCCGTTGCCTATGGGTCTGCTGGTGCAGGCATAACCTGTCGTCGTGGTGTAGATGTGGAAAAATCCAAAGGCGAATGGAACACTGTCGAACTCATTACCTACGGCGACAAGAGTTTGCATATAGTCAATGGGGTAGTGGTTATGGCCCTTAGCAATTCCCATTACACCCGGGATGGCAAAAAAATTCCCCTGACTAAGGGCAAAATATTATTGCAAAGTGAGGCAGCTGAGGTTTTTTATAAAAATATCAAGCTCAAATCCATAGTGGCCATCCCTGCGCAATATGAGGCTTACTTTCAATAACGACGCTTATTGCCTAGCTATTTTTACCCAACTAAGAGGAACCTATGGTGGGATATGGGGTGATAGATCAGAATTGTGACCCTATTAATAATTATTTGTTGAAATGACCTATGCTGTCACTAGCGTGTAACAAATACGTCATTTAATAGGCTGCAACATTTAGCGTCACATTTTGAATGTACTAACGAGCAAGCATATGACTAATCGGAAAATATTAATCGTAGATGATGAATCTGCTATTCGCGATATGTTGCGTGTAGCCTTGGAAATGGCCGAATACGATTGCCTGGAAGCGAGTAATGCACAAGATGCCCACGCTATCATTATCGATGAAAAACCCGATTTGATTTTGCTCGATTGGATGATGCCGAATACGAGCGGTATAGAACTGGCGCGCCGTCTAAAGCGCGATGAGGTTACTGCCAATATTCCGATCGTTATGCTCACGGCCAAGGGTGAAGAAGACAATAAAATTCAGGGTTTGGAAATAGGTGCTGACGATTACATCACCAAACCATTTTCACCGCGTGAATTAATTGCACGGTTAAAAGCCGTACTGCGTCGTAGTAATACCAGCGCTATTGGCTCGCCTATCATTGTAAAAAACCTATGCATGGATCCATCAAGTCATCGCGTTACTATTAACGATAACCCGGTTGATATGGGACCCACTGAATATCGCCTGCTGGAGTTTTTTTTAACTCATCAGGAGCGTGCCTATACCCGTGGGCAATTGCTCGATCATGTGTGGGGGGGCAATGTTTATGTAGAGGAGCGAACTGTAGATGTTCATATTCGTCGTTTACGCAAAGCGCTTTCGGTCGATAGTCATGAAAATTTAGTGCAAACTGTGCGCGGCACCGGGTATCGCTTCTCCACCAAAGCCGAAGCTTAAATAAAACCTGGTAAGTAGTAGCTCTGCCGCATTACGGCAAACATTAAGAGGTTCTTATTTTGCTGCACGGTTTTAAAGCCGAACTTCGGCGTTTAATCATTATTGTAGTTCTTTGCGCTATATTTGGATTGTTAACGCAGAGACTGAGTTGGGCGCTATTACTTGGTATCAGTTATTACGTAATTACCATGCTTTACCAGATGCGTCGCCTTAACCAATGGCTGTTGTATTCAAACCATAGCGAACCGCCAGAGGCGGGCGGTATATGGAGTGAGATTTTCGATAACATCTATCACTTACAGCGTAACCAGGATACTGAAACAAAAAATCTGCAAGCTGTTATTAAACGCATTCAGGAAATTACTTCAGCGTTAAAAGATGGAATCATTATTCTCGATTGGCGCGGCCATTTAGATTTCTGGAATCCTGCGGCACATCGTTTGATTGGCTTTCACAGTAAAGACCAAGGCCAATCCCTGATAAATTTTGTTCGTCATCCGAAATTTGTCAGCTACTTTGAATCGGGTGATTACAGTGCTCCACTCGAACTTCCTTCGCCGCGTCACGCCACTAAACAACTGCAATTTCAAATTACACGGTTTGGTCAGAACGAACGTTTAATTGTTGTGCGCGATGTAACACAACTGCATAGTCTTGAACAAATGCGCCAGGATTTTATTGCTAACGTATCTCATGAAATGCGCACACCGCTGACGGTTATCAGTGGTTACGTAGAAACTTTAAATGATAACAACCCGATTCCGGCATGGACGAAACCCTTGCAGCAAATACAACAACAAGCGCAACGTATGGCCTTGCTTGTTAACGATTTGATGATGCTATCAAAATTGGAAACCACCGAAATTGGCGCCAATCAAAAAGTATTCTTTTTGGAGCCTTTATTAATTGCCATAAAAAATGAAGCCGATGCATTAGGTGGCGATAAACAGCAAACCATCACGCTCAGCTGCGATGAACCTATCAGTATGTTGGCCAATGAAAAAGAGTTGCACAGCGCTTTTTCTAACCTCGCCATCAATGCGGTAAAATATACGCCCCACAATGGTAAAATCGATTTACGTTTATGGCAGGACGCACAGCATATTTATTTTTCCGTCACTGATAACGGCCCTGGTATTGATAGCAAACATATTCCGCGGCTCACCGAACGTTTTTATCGGGTGGACCCTAGCCGTAACAGTGGTACCGGTGGCACTGGTTTAGGTTTAGCAATAGTTAAGCATGTACTTTTGCGTCATGATGGTGAATTAAATATTCACAGTGAGTTGGGTAAAGGCAGCGTGTTTACCTGTGTGTTGCCGAAGAGTCTTTGATTCGTTTTAAACCTGTTGTAACCCCCCCCAACTTAATGCACATTTTTTAGTATACATAGTGCTATGGCCGGGTAGCTAGCATCTACAGCGAATACAAAAAAAGTTTCGCGAATTCCTTACATTTGTAATAACTGGAAAATGACTTTTTGCACTTACGGGGGAAGCTTCACAGCTTCTATCCTGCGCTCATTGAGCAACCCTGAGGCGCATATGAATCAATCAGTCAACCCCTATATGTTGTTTTTCTGCTTGGGATTAAGTTCAGCAATTCAGTCAGCAGAATTAGTCTTGACGGTGGATAAAATTAAACATGTATCTGGCAACTTAATGATTGCTGTGTACGATAATAAAAAAAGCTGGGATACCAATCAAGATATTCTTATCAATCGCATTGTTCCGGTGACCCAAACAACGATTACAATTACATTCGAAAACTTGCCGACAACCACAGCTAAAGTAAACTACGCCATAAAACTGTACCAGGATGAAAATTCAAATGGTGCATTAGATAAAAATTTTCTTGGGATTCCATCTGAACGCTATGGCTTTTCTAATAACGGCGGTTATTTTGGGTTGCCATCCTTTGAAAAAGCCACCATCAAACAAGAGCAGATGCTAATCACGCGAATCCACTTACAATAAAAAATATCATGTGGCCACAGGTTCCAATTCTATGTTGCAAACTACTCGAGTAAATTGGTTTTTGTTAGCAGCACCATTGTTGGTGTTGGGCTTGACCAGAGTAGGAGTAGAGATAAGTATCCGCCTCTCACCCCCTATAGTATCCTGGATCCCTGCTTTTATTGGATATTACTTGGCTATTGGCTTGATGCTCTATATTGCCAAGCGCTACTTTGAAATTCCTATTACGCAAAATTTATCACTATCATTTAAACCTTATCCTCGCTTTAACGTATTGTTTTGGACAATTGTCATTCCTGCGCTTTTGCCTTTGACTGGTTTTATTACCCAATTAAAGTTTGTGCCCCTTGAATTTTTATTTTATATTTTCATTTTTGCATGCATCAATCCATTTTTCGAAGAGTTTTTTTGGCGTGGCTTATTGAGCCATTTACCCGGCAACAACACTTTTCGCTTATGCTATTCGGCTGGGCTATTTAGCTTTTCACACTACTTTTTTTGGAGCTATTGGTTTAAATATCCGATCATTATCATTCCTACGCTAGTAGCCACTTTTATTATGGGGATGCTATGGATGAGGTTTATACAAAAAGAAAAAAATATTATTTATCCTATAGTCTCTCATATTGTAGTAGATATCTTAAATCTTTCTGTTGCGGTATATTGCGGTTTCATTCGCCCCGAGCATTTTTGACGCGTTATTAGCGTTTATCAGAAAAATTTTTTATGCTATGGTTCCAGGTAGATCTGCCAGTAGCGGTTACAATATTCATGAATTAACTTTCGCACATTACTTACATTAAAATAGTCACTATGGATATTCAAAAAAACAATCCTCTTCACGGCATTACCCTTGAACAAATAATCATAAAGCTGTCCGAGCACTACGGTTGGGAGGAGCTGGGTCAGCGTATTAATATTCGCTGCTTTCAAGCTGAGCCCAGCGTTAAATCAAGTTTAAAATTTTTGCGCAAAACACCTTGGGCGCGGGAAAAAGTTGAACAGCTTTATATTGATAGCTTACCCTAGCTTACCGGGGTAGAAAGCTTGCTAAATGCCCTTATACCGCAAGTGCCCGTTTTGCTTTAAACTCCCGCTTGGAAAATAAATTCCTCAAAGCCCGGATCACAAAGAGGGACAGCTTTGCTCGCTCACCCCACATCCATGCTCTTTTTCGCCGCAGCCGTGCAAGGTTTTTTTCTTGCAGGTGTTTTAGGGGTGCATGGTAAAAACACTCAGGCTAACCATATATTGGCGGTTTGGATTGCACTTTTGTCGGTGGATCTTTTGCAGCAAATTTATTATGCCGAAGCCTTGTATAAAATGTTTCCGCAATTGATTAGCCTTGTGAATTTTCTGCCGCTGACCTATGGCGGTTTTTTATTTTTATATGTGCGTAGTTTAATACACACTACACCTTTGCAATTTAAAGATCTTTTTCATTTTTTGTTTTTCTTTGTTGCAATCGTTGTTAACCTTCAGGTGGTATTGCAGTCCGGCACAGAAAAATTGCAATTAGTAGAGCAAACAATAGGTAAGAGCCCATCTTGGAACATTCAACTATTTGCGCTCTTAATGCCGATTGTTGCAAGCATATATGCTGTTCTTTCTTATCGTTTATTACAGCGTCATCCGCTAGCAAACACCCCACGCTTATCCTGGTTGCGGGTCATGCTCGGCCTTAATATGATTATTTGGATAGTGGTTTGGTCATCCATTCTCGCACCAAATTATTTACAGCACATCAATAGTTCAGTGATTTATATATTGGTCAGTCTGGTCATTTATATGCTTGGGTATTTTAGTTTGCGGCAACCGGATATTTTTGTTCATGGCGGTATTGCCGACACACCCAATCCCAATGTTGTCCATAAGGACTCTGGTCCTAAATATGGTGACAATCGTTTGCCAGATGATTTGCGTGAACATATTTGGTCTGCCCTTGAATCCTATATCCGGGAGCACGCACCCTGGCGCGCAAGTAATCTCACCTTGGCGCAACTGGCCGACAGTACCGGAATATCCAGTCATCATATTTCGCAAGTATTAAACGATCATCACGGCTTATCGTTTAATGATTATTTAAATCAATACAGAGTCAATGCCGTTTGTGTCGAGCTGCAAAGCACTCCTGCTAAAAATTTATTGGATGTAGCATTTCTCTGCGGCTTTTCTTCAAAATCCAGCTTCAACGCAATTTTCAAAAAACACACGGGCAAAACACCTTCTGATTACCGTAAACAGATCCAACCTTAATAGATTGCACGTCCAGAATTAAAATATTGGACGACCAGGCGGATTAATCTCAAGAATATAAGCAAGGCCAAACCGACCAACGCTTACATTCTTGAGAGATTATTCATGCCGTCACGCACTAGAAGGTTATCGCAATACTTATATTTTGTTTGTGCGTTTACTATTGCAAGTTACGCTCTCAGCTACTATTGGCACAGTGACAATCCATTTAACCTTCGTTATCACCAACTGAATGCCCTTGGCATTTACAGCCATTTCATAGGCGCGGGTTTTGCGCTGTTATTTGGGGCAGTGCAAATGTTTACCTACCCAGGCTCCAGTTGGCATCGCCGCTTGGGTTATGCCTATTGTTTAGCCGTGATCCTTGGTGCAATCGGTGGATACTACCTCTCGTTTCATTCGCATCTTGGCATGGTAACCGGGCTCGGATTTTTCATCGTCAACAGCTTGTGGGTTAGCTTTTTGTATTTAGCGATTCGTTGCGTACTTGACGGTGATCTTAGGGCGCATCGCCGCTGGATGCTGCGCAGCATGGCACTTACCAGTGCGGGAATTAGCTTGCGTATATTATTACCATTACTAGGTATTTTCTTCTCTTTCGATACTAGTTACCTAATAGTTTCCTGGCTTTCATGGATTCCAAATCTCGTTGTTATGGAAATTTATTTTTATGTTTCTTCCGCAGGTTTTGTTACAAAGCCTGTCACTCATATATCTTCAACCAAGGGAATTTAAGCAAATGAAAACTTCACGCCTACTCATAACTCTCTTCAGCACAACCTTACTATTTGCCTGTTCTGCTAATCACGCACAAAAAAAATCAGCAAAAGAAATTTCTCTTTGCGCCAACGAAAAATGCGATGCTGCTGAACAAGCATATTCTGCTGAGCAATTGTTAAGTGGGTTACAACAATTGCTGATAGTCAATGAATATGAAAAAGTACTTATGTGCAACGCTGATCCTAAAACGCGCGTATGCAAATCTACAAAGGTTTGTCATTTTGTCTTAGGGGGTATAATTCCTGGGAATGGTTGTTCCAAAAGTTTAACATTCAGTGAGGTGGTCAAAGATGAGCAACATCCTCAATTAAATATGAAAACCAAAATGCCACTGACTTTTATTGGCACGCCATTGCAATGTTCCATAGCAAACAGCATTATTTCTGTCGGTTCAGTGAATGATATTTCGCTTCAGCTTAAACCGCATTTTTGCAGCTGGATGGTTGTGGGTGCCATGACGGCAGAGCTGAATTTTCAGGTTGAGTCGATTAATCTGGATCGCGGAGAAATAGGTGGCTATTGGCAACACTCTGTAAAGGGAACCGGTAACGGTAGAGGTTCAGGTTATCTTGTACTAAAATTCCCAAAAAATATTTCCTGGAAAATATTTGATTTAGCAAACAACAACTCAGCCCATTAATTCTGGCAACACACAACCCGGTAATAATCAGTCCTTGAATAAAAATATTATGTTTGGCCGGAGCGCATCTATAGCCCTGAATATTCGCATGAGTGGAAATGCTGATTTGAGCTCTCTACTCCTCCAAACAAATAACCACGGCGGCGTGATAGGCCTTCCAATAAATAGGTATTACATAAGAGCGTGAATTTTCTGGCAAATGGATATTGCTAGGCGCGCCTTCCAGCATCACCGGTACGGAAATCATAAACTCATGACCAAAAATACTGCGTGCATTACCAGAAATGGTATTGGCGACTTCGCCCACCAAATCAAATAAGTTTTCACTGCGGGTGTCGGTTTCACCAATGCTTAACAATAAATGTTTCAACAAAATACGCGGTGCAGTGAAATACACGCAGCCGCGCGATGGGCCGGATATACCGATAATGCCTGTCACATCGTAAGCAGCGGGATTTATATTTTCGACCAAATAGGGCGTCCCGACTTTTACTTCCTTATCATTGGTATGCTCAAAAAATCTTACTGCGCCATCAATAAAAACTTGTAAAGTCTGTTCACTCATTCTCGTCTTCCGTTAGCTCAATCAGAGCATCAATTAATTGTTGTTCAGTAAAAGGTTTACACAAAAATCCGCGGGCGCCTTTTTTCAATGCAGAAATTCCGGTAGCTTTATCGGAAAGCGCCGATATCACTAAAATGCGTACGTCTGCATCGAGCGCTACAAGCTGCTGAATGCAAGCAATGCCATCCATTTCTGGCATGGTTAAATCCATGGTGACTACTTTGGGGCGAACCTCAGCAAAACGTTCCAGGGCTTCAGCACCATTGGCGGCCATGGCAACCACACGAAATTTTTCTGAATCGTTACAGCGTTCAATTTTGCGACGAATGATATTTGAGTCATCCACTATCATTAGCGATAACATAACAATTTCCTTTGATGAATAGCTTAGGCTGCAGCCTGCTCGCCAGTGATAATAGGTAGTGTAATAACAAACCGACAATGCCGGCCGCGGCGACTCGATACGGCAATTTTACCGCGGTGCTCAAGCACATGATTCATGACCGCCTCCATGCCCACTCCTCGCCCCGCATCTTTGGTAATTTCTTTTGCGGTAGAAAAACCTTCGTGAAAAATTAGCGCCAATAAATGTTTATTGCCCCAGCTTTCAATCTCATCTTCGCGCCAACGATGGGATGCAATGGCTTGCTCACGTATAGCGCCATAATCCAGACCCGCGCCGTCATCCATCACAGTAATTTCCATTTCTGCATCAGTAATTTTCGCCATGCGCAAGTCAATACGCCCTACCATTGGCTTCTCACTAAGCTCGCGATCACTGGGTGCCTCAATGCCGTGAGTCACCGCGTTACGCAGCAACTGAATACAAATTTCTTTTACTTTTTGGGCATAGGCGGGTAGCAATTCTATTTCGCTCAGGCCGCTCGTCACCAGCGTCACCAGTTTGCCATTGCGTTGCGCAATAGTTTGTACAAAGTCGGGTAAATGTGACCAGCCATCTTGCTGGCGGTGGCCGACAATACTTCGCTCGCCTTTGGCCGTCACGGTGGTTGCAAGAGCCTGGGTTGGCGTTGATGCCTGATGGCCAAATAACGCAAGCTTTTGCGTTAACTGTTCCACTTGCTGGGTATAACTTATCAAAACATCCAATTGTACGGTTAAGCCGAGATAATCATTTCCACCCAAATTATTTTTGCTGCGTAATTCGGTTAAGGTATCTTCAATACTGTGTGCTTGCGCTTCAAAATATTCCAATTTTAGCGATGCCGCTTCACCCTTAAAGTTGTGAATTTCTCTAAATATTTCAGTAGCTTTTTGTTGCACCAGTTGATTGTTTTTGGCAGGCTTGCGTAAGATATTATTAATGCGGTTATAGCAATCATAGCTATTGCGAATAAATTCCTGTAATAACGAAGGGTGGGTGTGCAATAAGCTAGTCAACATTTGAATTTGCGATTCATTATGTTTGCGGCTCTCTGCCAAAGCTTTCTCCAGCCGCGCTTTTTCCGTTACATCGGCTACGGTAACGAGCACATGAGAAATTTTTCTTTCGCCAGGAATTGATGTTTCTTGATAAGCTCGCGCAAAACTAAACTGTAGATTTTTAGTTAGGAATCCCCCGTTAGCTTGTGCAATATTCACCTCAACGAGATTAAGCGGGTTCAAACTGCCAATTAGCTTTTCTTTCACTTTTTTATCAAACAGAAGCTCAATAAAGCCACGCGCCGTTTCTGCATCCTTTTCCGAAATCATGTTTTCTAATAAAAGTTGAAATGATTGGCCTGCAATATCATTAGTGCCCAATATATCCACTAATTTAGCGGAATGTTGTTGTCCGATACGCATGTTTTTTCCTACCAGAAATAAACCCTCATTTACGGTTTGCAGAATTTCGGTGGTTTCTTTGCGGGCTTTTTCAAGCACTAGATCGCTATCGCGTAACTGCCGTAAAAAGTGCAGCATAATAAATAGGAAGTTAATAATCGCAAGTGAAATTCCGACGGTTTGAATCAGGCGTAATCGTGCGGCTTTAGATGCGGCAACTTGCTCAAGATTTAGTGTTAATTCATTCATTAGTCCTAGTAATTCAAGGTTGTGAATCTTTGCTTGAGTTAATGCGTTATTTAAAGCTATTTCCGGATCATCGCCGTTGGCGATGTTATCTAACAATGTATCAATAGTTGCTTTATAAGGCGACCAAATTTCGCTTGCTTCTGCGAGAAATTGTTGCCCATCAACAGATTTAACCTTAGGCAATGTCGCCATGTTTTTTCCGGCACTGTGAACCTCTCCGCCATGAGTGAATGCTGTTAAGGTTTCATCAAATAAACTTTTCGAATTTTTTAATTCTTTAACCGATGCAAGATACTCGGGAGAGCCAGGCGACTCACCATCCAATGAATAAAGTGTCTTGGCTATTCGCTGGGACAACATGCGCTGACGACCCGCCAGATTTATGCCTACAGCGTCATCGGCAATTTCAAAAGAAACATAAAAATTTAAAATCATTACCGAGGCATCAAGTAAAATAAATAGTGCTACAGAAATTAAAATTCCACGATATTTTCCATAGTTAATGCCATAAGCATTGGTGGTGCCGGAGGATTTATCGGGGCTAATATTGTCACCAGCATCCAAGCTATTAATAGCCTCGCGGCTGCTAAACGATGAGGTTGTCATAAATCACCTGTGTTATAAGGGGCATTGCGCTTGCTACTTTTCAGCGATGAATTTCCAGTGGGTAACTTCATCGCGAGCAAAAAATCATTGCCAAGTGCAACTAATAACTGAAGGTAGCGAAAGTCATGCCAGCATTTGAAAATTTAGTAAAAGAATGATTTAAACAGGAGGTTGGCTATAAATAAGGCAGAATTTGCGCACCCTTTCGCAAGGGCGCGCTATAAACAGCTTAATAAGATAGATTTACTTTATCTATCTGGTGCAAGAAAATATATACATGCGCCATTTTGGCTCCGCATTCCTTTGCATTTTTAGCGAACTTCTGGTGCAAAAGTACTTAGTGCTCTTGTTGCTGCATCGCCCACATTTGCGCGTAGCGACCTTGTAATTTTAATAGTTCACCATGGCTACCTTGTTCAACGACGCAGCCATTTTCCAAAACGACAATCTTATCGGCATCTACAATCGTTGATAAACGATGGGCAATGACTAATGTCGTTCTGCCTGTGGCAACTGCGCGCATCGCATCTAAAATAGCGGCTTCGGAATTTGAATCCAGGGCCGAAGTTGCTTCATCAAAAATTAAAATAGGCGAATTTTTTAATAATACGCGTGCTATAGCGATGCGTTGTTTTTCACCACCGGATACTTTTAATCCACGTTCGCCCACAAGGGTTTTATCACCTTCCGGTAAGCTTGCGATGAATTGATCGAGATGTGCCATTTGTATGGCACGATCTATTTCTGTAGCGCTTGCTTGTGGGTTACCGTAAGCAATATTTTCGCGGATGCTGGTATTAAATAACACTGTATCCTGAGGTACTACTGCAATTGCGCTGCGTAAACTTTTTTGCGTAACTGATTGAATGGATTGGCCGTCGATAGCAATAGTGCCGCTGTTGATATCGTAAAAGCGGTACATCAACCGTGCGATGGTACTTTTGCCAGCACCTGATGCGCCGACAATGGCAACTTTACTGCCTGCAATAATATGTAAGTCCAAATTTTGCAGAATAGGTCGTTCACTATTGTAAGAAAAATTCACCTGTTGCCAATGAATTTCACCTTTAGTAATTTTTAAGTCGGCAGCAGTAGGTGCATCAACAATTTTTGCCTCGCGCTTTAATAGCGCGAGCATGTTTTCAATATCTGTTAGCGCGCGGCGAATCTCGCGATATACAAAGCCTAAAAAATTAAGCGGAATAAACAATTGAATCATATAAGCATTAATCATGACGAGATCGCCCAGCGTCATATCTTTTGCAATTACACTATTCGCAGCCATCACCATCATTACCGTCATGGCCAGCGCAATAATAAATGCCTGACCGGAGTTTAATGTTAATAATGACATGCGATTTTTTAATTTTGCCGTTTCCCACTTGGCGAGAAAATTGTCATAGGTGTCGGCTTCGTATTGCTCATTGTTAAAATACTTTACGGTTTCATAATTTAACAAGCTATCAATGGCCCGCGTATTGGTCGAAGAGTCCGCCTGATTAGCTTCACGCACAAAACGATTGCGCCATTCCGTGGTGATGATGGTAAATGCAATATAAATCGCTACTGAAACCAAGGTGATTACCGCATACCAAACAGAAAAGGCCACGGCAAATATTCCCGCCACCATTAAAATTTCAAACAATGTGGGGACAATATTAAACATTAAAAAACGCATTAGAAAACTAATACCGTTAGTGCCGCGCTCAATATCGCGGCTGATGCCTCCGGTAGCGCGATCCAAATGAAATGCCAACTCCAGCGCATGCAAATGTTTAAATACCCGTAAACCCACTTTGCGCATTACATGTTCAGTCACACGGCTAAATAAGGCATCGCGGATCTCACCCAAAAACACACTGCCAAAGCGCAATAATCCATAAAAAACCAAAAATAAAAGGGGCAAATAAATCTCGGGCTGCAAGCTGCGATCTACCGAATCCACAATATGCTTTAACGCCCAAGGCATTAACAAGCTTGCTGCCTTGGTGCCAATCAGCGCGAGGATTGCGAAAAAAACATGCGCCTTAAAATCCCACAAGTAAGGTAATAGATAGGAAAAGGTTTGTTTGATATTCACGCTGACATCGGCACCATTTTTTTGTGCGATGGGTTCCGGGTGTTTCATTGGGCGCATAACAATTGCCTTTTTTCAAAGAATTAATTTGTTTTATTTGGGGCAATATAGCACTGATCAGCAAAAGCCGTTACGTTCGGCCGAGCTTCATGTAATATGGTGCGTGGCTAATGCCGAAATTGGAATAACAAAAATATAGGAGTTTTATCTTATGATTAATTGGTCTGTTCGTGCCGCTAGTCTTGCGGCAGTTATCTCTACGTTCATTTGCTTTAACCTCGCATATGCTACACCTTCGCTAAAAGATTATGGTTCACTTCCTGAAGTCGAACATGTCGCACTGTCACCCAGTGGTGATTTGGTCGCGTTTCACAGAGTAACAGCTGAATACAATCGTATTGTTGTTCTATCATTGGCTAAAAATAAACAACTTAGAGTAATAGATGTAACCACCACTAGCCCTGATAGTATTCGCTTTCTAACTGAAAACAAGCTTGCACTGGTGATGTCCAAAACAACTTTCAACCCTATGTTTGAGGACCCATTTGAATTAAGCACGGCTTTTTTGCTTGATATTGAAGAAGGAACTATACGGCAGCTATTAATTCCAGGTGACGCCCCTGTCTATGCTGGTCAAACTGGTTTAGGGCGTGTGCTGGGTGTATCGCCCGATGGCATTTATGCTTATATGCCAGCTTTCACCTTTAAAGAAAAAACTCTCTCCAGGACGGATGATGGTGTAGGTGTTGTCTATCGTTCACTACTCAAAGTCAATTTAAAAGAAAAAAGGGCTCCCCTTATTGTTAGTAGGGGCGATCGAAATACGAGAGATTTTTTTCTTGACAGTCAGGGGAATGTTCTTGCTGAAGAAAGTTATAGTGAACATTTTAATCTGCAAAGCATTCGCGCGCGCATAAATGATGATTGGGTGGATATTTTTAAAGAAAAAACTGAAATTCAAACCAAAAGTTTTGTTGGCGTAACACCTGATTACAAATCGTTAATAATGATCGAAACAAATCCTGATACAGGGCGCAAAGCGTATTACTCCATGTTACTAGCGGACGGCAGCGTTTCTGGTCCTATTTTTGGTCGTGATGATGCAGATATCGAAACAATAATAAAAACCAATCAAGGAGTTGTACTTGGCGTACGTTATTCAGGGTTTCGCCCTAGCTACCACTTCTTTGACCCACAACTTAATAATAAAATCAAAGAGATTACTGCCACTTTTCCTGAGCAATCAGTTTACTTGCAGGACCACAGTGCTGATTGGAAAAAGATCGTCGTGTACGTTGCAGGGCCTAATGCTCCAAGCGACTATTATTTGTTTAGCGAGGGCAAGCCTGCACAATTTCTTACGTCAGCCCGCCCACAAATTAAACCTGAAGATTTAAATCCTATTGGAACCGTCACCTTTACTGCAAGAGATGGATTAAAGATCCCGACCTTGCTAACAATTCCAAAAGAAAAAGTGGCGAATATGAAAAATTTACCCGCAGTGATTTTGCCTCACGGCGGCCCTGAATCGTACGATAGAATGGGTTTTGACTGGGAAGCACAAGCGCTAGCCAACAACGGTTACTTAGTTATACAACCTCAATTTCGTGGATCGAGTGGTTTCGGTGCAAAACACACCCAGGCAGGTTATGGCGAATGGGGTAAAAAAATGCAAGATGATTTATCAGATGCAGTGGCCTTTGCCGTAAAAAAAGGCATGATAGATCCAAATCGCGTTTGTATTGTGGGTAGTAGCTACGGTGGCTATGCTGCACTCGCGGGCGGTGCCTTTACGCCAGACTTGTATAAGTGTGTTGTTTCAGTTGCAGGTATTGGCGATTTAAAAAATATGTTGAATTGGGATAAGGGCGAAAACGGCAAGTACAGTGAGGTGCTTACCTACATGAAACGGCAATTTACTAACGGGGAGGCTGACACCAAAGCAATGGCTGCAGCCTCCCCGGAGCGTTTTGCCGAAAACTTTAAAGCTCCTGTGTTACTAATTCATGGTGAAGCTGATAAGCGTGTACCCGTTTCCCAATCTAAAGATATGAATAGTGCGTTAAAGCGAGCAAATAAATCAGTAATATTTATTGAGCTTGAAGACGAGGATCACCACCTTTCAAACACTAAGACAAGATTACAAACTCTCGAAGAAATTGTGAAATTTGTTAATGCTCATATTGGGCAAGGAAATGCGAAGGCTTCAGCACTTTAAAATTAATTTTTAGAATATTTAGCAGGAAAAATTCGCATCATTTTTATTTTAAAGTGATGCGAATTTTAGCCACTACCAAGTTTTTTCCAGATCACGAAGATGCAACAGCAGTGAGCGAAAGCGACTGCGCTCTCACTGAATTCCAATTCCAGCACATGCAAATTTAATACTCGCTAGCCCGCTTTGCGCATCACATGTTCAGCGCGGCTAAACAACGCATCGCGAATCTCACTCAAAAACTCGCTGCCAAAACATAATATCCCGTAAAAAACCAAAAATAAAATAGCTAGGTGGGAAGTCTGTGAGATATCTCTCACACGATAGCGACCTTAGCGGATAGTGAAGGTCACGGTATGTTGCTATTCTACGGCCATTATTTCAAGAGGGTATAGTTTTTATAGGGCCGAGCCCTGTATAAGTCGGTAACTCTAATAAGTTTACATGTTGTACTGCATAGCTCCGTCTCAATAGGCGAACTTGCCGTACTTATGTTCATACAAATTTTAACTAGGGTAAGTTATGAAAAAAACACTATTGTTATCTTGTCTTTTACTAGCTCTTTCTTTGTCTGCTTTTGCAAAACAGCTTGGCACTGAAGATTTTTCTAGCCTCCCCGACGTTTCAAGTCTGAGTTTGTCGGGGTCCGGGGAAAAGATAGCGTCGGTTATTCGTCTTGATGTTGAAAATCAAAAGGGCAGCGCAGTACAAGTCGCCAACATAAAAACGGGCGAGAAAAAAATGGTGCTGTTTACGGATAACTCGAAATACATACTCAATTGGGTGCGGTGGAAAGATGAACGAACTTTGTTGGTTGGAACATTCTATCCGTCACAGCGGGATACGTGGACGGGTATGGGTCAAGCGCGTTATAAGACGAGAGATTTCCGCTTGCTGATTGTTGACACTGAGGCAGAAGGTGTTGTGAGGTCACCGTTTAAGAATACATTTCTTAAAAAATATAAAATTCTGCCGTCTGGACTGGATCAAGTTGTTGATGCATTGCCCAATGATCCAGAGCATATTTTAATGGCATTGCCTGCGCTGGATAATAGTTGGAGCGGTTTTGCAACCGTATTTAAAGTGAATATTATCGATCAAAAAATGGAGACAGTTCAGACGCCTGTTGATAATGTTTGGAGTTGGATGGCAGACCAACAGCACCGAATTCGTATTGGTTCTTTCCGAAAGGATGAAGTGGTCAAAACATTGGTGCGGGATATTGATAGTGATAAATGGCGAGAATTATGGCCATACAAAATATTTTCCGAAGAACAGGTTTCGCCTATCAGTTTTGGCGCAGACCCCGATCTGCTTTACATTCGCGCTTATCATCAAAATCGCCTTGCCATTTTTAAAGTAAATTTAAAAGACCCCCAGTTAACAAAGACCTTGGTCTTTGCTGACCCCGAGCGCGATATTGAAGGTAGCCTGATTTATTCGCCGGTAACGAAAGATGTAGTCGGTATTAGTGGCTCAGGCGATGGTGGCAGTATTTTCTTTGATCCAAACATGCAGAAGTTGCAACAGCAAGTAGATAGCGTACTGCCAAAAACTAAAAATTATATTAGCTCGCTATCTTACGATTTACAAAAATATATAGTCTATTCAACCAGCGATATTGATTCCGGCACTTACTATTTGGGTCAGCGTCATCCTGCTAAATTGGACGCAATTGCCTATCGCTATAAAAAACTAACCCCCGAGCTAATGGCCGCAAAAAAAAGCATTACTTATAAGGCGCGGGATGGGTTGGAGATTAGGGCTTTTTTAACCTTGCCAAAAGACGGCGCGCAAAAAAATCTGCCTACGATTATGCTTCCTCACGGTGGCCCCATCTCAAACGATGATGACAGCTTCGATTATTGGGTACAGTATTTAGCAAATAAAGGTTATGCCGTTTTGCAAATGAATTTTCGTGGCTCTTCAGGGCAAGGCCTGGATTTTCGTAATGCCGGGTTAAAAAATTGGGGCATGGCAATGCAAGATGATATTGAAGATGGTGCTAAAAAACTTATTGCTGATGGCATCGCTGATGCTAATGCTATTGGCATAGTGGGCGCCAGTTATGGTGGCTACGCTGCACTAATGGGGGCGGTAAAAACGCCAGATTTCTACAAGTTTGCCGTTAGTGTAGCGGGTGTTAGCAACGTATATGATTTAGTAAAAGATAACCGGGCTTTTTGGCGAGGATATAATGTAGTCGATGCGCAGATAGGAAATGATAATAGCCATTTGCGCGAAATTTCTCCGGTCAATTATGCAAAGAAAATTAAAGTACCTATTTTGTTGATTCACGGAGATAGCGATAGACAGGTAGACAAAAAACACAGCGAGCAAATGCATGCGGCTCTGCAAAAGGAAGGTAAAAATGTTACCTACTTATCTTTACCGGATGAGGATCATTTTCTTACAAATGAAGAAAGTCGGCGCGCAACGTTTCGCGCGATGGATGAGTTTCTTGATAAGTATTTTCCGGTGAGCATTAAAGCCGTCCCATGAACATGAACATGTAAATGTTTTGTCACGTGATGTTTTTATTAGGCTAGGGGTTAATACTTATACTGTTTTAAGTTAACGTTATACGCTCGCCAGTGCTTTAGTAGTGCGCTATATGAGTTAACTGGCGGCACATACAATCTTGATTATTTTCCTCACCGTAAATAAACATTCGAAACAATTGAAGCTTTCCTCAAAAAATATTTACCGGTGGAATAAAAAAAGTCGCACCACTATTGTATAAAGTGGTGCGACTTTTTAATGACTAAGCATTTTCCGCATCACGTAAATGCAATGGCAGTGAACGAAAGCGACTGTACTCCCACTGATATTGCGTTGGCGCTAGGCGCACGCAAGCCTCAACACTGAGATTCAACCCCGCCAAAGATTCGCTCATATTCTCACTGTAAATTTCCACCGCTGCTGGCTGAATAATAATGTTAAATCCACCATCTACACGCTTTGCAAAAACCGAAATTGCACGGCAATCGGTTCGTTCTATCAATGAATGTACCAAGCTCATGGTCATGGCCGGGTGACCAAAAAAATTTACCGGCTCTGCACCTGCCCCTTTATTTGGAACCTGATCTGGCAAAATCCCTACTGTGGTTCCTTGCTGCAATGCTTTTAACAACATGCAGACACCTTTGCGATTGGTCGGCGCCAAGCTGATATTTAATTTACTGCGGCCACCAAAAATCAAATCATTTAAAGCGGGAAGCAGTAGCGGTTGGTACATGACTGTGAGCGGTGCAATCTTAGCGATATAGGGTCCGACCACTTCCCAGTTGCCAATGTGTGGCGCTAATACGAGAAGCCCTTTTCCTTTCGCTAATTCAGACCGCAAAATCGCTTCGCCTTCGACCTTAATAATTTTGCTGTGCAGCCACTCCGATGAGTTATGCCAGATGGCGCCAGCTTCCAGCATAGTTTTCGTTGTTTCTATTAAGCTCTCGCGCACAAAGCATTGAGCTTGCAGCTCACTGAGTTCGGGAAAACATTTGTGTACATTGCGTGAGGTTATGCGGTAACTGCGTCCTTTTATTAGCCAGATACCATAGCCCAGAATTGCGCCCATGGTACGCGCTGCATTAAGGGGTAAGCAGGCAAGAAATCGGAAAATCAGGGGGACGATTATATTTTTCATTAATGGCTAACTCGTGCAAATCGACCTTCGAAGAGGCTTATTATTTTTAAAGTATAGCCAGCTTACCGGAATTGTATGCTTAACAGAATTCAGACTTGCTGCAGGCCTGCCAATGCTTCTGGTACCAATGCTCTGGCAGTGCGGCTATAATCCCGCCTTATTTTTTATTTACCGAATTTATCCCCCAGCGGAGGCAGTGCTGTCGTGTCTAAATCTAATGTAAACGGCTCTATCGCGAATGGAAGTAGCGCTAAACCTGATGTAAGTACCTTCCAAGGCTTGATCTTGGCTCTGCAGGAATATTGGGCGCGTCAAGGTTGTGTGATTTTGCAACCACTGGATTTGGAGGTAGGTGCTGGTACTTTCCACCCCGCAACTTTTTTACGGGCGATTGGCCCTGAAACCTGGAATGCCGCTTATGTGCAACCCTGCCGCCGCCCCAAAGATGGCCGTTATGGGGAGAACCCAAATCGCTTGCAACACTATTATCAATTTCAGGTAGCACTCAAGCCTTCACCCGATAATATTCAGGATTTGTATTTGGGTTCGCTGCGGGAAATGGGAATAGATACTCTCGTTCACGACATTCGTTTTGTCGAAGATAACTGGGAATCGCCCACGCTCGGTGCCTGGGGTTTAGGCTGGGAAGTGTGGTTGAATGGTATGGAAGTCACCCAGTTCACTTACTTTCAGCAAGTCGGTGGTCTTGAATGTTTTCCGGTGACCGGCGAAATTACTTATGGTATAGAACGCATTGCCATGTATCTGCAAGGCGTGGACAGCATTTTTGATTTGGTGTGGACGATTAATCCCAACGGCGACAAGGTTACTTACGGTGATGTGTTTCATCAAAATGAACTGGAAATGTCTACCTACAATTTTGAAGAGGCTGATGTTGAATTTATGTTTAACAGCTTCGATTTTTACGAGCGTGAAAGCCAACGCTTGATGGCAAAAAGTTTACCCTTGCCCGCTTATGAAATGGTGATGAAAGCATCGCATGCATTTAATTTGCTCGACGCCCGCCATGCTATTTCTGTGACTGAACGGCAACGCTTTATTTTGCGAGTGCGCACTTTATCGCGCGCGGTAGCGCAAGCCTATTACGATAAGCGTTTAGCGCTTGGCTTTCCGCTTGCTCCTGAAGCACTGCGTAAAGAATTACTGGAAGCATTTGCGAAAAATATCGCTGCAGGAGAAAAAAAATAATGAGCGCCGATTTTTTACTAGAACTGGGTACCGAAGAGCTTCCGCCTAAAGCATTAAAAACATTAATTGCTGCCTTGCAAGATAATATTGCCGCAAGTTTAACCGCTGAAGAATTATCCTTCACGTCGATTAAGTCTTTTGCCGCGCCGCGTCGTATGGCGGTACTGGTTGAGAATCTTGCCAGCGAAACACCGTCAAAAGAATGGGTGGTTTGGGGCCCGCCTGCAGCGATTGCCTTTGATAACGAAGGTAAACCAACCAAAGCCGCAATCGCCTTTGCTGAAAAAAATGGCATTGCTGCGTCGGAATTAAAAGCAGAAAGTGATGGCAAAGTTGAAAAACTTGTTGCGCGAATTGCTACGCAAGGTAAAAAAACTACCCTGTTGCTGGAGGCTATAGTTGAAAATGCTTTTGCAAAATTACCAATTGCGAAACGCATGCGCTGGGGTGCTAAACGCAATGAATTTGTGCGCCCTGCGCATTGGTTAATCATGTTATACGGTAGCGATATTGTTGCGGCAACAGTGCTGGGTTTAGCGGCTGGTCGCACCACACGCGGTCACCGTTTTCATTACAACAACCCAATTGAATTAAACAATGCATGTGATTATCTCAGCGCGTTAAAGACTACCGGGTACGTGTTAGCGGATATGCTGGAGCGTAAAAATTTAATTCAGCAACAAGTAGAAGCTGAAGCGAAAAAAATCGGCGGTAACGCCGTGATTGATGCAGATTTGTTGGATGAAGTTACTGCATTAGTTGAATGGCCTGTGGCACTTACCGGTAAATTTGAACAACGTTTTTTACAAGTGCCAGCGGAAGCATTAATTGCTTCCATGAAAGAGCATCAAAAATATTTTCATGTGGTTGATGTAACTGGCAAGCTTATGCCAAATTTTATTACGGTCGCTAACATCGCCAGTAAAGATCCGGCGCAAATTATCGATGGTAATGAGCGTGTGATTCGTCCGCGTTTATCTGATGCTGCTTTCTTTTTTGAGACCGATAAAAAAACTACGTTGGAGGCTTTGCGTGAGCGTTTGAAAAATATTGTGTTCCAGGCGCAGCTGGGCACTGTTTTTGAAAAAACGGAACGTGTGGCGAAACTTGCCAAACTTATTGCATCGCGATTAGGCACTGACGAAAACTTGGCCCAGCGTGCAGGATTATTATGCAAATCAGATTTGGTTACCAATATGGTAGGCGAATTTGACAACATGCAGGGCATCGCTGGCTATTACTACGCATTGAATGATGGTGAAAATGCGGATGTAGCTGCGGCCATGAACGAACAGTATATGCCGCGTTTTGCCGGTGACCAATTGCCTGCAACTATGACCGGTGCGGTTATCGCATTGGCCGATCGCCTGGATACTATCAGCGGTATTTTTGGTATTGGGCAACAACCTACTGGCTCTAAAGATCCGTTTGCATTACGCCGGGCCAGTATTGCGGTGTTGCGTATTCTGGTGGAAAAGAAGTTGCCACTGGATTTGCGCGAGTTGTTAAGCTTCGCTAAAAGCCAACACAATAATTTGACAGTTGACGAGGAATTGGTTGAACAAATTCTGGGTTATATGCTCGATCGCTTTCGCGCCTGGTATGAAGATGCGAATATTCCGGCTGAAGTTTTCCAGTCAGTAACGGCAAAGCAATTGTCGCAACCATTGGATATCGATCAACGTGTACATGCGGTATATGCGTTTAGTCAATTACCACAAGCACAAGCATTGGCGGCTGCAAATAAACGTGTATCGAATATTCTAGGCAAGCAAACTAGTGTGGTGAACACACAAGTGAATATGGCGCTATTGCAAGAGGATGCGGAAAAAAATCTCGCGCAGGCTGTGAATGCAAAAGCCGCATTGGTTGCACCATTGTTTGCTGCGCGTGAATATACCAAAGCTTTGGCATCGCTTGCTGACTTGCAACAATCTGTTGATGTGTTTTTCGATAACGTTATGGTGATGTGCGAGGATCAGACATTGCAACAAAATCGTTTGGCGTTGTTGCAACAATTACGTGGGTTGTTTTTAGAGGTGGCAGATATTTCTTATTTGGTACCGGCGAAAAATTAATTTAACTGCGACCCCACCCTAGCCCTCCCCTTTGCAGGGGAGGGGACTAATTGCACTTTGTCGTCAAGCTAGGTAGCTCTTCCTCCTGCTAAGGGAGAATCTGAGTTAGGTAGCTCCCCCCCGCGCTAAGGGAGAGACCGAGTTTAATAGCTCCTCCCCGCGCCAAGGGAGAGGCTGAGTTTAATAGCTCCTCCCCCTGCCAAGGGGGAGGCTGGGAGGGGGTTTATCATTGGGCAATTTATGAAATTAATAATCCTCGACCGCGACGGTGTTATCAATCACGATCGCGAAGACTATGTTAAATCTGCTGACGAGTGCGTGCCAATTGCGGGTAGCATCGAAGCCATTGTGCGTTTACATAAGGCTGGCTTCACGGTTGTGGTCGCCACCAATCAATCCGGTTTAGCTCGCGAAAAATTTGATCTCGATGATCTCGAAGCTATGCATGCAAAACTCACGCATTTAATTGAGGAGCAAGGTGGTGAGTTAGGTGCAATTTTTTATTGCCCGCATGCCCCTGAGGATAAATGTAAATGCCGTAAACCTTTACCCGGTTTAGTGGATGCTATTGAAGCGGAGTTTAATGTTTCTGCCGAAGGTTTTTATTTTGTCGGCGACAGTTTGCGCGATTTGCAAGCTGGTGTGTTAAAAGGCTGCAAGCCTGCGTTGGTAAAAACGGGCAATGGATTGAAAACATTGGCGCAACTTGCGAATGTAAATTTGCAAACGGATAGGCCCTTGTTAACAGCGGAACAAATCCAGGTATTCGACGATTTAGCCGCGGCAGCAGATTTTATTATTGCAAATAATGTTGAGGATTAACGTGCTCTATTTTCGCAGCTTTTTATTTATTTTAGGTCACACCATCAGCGGTATTATTGCAGGCACTATTGCGGTCATTATTTGGCCCATTTTCCCCTATTCCTGGCGCTGGCGAATAGTGACTAGCTGGAATCGGTTTGTGATGCTCTGGCTCTGGGCTTGTTGCGGCATTCGCATTAATATTGTTGGCAAGCTACATAAGGATAAATACCCCTGCGTTATTTTAGCCAAGCATCAAAGCACCTGGGAAACCATGTTTTTACAATATTATTTTGGTCCCGTGTGCATTATTCTTAAAAAAGAATTATTGCGGATTCCTTTTTTTGGTTGGGGACTAGCGAGTATTCGTTCTATCGCCATTGATCGTACAAATCCTATGCAAGCGCTTAAGGATGTTAAAAGCAAAGGCCTTGAACGCCTGAAAGAAGGCATTAATGTATTGGTATTTCCGGAAGGTACACGCGTGCCACTTGGCACTGTAGGTAATTATGCGCGCAGCGGTGCCGATATAGCGGTAAGTGCGGGTGTGCCCATCATTGCGGTAGCTCACAATGCCGCCGAATGCTGGCCCAATAAACAATTTTTAAAATACCCGGGCACAATTACTGTTGTGTTAAGTGAGCCTATAGAGACGGCGGGAAAAGATCGTAAAGTGTTAACGGAAGAGGTTAAAAGCTGGATTGAACAGCAAATTAGTCAAATGCCACCGGGACGCAGCGGTAGCCACGCTCATAAATAACGCGCATCCTTTCAAGAAAACGCCGCTCATGATTTTGCTGAGCGGCGTTTTTTTATGCAATAAGACTAAGATTTATCCGGCGAATGACACAAAGAAAAATGTTACGTGCAGCACAATCAATACGCTAAATGCAGCAACTTGCTGACGAGGGCTTAGTATGACCATGATAATACCTATTATTTATTGTTTTAAACTTATTATTAATTATGGTTGTGCTGTCTGCGTGAGCGATAGCAAAGCCACCCAAGAAAGGCAATTCCTATAACCAGCAATATTTGTATCATTTCCTGGCGGCTCAACACAACTTTTGCTTTTGTTTTTGATGTATTTATTTCAGCAGTACACTTATTTCTTGTTAAATTGTGTAGGTTGTTACTTTTGGTAAATTGGTTTTTGCCAATGTTACTTTTCACAATGTTACCTTCCACAATGTCTGGGCAATCCATTGAATAATGTACAAAAGCGACACAGAGCCGAGCATACTCATAATCGGCTATAGTAATGGCCAATTATGACAATAATAATATTTAAACCTAAAATATTTTAACTCGTGGAGGCGTTGCATGATGACTGTATCAGCTAATATCCTTATAACTTTTATTGCCATGCTGCATATTTATATTTGCGTATTGGAAATGTTTTTATGGGATAAGCCCGCTGGCTTAAAAGCATTTGGCAACACTAAAGAATCTGCTGCTGCATCAAAAGTGCTTGCCGCTAATCAGGGCTTATATAACGGCTTTTTGGCGGCAGGACTGTTTTGGGGTTTGAGTTTGGGCGATGCTGGTGCAGATATAAAAATATTCTTTCTTGGTTGTATTTTTATCGCCGGGCTCTATGGCGGCTTCACTGCAAAACGAAAGATATTGTTTATTCAGGCTGCGCCAGCTGCGCTAGGATTAAGCCTGCAGCTATTGGTGTAAAAATCGTTGCAAATGTAAAGCTTGTTAAAGCTTTTTTGGCCAATATATTTCAGCCCTTGCGCCGCTTAGTTGCTGTGGCTGCACAAAAACTGCATCACCCCGGTGCCATTTCATAATGCGTTTGACAATGGCAAGGCCTAACCCAAAACCTCCTGCTGAGTTATTGGGCTCTGCACTGTAAAGTCGCACAAAAGAATCAAATACACGTTGTCGTTCCCGGTCCGGAATTCCCGGTCCGTCATCTTCGACAAAAATTCGATATTCAGTTGCGCTTTGTACTAACCCCACAAAAATGCGAGTGCGAGCATAGCGGGCCGCGTTGTTCATTAAGTTTTGCAATACCGTTTCGATAAGCTTCCATTCGCAGCAAAAAACCGCACTGTCCGAATAATCAATGATTTCTATTATTAAATTGTTTGGGTTATTGCGCGCGAAGCGTTTACACATATCGTCAAGGAGTGCGCGCATATGTCCTTCACGCTGTTGTAGCTGTTGCGAGTTCTGTTCAAATCCCGCATACATTAATAAGGATCCTATTAAGGATTCCATTTCGCCAATGTCTTGCGCAATACTTGCATGTTGTTTTTGAATTTTTTCTGGATGTGCTTGCGCTTCCAGGATAGCTAATGAAAATTTCATACGCGCTAGCGGTGTGCGCAACTCATGGGAAACCGCGTTCGTCATATCGCGATGCGAAGCAATTAACTCGCGTAAGCGTTGTGCCATATGGTTAAAAGCTCGCGCCAGCGGATAAAGTGCAGAGGCCGATGAAATGCGCAAGGTTTCTGGCACTGCATCTTTGCCTAAGGTGCGCGTTTGTTTTTCAAGTTTTTTTGCGTCCCGTGATAAGGGCCATAACCATAAAAAGATAACTAAGGCTATGCCGACATAAAAAACCACTAAGAGTGCTTTGTACAGAGGTGATGCAAGTGCATCACTTTTAACAACGCTGAGCATCAATATTTTGTCGTGCCGCAATAAATGCTTATACCAAATTCTTGCGTCAGGGCTACCGGCGGCAACAATGGTATTTGCTTGCATAAGTTTAATGCTGGAAGAGTCAACCAGATCATCGGGTGATAGTAACTGGATGTCTATGGCTAAGGTTTGCGAAAGTTTTTGTAAATATGCTGAGCTTGAAGTTACTGGATTGCCGACATTATTTTCCGAATTTCCCAAATCATTTTTTGAACTAGTCAAGCTATCTTCAATCAAGTAAAACAGTGCTTCTATTTCAGGTGTAATAACCGGTTCTGGTGCAAGGTTTTCCCAGAATTGATTTAAACCCCAGCCCATGATTACGACGGATAACACTATCACCGCATAGAGAGAAATAAACGCACGATTCACAAAACTCCGCCTCCTGTTTGTTTTGTTGCAATAACGGTTAAATATTTTTAATTAGACGCTAGATACAAATGTCTTATAGCTTTTCCGCGACATGTCAAGTTCTTGGGTGTGCGCGAACTATTTACCAGGCTTCGGCAATAAACAAATAACCTTTCCCCCAAATGGTTTTGATGCGTGTGGGAGTTTCGGCATTATCATTTAATTTTTTTCGCAGCTGGGAAATGCGCACATCAATAGTTCTATCCAAGCCATCATATTCGCGATTGTAAATATAATTGAAGAGAAATTCGCGACTGAGTATTTGTCCCGCTTGCCCCGCCAAACTGATTAATAAATCATACTCGTGACTGGAAAGATTAATTTCTTCCCCGGCTAATAGTACTTTTCGTGCGCTGGGTTGTATGCATAATTGGCCAAAAACAATGGTTTCTTGCTCGCGCGAATCTTGCTGGTAGTAGCGACGCATCAACGCGCGAATGCGTGCTAGTAAAACCCGTGGTTCCGCAGGCTTTATGACATAATCATCTGCGCCATATTCCAGCCCTAATACTTGGTCGAGATCACTATCGCGTGCTGTTAACATCAATATGGGGCCTTTAAAGCTTGGACGCAGTTCTTTACACAGTGTTAAGCCATCTTTGCCGGGCAACATTAAGTCCAATATAATCAATGCAGGATTAACATTTTGCACTTGACGCATGACACGATTGCCATTGGTTTCAATCGCTACCTGAAATTCATTAGCTTCTAGAAATTCCTCAACTAATAGTGCCAGTCGGCGATCATCTTCAACGAGCAAAATAATATTATTGTGAAGCATAAAAATTCTCAAAAATGACAACAGGGTGAGTTGTTATTAAAAAAAGCTCCAGGGGTTGCGGCGTTCTTTACGATATTTTTTATCGTTATAGACCACTTGAAAACGCTGATCACTTAACGGCTTTTGGGTAATGTTTTCGCGCAGCTGAAAATCTGTGGTAACGCTGGCAGTCAACTCAAATTGGTATTCTCCCTGAATCGCATTTTCCCAGCAGCGTAGGGGTTGTTCTTTATCGCTTTGGTATAAACATAAAGAACGTGCTGCAACTGCCGACCACTTTACGGTTAATTCGTCATGACATACTTCTTCGCCTGCAGCGAGCACACAAAGTCGCGGTTTAATAGAAAATTGAATTAAAGGTAAATTAATTTCGTCGGCAATAGCTTTTGTGAAGCTCGCCATCGACATCAAAAAAATCAGAGTTGTTAAGAGAAAATTAAAATTTATTGCATTCTGTTGTTTTATTTTTTGCTTGGGTCTTAAATTATTTTGAGTTGGAGCGGCAGCATTAAAAATGATACACCCCCCCGACGAATGTCGTAATGACGTTATTATTATCGACGATTGGACTGGCACTGATTGCTCTTGGTAAGTGGCGATAAGATGTTAAAAAACGCAGATCCCAATGCTCGCTTAGCCGGTAGTGCCAATCAAACCGCACCAGGGTGGAGGTACCACCATCGGCATTATAAATACTGGCTGCATCGGTTTCTTTAGCGCTAATACCATAGTAGTAATTAATCACATCCTGGCTTTGCCAATTTGCACCCAGGGCCAGGCCCAGGCGATTTTTGCCTTTGGTCCAATGCCTGGCCAGCGTAAGGCGAACCTCATCGCCACCGTGCACGCCGGTAATATCATGGACAATCTGGGCCTGCAATTCAATGTGCGCCAAGGTCAGGTTGTACTCGAATCCAGCCAAGCCGGCCGTATTTCTTTTGTGTAGTTTGCGCCAGGTTACGGGCCGTGTCTCTGGATTTTCACCTTCGAAATTTTCACCTGCTGTAGGTGAGTTTCCATTATTAGCTTTTACGGTGTCTTGAGTAGCAAGGCCCTTATTGTTCAGAAAATAATTGCCGGGATGGTTGTTATGAAAATAAATGGGATCGTAGCTAGGCGTAATAAAAATATTGAGCTGATGCTGTAGGTTTTCAAAGAGAAAAAAACCGATATCCAAATTTTGTATAAAAAAATGTTCGCCGGTGTAACTCACTTGCGGAATTAAAATAAGCGGAATATTTTTTGAGTCTATTAAGGGATTTGTTCGCACACCAGCGCCAATACCCAGGCTAAGCTGCCATTGCCCAATTTCATCGCAGTGATCATTGTCGGCTGCACAGTCTGTTTCAGCCCTTACGAAAGCTGCAGTAATTAAACACAGGCATAAACCAAGACTTTTTAAGATAATTAAATAGTTATTCATAAAATTTCTGCGTGATCATTTATTCCGTGACTAAAAAACCAATTGTTAAGCGTACTCAGAAATCTGTTGATGGATTGTAATGATTTGTAGCGCGCCAGCTTCAGCTTACCAGTGATAAAGCTCACAGTAGATTGTAGGGTAATCCGCGTTATAAACGCACCAGTGCCACAAAATTTAAAGCCATTGGTATTACAAATTATTACATATTTTCGCAATTGCATAACAACTTTAACCTGTCGGCCTCCGTAAGATGATGACCTCTACAGCTATGTAGCTATACCTATAACAAATTTCGTTAATTTTCATTTTAAAGGACACAGATATGAATATTCCTTTATTGCGATCATTTTTGTTGTGCCTGCCTCTGGCAGCCTGCGGGGGCAAGACAGCGCATGATACTAATCGCACAATCGAAAATCCGGATTACACCCAATTATCTGAGCAACAGCTTGAGCCTGGCTCCTTGCGTCAGGCGTCTGCAGTTGAGCTTGAGCAACTGCTTAAAAATGGCTTACGCATTTCGTTAAAAAATAATCAAAATGTTGATACGCTTGTTCGTGAATCCGCCATTAATCATTTTGCGGCTGCTGTAAAAACTGACATCAATGGACACTCAATCACCAATGTACAAGTTCACGGGGTTGATGAAGCCGACACCGTAAAATACGATGGCCGCTATATCTATCTAGCGACTCCAGCTGTGTATACCGAAACAGCAACTGCATCCAGCATCAAAATTTTTGCGACCGATAGCCTCGCTGCAAAGGCAACAGAAGTAAGCTCTATTGATTTAGATGCGACCCACTGGGGGGATGTTTCTGAATTGTATTTAGTCGGTGATGAGCAGGTTTCGACTGGATTGGTCTCGGTGCGGCACTCGCTAAATTATATTGCGCTCACGGATACAGAAGTCGACTTTGCGAGCAGCGATATTTGGCCCAACCCTATAAGGCAGGGTATCGATATTCGACTTTATGATGTACGTGTTCCAACCTCACCGAGTAAGGCCTGGTCGTTAAGTCTTGATGGCAATCTCATTGGCAGCCGCAAAGTTGGTAATACACTTTACATTGTCAGTAGTTTTGTTCCTCATATCGACACTCTGGACTATGGCTTGGGTACTTATACGAGCAACGAGTCAAATAGCGCTGTGCGCATTCGCAATGAAAAATTAATCACTGACACCCGTATTGAAAAATTATTGCCTGAATATGTCATAAATGATGGTAGCCCCAAACCACTTGTCAGTTCATCCGGTTGTCTAGTCCCGCAACATACTGATAAAAATCAAGGTTATTTAAATATTATTAATATCACTACCATTGATTTAACTGCGCAGAAATTATTGAGCTCCAAGTGCATCAATACGAATGTCGCGGGAATTTATTCATCGTTCGACAATTTATATCTTGGTGGTTCGGGTTATAGCGATTGGAACGACTGGAAAAGTTTTACCGTCGTTCATAAATTTTCACTTATTGAATCAGGCGTAGAATATCAGGCCAGCGGTTCTGTCGAAGGTGTGTTGGGCTGGAATCAACCGTCTTACCGGATGGATGAAAAGGATGGCTATTTACGGATGGTCACAACGGATTACAACAATTTCATTGCGCCTGTGCATCATCTCAACGTCTTGCATAAAGTCGCCGGGCGCAGCGATTTGGCGGTGGTTGCGCAGTTACCAAACGATACTCAGCCCAAGCCCATCGGCAAACCAAGGGAAGATATTTACAGTGTCCGCTTTAACGGCGACAAGGCTTATATTGTGACTTTTGAACGTACGGATCCGCTGTATGTTTTAGATCTTGCGACAGCGACGGACCCAAAGATTGCCGGGGAATTGGAAATTCCGGGGTTTTCAACTTATCTGCATCCCGTGGGCGATCACTATTTGTTTTCTCTCGGCAATGAAACCGACAGCAATGGCCGTCAAGCCGGTGTGAAGGTATCGCTGTTCGACATTCGCGATATTACCAAGCCAGCTTTAGTGAGTGCGCAGCTATTAGGCAGCACGAGTAGTTGGAGTAACGCACTTTATGATTATCGTGCTATATCTTTTCTGCAGGCGAGTGACGATCAATTACGTATAGCCTTTCCCTTGTCCGAGTTATTCCAGGTGGATCTTCTCAGTGAAGGGCGCGGCAGCCTAAAATTATTTGAAATTAATGGTTTGACCAAAGATATAGCGTCCCTGGATTATGCTGGCGAGGTAAGTAAAAATAGTGTGTCGGACGTTTACTTCTGGAACGGCAATGAGCGCGGCATCCTGCATAACGATGTCATTTTTTACGTGTATGGCGCCAGTGTAACTGCCAAACCCTGGCGGATTATTGCACCGTAAAATTTTATCAATCTATCCTTGTTAAAAAGCTTCGCAGTTTAATCGCTGCGAGGCTTTTTTTTGCGATAGGTTTTGTATCTCTCAACGCCGGGCATCGCTAGAGAAGTCGCCAATAACCCGTTAGAATAACGCAACTTTTATTTCTTCTTTTTTTATCCCTTCTTATTTTAGCTGGAAAATTATGTCTACTTTCAAAAAATCGGTTGTTTTACTCATACTTGATGGCTTTGGATATTCCGAAAAAACCCGCTATAACGCGATTGCTGCCGCACACAAGCCGGTGTTCGATAAACTTTGGGCGAACAATCCCAAAAGTTTGATTGAAACTTCGGGGATGGCGGTGGGTTTACCCGAAGGCCAAATGGGTAACAGTGAAGTTGGCCATATGTCGCTGGGTGCCGGGCGTGTTGTCTACCAAAGTTTCACGCGGATCAATAAAGCCATTGTGGACGGTGATTTTTTCACGAATCCAGTTTATGTAAATGCTATCGATAGTGCAGTAGCAGCGGGCAAGGCCATTCATATTCTTGGTTTATTGTCTGAAGGCGGAGTACATAGTCATCAGGATCACATTTACTCAATGATGAAGATGGCGGCGCAACGCGGTGCGAGCGAAATTTACTTGCACGCCTTTTTAGATGGTCGTGATACCGCACCACGCAGCGCGGAAAATTCATTACAAAAGGCCGAAGATTTATTTAAAGAATTAGGTGTTGGCCGTGTAGCATCTATTGTTGGCCGCTATTTTGCGCTCGATCGCGACAATCGTTGGGATAGAGTCAAGCAAGCCTATGATGTAATGGTTACTGGTGACGCTGACTTCGACGCCCATACTGCAGTGGAAGGTTTGCAAGCGGCCTATGCTCGGGGTGAAAATGATGAGTTTGTGAAGGCCACGGTAATTTGCGGTGAAGAGCAAGAGGTCGCTACGATTAACGATGGTGATTCTGTAATTTTTATGAACTTCCGCCCGGATCGTGCCCGCGAAATTACCCATGCGCTGATAGATGCTGACTTCACCGGTTTTGAACGCGAATTGCATCCGGAAATTGCCCACTTCGTACAAACCACGGAATACGCTTCCAGCATCAAAGCGCCAGTCGCTTTCTTACCCGAAGACTTAACCAATTCTTTTGGGGATTACCTTTCGAAACTTGGTAAAACGCAATTGCGGATTGCTGAAACTGAAAAATATGCCCACGTGACTTTCTTTTTTAATTGTGGAAATGAAACGGTTTATCCCGGTGAAGATCGCATTTTGGTACCTTCGCCGCAAGTGGCTACTTACGATTTGCAACCAGAAATGAATGCGCCTATTGTTACTGATAAATTGGTTGAAGCCATTGAGTCCGGTAAATACGATGCAATTATTTGTAACTACGCTAATTGCGATATGGTCGGCCACTCCGGAATTATGGAGGCTGCGACTAAAGCCGTTGAAGCGATTGATGTTTGTTTGGGGCGCGTATTAGCAGCAGTGGAAAACGTCGGTGGCGAGGCATTGATTACGGCTGATCACGGTAATGTGGAAGAAATGTTCGATGAAGAAACCGGCCAACCCAACACGCAACATTCCACTTTGCCAGTGCCGTTTATTTTTTGTAGCGCACGCAAGGGTACTATTGCAAGCGGTGGATCCTTGGCCGATGTTGCGCCTACTATGCTGCATCTGATGGGTTTGCCGCAGCCGACTGAAATGACGGGTAGAAATTTAATTGCCTTGTTGGATTAGTTGCTGAATTAGTTGTTGATCTAATTGTAGTGGCGTAATTTTATTGCGCCATTGCAACGTAAACATCTTAAGCGGGACGAACTATGTTACTACGCAAATTAATATTAATGCCCTTGCTTCCTGTGGTGTTAGTATCTGCATTATTATTACTGTCGCCGGCGGTTATGTCTGACGACAAAGCTGAGATGGAAAAATTACAAAAAGAAATTGCGGAAATGCAAAAGGAGTTAAAAAAGGTAGAAGGTGCGCGCACCAGTGTTCAACAAGATTTACAAAAAAATGAAACGCAAATGGGTGAGTTGCAAAAAAAAGTTGAAAAAATTCAACGTGAAATAAATGATCAAAATAAACAAATCAACAATCTTCATAAAGAGCGTGAAGATTTACAGAAAGCCCGCGACAAACAGCAAAAGCAGGCCGCCGAACAAGTGCGTGCCGCTTATCAGCTGGGGCTACAACCGCAATTCAAAGTGTTTTTGAATCAGGAATCGCCAGAACGCATTTCACGCATGATGAAATATCATAGCTATTTTATGGCTGCACATGCGGAAAGGATGAAGGCATACCTGGAAACCATCGCACAATTAACGGAACTTGAACCGCAAATCGCGCAAAAAATGGCAGCATTAAGCGAAATTAAACTGCAACTCGATACCCAACAAAATGAGTTAGCTCAAGCGCAGGCGCAACGTAAACAAACTCTCGCCAAAATTAATCACACGATTACGAGTAAGGATCGTGAATTACAAGAAATGCGGGAGGATCGTCGGCAGTTACAAAGTTTGCTACAAAAAGTCGCGCGCGCGACTACGCGTTTGGCAACTGCGCCAAGTTATGTACCCTTACCGTCAGTGGGGGAAAAATTTAGTAGCCGCAAAGGTCGTTTACCTTGGCCGACCCAAGGGCAAATTGCCAATAGGTTTGGTAGTAGTCAGATGGAAGGGCAACTGCAATGGAACGGGATATTGATTAATGCCAACTCCGGCCAGCAAGTTGTGGCTGTGCATTATGGTCGCGTAGTGTTTGCTGATTATTTTCGTGGGCAAGGTTTGTTAGTTATCATCGATCACGGTGAAGGTTTTTTAACGCTTTACGCTCACAATCGGCAGTTGTTAAAAAAAGCGGGTGACCCGGTTAAAGCGGGCGAGTCTATTGCGAGTGTAGGCAATACGGGTGGCCAAAATAATACGGGTTTATATTTTGAAATTCGCTTTGATGGTAAAGCGATTGATCCAGCACTTTGGTTGGCGCATGCATGACCTTGAAGATTATTGTCTGAAATCGATGCAAGTTGGAGCTGTAAATGTTGTGTCTTTTTCTTAAATCAAGAAATTTCCGTTCCTCGCTTAAACGGGCATTGGTACTGTTGGTGATGGTGGGTTTTTCTTTGCCTCCAATCGCACAAGCGGATAAGAAAAAAATATCCTCTGACGAATCTCAATTACCGCTGGAAGAGCTGCGTACTTTTACGCGTGTATACGATCATGTTCGCAACGCCTATGTGAAAGAAGTGAGCGATACACAGCTACTTGAGTATGCGATAAAAGGCATGATCGCCGAGCTTGATCCACACTCCGCCTATCTCGATAAAGAAGCTTTTGCCGAACTGCAAGCGACTACCAGTGGGGAGTTTGGCGGCGTCGGTTTGGAAGTGGGCCTGGATGAGGGTGTGATTAAAGTGATTACGCCGCTGGATGGCTCGCCATCGCAAAAGGCCGGAATTAAGCCTGGCGATATTATTGTACGTCTCGATGACCAATCCATGAAAGGCAAAACCTTAAGCGATGCGGCCCGCATCATGCGCGGCCCCAAAGGCGCACCCATAAAAATTAGTGTGCAACGCAAAGGTGTTGATGAGGTATTGGACATAGTTATTATTCGTGATCTGATTCATGTTCAGAGCGTGACTATTAAGCCTTTAGCTGAGCGTTATTTGTATATCCGAATTGCGCAATTCCAGGTCAATACGGGAAAAGATTTAGTGGCGAGATTACGTGATAGTTTCAAACTGTATCCCAAAACGAAGGGCTTAATTCTGGATTTGCGCAATAACCCTGGTGGTGTCTTGCAAGCCTCAGTAGAGGTGGCAGATGCTTTTTTAAATGATGGCTTGGTGGCTTACACGCAAGGCCGAACTGACAATAGCAACATCAATTACAACACCACTCCAGGAGATGTTAGCGCAGGTTTACCACTGGTGGTTCTTATTAACAGTGGTTCAGCGTCGGCATCTGAAGTTGTCGCTGGGGCACTGCAAGATCAAAAACGTGCGGTTATTATGGGTACTCGCAGCTTTGGTAAGGGTTCGGTGCAAACTGTTATTCCGATTTCTGAAGATCGTGCGATCAAACTCACAACCGCACTCTATTACACCCCGAATGGTCGCTCTATTCAGGCAAAAGGTATTGAGCCCGACGTGAGGCTTGAAGCCAATACTGCGGTTGCAGATAATAAAATGACAACTTCTGAAGCGGATTTAGTAGGCCATATCCCCAATATTCATGGCGATGAAGCTACAGCGAGTGAGACTGAGGCGGTGATAACTGACGATATTCTCAAGGACAGTCAGGTATTAGATGCGGTTAACTTACTTAAAGGTCTGCACATTCTCGACAAGCAAGCTCGCAACCCTTAGGCCTTGTTATACTCCCAATTATCTTAAAAGGACGAGTTATCATGGATATTTTAGGAATCTACGAGTTCTGTGTGATACGGCGCACCTTAATATCAATTTCACTAGCGTTATAATTTTGCTGGCGTTTCAATTTGGGAAGCAAATATCTACAGGTTTATCACAACTAATTATATTCAAGCTGTTTCAATAGGGTCTATAATTGTCGTGGGTAGATTTTAACCAAATACCTTTTAATTAAGGATAAAAACGCTGCAAAGCAAAGTAGTAATTAATGAGGAACTGAAAATGACAACACTTAATCGCACAGGTGAACTAGGCGCTGTACCTGATCGCAATAGCCGCATCCTGCAGAAAGAAAAATATTGGTATTACAGCACCCGTGAAGGTGTAGACATTGGGCCGTTTGATGGTCGTAAAGATGCAGAAGTGGGGGTTGGTGACTTCATTAATTTCATTTGTGCTTCAGAACCTAATGTTTTACATATTCTGAAACAATGTCGTGCTGCGTAGGCTGGCCTGGTTTTGTGAAATGGTTTTTATAGTTAAGCAAAGTTAAACAAAAAAAACAAAAAATATAAGACAAATATCGACAACATAAAAAGGGCGCTTGGGTAAACCAGACGCCCTTTCTATTTGTAGTTGATTAAAGCCGGACTTCAATTCCTTGAGCATGCATAAATGCCTTGGCTTGCGGGACAGTATATTCACGGAAGTGAAAAATACTCGCAGCTAAAACTGCGTTTGCATGACCTTGGATAATGCCGTCACACAAGTGTTGTAAGTTTCCCACTCCGCCTGAAGCTATAACCGGAACGGGAACAGCATCGCTAATCGCACGCGTTATACCTAAGTCGTAGCCTTGTTTGGTGCCGTCGCCATCCATACTTGTTAGTAAGATCTCCCCTGCGCCATAGTTCGCCATTCGCACTGCCCACTCAACTGCATCAATTCCGGTTGGCTTACGACCGCCGTGCGTGAAAATTTCCCAGCGTGGAATTTCACCTGCATTGCTCACTTTTTTAGCATCAATGGCGACTACGATACATTGAGCACCAAAACGATCAGATGCGGCTTTCACAAAGTCGGGATTAAACACAGCTGCTGAATTAATGCCAACTTTATCGGCACCTGCATTTAGCATTCGGCGAATGTCTTCAACGGTGCGAATGCCACCACCCACTGTGAGTGGGATAAAGACTTCGCTCGCAATTTTTTCTACCGTATGTACAGTCGTATCGCGCCCTTCGTGGCTGGCGGTAATATCAAGAAAGGTAATCTCATCGGCGCCTTCCAAATTGTAACGTTTAGCAATCTCAACAGGATCACCCGCATCGCGGATATCTAAAAATTGTACCCCTTTGACTACACGCCCATTGTCGACATCAAGGCAGGGAATAATTCGTTTTGCGAGAGCCATAACTGTTCCGGTATTCGTTGGATGAGGTTGAACTAAACTATCTGGCGAAGTTTAGTTGGAATCACAGTAACTTTGGGCTTCTGCCATAGTCAAGGTGCCTTCATAAATCGCTCGACCAGTAATCGCACCGCATATACCTTTATGCGCTTCAGCTTTTAGGGCAATGATATCGTCCATATTAGTGATGCCACCGGAAGCGATAATGGGAATGCTGGAAGCTTGGGCCATGGCCACAGTAGCTTGCACATTCACGCCTTGCATCATGCCGTCGCGGGCGATATCTGTGTAAACAATACTGCTTACTCCAGCTTGCTCAAACCGTTTGGCTAATTCTGCGGCTTGAATGTTAGAAATTTCTGCCCAGCCGTCAGTAGCCACCCAGCCGTCTTTTGCATCCAGCCCAACAATAATATGACCGGGAAATAGTTTGCACATGTCAGTCACGAATTGCGGTTCTTTGACTGCTTTAGTGCCAATAATTAAATATTGCACACCGGCATTTAAGTAGTATTCGATGGTTTCTGCACTGCGAATACCGCCGCCGATTTGGATGGGTAAATTGGGGTAGGCTTTGGCGATAGCAGTTACCACATTACCATTGACCGGTTTACCTTCAAACGCGCCATTGAGGTCAACTAAATGCAAGCGGCGGCAACCCTGCTGTACCCATTGCGCAGCCATAGCGACTGGGTCATCGGAAAATACGGTTGAATCATTCATCAATCCTTGGCGTAAACGGACACATTGACCGTCTTTTAAATCTATAGCGGGAATAATTAGCATTGTTTGACTCTCGTAGGGCGTTATATTTGTAAGGCTCTTATAGATATTTGATGGGGATATATTGAGCGCGGCAAAAAGTATTGGGCGCAGCAAGTGGCGCCCCTAAGATTGACCGTCCCAGTTTAAAAAATTCTTTAGTAACTGCAGCCCAGCCGTGTGGCTTTTCTCTGGATGAAATTGCACAGCGAATAGATTATCTCGAGCGAGGGCGGCATGAAATGGCAAACCGTAATTACAAATTGCTGCTACTAGAGCTTGATTATTCGCCAGTACATAAAAGCTGTGCACAAAATAAAAGCGGCTATCTTGAGGAATGTCTGCCCACAGTGGATGACTATTATGATTGACCTGATTCCAGCCCATGTGCGGGACCTTAAGCGAGTCGCCTTTGCAATCTTTATGATGTTCGCCAAAGAAGCGCACTTGACCCGATAAAAGACCTATACAATCAACCCCCTCATTTTCTTCGCTGCGATCCATTAACGCCTGGAGGCCGACACAAATAGCGAGAACGGGCTTACCTGTAGCAATTTGTTCACTTAACAATTTATCGAAACCGAGGCGTTTGATTTCCGCCATACAATCACGAATTGCACCTACTCCGGGAAATATTACACGGTCAGCAGCGGCAACTTCCATCGGGTCGGAGGTGACTATCACAGATTGTTCGGGCGCGACGTGGCTTAAAGCGCTGGCAACCGAGTGCAGGTTGCCCATACCATAATCAATCAC
This sequence comes from Pseudomonadota bacterium, assembly GCA_040385335.1. Taxonomy (GTDB): domain Bacteria; phylum Pseudomonadota; class Gammaproteobacteria; order Pseudomonadales; family Cellvibrionaceae; genus Cellvibrio. The sequence continues at coordinate 274,634 of JAZKHP010000002.1, forward strand.
CGCAACAGTTTGTTTACTCATGAATCACAGGCTTCCCTTGGTAGACGGCATTATTCCTTCCATGCGGGGATCAAGTTCAAGGGCCATGCGCAAAGCACGGCCAAACGCTTTGAATACAGTTTCAATCTGATGGTGCGCGTTATGACCACGCAGGTTATCAATATGCAAGGTAACACCTGCGTGATTCACAAAACCCTGGAAAAATTCCCAAAATAGTTCAGTGTCGAATTGTCCTACCCGTTTTTGCGTAAAAGGTATTTGCATTACCAGGCCAGGGCGGCCAGAAAAATCTATAACAACTCGGGATAGTGCTTCATCCAGCGGAACGTATGCTTGACCGTAGCGGCGAATACCTTTCTTGTCGCCCACCGCTTTAGCAATGGCTTGGCCGATAGTAATACCTATATCCTCCACGGAATGATGGTCATCAATATGAATATCGCCTTCGCATATCACATCAAGGTCAATCATGCCGTGACGCGCAATTTGATCCATCATATGCTCTAAAAATGGTACGCCAGTATTAAATACACCCTTACCTGCGCCATCCAAATTGAGGTTAACGCTGATTTTGGTTTCCAAGGTGTTTCGGGTGACTTGGGCGATACGGTCTGACATAAAACTTAACTCCAGCTTTGCTAAGCACCCAATATAAAATGCCCGGCGACAAGTAAGTGCGAATTATATAGCTATGGCGCAATAAATTCACTGCTAACGCGGGCTTCGGTTGCTATTAAGGTTTTGTACAGCCTCAGCGTTCTAGCCTAGGAGCGTGTAAACTAACGGGCCGGGCTGCAGTGCTCGGCTATGGTTACTTTTCTTTCTTTACGGATGACACCTTATGCGTATTACCTTACCTAAATTTATTACCGCTTGTACTATTCTTGCCTGTAGTTTGGGAAGCTCCCTAGCCTTGGCGCACAATGAGTATGCCTATGGTGGCTGGAGCATAGCGACCAACGTGGATCATATTAATATCGATTCCAGTGCTGCGAATCGCCCTGACGTGATGGTCGATGAGTCAGCAACAGCCATAGGTGTCGCGGGTGAATATCTTTTTTCCGGTAGCGATATGACCTTTGCGCTTGGTCTCAATTACGTCATGTATAACGATAACAATGAATTTTCCCAATATGTAGAGGATAACTGGGATGACGATTGGTACGACGATTGGGATAACGGTAGTTATGAAGAATCTGACGCAAGTGCTTTTATGCTGTTTGCCGAAGTTGGCCCAAAAATATACTTTGGTCCTGATGCGTTAAGTTTCTTCAGCGTACGTGGCGGTGTCAGTGGGATATTCGACTCGACTCGTTCGATTAGCTTCTGCGATGACTGCTACTCCGAAGATATCAACTTGGATGGCGGTCTATACGGTGCATTGGGCATAGGCCATAGTTTCAGCCGATTTGACCTCAGTCTGCAATTCCAACAATATTTTACCGGTGATATAGACAATAGCCTGCGTTTTAAAGCAGCTTTTAATTTCTAATAGGGCCAACGCCCGTACCCTCATCCTAGGGAGTACGGGCATCGCCATTAGCATTCGCTATAACCGCTACAGATCCCGCCTTTCTTATACAAACTTGGTCTTAATTCCAGCTTGCGAATATGCGCCTATGGTTTACTTTTAAATAGATAAAACACATAACTTACGCGCCTACGTTGTAGGTCGTACAGGCTAACCGCAGCTAGAGATAAGATGAAGCATAAGCTCACACGGATTCGCAGCCTGATCTCAAACGCAAAACATCAAATCGGTGTGGCTGAGCAAGTATCGCTGTTGCTCTCCGAACGTACCCATCAATTACACGATGCAATAAAATTGCCTCCACAAGAGGCCGCTCACTTATTAGCAACTTTTATTATTCGTTATATCGGTCAGGTGCCGGAGTTTATTGAAGTGATCAGCGAAATATCTAAAGAAGCTGGAATATATGAGGGTGTTAGTCCTTTGTTACATATCGCGAGCGATTACTTTTTAGCACCCCCTGATATTATCGGCAACCAAAATCAACTGGGGGTGTTGCTCTACGAAGCCTATCTTGCGCATCGTTTGCTTGAAGAAATTAATGATCGTTTTATTGGCTACTGCGGTATTCCTCTGGCGCCAATGGACATGACACGCGCTAACGTCGTTGCGCACGAGCTTATCGGCGAACCTTTTGCGAATGAGCTGGATCAGGCGGTATTATTTTCTGCAGAATTATTATTAGATCAATGCAGCTTTGCCAGCGACAATTTTCAGCATTATATCGCTATGCATAAAAATGACGGCTGGTCTGTAGAGTTGGCGCGCTGGCCTTGCCTAACTGAAAACCTGGCAATCGTATTGGATTTTAATCATGCTCCTCGCGGTGGTACTAGCCATTAATTTTTATCTGAAGGCACAATGGTAATAACTTGCACATCATCAGCTTTTTCTTCGTGTTGGTTTACTCGCGTTTCTAATTCACGCTTCACGGGTTTAAAATTCATTTCATCTTTGAAGCCACAACTCACGCATTCGCGAAAGTCTTTTCCTGCCTCGTTGTAGACTACTAATTTGTCCATTTCGGAACAGCGCGGGCATACCGCACCCGCCATAAAACGACGCTTGTTACTGTAGGCCATTACGCATCTACCTTAATGCCAGAGTGACGCAACAAGGCGTCAATGTTAGGTTCGCGGCCGCGAAAATTTTTAAATAAATCCATTGGCGCCTGGCTGCCGCCTTGTTGCAAAATTTCTTTTAAAAAACTGGCACCCGTTGCGGGATTAAAAATACCTTCCTCTTCAAATCGGGAAAAAGCATCTGCCGATAGAACTTCAGCCCATTTATAGCTGTAATATCCAGCAGCATAACCGCCGGCAAAAATATGGCTGAAACTATTTTCAAAATAATTAAATGCGGGAGGTTGCACTACCGCGATTTCGTCGCGAACTTGCTGTAAAACATCACGTGCAATTAAGGGGTTATCGCTGACATATTCTGCGTGTAACCGAAAGTCAAAGAGTGAAAATTCTATTTGCCGTAGCATTTGTAGCCCTGATTGAAAATTTTTCGCGGCGAGCATCTTACCTAATAATGTTTTCGGTAAGGTTTTTCCGGTTTGATAGTGCGCAGAAATTAAGGCTAGTGCTTCCGGTTCCCAGCACCAATTTTCTAAAAATTGGCTGGGCAGCTCAACTGCATCCCAAGCTACGCCATTAATGCCACTTACAGCGGCCACATCAATTTGCGTAAGCATATGATGCAAGCCGTGACCAAATTCATGAAATAAAGTAGTCACTTCATCGTGAGTTAAAAGCGCGGGCTCATCACCAAGCGCTGGTGTAAAATTACAAGTTAAAAAGGCCACTGGAAGTTGCAATCCATTTTCTGTTTTGCGCTTCACTCGTGCATCTGCCATCCATGCTCCGCCGCGTTTTGCCTCGCGAGCAAAAATATCTAAATAAAAACTGGCGATACATTTATCATTTTTGTAGATATGATAGAAGCGAACGTCGGGATGATAAGTATCAAAGTCGCTTTGCTGTTTTATGTCAATACCAAATAACCTATTTACAATTTCAAACATTCCAGAGATTACTTTTTCAGCTGGAAAGTAAACGCGCAATTCTTCTTGTGATATTGAGTATTTGGCGGCGCGCAATTTTTCACTGTAATAGGTGCTGTCCCAGGCTTGAAAATCCTGGCAGCCTTGAGATGCAGCAAAATCGCATAGTTCGGTGTAATCACGTTGCGCATAAGGTTTGGATTTTTGCGCAAGTTCTTGTAAAAAGCCTAGTACTTCAGTAGGGCCCTGTGCCATTTTGGTGGCCAGTGATCGTTCAGCAAAATTATTAAACCCCAGCAGTTGCGCTAATTCATGCCGCAGAGCAATTGTTTCGGCAATAATTTCGCTGTTATCAAATTCGGCGGTTTCTTCTATTTGTTGTTCGCTGTTGGTTTTTTTTGAGGTGGCGGATGCGCGGGTAACATAGGCTGTATATACCTCTTTGCGCAAAACGCGATTATCGGCATACATCATGACTGCGTAGTAGGAAGGAAAGTCGAGCGTGATCACATATCCAGACATAGATTTTTTTTCTGCCGCTTGCGCTGCCTGGGCCAAGGCTGATTCTGGTAAACCTGCCAGGGCGCCTGCATCTGTAAAATGTTTATACCAGGCTTGAGTTGCATCTAACACGTGATTGGAAAACTGTGTTGATAACTCCGACAGACGCTGTTGGATTTCACCAAAACGTTGTTTATCTATCGCATTTAATGCAACTCCACCCAGGCGAAAGTCGCGCAAAGAATTATTAATGGCTTGTTTTTGTGGTTGGCTCAGTGCGACGAAATTTTCGCTTTGCTTAAGTTTTTGATAACAATTAAATAAGGCTTCATTCTGACTCACTTCAGTGCTGTATGCAGTTAATAACGCAACGCTAGCGGTGTAAGCAGCACGCAATTGATCGTTATTGCGCACAGCATTTAAATGGCTAATCGGCGCCCAGGCCTGATCTAACAAATCATTCTGATTTTCGAGCGGCGCAACTAGCGAATCCCAGCTTATCTGCGGCAGGTTTGCCAATAGATTTTGCAAATGACTTCGGTTGTCGGCGATGATTTTACTGATGGCGGGTTCCACATGTTCCGCTTTAATCGCAGAAAATGGTGGGAGGTCATGTATTTCCAATAAAGGATTTGCTGATGGGTTGCCGACAGAATTTGCCATTCGTTGCTCCAGAATATTTTACTTTCGCGTATCATACACCTTCAGATCTTTAGGTGCTTTTATGAAACATGACTTTATGAAACACAATAATAACCCATTAAGCATTCGTAGCTATCAAGGTATTAGGCCGCAATTTGGTGCGCGGGTATATATTGATCCCGCCGCCGTTGTGATTGGCGATGTGGAGGTTGGTGAGGATTCATCGCTATGGCCATACGCCATCGCACGCGGCGATATGCATCGAATTCGCATTGGTGCTCGCACCAGTATCCAGGATAATTGTGTGCTGCATATAACGCATGCCAGCGATTTTAATCCTGAGGGATACCCTCTTATTATTGGTGATGACGTCACTGTCGGCCACTCCGTAAATTTACATGGCTGCACAATTGGTAATTGCGTATTGGTTGGTATTGGCGCAACAGTTTTAGACGGTGCAGTTGTAGAAGATGAAGTTGTGATAGGTGCAGGGTCGTTGGTGCCGCCAGGGAAGCATTTAGTCGGTGGTTTTTTATATGTTGGTTCCCCTTGTCGGCAGGCCCGCGCACTTAAAGACAGTGAAAAACAATTTTTTAAATATTCAGCAAATAATTATGTGAAATTAAAAAACTTACACATTGCCGATCTCGAAGCGTTGCTAGCGAATTAAAAGCTCGGTCCAATAACTAAGTTATTTTTTTGTATCATTAAAATTTTGTTGTAAAAATTCATCATGGGTCGGTAGCGTTTTTACCATCGCTTGAATCGCTTGTTTGGCAACCTTTAATGTCGCGCTAATTTCTTGATAATCCATATTGTCCACGCGCGGGCTATATTTTGCGGGCCTAATTCCCATGCCTTCAAATACGGATTGCCAACTTGAACTGCGAAATAATTCATCAATGCCTTCGCGTAACACTCCGTGGCCTTTAAACAAAGCAATTCGGTCTTTTAATGATTCAGGGATTTCCATGCTTTTGCAATGCCGCCAGAAAGGCGTATCCTCACGTTGCGTAGTGCAGTAGTGCAAAATAATAAAATCGCGCACCTCTTCAAAATCAGTGGCCATTCGTCGATTATATTCTTTTACTAAACCTGGATCGCAATCGCGGTCAGGAAAAAAGCGTAAAAAGAAATCCACGCCCCGTGCAATTAAATGAATTGATGTGGATTCCAGGGGTTCCACGAAACCAGAAGCCAAACCCAGTGAAAGGCAATTATTTTTCCACATTTCTTTGCGTCTTCCCGTAACAAAAGGTATTACGCGCGGTTCGTTAATGCGCTGACTGTCTAAATTTTTTAACAGCGTCGACTTTGCCTCGGCATCACTACAAAATTTACTGGAATATACATAACCGTGACCAGTGCTGTTGCGGAGTGGGATTTGCCAGCCCCAGCCGGCTTTTCGCGCAGTGGCTGTGGTGTAATTTTTGCGTGGCGTTTTGGCTGCAGTTTTAACGACTACGGCACGGTCGCAAGGTAAATATTGCGACCAATCTTCAAAGCCTGCCGCTAAAGTTTTCTCAATTAATTGCGCTCGAAAACCGGTGCAATCGATAAAAAAATCACCGTGTATTTCTTCACCATTATTTAATATTAATTTTTCAATGTTGCCGTTAGCTAATTGCGTAACCTGTGTAACCGTACCTTCAGTGCGTTTTACGGCGCGTGCTTTCGCATAGTTGTGTAAATATTCCACCACTAATTTTGCATCAAGATGCACTGCATAGCTGGCGCCGCCAATGGGTGTGTTTTGCATTTGCGTTGGCCAAAAAAAGCGTTCTTGCTCCGCCATAACTGAGCATGGCGAAAAATCCTGTAGTGCAGATGTATCACCTTGCATGGTTGCTTTTAACCAGCATTGATAAAAATCATGTGTGCCTATTCGTTTTCCTATCACGCCAAAAGGATGAAAATATGCTTCATTTTTCTCACGCCAATCAACAAATTTAATACCAAGTTTGAAGCAGGCCTGAGTTGATTGAATAAATTGCTGTTCATCTATGCCAAGATTTTGAATTAACCGTACCACCGGTGGAATGGTGGATTCGCCAATGCCTATTGTCGCAAGATCTTCAGATTCAACTAATTCAATTTGACAAAGTTCAGGTTTGAGATGATAGGACAACATAGAAGCCGCAATCCAGCCTGATGTTCCGCCGCCCACAATAACAATTTTTCTGATGGGGTTCATGGTGGTATTCATTGCTTTGTTAATGGTATCGATCATAACTTTTCTTCACCAATTATCATTTTCTACCAATAAACCTTGACGGGAATTATCGTGCGCGGTGGTAAATTGCCATGTGCAAATTTGTACCGCACTACGTAAGACATCAATAATTTTATGACGCGGAAAGCTGGTGCGCCAAGCTAGGGCAATAGTACGAGTAGGAGTGGGCGCGATCAGCGGACGAGTAGTCAATAAACTATTTACAGGTAGTGTTGAGCTTACCGCCGATACGGGAATGATTGTAATGCCGAGCCCTGCAGCAACCATATTGCGTAGCATTTCAATACCGCAGGCTTCGATAAATGTGGGCCGATCACTTTCCCCCAATGGTGAAAAAATATTAACTACTTGATCACGTAAACAATTTCCTTCGTGTAACAATAAAAAATCCTGCCCTTTTAGATCAATAGGACGAAGAATTTGCTGAGCGGCGAGTGGATGTTTATTTGGCATCAACACAATTAAAGGTTCTTCGAAAAAATCTTGTGTTAATACATCCACACCCGTAAAAGGTTGTGATACTAAAACAACATCCAGCTCGCATGCGCGTAACTTTTGCAGTAAGTCAGCGCTGTTGCCTTCAATAATTCGCAAGTTTAATTTACTTGCCATAATCCGTAACTGTGGGATCAAAGGTGGCAAAAGATAGGGTGCGAGCGTTGGGATAAGGCCCATGTTCAGCGTACCGACAAGCTGATCCTTAGCAGCTTCCGCCAATGCTTTGATAGCTAGAGTGCGATCTATCACTTGCTTTGCCTGGGCAATAATTTGTGCGCCCATTCTGGTTGTTTTTATACCAGATTTATTGCGCTCAAAAAGTTGTACATCCAGGTCATTTTCAAGTTTACGAATGGCCATACTTAGCGTTGGCTGACTTACGTAGCAGTGAGCGGCTGCCCGGCCAAAATGAAGTTCGTCCCCAAGGGCTACCAAATATTGGAGTTCTATTAAGGTCATCTTGGCGTGCTTTAAAGAAGAGGGAGGCCATTCTAACCGGTTTTTTGGCAAAGCCAATTGGCATTGCACTTTAGATATAGGCATCAGTAGCTAAAAGGATTTGATGTTGGGTGTCGAGTTATTTTACATATCGGTAAATGCTGGCATGTTTTTTGTGACGGGAATCACTATAAAACAAGCATTTAGACGACGTTGGCACGTAAGTTGCTATTTACACATTGTCAGTAAAATATTAGGAATTTAAAATTTTATGTTAATCGTTACTCGTCTTCTTTTTGCATTGATCTTTAGCGTAGGCTTGGCTAATAGCGTATTTGCAAGTCCCATGGCCATTGATATAGTGCGCGCAAATCCCAAAGATAATGCTATCGAGGTGATGTTGGCTAGTCAGGCTGCTTTTATTCAAGTTGAAGCTAATACTTCGCTTCAGGCTATCCAAAATAATCATCCTACCCTTGAAAACGTTAAGCAAAAACCTGGCAAGGTTTCCAAGGTTGCTGAGCCAAGCTCAATAATACTCTTATGCTTGGGTCTATTAGGTTTAGGTTTTTTGCGCCGTCGTAAGCATTAATATAACGTTTGATGCCTCAACAGATTAAAAAGCCGTATTGTAAGAATACGGCTTTTTTTATAGTGAAGAGTAAGTACCTAGGTTCACCTATATTAATGGGCCTCATCCCAGTTATTACCCACACCGAACTCCACCAATAACGGCACTTTCAGGCTGGCGGCTGCCGCCATTCGTGCAATTAAACCCTCGCATACTTCTTCAACTTGAGCTTCTACTACTTCCAATACCAGTTCATCGTGTACTTGCATAATTATTTTGGCATCAAGGCCGCTACTGGTAAGCCACTCATCCGCTATTATCATGGCCTTTTTAATAATGTCAGCAGCGCTACCCTGCATTGGGGCATTAATCGCGGTGCGCTCGGCTCCCATTTGCAGGTTTTTATTCTTAGCGTTAATGTCGGGTAAATATAAGCGACGACCAAACAGTGTTTCTACATAGCCTTGCTCATGCGCACGGGAACGAATTTCGTTCATATACCGCTGTACACCAGGATAACGCTCAAAGTAGCGATCAATATATTGTTGAGCTTCGTTGCGCCCAATATGTAATTGTTTAGCCAGGCCGAAAGCGGACATACCGTAAATCAAACCAAAATTAATGGCTTTAGCGCTGCGTCGCATTTCATTGGTAACCGATGTTAATTCAACCCCGAATACTTCAGCAGCAGTAGCGCGATGAACATCCAAGCCCTTTGCAAATGCGCTGAGTAAACCTTCATCTTCAGAAAGATGCGCCATAATCCGCAACTCTATCTGTGAATAATCCGCGGCCACTAGCTTGTAGCCTTTAGGAGCAATGAAAGCTTGACGGATCCGCCGACCTTCTGCAGTTTTGATAGGGATATTTTGTAAATTGGGGTCTTGTGATGACAACCTGCCTGTGGCTGCTACGGCTTGATGATAACTTGTATGAATGCGTCCTGTGCGAGGGTTGATCATTTGTGGCAATTTATCGGTATAAGTGGATTTGAGTTTAGCGAGACCGCGATATTCCATAAGAATTTTAGGCAGTGGATAATCCAGTGCCAATTCTTGTAGCACGTCTTCCGCGGTCGAGGGCGCGCCGGTTGGAGTTTTTTTGATTACCGGCAATTTTTGTTGATCAAATAATATTGTCCCCAATTGTTTGGGAGAGCTGAGGTTAAATTCTTGTCCTGCGAGTTCGTAGGCGCTCCGCTCTATCTGAATTAAACGCTCCCCTAGCTCTAGGCTATGTTGGCCGAGTAATTTTGCGTCCACTAAAGCGCCATTTCTTTCAATGTTTGAAAGCACTGCGACTAGCGGCATTTCCAATTCTTCAAAAACATTTTTAAGACCCGCGAACTGTTGCAGTTGTGGCCAGAAGTATTGATGTAAACGTAAGGTTATGTCTGCGTCCTCTGCTGCATAATGACCCGCAGTGGCAATTTCAAGCTGGTTAAAACTAAGTTGCTTTGCGCCTTTGCCCGCTAGTTCTTCAAAACTAACTGTTGTGTAATCCAGATATTTAAGTGCTAGCGCATCCATATTGTGGCGGCTGGCAATAGAGTTGAGGACATAGGATTCAAGCATGGTATCAAAAGCAATACCTTTCAAATTAATGCCGTGGTTAAGTAGCACGCTGCGATCGTACTTAAGGTTCTGACCGATTTTGCGTCTATTTTCGTCTTCTAGTATAGGTTTGAGTTGCGCCAAAACATAATCAATCGAAAGTTGTTCCGGTGCGCCCATATAATCGTGGCCGCAAGGAATGTAGGCTGCTGCACCAGGCTCAATAGCAAAGCTCACGCCAACAATCCGTGCATTCATTATATTTAGACTGGTAGTTTCAGTATCAAATGAAAAGATGTCAGCTTGTGTGAGTTTGATAATCCATTCGGCCAAAACTGTCTTTTCGGTAATGATGGTGTAATTGGTCAAAATGGCTGCCGATATAGATTCGACAATTTCAACAGTGACTTCGGATGAATTTATTATTTCTGTAGTCGATAATGCAATATTGGTTATCGTTGTAGGGGCTTCAGGAGTTGGGCTTGAGGTGGTTGCTAAGTCCGCCGCCCAGGCTTTAAATTCCAGGTGCTCAAATAAATCGCGCAAGCGATTGTTGTCAGGGTCAGTGATATGAATGGTATCTGGCTTTAGTGCGAGTTCAACATCCGTTTTAATAGTCGCTAAACGATAGGATAAGTAAGCCATGTCACGGTGTTCGAGAAGTTTTTCAGGCATGGTTTTCGCTCCACGAAATTCCAGGACGCGTACCGCTTCAAGATTTGCGTAAATAGAATCTAAACTTCCCAAGCCTTGAATTAAACCTAATGCGGTTTTTTCGCCGACGCCGGCCACCCCGGGAATGTTGTCAGACTTGTCGCCCATAAGTGCAAGGTAGTCAATCATTAATTCGGGACCAAAGCCGTATTTCGCAGTAACCCCGGCAATGTCTAAAAAGCTATCTGTCATGGTGTTAACGAGGCTAATATGGTTATTGACGAGTTGCGCCATGTCCTTGTCGCCAGTAGAAATAATTACATTCATTTTTTGCCCGGTCGCTTGGTGTGCAAGAGTGCCGATTACGTCATCTGCTTCTACCCCTTCTACCACCAATAACGGCAGGCCCATTGCCTGCACTATGTCGTGAATGGGCTGCACTTGTGGGCGTAGGTCGTCCGGCATTGCTGGGCGATTCGCTTTATATTCTGCAAAAAGCTCATCGCGAAATGTTTTACCTTTTGCATCAAATACCACAGCAATTTGGCTTTCTGGATAATCTTTAATAAGGCGTCTTAACATGCTGATCACGCCTTTTATAGCCCCCGTTGGCTGTCCTTTGGAGTTGGTGAGCGGTGGTAAAGCGTGATAAGCGCGATATAAGTAGGATGAGCCGTCGACTAAAACCAAGGGGGCAGAGGGGGAGAGTTGCGAAGCCATGATGGGTATACCTTAATATCTTAGTAAAGTGCAGTTAACTTTTAATGCGTGAAGAATACACCAAATTAGCCTTATTTATTTGACGCCTGGTCTTGGTGCTCATATCTTCGATAACTTTTAATATTCTTATATGTTACCGTTAAACACAAAGTGCGATATGCGTCACATAATTTTATTGTTATCTAAATTGTTGATATTAAATAACAATATATTTCCTTATCGCAAAAAGATTTAAATAGAGGCTAGGCAAATAAAAATATTGTGTTACTATGCGTAACAAGAGGTAACACAATTGCCTCGTAACTAAGTAACCCCATCCCAAAAGGTGATCGTAATGAAAAATTTGTCTGTAATACTTATATCTTTGTTGTTGGCCGCACCAGTGTTGGCTGATGAAGTGCAAGCTCAGGTTGTTCCTGCGGCATTAAATACTAATGCTTCTAATGAAGCGGAAGGTGTTGAACTCGCAGATTTGGGTGCATTCCTGGATCAGAAGGTTCAAGAAGTAAGTGATTTGTTGAGTGAGAAAATTGCTGCTGAATTACCTGCACTTGGAGCTAAAGAAACAACCGCAAATGTTAAGTTCTAACATTCGCCATAAGTGCGTTAAGTTTTAGTTGTTTTTTTGCGGTAGCAACACGTGCTTCGTGCCTGATCTGTGGCTATCAGTTGAATGAAGCATTTGATTTAGTATTTTTATTGGTAGATGCAGCATCAAGTATTTATCTCATCGCTATAGCGTTCGAGATCTGGTGCTCATAAATTTTGGGGTTTGCTGCGGCGCTTGCCGAGCGGACTCGCTTTGATGTTTGCTTAATGTTTTCCTCTAGCTTTATCCTGCATTGGCTCCATGTTCCGTTTATAGCTTTTAGTTATGGCGGCTTGGGGTCATTTTTTTACCTGCGTCACACTTTTAGACATTTAAAAAATAATGGCGCGTATGCAAACACCGCTGATTAATTCCTATCCTAGACTGTGCTGGCTTTACATGTTTCTTCTCGTTCACTAATTCAACATGATGCTCATGTCGAAGGAGTCTTTTATGGATACACTTATTTTTTCTCAAACTGCAATTTTCAGGTTGCAACAATTAGGCAGCCAATATTATAGGATCACGGGTGTGCGTCACAAGCTCGCCACGCAAGAAGGTATTTTAGATCTACTACGTGAAGCCGCTTTAACTTCTGAGCGAAGTGTCATCAGTTGCTACGATAGCTTTGTCACTGAGCTGAATAAGCGTCAAATTGATGCTTTAGCAGATCGCGGGATAAAGCTGCAGCTACCTTTACATACTTCCCGCACTATCCCCATTCGCCAGACAATGTGAAAAAGCGTCAGCCATTCGCTCTAATAGCTGCTCATAAGAATTAACATTTTGGCTGCCTAGCGCATCTAGAATGCCGAGTTTTAAATTTAATTCTTTTGCTAAATCTCGCATTGATTGCTGTTCATAGTAGGGCTCTAATAATAAGCAACGCCCTTCTTTACTCAATATTTTTCTAAGCTGGTGCAAGTGTTTTGCGCCCGGTTTTTGCTCGGGTGTAAAAGTCACATAATTCAATTGATATAGGCCATAATGACTAACAAAATGACTATAACCTTCGTGATAAACTGCAAAGCCGCGCTTCGCGAAAGGTTTGAGCTTGGCTGTTAATGCCATATCTAATTGCGTCATCTTGACTTTAAAGGTCTGCAAATTTGCGATGTAAGTAAGTTTGTTTTTTTCATCAATTGCTGCCAATTTTTCACTTAGTGCCTGTGCTATTACTATAGCGTTACGTGGATTTAGCCAGAGGTGTGGGTCGCGGTCATGATGATGCTCGTTGTTAGCGTGAGGTTTCTCTGCTGGCCAATAGAGTCCTGATAACTCATAAGCGGTGATGCGCTGGGAAGTGGGTAAATTCGAGAGAGGTTTCTGCAAAAAACTTTCTAATTCGGGGCCAACCCACAGTACTACATCCGCTTTTTGTAAGCGGGAGTGATCCGATACTTTCAGTGGATAATTATGCGGTGAGGCTGACTCCGGCAAGAGCGTGTCAACAGTAGCGCAATCCCTGGCAATTTCTTGAGCAATAAGTGTTAAGGGTTTAATGCTAGACAACACTAAGGGTTGAGCTTGAGCACAAATGGCTATGTTGAATAATCCCCATGTTATTATCTGCAAAATCTTTTTTGTCATTGTTTTATCTCGTTATGAAGCTTCATGTTTGAGAGTCGTATTTGAAAGCCAGGGATGAGCAGTTATAGTGTAACCATTTTTGTAGATTAACAGCATTTGCAAGTCCTATAGCAAAGAGAATGAAATGATAAATAAGCAGAAGCTCGCCACTTTTGAAAAACCTGCATTTATTGACCCGCGGTCATTAATTCAAGCGCATGCAGTGGGTGTAGTGCGCAATGGGCGTCATCTAATTAAAAATGCTGATTTACAAATTGACCCAGGTAAAATTGTAACTTTGATTGGCCCCAATGGTGCCGGCAAAACCACCTTGGTGCGTAGCGTTCTCGGTCTAATCAAAATCGATGAAGGCACTATCACACGGAGTAAAGATTTGCGTATCGGGTATATGCCACAAAAATTGCACCTCGATGCAAGTTTGCCTCTTTCGGTAGAGCGGTTTTTAACTTTAGGTGGTAGGCCACGTATTGATTTGAGCGAAACCTTACAGCTCACTGGCATAGAGAAGCTCACCCGGACACCAATGCAATTACTTTCCGGCGGTGAAACTCAGCGTGTCCTCCTGGCTCGCGCTTTACTTCGTGACCCACAATTATTGGTTTTAGATGAGCCGGTGCAAGGTGTCGATGTAAGTGGGCAAGCAGCGCTCTATGCTTTGATTAACGATATTCGAAAAGCGCGAAATTGCGGTGTCTTGTTGGTATCACACGATTTACATTTAGTGATGGCTACCACTGATACGGTAGTTTGTCTTAATCAACATGTTTGTTGTTACGGCCATCCTGCACAGGTTACGCATGACCCTGCCTATCTCGCTTTGTTTGGCTCAAATATTAATGCCCCAGGGGCCGGCAAAGCGTCTCAAGTTGCGCTTTATACTCATCACCATGATCACCAACATGACGCGCACGGTAACGTGATTACGGGTAGTGTGGGTTGTACTGATTCCTGCGAGCATCACTAGAATGCCTGATTTTTTACTCCACGCCTTACTTGTAGGTATTGCTGTGGCATTGGTCGCTGGGCCCCTGGGTGCTTTTGCTGTATGGCGGCGAATGGCTTATTTTGGCGATACGCTTGCGCATTCTGCATTGCTAGGTGTTACCTTTGGTTTGTTGCTTGGCATCAATCTTAATCTTGCTGTTGCCATCGGCTGTTTATTGCTAGCACTTGTTTTGGTCGCTTTACAAAACAATCGCTTCCTGGCAACAGATACATTACTGGGGATTCTATCTCACTCCACGCTTGCCCTTGGTCTTGTTTGCGTCAGTATGTTCAGTGACACGCGCATTGATTTGTTCGCCTATTTATTTGGCGATATTTTGTCAGTTAATTGGCTTGATGTAATGAGCATCTGGATAATAGCAATGGGCGTTATATTGGCTCTTGTCTGGCTTTGGCGCCCCTTGTTAGCCATCACAGTTCATGAAGAGCTGGCCCAGGTTGAAGGTGTCGCTGTGACCAAAGTGCGTACCGCCCTCATGTTATTGATGGCATTGGTTATAGCTATAGCAATGAAAGTAGTGGGCGTATTATTAATTACCGCATTGTTGATTATTCCCGCAGCCTCCAGTCGTCGTCTTACTCATACCCCTGAATCTATGGCGTTGGTTGCCAGCGGCCTGGGTTGTGTCGCTGTTAGTTTGGGTTTACTTGCTTCTTTTTATTGGGATAGTCCAGCCGGTCCATCAATTGTCCTCGCGGCAACGGGATTATTTGTTTTAACGCTTGGTAAGAAACAGCAAATGTAAGCCAAAGCTCACAAAGTTTGACGTCACGATCGACTAGTGACAGCTTAATGAAGTACGGATAATGGACGTGACTGTAAAAAGGAGTCTAGGAAAAAACTCACATGAAAAAACTTAACATTGGTAATTTAGAATTTAATAGTGAAGATATTGCACGGAAGGTAGAGAACGATATCGCTTTTCTCGTTGATCGACTCCGCATGCTTGAGCGGCAAAAGATACCCAACGCAGTAGTAGTGCAAACCTATCGCGATATGCTGGATAGCCGTTACGCGGTATTAGGTTGGCTGCGCTTTGACAGTGAAGCAATTCACGAAAAGGTTGCTAGCAATTGATTTATTCTTCAGCGTCAGAATATTATGGTGTTGCATAGGTTTCTAACACCCGATTTAAAAAGCGCTGCCCCAGCACAGTCGTCCGCAAAAAACTATCCGCATTTTCAACCAATCCTTTTTCGGTTAATAGTTGCCATCTCGGCTCAAGCGCATTTGGGTTTAGCCCTGTACGCTCTGTTAAAAAATGTGTAGGTACGCCTGCATTTAAACGCAGGGCATTCATTAGAAACTCTAATGGCAGCGATTCTGGTGTAAGAATGTCACTACCGCCACCAAATACATTTTGATGGCCGCCAAGGTTGATGGAAATTTTATCGCTGTGCATGTTACTTAAGTAATGTTTAGGTAAACGAGTTTTCCATAAACGCATAATTTGTTGCTGCTGTGGTAAAGTAATTTTGCTATGTGCGCCAGCGCCAATACCCAAGTAATCACCAAACTGCCAATAGTTAATATTGTGGCTGGCATATTTTTTATTTTTTGCATAAGCGGAAATTTCATATTGCACGTACCCGGCTTTCGCAAGCAGAGCCTGACCAGCATCTTGAATATCAGCCAAAATGTCTTCTTCTGGTAATAGCGGTGGTGCTGAAAAAAATGCAGTATTTTGCTCAATCGTAAGTTGATACCAGGAGATATGTTCTGGAGCCAAAGTAATCGCTTGTGCAAGATCCGCTTGTGCAGCTTCGCTCGATTGTTCGGGTAGCCCGTGCATTAAGTCTAAATTTATATTATCAAATCCAGCTTTGCGTGCTACTGCTACTGCTCGCAGTGCTTCATTGCGATCATGCACGCGTCCCAAAGCTTTTAATTGCACATCGTTAAAGCTTTGAATGCCGATAGATAAGCGATTTACTCCCGCAGCGCGAAAATCTGAAAATTTTACTTGCTCAAACGTACCGGGGTTCGCCTCTAAGGTGATTTCAATTCCTGGTTCAAACCCAATAATAGATTCTGCATTATTTAAAATCTGTGAAATGGCATTTGCGGACAACATGCTCGGTGTACCGCCACCAAAAAAAATACTCGTAAGTTTGCGGCCTTGCGCCAAAGATGCATCCTGTTCTAAATCAAAACGCAATGCTGCAACATATTCTGCTTCAGGAATTTCATTGTCTGCTTCATGCGAATTGAAATCACAGTAAGGACATTTGCGAATACACCAGGGAATATGGATGTAAAGTGAAAGCGGTGGCAATATTAACGACATGAAATACTCAATGAGATAATTTTTTAATATAAATGCTACTTTTGTAGGCGCACTAGTAACTTTGACATCGCGAGGCCGCGATGACTAATGCGATTTTTTTCTGCCTTTTCTAATTCTGCTGCAGTGCAATTGTGTGAGGGTATATAAAATAACGGATCGTAACCAAAGCCATTGTTGCCGCGTGCCTCAGTAAGAATTACCCCCTCCCAGCTGCCATGACACAAAATAGGGGTTGGGTCGTCAGCATGGCGCATATAGGCAAGCACTGCTTGATACCGTGCGGTGCGTTTTCCCATGGAGACATTGGCTAGCTCGGTTAATAGTTTCGTGTTGTTGTCTGCGTCGCTCGCACCTGGGCCAGAGTATCGAGCGGAATAAACACCAGGGCGACCATTTAAAGCATCTACTTCAATGCCAGAGTCATCCGCAATCGCGGGCAGTCCAGTTAGAGCACAAGCATGTCGCGCTTTGATAATGGCATTTTCCGCAAAAGTGGAGCCTGTTTCATCGGCATCCTTCACCTTAAAATCAGATTGAGGTAGCAGCTCAAAGCCGCAACCGGAGAGTAGATGCTGAAACTCCCACAGCTTACCGGCGTTATTGCTGGCGATTACAATTTTTTGCATTTTTTATACCTGAATAAGCGGAATAATCGTAACTGCCGTCTTAAAAATAACCATTTAAAATAACTCGGGTATTTTGCCATAAGTTTGTGATGCGTCTTGTTTAAATCGCCCTAGGCAAGGTGGCGCTGGAAGCCTACAATGCCGGTTTCTATAAGATGATAGCAACTCATGCTTCACGAGATACCCACCAGCCGCCCCATCACCCCGCTTTTGGATAGTATTGACTCTCCTGCAGATTTACGAGAGCTCGACGAAAAGCAATTACCGCAACTGGCAGAAGAGTTGCGTGCATTTTTGCTATTTAGTGTCGGACAAACCGGCGGCCATTTTGGCGCGGGCTTGGGGGTGATAGAGCTTACAATTGCTTTGCACTACGTGTACGACACTCCCAAAGATCGTTTAGTTTGGGACGTTGGTCATCAAACCTATCCGCACAAAATTCTTACTTCGCGTCGTGAGCGCATGGATTCTATTCGTCAGAATGGAGGCCTGTCCGGCTTCCCCAAACGCGACGAAAGCGAGTTTGACACTTTTGGTGTCGGTCATTCCAGCACGTCCATTAGCGCTGCATTAGGGATGGCGATTGGTGCGTATATCAGTGGCAGTGAACGTAAGTGTGCCGCGATTATTGGCGATGGCGCCATGACAGCCGGGATGGCATTTGAAGCGCTCAACCACGCCGCGCACACTGAAACTGACATGTTGGTCGTGCTAAATGACAACAACATGTCGATATCGCCCAATGTGGGTGGTTTTTCCACCTATCTTTCCAAAATTTGGGCCAGCAAGTTTTACAATTCGTTGCGCGAAGGTAGTAAGCAAGTGCTGGGTAAAATTCCACCCGCATGGGAGTTCGCACGACGCACCGAGGAGCATCTGAAAGGATTTATGTCTCCGGGCACTCTATTTGAAGAAATGGGTTTCAATTATGTTGGCCCCATTAATGGCCATGATTTGGGCGATTTGATTCGCTGCCTGAGTAGCTTGCGAGAGATTAAAGGTCCCAAGCTGCTGCACATTATTACGCAAAAAGGTAAAGGGTTTGAGCCGGCAGAGTTGGATCCTGTTGGTTATCATGCACTCAATAAGCTTGAACCAAAAGCAATTGAATTGGCTGAGGTGCCAACTATCGCTAGCCAAAATAAACCGGTTCACCAACTTAAAAAGTTTCAACAAATATTCGGCGATTGGTTGTGCGATATGGCAGCTGTGGATGATCGCCTTCTTGCCATAACGCCCGCTATGTGCGAAGGCTCCGGCATGGCTGATTTTGCTGAACAATTCCCGGCGCGTTTCTATGATGTTGCGATCGCTGAACAACATGCTGTAACACTCGCTGCCGGCATGGCCTGTGAAGGCCAAAAGCCAGTCGTTGCTATCTACTCTACTTTTTTACAACGCGCTTATGATCAGTTAATTCATGATGTTGCCTTGCAAAATCTAGACGTGACTTTTGCTATTGATCGCGCTGGACTCGTTGGCGAAGACGGCCCTACTCATGCGGGCAGTTTTGACCTTAGCTTTTTACGCTGTATACCCAATATGGTTATTGCTGCTCCCAGTGATGAAAATGAATGCCGCCAATTACTTTACACCGCCTATCAGTATGCCGGGCCAGCTGCTGTGCGTTACCCGCGTGGCACTGGAACGGGTATAGCCGTTGCGCAAATAATGACTGCATTGCCTATTGGCAAGGGCCGTCTTGTACGATCCAGTATTAACGGTTTGGTTGATGAATCAGTAGGCAAGAAAGTGGCGATCCTCTGCTTCGGCACCTTGTTGGCATCAGCGCAAAAAGTTGCGGAAAAGTTAAATGCCAGCTTATGTGATATGCGGTTTGTTAAGCCTCTGGATGCTGAGCTCATTGAGCGCATGGCCAATACCCATGATTTGCTAGTGACTATCGAAGAAAATGCCATAGCGGGCGGTGCTGGATCAGCGGTTAGCGAATACTTGGCTAGCCAAGGCTACGTTATGCCCGTGATGCATTTAGGTCTACATGATGCTTTTGTTGATCACGCGAAACATTCGCAGCAACTGGCAACGCAAGGCTTGGATGCTGTAAGTATTGAATTGGCAATTTCGGATCGTCTGCAAGTGTTAAACCTGGCCCGCAATAATGCACACATAAAATTACAAAAAAATAATATATGAAAAGCGAAATTTCTAGTTTTATTCACCAGGTTTATTTTTGGCAAAAAAATGTTGGATCAGAAATTGATTTTGCGCAATTAATTATTGGCTTAAGAACATTGCAGAACATAGAGGTTATCACCGGTTTTCATATTGGCACGCCGGTGCTGTCACAAGATCCAGATATTGATTGCAGTTATAGTGTTTCTTTATTGGTTTGCTTCAATAATGCAGAGGATGAAAAGCTTTATCAGGTGCATCCGATTCATCTAAAATTTATGGAAGATTGCGGGCATTTGTTTAACAAGGTCAGGGTCTATGATTCGCTGCAAGTGCCGCTTGGTGAGTAAGTCAGTTGGGGGATGACAACAATCATCCCCCAACTGATGCTTTAACTTTTGGTGTAAGTAATTTTTTTGGTACCTCCCGCACAACTACCTACCACTTTTTGATCTTTAATTTCCTCGGTTGGAACAATTTCCAGTGTGTAACCAACAACTCCTTTAGCGTCAAGTTTTGCAGCAATTTCGCTTTTCAATTCTTCGCAATCTTTCTCTGCAAAAGCAGGGGAAACGAAGCAGCCAAGTGAACCAAGCATAACTAAAGCAACAATTTTTTTCATATACAACTCCTTAATGGATGAAAGAACATGGTTTGGGTAACGCTGCTTAACTATGAGATTTCTTCGGTATAAATCTCATAGGAAATTGTGGCCTTCACTGATGTGTCGCGCGATCCATCCTGTAAAAAATACAGTTTGTAATCAGCGACAAGGGGTATTGCAGGGTAGGTAACCAGTGCCTGGTCTGCGGCTTTCTTGCCATCCTTTTTAACTAATCCCCCGCGAACAAGGGCAGGCCCGCCCTCAAGCTTTTTCTCCGAGCTAAAATTGATTTCAAAACGAATATAGTACATTTCTGCGCGAGGCAGCTCGATTATTTTCTCATTCATATTCGCGATGACAGGCATCCATTTTATTTCAGTTTCTGATGGATGAAAAAATGCTACACCATTGACATAAACCACAACATTGATTTCAGCAGCCGGGTCATCCGGGAAAAGTTGTATTTGTTTCAGTTTCATAAAAGTGCGCGATTTTTCCAAAATATCATTCCGGGTAGAATGCATTATTTTTTTTGCGGCGCGCACACGCGCTAAAATTGCCAGTAGAGCAACTAAAACAGCGAAAAAAACCAAAATTAAGAGCGTCGCCCAGCCTGGGAAAACAGCAATGAGCTTAACTATATTGTCCAGCATTTCTAATAATCCCCCGTGCGATATATTCATTATTTAAAATACAAACTATATCGCTACCCAATTTTAAATACATCCATTAAATAAAATAATGTAGCTATGTTTAATCACCGCCAAGGGTCAATCACTACCAAGGCAAGCGTTCTCCATTGGAATGCCAAAACCCGCCACTGGTAGTTATGGTTAATTCTTCAATGCGCTGGTATAAGCGTCCTGCTGATTCGGCGGCGGAAATATCGCCGCCAAAATTTACCATTGCAGTTTGCACATAACCTGGGTGCAAAATAGCTACCGCTATGCCGCGTGATTTCACATCATGACTGAGTGACATAGCCGCCGCATTGAGTGCGGCTTTTGACATGCGATAGCCGTAATAGCCGCCGGATGTATTATCAGCAATCGAGCCCATACGACTGGTAATAAAAGCGATTTTTGCATTCGCAGAAAATAAGCCAAGTAGCACTTCACTGATGCGTAATGGCGCAATAGCATTCACTAAAATTTGTTGGGCTACGGTCGTGTAGTCGATATTCTCCAAGCTTTCGCCATGTAAAATGCCGGCATTATTAATCAGTAAATCGATATCACAGTTGGCCAATAGTGCAGGCAGTCGTGTTACTGCATCAGCGTTGGTTATATCAATACCCGCAATTAATTTGGCACCGGTGGCGTTTAATTCTGTTGAGGCAGTACGGCAAATCCCGTAAACCTGCCAACCTTGCGCGATGTATTCTTTGCACAAAGCCAAGCCAATGCCACGATTTGCGCCGGTGATAACTGCCGTTTTCATAAGCTGCTGCCTTTTTAAATTTGTCAGTACAGGTAGTTTTGTTCTTACAGGAATTGCCGGTTGGTTGTTTTTCGATCTCAGGGTCGGTTTACATATGCAAGACAGATTAGGCCAGTCTGCTTTATTTGTAGGTAATCAGGTTTATGGGGGTGCGCACCAATTGCGTTTGAGTTTACTCACTAATAGCGTGGATGGATATTCATAATTTGAACGAGTGGGGATCTATTACACGTTACCCAAAAAAAATAGCCTATAAGGCCCTTAGCTAATTGCACCGCGCGACAGAACAGGGCAAGATTCGTCCGCAGCACCGCGCTAATTCCAACCACATTCTAATAAGTAACTAACCATGCTAAAAAAATTACAGCCCTACTCAAATTACGTTTATCCGCTGATATTACTGATTGCCTCTTTTGCGATTTACTTCACCTATTATGGCAGCCCTAAATCCATGTTTTGGGATGAGAATTACCATATAGTTTCTGCGCAAAAACATATTGATAACATTATGTACATGGAACCACACCCGCCATTGGGCAAAATGCTCATGGGACTCACGGAATCGCTTATTGGAGACAACGATGATGTCGATAAGCACAAGCTTAACGAAACGGATTATTTAAAGGGCGAAGAAGCACCTCCCAATATGCAATACACTGGCTTTCGTTTTCCGTCCGTGGTGCTTATGGCATTCTCGGTGTTATTTTTTTACGGCATTATTCATCGCATCACGAAACATAAATTGCTCGCTTTTGCATTTAGTAGCTTTATCATTTTTGATAATGCGTTAGTGGTTCACGCACGTGCGGCAATGCTGGAAGGTATTCAATTATTTTTTGTGTTGGGTGCGCTGTATTATTTTACGCTGGTGATTACGAGCAGTAAAAAAACTCTGCTCAAGCACTACGCTATTCTTGGTGTTTGGATTGGCCTCGTGATTAGCGTAAAAGTAAATGGTTTTATTTTGCTATTACTTTTCCCCATGCTTTTTGCTGTTGATCAATGGCAAAACTTGCAAAAGTTTGATGTGATAGCGTTGCTCAAGCGACTTGCTGTTGCGGTACCCGCAGGAGTGGTGCCAACCGCGTTAATATTTTTTGGAATTTTTTATATTCACATCGGCATGGGAACTAAAGTATTGGCTGGCCATACCTACAAGGCATCACCTGAGTATTTAAATAAAATAAAAGAGCGCTCAACCTGGAGTCCCGGCACTTTTATGGTGGGGATGCGAGATAACTTAAAATATATGAGCGAATACGCTGATGGAGTACCCAAGCTTGATGAGTGTAAAGCGGATGAAAATGGCAGTTATGCTCTGGATTGGGTGCTAGGTAAAAAAACCATTAGCTATCGTTGGGACAAAGAAACTATCGAGGGTAAAGCAAAAACGCATTATATGAGCATAGTCGCTAACCCTATTATATGGTTTAGCGTGTTAGCCGGAATTATTTTTAGTATCGGTCTTATCATGAGTAAAGTGGTTTACGGCCAGAAAGAAAAGGATACACCCTTATTTTATTGGATTTGTGCATTTACCACCTTGTATGTTTGCTATATGACGGCAATTTTGCAGATCGAGCGTGTGATGTATCTTTACCATTACTTTGTGCCCTTAATATTTGGATCTATTAATGTTGCGTTAATTTTTAGTTATATTTATCGCGACGATATTATTGCTAACAATCGGCATATGTGGATTAACCTGAGTATTTTTATCGCGCTGGTCATTGCCGTTTTTGCATTTTTTTCACCGTTCACTTATGGCTTCGGAATTACAGAAGATCAAGCTGAATTACGTAACTGGTTTAGCTTCTGGAAATTACAGGTGGTGTCATAATGAAAATTTTCTTCGATAAAAATATCGCCTTCTCTATTGTGCTAGTTGTGGTAATTGGCTCCATTTTAGATAGAGTAATTCCACCGTCAGTGGACCCCGTTTTTAGTATGGTCGTCAGTAAAAACCGTAGTGGTATTGCAGACATACACCAAGTGCGCGATATAGAAATCAGTAAAACGGTTATGGTCGACCGCCTTGATCTCGCCGATAAAAGCCGCTTCCGTCATAAGAAATTAGGCGATCTTGGTTATAGTAACGATTTCTTTGTCGATATAGATGCGCCTTTCGAGGTAAAAGTTGCTGGCGATTACTATTTCTTGCTGGCGAGTGATGATGGTTTTGTCTTCAGCGTCGACAACAACAAGTTGTGTGAGTGGACCCATGACCGTCCTCTTACTACTGATACTTGCCGCGTAACCTTAACCAAGGGCGAACATCGCTTTAAGCTTAGTTATTTTCAAGGTTATGGTAATGCCGGGTTGATCATGAGTTACGGAAGTACTACCAGTGATAAGCAATATTTTGCCGGTGAAGAGTCCAAATTTATAAGCTTTACGCGTTAAGCTGCTGTTGTTTTTCCAGGGGCACTCGGCATTTTATGTCCAGTGCCCCTTATTTTTTGAGCGATTGTTTTAACCCCAATTTACCGGATGCCTACCGCACATCCTAAGCGGCTCCGAATAAAAGCTCACTAGCTCGCATTTCACTTGCTCATCTCCTGAAATCTTACTGAATTTCAGTCAAATACTCCCTGTCCCACTATCGCCGCGAAACTGCTACCCCCAGTTTACGCTGTCAACTCTAACTGGATCGACTACTCTTATGGGTAGAACTATCTTAGCTATGAATTAATTATTGATCAGGTAACGCATTATGTTTAGGTATAGATCCGCCGTAATTTTTACAGCATTGGCCATTGCTGGCATATTGAACTCAACCTCAGTTCTGGCAAAAGCTTATAAAGGCGCAGAGATTTACAGTTCAGAAACCCATAAGTACGGTCGTTTTGTCACTCGCATGCAGGTGGCTAAAGGCAGCGGCGTACTGTCCACTTTCTTTACTTATAAAGAAGGCTCCGAGCAGTCAGGCGCTTTTTGGGAAGAAATTGATGTGGAAGTCTTTGGCAAAAACGATGCGATCGAGTGGCAAAGTAATATTATTCAGGGTCAGCCACGAAAATTAACCGAGGAAGCACATACCGCAAGCCAATCGCTTGGCGATGCTTACCACACCTATACCGTGGAATGGACACCAACTTATGTCGCCTGGTTTGTAGATGGAGTGGAGATTAGGAGAATTACCGGCGGCGAGTTTGTGACAAGTCTGACCCATGAACAAAGTATGCGCTTTAATATTTGGTCTTCCACATCAGAAGCCTGGGTGGGAGCGTTCAATGATGCTATTTTGCCGGTTTATCAATTTATTAATTACTTCGAATACTACAGCTACGACACCACGACCCAAGCCTTTACCTTGTTATGGCGGGATGACTTCGATAGCTTGAACACAAGTCGTTGGGGCTTGGCAAACTGGACCTTTACTGAAAATAGAGTTGATTTTGCTCCGGAAAATGCTGTCATTAAAGACGGAGTTTTAGTTCTGGCACTTACGCATCAATTGGCAACAGGGTTCACGGGTAGTGTGCCTGTGGATAATGGAAGTGCATCAAGCGCTGCTGCAGTGAGCTCCAGCGCCGCAGTAGCCAGCAGTATAGGTAGTTCAATCGCCAGCAGTAGGGCAAGTTCTGCAGCAAGCAGTGTGAGTGCTCCAGTTAAAAAATCATCGAAAGGTGGCGGTAGTGCATCGTTTGAATTCCTCGCCCTGCTTTTGCTTTTGGTATTTTATCAACGTAAGCCTAAATGATTTTTACCTCAAGACGGTTAAGGTTATCCGTCTTGAGGTGCTTTACACCTTCATATACAACTCGCAGCGGCCGGCATTATCTAGGCAGTGAGAATCTGAAGCTTAATATTCATAAGAGTTAAAAAGTGCGCACGAAGAGGCTTTGTTAATGTTCATGCCTTTTGACATCTTGCGCTTGAGTTGTCGGCATTTAAGCTCATCAGCAAAAGTTTGTAGCTTAGTGATTTGATTCTACTGCAAGCACTCCCCGACATTCCGGGTAACGAATGCATACCCAAAGCTCAGCATTTTTTGTTTTTCGTTTCACCATTACCCCTGAACATTTTGGGCAAGGATTGGGTGGTGCAGTCTTAATTGCAGGTTCGGTGGGTGTGGTATTCGCAGCAGTAACAGTAGCGGATAATATTTTAGGTGGCATTTTTTTTATTTCAAAAACATTAATTTCCCGGTCTATTTGCGCGCGGAGTTGCTGCGCATCATATTTTAATTGGCGCGAAATGTTTAGCAGCGGTATTTTTGCTTTTACACATATTGAAGTCAGTGGTGAATCGCTTAATGTTGCTATGTCTTGCGTTTGAATTTTTTCGTTAAATGCTATGGCACAAAGTATTTGTAAGGTATTTTTTTCACAGACTACAAAAGCAAATTGCTTGCCCGAAAAAGGATTCGGCAAAGCGCCGCCATTGGCGGATTTTATTTCTATAACATCAGTGACTGACACTTTTGCTAGCAGGCAGTAATCAGCTGCTACTGCAGACTGTAAAGCATCAAACAATAACTTTTCCGCGTGGGATAATAATGAATCCTTTTTTTCATAGATAGCGGCAGAGGCTATAGGTGTTGACGGTGTTGTTTGTATCGGTGTTGTTGCTATAGTTTCGCCAAGGATAGGAAGTTCCCATTCTTTTGGGTTAAATTTATCCTCGTATTTTGTTTTAAATTTTTTATCCAGGCGATAAATAAAGTATCCGACAATCGCAATCATTAAGCCAAACCAGATCATCAGGTTCTCCTACACTATTATTGTTGCGATGGCTGGATGAGCACCAACGAATATCTAAACAAGGTTTGCAGAGATCATGATTTTCGCTGCAATGTGCCATGTCAACTTGCACTTTACTGAAATCAATTCCTTTTGAAAAGCATCAATGCTTGCTCTTTCCTGTCTTCTTCATTAAATTACGGCCCATGTTTAATCTTCCTTATCAGCCTATTCGTCGTTTACGCTTGTGGCTTGTTGCCGCAGCCGCGATTTTGCTTATCACTTCGGTGCTTGAGGCTGGTCACGCCCATGGCGTTGTTCTTGAAGCAGATGAACATTGTACGCTTTGCCAACACTCGGTTGCCCTCGATAAATTTCTGAGTAATGACACTCAGTTTGTCATATTTCTGCTGTTAGCATTATTTACGTTCACATTCTACATCCACTATCTTGATAGTCGTTGCACCTGCTTCGCACCTATTCGCGCTCCCCCTGTAGTTCTTCACCGCTGTTAAATCATCTACCTACTGTTAAACATCCTCTTTGCGGGTATTCGTTTTATATCTACTAGCATAATTGCTAGTAGTTTTTTTGCTGTGGAGTTTTTATGAAATCTTTTCCCAAACATTACCTTGCAGTAATGGTGAGTGCTGCTTGTCATTCCTTTTTTGTTAATAACGTCGTTGCCGATACAATTGCCGATGAGAGAGCTATCGACGAAGTCATAGTTACCACCTCGCCTTTTAGTAAAAGCGCTGAAACGGTTAATCATCCGGTCAATATTATTAGTGGTGATGCTTTGCGAAATGCCGCCGCCGCAACTCTCGGTGAAACCCTTAATGGCCAGCTTGGGGTTAGTTCGGCCAGCTTTGGTCCTGGTGTCGGCATGCCGATTATTCGCGGCCAAAGTGATAACCGCGTAAAGGTAATGCAAGATAGTGTGGGCGCTATGGACGCCTCTGCTGCCAGCCCGGATCATGCGATTGCTCTGGAGCCGCTACTGGCCAGCAAAATAGAAGTATTACGCGGCCCCGCCGCTTTGCGTTACGGTAGCGGCGCTATTGGTGGGGTGGTCAACGTGCTGGATAATCGCATTCCCAGCACTTTGCCGGAGCGTTTTAATGGCGCCGCAGAACTGCGCAACACCAGTGTTAATGATGAGTCTGTTGGTGTTGTAAATCTCAATGCCGCACTGGGTACCTTCGCAATTCATCTTGATGGTATAAAGCGTGAAAGTAGTGATACGGAGATTCCTGGCTTTGCGCAAAAAAATATTGAAGATTCGTCACTCACGACTAACGGCTTCATTGCCAATACCAATGCAGAAGCTACCAGCGGTACTTTGGGTGCATCCTATATTGGCAATGATGGCTTCTTTGGTCTGAGCATCAATAAGCTCGATAATAATTATGGTGTGCCACCAGAAGGTGAAGATCTGGTGCGTATTGATATGCACCAAACTCGTTACGATATGAAAGGTGAGTTGGATAATCCCTTTACGGGTTTTGAAAAAATCACCGCGCGTCTGGGCCACAATGACTACGAGCACACTGAGATAGAAAATGGTGAAAGCGGTACCCGATTTACCAATAACGCTTATGAAGGTCGCGCAGAATTAATTCACGATCCATTAAAATTGTTAAACATGGATTGGAAAGGCGCGCTCGGCATTCAGGCTTCGCAAAGTACGTTTGTAGCCGTGGGCGAAGAAGCATTTATTCCCAAGTCTGATATTACCAACTTTGGTTTTTTTGTACTCGAAGAAAGAACTCACGGAATCTGGACTTTCGAATTGGGTGCCCGCCTCGATACACAAACGATTACACCAGAAAATGAAAGCACCATTAAACATCGCAATAATCTCAGCTTATCGGGTTCCACTGCCTGGCACTTTACGCACAATCAAAAATTTGTTGTTGGTATAGCTCGCTCGCAGCGCGCACCGAGTGTTGAAGAGCTACTTGCTAACGGCCCACATCCCGCTACCGGCAGCTATCTAATCGGTGACGAAAATCTGGATGCCGAAACCAGTAAAAATGTAGAGCTGGGTTATCACTGGCATATCGAAGCTATAAAAATTTCTGCGAATATTTTTTATAACCAGATTAACGATTTCATTTATGCGCAAAATGCTAATCAAATGTTTGATGAACTTAATGTCTACCAATATACCCAAGCGAATGCGACTTTCAAAGGTTGGGAGGCAGAAATAAAAATTCCTATAGCGCGCGCCTGGAATTTCCGTTTTTTCAGTGACAGGGTTCGCGCCACGCTGGACTCTGGCGAAGACTTGCCCCGTATCACCCCGCCTCGAGTTGGTACATCGCTCGATTATGATTGGAATGCCTGGAGCGGCAACCTTAGCCTGACCCACACCGCTAGACAAGATCACGCAGGTGACAATGAAAGTGAAACAGGAAGTTATGATCGTGTCGATGCGCGAATCGGCTACACAGTAGAAAAAGATAAAACGGATTACACGTTATTTTTAAAAGCAACTAACTTACTCGATGCAGAAATTCGCAATGCATCTTCGTATTTGCGCGAGCGCGCACCGGAGGCGGGGAGAAGCTTACAACTTGGGCTGAGAGTTAATTTTTAAAAGCAAATCCTCTCAGCATTTCTGCCGGCATCAGAAATGCTGAGAGGTATTTACATTGGCCAGACTAAGGCCCATTCCAATAAGTCCGCAGTAATAAATAAGTTGTCGCGCAGAGCGCAATAAATAATCCGCCGGATAAATATTGCCAAAATCGTAGCGGATTTTTCCCCATAGACATAATACGATACTGTTGTTTATATTTTGGATTCGGTTGCTGTAATTCGTGCAAAAATTCGGACACATCACCAAAGCGACGTTCGGGGTCGTAGCGCAAACTTTTCTTAATGGCGGCATCAATCCAAAACGGCACTAGCGGATTGATTTCATACACTGGAATATATTCAGTATTTAAATAAGCGCGCGGCGTGCGACAGTGACCGAGCTTACTTTTGAAAGGTTGTTCGCCGGTCAGCATTTCAAAAACGACAATCGCAAGGGAAAAAATATCAGATTGCTCTGAGCATCTGCCGCGCAATACGTGTTCCGGCGCTGAATATTCTGCAGTGCCTAACAGATTGTCGCGCTGAATCGGCGACGCAATTTCCGCTACACCTTGCACCAGACATGAACCAAAATCAATCAACTTAATTTCGTCATTGCGATCCAGCATAATGTTTGCGGGGCGAATATCCTGATGTAATGTTTCCCGGCGATGAAATGCGCGCAAACCTTTTACGATTTGCCCCACCATGTAAATAACCGTTTGTACCGGTGGATTAGGGTTTTGCTTAATCCACTCCGCCAGAGTGATGCCTTCAATATAAGCCATCAAATAGTACAAGCAGGTTTTAGGCTTGTTAAAGGCAATAATTTTAACCACATGATGGTTGTGAATGCGGCTGCCAATCCAGCTTTCCATAATAAAACGTTCAATATAAGCGGGGTCATCCTCATGATTCACCGAGGGCGTTTTCATGCAATAGCGCTCGCCGGTTTCAATATCTGTGACTAAATAAACCTGGCTGCGGCTGTTAGCATGCAATTCTTTTTCAATGCGATAGCCGTCAATGATTTTGCCAACATCTAAAGGTGGCGGGAATGGTAACGCTGTTAATTTTTGTGTGGTTTCCTCCATATTCTGTTCAGGCAATCCGTTAACGCGAATAATCTGGCAACTAAGATTATCGTTGCTGTGATTCAGCAACGCGAGATCGGCAAGTTGTTGGCAGCTTGCATGACAGCAATGGTCAAAACTAGCGCTTGTGATTAAGGGATCTTCACCAATGGCAAGATCGCGCACGAGCCCAAGCGCGGCAAGGATATCAGCGGGGCTAACAAATTCATGCACACCATCGGTGGAGAGCAAAAATACATCGCCCACTTCAAGATCAACTATGCGGCAATCCACATCAAGGGATACATCCAAACCCATTGCGCGCACGAGATAAGATTCTTTTTCGCTGATGACAGTGCGATGGTCGCGAGTAAGTTGCTCCAGCTCGCCCGCCCGCAAACGATAAATGCGTGAATCACCGACGTGAAAAATATGCGCGTTATGGGATTTAAAAATGATACAGCTAAACGTACTCACATAGCCTTTTTGCGCTTCCTGAAAACTACGGCCACGGGAGTAGAGCCAACGGTTAAGTGCAATCAATACTTGCGAGGTAGATTTTTTTACAGACCATGTATCCGGCGTTGAAAAATAATCCACCAGGAAATTGTGTACACAGGTTTCGCTGGCTTCTTTGCCCGCTTCAGCTGCGCTAACCCCATCCGCGATAATTGCCGCTGCACCTTTGGTGCTAAGCAACATTCCTTCAGGAATGCGAATGCCAATAGCATCTTCATTGTCGGCTTTAATACCGGCACTGGAATATTGTCCTACCGAAAAAGATAAGTTCCCTTGCAGGTGCCATGGGTTCATAACGCATTTGCCATTTTTTATGAATTATTGACGAGCTTTACGCTTGATGTTAGAGAACAATTTAATCTGCTTCTCATTAATGCACTTCAATCATTTGCACTGTGCCATCGGGCAAGACTTCAAACATTTTATTTTGTGGTTCATCTAAAAACATTGATGCTAGCGCTACAACAAAAATGCTGACAGCAATAGTCATAAAGAATACCGGTGTGCTTACAAACGAAAATACGGTGAGAAAAACCACGGCGCCAATATTGCCGTAGGCACCGACGATACCCGCAATTTGTCCGGTAAGGCTGCGCCGAATTAGGGGTACCACTGCAAATACACAGCCTGCAGCGGAGCCCAGAAAAAATGAAGAACACACCATGGCTAACACAGCGAGTTGAATGGGCCAGTCAGAATTAATTTGCGATAGCACAAAAAATCCCAGTGAGGCATTAAACAATAAAATAACCAGTGATTTTTTGCGGCCGAATTTGTCACTGATCCAGCCGCCCGAAGGGCAAGACAAAATATCCGTTGCCGCAAAACATGCACCTAAAATACCGGCCAGGGCTACCGGAACAGCAAAGGTATTTTTAAAGAATAATGGCAACATAGAGACTACTGCTAATTCCGATCCAAAAGTAACAGCGTAAGCCAGGCTTAAAATAGTCACTTGCTTAAATTTGTAGCGATGAATTTTTTCAACGGGTTTGAGGAAGAGATCAGCATTCACTTGGTAGATTTTTTTGCATTGAAATATAAATATTGCAACCAACACAAAATTAATTCCGATTAATGCCTGCTGACTAATTAAGCCCAAGAGTGTCACCTTCCAGGTAAGCAATGAAAGTGCTGCATACATGGGAATATTCATTAACAAATATTGTACTAAATCGCTTTTGCTAGTGACTGACAGGCCGCCGGATTTATTGGGCTTAAAATAAGTCGAGCCAGCCGGAGTATCACGCACTGAAAAATAATAAATTCCGGCGTATATCACGGCTATAACGCCAGTGCAGCCAGTGGCATAACGCCAGCCATCATCACCGCCAAAGACTAACGCCAGTGTCGGTAAGCTAACCGCTGCGGCCGCCGAACCTATATTGCCCAAGCCTTTATAAATACCTTCGGCCAAACCCAATTGCCGAGCGGGAAACCACTCGCTGATCATGCGAATACCAATAACAAAACCAGCCCCGGCAAAACCTAACAGGAAGCGCGCCAGCGCCAGCATTTCGAAATTAGTGGCAAGCGAAAAGAAAAAACACAGCACACCGGTAATCACTAATAACAAAGAATAAATATTGCGCGGGCCAAATACATCCACCAGCATCCCAATCACAATACGTGCAGGAATGGTAAGCGCCACGTTCAAAATCAATAGGGTTTTTAGCTGTTGATCCGTTAAGCCCATGCTACTTTGGATGGCTAGCAATAAAGGTGCATGATTGAACCAAACTACGAAGGTAACAAAAAAGGCCATCCAAGTGAGATGTAAAATTTTTATCTTGCCGACGAACGAAAAAAAATGAAGTTGTGCACCCGTTTTACTCATTACCTGCTCCGAAAAGGTATTTATAAAGGCACAAACAGCAATAACTAAGCCACAACTAGTAAAATGCATTGTTTTGGGCAAATAATAATGCACCAGATTAAAACTTCTACAAAATTAGCCATAAAATGCACTTATATAGCCCTTTGTGCACCCTTATAAATTCCACAATGGGGCAAGTTGCGCTGCTCATGGTGCGCACTTGCAGGTCGTTTATGAGGATGATCTCTCAATAAACTCTCCGCTTTCATACCCTATAAAACTTTAATGCGCCAAAAATAATCATAGAGCTACAGACACATATTCATTTTTTGATTACTTTATGGACATAACAAATCTTTCCTGATATTTCCCCGTAAATGCTCCATAAACAATCATATAAAAATAAATAGCATTCATTTGGCGCAATGCTTTTTTCAAATACCGCACCTATAAGCACCAAAATAATAAGAAACAGCGTTTATTTCGCACCATGAATGAATTGGCACAACCGTTGCAAAATCCCTGTTGTTCATATTTTCTTTTTTATGCATTTTCTCCAGTTGGATGACATTCTCATGAGCACATCAAAACTTAACTTACTAGATTTTAAAAATAAATCTGTCTCAACTTTGCATCTCACCTGGTTTGCTTTCTTTATGACCTTTGTGATGTGGTTTAACCTTGCACCGCTAAAGCCCTTGATTGTCGGCGCATTCCAAATGACAGAACCGCAATGGAAGGCGTTGCTCATTATGAATATCGCACTCACTATTCCCGCACGAATTGTAGTGGGCAGCCTGGTGGATAAATTTGGCCCGCGCATTATCTATAGCGGCCTGTTAATGCTTTCCGGGGCAATGCTAATTGCGTTTGCCTCCGCGCAAAGTTTTGAACAGTTGGCATTATTCAGGTTTTTGTTAGGCTTTGTTGGTGCCGGTTTTGTGATAGGGATTCGTTTAGTCGGCGAGTGGTTTCCAGCACGCCAGGTAGGATTAGCTGAAGGTATTTATGGTGGCTGGGGAAATTTTGGTGCGGCAGCAGCGGCTTTTATATTGCCGTTATTAGCATTGCACGTGTTTGGTGGCGAAAATGGTTGGCGTTATGCGATTGGCTTTACCGGTGTATTTTCAATTGCCTATGGTTTTGTGTTTTACACATTCGCGCGCAACACACCCAAAGGCTCAACTTATTTCAAGCCGAAAAAATCCGGTGGTTTAGAAGTGAGTAGCAAAAAAGATTTTTGGTTTTACGTGATCATGAACATCCCCATGTACTTAATATTAGCGGTGCTTGCGTGGAAATTATCACCCACTAATTTAAAGTTGTTAAGCGCCAGTACTACTTACATGTTATACGCTGTTTTGTTTGGTCTCTTTGTATTTCAATTCAGTCAAATTTACCGTGTAAATAAAGACATGCTAAAAAATGGCGCACCTGATCACGATAAATATCAGTTCAAACAAGTTGCGATTTTAAACTGGGCTTACTTTGTTACTTTCGGTTCTGAGTTAGCAGTGGTATCAGTATTACCTGCCTTCTTTATGGAAACCTTTGCCGGTTTGAGCATGGCACAAGCGAGTATGTTAGGTGGCTCATTCGCCTTTATGAATTTGGTGGCGCGTCCTGGTGGCGGTTGGTTTAGTGATAAATTTGGTCGTCGCTTGAGCATGACCATTATTATGCTGGGCATCACTATTGGTTATGTATTGCTGTCACAAATAACGGCTAATTGGTCGATATATCTCGCATTTGTTGCCGTGGTTATTTGTTCGCTGTTCGTGCAAGCCGGTTGCGGTTCAGTGTTTGCGATAGTACCTCTTATCAAACGTCGCATGACCGGACAAATTGCAGGATTAACCGGTGCCTACGGTAATGTCGGTGGTGTAACTTACTTAACCGTTTATAGTTTTGTTGATACCCATACGTTTTTTATGTTCATTGCTGCAACGGCAGTAGCGGCTTTAATATTCGTACAATTTTTGAAAGAACCAAAAGGTCATATGACTGAAGTTAATGAAGATGGTACTGTTCAACATATTGAGTTGGGTTGAGTTTTCTCGTCATCTCGCTACGCGAATGTGACTATGATAAAAAAATCCTTTGCTAGCTATAGCAAGGGATTTTTTTTGTCCTGAGCCCCGAGATTAATTGAATGCGCTATAAATAACTTTATAAGGTAATTTAGCGGGCCCACAACTATAATTTTCCCGGTATAAAACTTTTTCAGCAACCGCTATAAAGTTAACGATTAATTGAAAAGGAATAAGCGATGAACACCTATTTTCTGATTGCCGCCATCCTGGTTTTTTTGGTAGGCATTATCCATTCCGCATTAGGCGAGTATTTAATTTTTCGCCATTTGCGTGGAAAGAGTATTGTTCCAACAAATGCAGCACCGCCTTTGCGCGAGCGTCACGTGAAAATTCTTTGGGCGACCTGGCATATAGTAACTATATTCGGGTTTGCCTTTGGTGTTCTGCTGTTAAAACTATCTCAATCTACCGGGAATGGTAGCCATGAAGCATTGATTAAAGAAATAATTATCTACGCCATGCTTGCTAGCTCACTGCTGGTTCTTTGGGCCACAAAAGGGCGGCACCCGGGTTGGGTGGGCTTAGCCGCTGTGGCACTATTCACTTGGTTAGGGTAACTTTCCCCCACATAGCCTAAATATTTAATTGGACGGATTCAACAGCGAGGTCCATAACTCAACCCGAATTACCCTCGAATAAAAGTGATGAGCCTGATCTCACGAGTTTCAACTCCCACCCCTGCCAAGGGGAGGGCCGGGGTGGGGTCGCTTGCCTCGTTTCAAAGCTCCCTTGGGAAAGCATAAATTCTAAATTTACCACCATTGTTATTTATTTTTTCCATCAACCAAAAATTATTACATCATCTGTGTAAGCTATGCCCGATCACTGGTGGTATTAAAAATACTAAAGATTATTGGATAGGAAAAATTTTATTATTTTTGAGCAAGGGTTGGTGATATGCATTCCCAAGCTGCAGCTTGGGAGCGAGAGAGGCGACCCCACCCCAGCCCTCCCCTTGGCAGGGGAGGGAGTTAAAAACTCGCACGATTCAGGTTCATATCTTTTATCCGAGGGGTGCACTACCTAAAAAATTATTAAATCTTAAAGCTCCACCACAATTTTTTTAAAATTTTAAAAATTCTGTTGATCCAACCAGTTTTTTAGTGTTCTATAAGCGGGCAGTTTTCATTCAATCGGAGGTATTGCTAACTGTAAATTCAAAAACTTAAAGAGACGCCACCCCTGAGTGCGAGAACACCCAGAGGCAGCTAACCACAATCGATAAAACAGGTATCAATCATGGCTAAACGTACTATAACGCCAGAGCTTCGCTCGCCCCAAGAAAAATCTTTTTATACCCGCAAACTTAAAGTCCGTGAGGGCTTTTATGATTATGAAACTCGCAGCACCCGCAACTCTCATAAACTTCTGCCCCATGTTCCTTTTATGCTGCTCAAAGGCTATTGGCTTAATAAGGCAGGGTTTCCTATTGGTACTGCTGTTTGTATCAATGTGCATAAGGGCTGCCTGGTTATCAGGGCAACTCAAAATGCACCTTAATGTCAATTGCACGCTTAAAATTCAATCGCATTGTTGGGCCAGGTAAGTAGACCGTAAGGAGTGAAACGGATTACGGGGAGGTTCGTGCTATAAATTTCCCGTATTGCGTTACACTTCATACGAGCTACAAAAGCATACTTGCGAAGCTTCAGCCTTCGAAGTTAACAGCGATGTGAAAAACCTTGGGCATTTAAAACCTTGATAAGTCCCGAAGATAAAGCTGACTAAACAACAAATCAGTCAAGCGGGCACTTTATTAAATCTTCAACATTAAAAAAGGAGCTAGCCAATGATTTCCAAAGATTTTGCACAGAAGTTTTCCTGGGATTGGGTTGATTCCTGGAATTCCCACGATTTAGATAGAATTCTCACGCATTATTCCGATGATTTTGAAATGAATTCGCCGCTTATTGTTAAGCGCGTAGGAAAGCCTGATGGTAAGTTAATTGGCAAGGCGCAGGTGGCAGCTTATTGGGCTGGCGCTTTCGAAGCCTATCCAAATTTAACTTTTCAGCTTAAAAATATTTTTGTTGGCCCTACGTCGATTACGATTTTATATATTGGCGCAAGCGGTGGTTTAGTTACTGAAACATTTATATTTAATAGTGAGTTATATGTTGTTCAGGCATATGCAAACTACGAATAAAATTTTTCCACCTGGTTTGGTGCGAGCGCTTTGTGAGATCCTATCGGATAACTCTGTTGGGCTGCAATGTTCGCAGGCTCACATTTTAGCCGCAACCTACGTAAATTAATTATAGTTGGAATATTTGCGCTAATTCCCAACCGTAGAATGAAAAATGTAGAAAGGATATTTATGACTGCTCAACTAAGATCGTGGTTAGTTCGTTGGCTCTATCTCATTAGTATGGGGCATTGGGTCGCTGGCATTTTGCTTGCCTGGTTTTCCAGTTTCAGTTTTTTAGACGATTATCATCGCGCTGTATTAAGTGGTTTTTTAAGTAAAGATATCCCGGCGGCTATGTATGGCTTGCAGGTGTGGTGGTTAAGTTTATTCGGCGCAACCTTACAAAACCTGGCCATTTTTATGGGTCTATTAACTTATATCGGTAATCAGCAGCGCAGCGCATTTATTTGGGGCTGGATGATGATTGGATTAGTGTGTTGGGCAATGCAAGATATGATGATTTCGCTACAAGTCAATCTATGGCTGCATGTTTGGGTCGATTCTGCGGTGCTGTTAGTAATGTTGCCTCCTTTGGCAATCTTATGGTGGTCGGATCATCATCGCAATGCCGAGTAAGTAAGCGGAAAAATGGTTGTGATGAATGGCAATAGTTGAATCTGTCTATGAAGAATGCGCATTATGAAA
Organism: Pseudomonadota bacterium; assembly: GCA_040385335.1. Lineage (GTDB taxonomy): Bacteria > Pseudomonadota > Gammaproteobacteria > Pseudomonadales > Cellvibrionaceae > Cellvibrio. The sequence continues at coordinate 311,860 of JAZKHP010000002.1, forward strand.
AATAATTATCCACCAAAGCTAAGTGAGGGTGATCAAGTCATCTTGTTCGATGGTGTGTGTAAGCTGTGTAATGGCTGGGTCCGTTTTATTCTTCGATTTGATGCGCGTAACCATTTTAAATTGTGTGCGGTACAATCTGAAGAGGGTCAGGCAATTTTAAAATGGTTTGGCTATCCCACTGAAACATTCGAAACAATGTTGTTGGTGCAAGGGAGTCGGGTGTTGGAAAAGTCAGATTCTTTTTTAATGGTGATGACACAGTTGCCCTTACCCTGGTCGTTGCTGCGCATACTCAAATTATTTCCCAAGTCTTTTCGCGATTGGTTTTATGATCGTATTGCATTAAATCGCTATCGACTGTTTGGCAAGTATGATGTTTGTTTGTTGCCGACGGCAGATCAGGAACATAGATTTTTATAAGCAGGCTAAACAAAAAATCCCTTGCTATTGCTGGCAAGGGATTTTTATTGGTGCGATTAAAAAAACACTAAAGAAAACTAATTAAAAATTCCAGTCAGCTTGTAACCAAAACTTGGTGGTATCAGAGGCTAGATTTTGCGTGCCCACTCTTTGTAACCAATCACCATTTTTAAACATCGCATATTTTGCAGTGTATGCGACTGCACCAATCTTCTTGCTAACACTTAAATTCCATTCGGTACCGTAATCAAACGTTTTTCCTAGAGTCGCAAGGGTAAGGCTTTTTGCATCCGCTTTGTAATCATGATAGCTGGCAACCAATTGCGTGCCCATCACGGTTACTGTCAAGCTTGCATACATATCCTGAATACCTTCTTTAGGTGTTACCAGAAATCTATCAGCCCAACCATTGAACGCATGCAAGGTGGCGAAAGGCGTTGCAAAGCCTTTATTTCCACCATCAGACCCCAGCACTTCATAACCAATGGCGGGAACAAAGCGACCTAAAGTAGTACTTGCTTCCGCAAACATATATGACGCGCTGTAATCTAACGGATTATCGTAAGCACCAGATTGCTCGGCATATTCCAGGGTATACATAAATGCCGGATTTGCAGTGCTCGCCCAACGCACACCATAAGTATCGCTGGACAATGCTAAAGATTTATTTGCGGTAGCACCGGTACCCACTAAAAATGCATCATTAGTGTTATCAATTAAATAAGCATAAGCTGTTAACTTTCCTGCTTCAAAACCGGTGTAACTCACGTTCACTAAATTGGAATCCTGATGGTAGTCCCCTTGAATTTCTATCCCTTCACCAAAAATACGATTCACGTTAGTGATGTGTGCTACAAAAATATTGGTGTAACGAATGGATTTATTGGTAAAACTTAAACCGTCATAAGTTTGCTCGTTCTGCCGCCAGCCCACGTTGCCAATAAAGCGCGCGTTATCCAGCACTATGCGCTGGCGTCCGTATTTAACAACGTTATTAAATGTGGTGTAAGAAATTAATGCTTGATTGACTTCAGTGCCTTCGGGGTCGGAGATAAGTGCATGCTTTACCGGGCCGGCATTGATCGGATCATTTGGCCAGACTGCATAATCAACGTCGTGATCTATTTCCGTTACATTATCCATTTCTATAGTGGTCGCAAAACCATTCCATGCTCCTGACTGATAAGACAAGCGTGATCGCAATGTCAACGCATCAGAATCTTCAAAACCATCCCAGCTGACATCTTCGTAGCGTGTACGAAAATTTAATTTTATCGAGCTGCCTTGCTGTAGCGCCTCAGTTAATTTTGGTGCGGCATAGGCCGTTGGTGCGGAAATTAGTAATGTGCTTGCCGCAGCGCAAATTAATTGTGCTGCAAAAAAACCTTGCCTAGTGTGTGTTTTCATAAGGGATTCTCAAAGATTAATAATGGTAATGGTCACACCCGCCAGATTTTTTGGATCAGAAGTTTTTACACTCCACATTTTTATTTAATCATTTGTAGGATTAAATTTTATTGGCATGGCTTGTTTTCACTAGAGCAAAGCCTATGCCAAACAAAATGCAAAATCTTAATTAAATAAAATACTTTATTAAAATCAACGCCATATTAAAACTATGGGGCAATCTAAAAAATAGATTTTTCGCTGAATAGTGCACAGGCTTGGGGATAGGAAAATTTAATTCGCGCCAAATATAAACATTCATCGAATTTAATTTGCGCTATATAGATGCAACAAGTGTGCACCGCGTGCACTGTGTGAATGCCTGGAAAAATGTTGAATAAAAAAAAGAATGGTCTCCACGAAATAGGAGAAATCCGGTAATGCTTCAAAAAAATGCAGCGCGTTTGTCTTATGCATTGAAACTGAACAAAGTTGTCGTGCTATTTATTCGTTAAACAAATCCCACGCAAAAACGGTTGATCCAAAAAATGGCACAGTAAAAATATATTGATTTTTGGTGCGCTAAAACAGCACAAATATGGTTTTTTGCAAGCATTGGCACAGAGCTTGAATAGCTCTTCCTATGCAGAGCTTAAGGCAATAGTCCTTGTCCATTCTCGATCGCAAGCTTTAGAAAATAGAACAAGAGTCACCGGCACCTGTTTACCACGAATTTTTCACTTAATAGTTTTGGAGTAATGCTATGAGCGTTTTCGGAATTTTAAAATCACCCCGTTTTTTTTCCAGTCACTTGGGTGGTGTAGGACAAACAATGAGTAACGCTGTGCAAGTTGTAGCTGGCGTGGTTGCTGCAGTGGCTTTAATAGCATCCGCTGAGGCAGCGACCGGAAAGCCTGAAAAGGAAAATTTGAAATTTGGCTTTATTAAATTAACCGATATGGCACCACTCGCCATTGCTGTGGAGAATGGTTACTTTGAAGATGAAGGTTTAACCGTTGAGCTGGAAGCACAAGCTAACTGGAAAGTAGTTCTTGATCGCGTTATTACCGGACAACTTGATGGTTCGCACATGTTAATGGGGCAGCCAGTAGGAGCCGCTGCAGGTTTTGGTACGGCTGCTGAATTGGTAACTGCTTATACCTTAACGCAAAATACTTACGCCTGTACTGTTGGTAATGATATTTGGAATCAAATTAAAAAATCCGTTCCCAAAGGCGCCGATGGCAAACCACTTCATCCCATTAGTGCTGAGGTATTGAAGCCGGTTATTCAAAGTTACAAAAACGCCGGCAAGTCATTCAACATGGCAATGGTGTTTCCAGTATCTACACACAATATGGGCTTGCGTTACTGGCTCGGTGCTGCGGGAATTAATCCCGGGTTTTATGCCCCACTGAAAGGCGATACTTCTGGCAATTTAAATGCAGAAGTTATGTTGTCAGTCACTCCGCCACCACAAATGCCCGCAACCCTTGAAGCCGGTACTATTAATGGATATTGCGTGGGCGAACCCTGGAATCAACAAGCCGTATTTCGTGGCATTGGTGTTCCGGTTATTACCGTACACAACCAAATGGCCGACAAAGTATTTGGTGTGACCAAAGCCTGGGCAACAAAAAATCCGAACACACATATTCACGTTGTTAAAGCACTGATCCGTGCCGGCAAATGGCTGGATGAAAAAGATAATGCAAACCGCCCGGCTGCGGCAAAAATAATTTCTAACCCGAATTATGTCGGTGCAGATTACAAGGTTATCGCTAACTCCATGACCGGTGTCTTTGAATACGAGCGCGGCGATGTGCGTAAAGAGCCTGACTTCAATGTGTTTTACCGTTATAACGCTTCCTATCCTTTCTATTCAGATTCGGTCTGGTATTTAACCCAAATGCGTCGTTGGGGACAAATTCCTGAAGCAAAAGCGGATAACTGGTACACCGATTTAGCGAAGAAAATCGCCATGCCAGAAGTTTATCAACAAGCCGCAAAAGATTTGATCGCCGAAGGCAAAATGAGCGCTGCTGACTTCCCTGACTTTAGCAAAATGGATGGCTACCGCGCACCTGATGCTACTGAGTGGATCGACGGTATTAAATTTGATGGTCACAAACCTAACGACTATTTGAAACTGTTTAAAGTGGGTTTGAAAGGCGACGAAAAAATTTAGTGATACTGACAAATGATAGCCAACAAAGTAATACCCATCGCTGGCAACAAATTCGCTCCGGCAAGTAACGCCGGAGCGGGATTAAAAATGAACGGACCTGGAGTAATTAACATGAGCGTGCTAAGCAGTACACTTGCCAAATTTAAAATTGAAAAACCTTCTCCCGCAAAGCTTCGCGATATGGTGTTAGGTGCATTTATTCCTGCTGTAGGTTTGGTGTTCTTTTTAATTTTTTGGCAAGTTGGTGCACAAAGCATTAAAACTTCTCTCGGCACTTTTCCCGGGCCCAAAGAAGTGCTTGCACAATGGGGCAATCTAGTCGATGAGCATAAGACCGAAAGAAAGCGTGAAGCAGATTTTTATGTGCGACAAACTACGCGCAATGCAGAAGCGCTAGCCCTGGATCCCAAAGCAGAAATCAGGACGCGCAAATTTTCTGGTCCGCCAACATTTTTTGACAAAATTAAAACCAGTTTAATCACCGTATTAAGCGGGTTTTTCCTGGCCACATTTATTGCAATTCCCATTGGTATTGTGATCGGCCTTAGTCAGTCACTGTATCGCGCCTTTAACCCTATTATTCAAATATTTAAACCTATTTCACCGCTGGCCTGGTTGCCGCTCATTACCTTGGTGGTCAGTTCGGTGTATACCAGCGAAGATCCCATGTTTCAAAAATCATTCATTATTTCATTGCTCACTGTAACCTTGTGTTCACTCTGGCCAACCATGATTAACACCGCCGTTGGGGTCGCAGGTGTAAGCAAAGATCTGGTAAATGTTAGCCGCGTATTGCGCTTAAGCTGGTTCACTCATGTGCGCAAAATTGTTTTGCCATCTTCAATTCCGATGATGTTTACCGGGTTGCGTCTATCGCTGGGTATTGCCTGGATGGTGTTAATTGCCGCAGAAATGTTGGCACAAAACCCCGGCCTGGGAAAATTTGTCTGGGATGAATTTCAAAATGGTTCATCCGATTCGCTGGGCAGAATTTGTGTCGCCGTCTTAACCATTGGTTTGATAGGTTTCTTTCTTGATCGCACTTTATTGTTAATACAAGGCTGGGTAAATTGGGATAAAAGTGCGGTGGTAAGATAACCGTTAACGAATACTTTTAATAAATATTTTTATAAATTTTTCAACAGCTACTCTCCGCACTGCGGAATAAACACAGGATGACATTATGAGCCAATTACATTTAGAACTGTCCAGTGTAGGTATAGATTTCCCTACTGCAAAAGGCCCTTTTTGTGCGCTGCAAAATGTGAATTTAAAAGTTATGAAAGGTGAGTTTGTCTCGCTCATTGGTCACTCAGGTTGTGGCAAATCCACGGTGCTCAATATAGTTGCGGGTTTATATAAAGCGTCGCTGGGTGGCGTCATGTTAAATGGTCGCGAAGTGAATGAGCCGGGTCCCGAGCGCGCGGTGGTGTTTCAAAACCATTCGCTCTTGCCTTGGCTTACGGCTTATCAAAATGTGGAGTTGGGCGTGAAGCCGGTATTTAAAGGAAAAAAAACCCGGGCAGAAATGCGTGAATGGATTGAACACAATTTAGAGTTAGTGCACATGACCCACGCGCTCCACAAACGCCCTGATGAATTGTCCGGTGGTATGAAGCAACGTGTGGGCATTGCGCGGGCACTAGCAATGCAACCAGAGGTGTTATTGATGGATGAACCCTTTGGTGCGCTCGATGCTTTGACACGTGCACACTTACAGGACTCACTGATGGAGATTCAACATAGTCTCGGCAACACCGTAATTATGATTACGCACGATGTTGATGAAGCTGTATTACTTTCCGATCGGATTGTGATGATGACCAATGGCCCTGCAGCCACTGTAGGCGAAATTCTGGATGTGAAATTGCCGCGTCCCCGCAACCGTTTGGCCTTAGCGGATGATCCTGAATACAATGGTTATCGCAGTGCGGTCTTGCGCTTTTTGTATGAAAAGCAAAAAAAAGTTGAGCCTATTGCGGCAAAACGTGTAGAAAAATCAGCGGCTGCTTTGGTCGAGAATAAACAAGTAGCCTAAAAGCGGATTTATGGTCGATTACGAATAAGGTAAAACGAGTTATGCGGTGCATTACTTGAGCAAAGAAAATTACGATTGGATTTTTTCGTAGTTCCAATGATTGAATAGGTTATTATTATGCGCTGTGGAATATTCGCTGTATTAACTTTTATTCAATCTGGAATTAATCGACTTCATGGATCATCTTCAATCTAGTTTGCACATTAATTTCGCGCAGCGCAGTGAGGCCGGACGCAAACCCGAGAATCAGGATACCGTGGGCGCGCGCATTCCCGAAGGCCAGGCGCTTACGCATAAAGGCATTGCCATTGCCATCGCTGATGGTGTCAGCAGCAGCCTGGCGGCGCGCGAAGCGAGCCAAACGGCCATCGCTGGCTTTCTCACGGATTACTATGCCACTCCCGACACCTGGCGGACCCAGCAATCGGCAATCCGGGTTATTCAAGCCCTAAACTCCAGCTTATTTGGTCGCAGCCAAAATTCGATTTATGGTGAGGGTTATCTCAGCACTTTTTCCGCATTAATTTTAAAAGGTTCAACCGCGTTTGTATTTCATGTGGGCGACACCCGTATTTATCGTTTGCGCGGCAACGATTTTGAATTGCTCACCCGCGACCACACGCAACGCGTTGATAGCAATACCACCCATCTCAGCCGTGCTATAGGTGCAGATCCCTATTTAGAAGTGGATATGCATACCTGTGAACTTGAAGTCGGTGATGTGTTTATTTTAAGTTGTGATGGTATCCACGAATTTATTCCCGCCGCAGAATTCAAACAATTGGTTATGACTCACAAACAAAATCTGGAGGCGCTGGTCAATGGCGCCATTGAGCTTGCCTTAGCGCATAAGAGTGATGACAACCTGAGTATTCAGGCAGCCTGCATTGAACAAATTGGCAGCGCTACGCAGAGTGAAGCGGTGCAAGTATTGTCGCGCTTGCCGTTCCCGCCCTTACTATCGCCCGGGCAAACACTGGATGGCTTGCGCGTTAAAAAAATTCTCCATGAATCGAATCGCAGTCAGGTTTATTTAGTCGAAGATGAAAAAAATACGCAATTTATCATGAAAACACCCTCGGTTATTTTTCAGGATGATACGGCTTATATCGAGCGTTTTGTGATGGAATCCTGGATTGGTGTGCGTATTCAAAGCCCGCAAGTTGCACGGATTGTCGCCGCACCGGAATCGCGATCATGCTTGTACTATCTAACCGAATATATTCCCGGGCCAACGCTCACCCAATTATTAAAGGAGCGCGGCACCTTATCCATAGTCGATGCGGTTGAACTTATTGAGACATTAATTCGCGGTGTGCGCGCATTGCATCGCAAAGAAACATTGCATCAGGATTTGAAGCCCGACAATATTATTGTCAGTGCCAAGGGTCCTATTATTGTTGATTTTGGTTCTTGCCGGGTGGCGGGAGTTGAAGAAATAGCCGCGCCCTTTGTGCGCGACAATGTGTTGGGGACTATGGACTATTCGGCACCTGAGTATCGCTACGGTGGCAAACCTGGGCCTACTTCTGATCAATTTTCCCTGGCGGTTTTACTTTACGAAATGCTCACCGGAAAATTGCCTTACGGAACCGGCTACGCCAAAGCTATGGATTTAAACAGTTTCCAAAAATTAAAATATCACTCTGCCATGCAGCACAATCCCCTGGTGCCTTACTGGTTAGATCGGGCATTGCAAAAAGCCCTGAGCATTTATCCTAACGCGCGCTATGAAGCTTTATCAGAATGGTTGCAAGACTTAAAGCGCCCCAATCCCGAGTGGCTTACCCAACGACAACAACCTTTATTGGAACGCTACCCGGATAAAGTGTGGAAATTTTTTGCCGTTACCGGCTGGCTAAGCACTTTATTATTATTGCTATTACGAAAATAGTTCGAGCTTGGCAATTCACGCTATCGCATGCCATGTTAAAGCGCGTCAATTCCTGCCCTAAATAACCAACAGGCTACGCCCACGCAATCCCCTTCAGGCCAGGCTATGCGCCCCCTGTATCTTTTCATGCCCAAAAATTAGTAACTCAAACAGTGGCGAATAACAGACGGTAAACTATTCTAAGTAAACCTATAGCTATTTTCGTCTAGATTCATGGGCCCAAAAACCACCAGCGAGCGTTATGTAAAGTGCCTAACTACTTGATAGTCATAATATTATTTTTTGGCGCCGTATGTGTTGGGGGCATAGTGTTAGTAAGGCATCACTATGAAACGGCGGCAAAACTACAGGCACTGAAAACGCAACAGCTGCTAGACAGCATGGTCGAGAAAAGCGAACACCATGCATTAATAGAGAGTCATCAGGCGTTAAGCAAACAGCTCAATGAACAGATTTTACAATTGCGCAATCAATTGGCCGCTGCAGATAACCAGGCGCGACAGCAGGTGGCGCAACAAGAACACATTTTGCTGGAAAAACATCTGGCGCTTGAGCGCATGAGTAGCGATCACGAAAATGTAATCGCCAGCAGCAACGAAAAAATAGAAGCATTACGCAGCAATGCGCGCAAGTTACAAAATGATCTTTTATCGTTTGAGCGTTGGGCAATTCAGTTGGCAAGTTTGATGGCTAACAACGCGGTGATGCAAAAACAAAGCAAAACGTTTCAAGGTATTGTTAAACAAATTATTATTTTGGCGCTCAATGCAAGCATCGAAGCCGCTAGAGCTGGTGCAGCAGGTAAAGGTTTTGCTGTGGTTGCCTCTGAAGTTCGAAATTTGGCAAATGAATCTGAAGCCTTAAATAATAATAATAAAGATAATCTTTGTAAAAATGAAATCCTGACCATCACCACGTTTCAGGATATTCAGGCAACCAGCAGAATGATTCTCACTGGCGTGACTAATCTGCAATCGGACATTGATAAACTTTTACGGTAATTTAACGCGGTACAGGGTGGTAATGTTGGCCAGTAGAGCACAAAAAAAGGTTAGATAATGAACCCCGCGAATCATAAAAATTTAGCAACTATTTTAGGCCAATCTTTTAATGAGATGCTAAGCTCAATTGGCAAGCAGCGGGAGTTAACGATCAAGGCGGTAGATAAGCAACTCATCCAACCACTTGGATTTAAAACGGTTATATGTTCGATAGCGTCGTCATCATTCAAGTTAAACATGTTGTTGCATTTTCCTTTAGATAACCTTGCTGCTAGAAATTTTATAGCGCTGATTCATATTGATCCGAGTAAAGATGTGCAGGCGCAATATCAGGACTATATTTCCGAGCTAACCAACAGCTTGTGTGGATCAGCCAATAGAATTTTAGGTGTGTGCGGGTTTTCAACGGGGATGTCCACTCCCGTCACCTTACAAATTACTAACAGCACCTTGCACATGAATGCCATAGCGCCGGGAAGTGAAGCTCATATTGGTTGTTTTCTCAATGATGATCCACTTGTTTTTGCGAGCCTCTATTTATTTATAAATCAGGGTTTCGAAAGTAGTTTGCTAATAACAGTGCCGGAGTTTGGCATCGCAACTGAAAATTCAGGAGAGCTTGAATTTTTTTAACATAAAGTTCCAGGTGGAGTATTCATAAATGGCAAAAGTATTAGTGGTTGATGATTCCAGTACCGTGCGAAATGAGGTGAGCAGTTTTCTCATATCTCATGGTATTGATGTGGACACCGCCATTGATGGCGTAGATGGTTTATCCAAGATTGGGCGAGATCCAAATTTAAAGCTCGTTATTTGTGACGTGAATATGCCGAACATGGATGGCCTCACTATGGTTGAAAAAGTAAAAGCTTCTGGCAAAACAATTTCCATCATTATGCTCACCACCGAAAGTAATCCGAGCATGAAACAAAGAGGAAAAGATGCCGGTGTTAAAGGCTGGATTGTTAAACCATTTAATGGCGCGGCGACTCTGGAAGGCATTAAAAAGCTGATTATGTGAAGTGGTTGTTTTTTTGGTAATAACATTTTCTGTCATAAATTTTCGTGTATGAATTGCCGTGCGATGAGCACGTATAGAACTGTGAAATAACACAGCGTAATGAAAATTTGCAGATCAAGGTATTAGCACATTTCGCAACATGCTCTGCCACGTTTTATTCATCTAACCTGGACCCCGACAATGATCGATACCACTTTCCCTGCGGTAAGCAAAGTGATTGTTTACGATTGCAGCCCACTACATGAAGCCAGAATTAAACAATTTTGTGAAAGCCATAATCTGATAGCGGTTAAACCTCAGGGCAAAGGGATACTGGATGTGCTGAAATCCTACGTTGATCTAGGCGCTATTTTTTTATCAGAAGATCTCGATGATTGCGTCGGTGGCGGTATCGCCTTGGGCAAAGAAATTCACCGTATTAGACCAGAGTTACCGATTATTTTACGCAGCAATGCGACCGCAAACGAAATCACAGAAATTAGCGTTGCCAATAAATTTATTTGCGCTACATATAATATTGATGACATAGAATCATTAGTCCAAACCATCGATGAACATATATTTTGTACGCACTATCCTAATTCTCTCGTCAGGGGCATTGAAGAAATAACGCGCAGTACTTTGCATCACTTTTTTGATGATGTTGAGATTGAAGTTGCCACCCCTTACGTTGTCAAAGATCGCATTATTTTTGGTGAATTATTTAGCCTTATTCCGGTGGAAAGCTCATGGTGCAAAGGCTATATGATGCTGCAAATAGAAGAAGCTAATGTTCGCGATATGGTAAAAATTGAAAAGATATCAGGCCCGGATAACGATCTGGATAATTTTAGAATTATTAATGACGTATTGAGTGAAATTACCAATATGACCTGGGGCGGAATAAGAAACCGTTTTGTGGTAGAAGAAACTTCGCACAGCGAAATATCAACGCAAGTGCCTATTATTGTCAATCATAAAAATAAGTACATCACCTTTGGCACTAACACGCCGCAATTATGTTTTCGCTATACGTTAAATAGACCTGATAAACAGAAATCCTTTACCTTGTATCACAAATTTGTTTTTAATTTATATTGGAAGCCAGATAGATTTAGCGAAAATGAACCCTCAGTCAACGACCTGGTCAATGCTGGCGAGCTAGATTTTTTTTGACATTGACCGTAGCAAAACCCGTTAATTATTTTGCTGCTGCTCAGGCCAATACTAATGTGTTCAGAAATATTAATTATTGAATCATCCAGCTCATTGCGTAATGATAAATCTTATGGCTATTGTGCGATTTAAACATTTTCATTTAACTGCGTTAATTTGCATTTTGTTAGCTCAGCCGCTTTGTATGTCTAGCGTGACTAGTGCCGCCAGCATTCCCGAACTCATCAGCTTTCAAAATATACTTGAAAATAAAGATATCACCATGGGTGAAGGCGCCTCTTTTTTTCAAGATAGCGATGGGTTTATGTGGCTGGGAGGAGGTGCAGCACTGATTCGTTATGATGGCTATGAGTTTCGTGAAATATTTATTACTGATGAGAATAAACCCGGCGAAAAAGAATCTGTGTTTTACACGCGAGGCATTTATCAGGATGCTAACAAGAATATTTGGATTACCTCCCAGCTCGGTCTATTAAAATATGATCCCAGTACCGAAAAATTAACTCGAATTAAAAATGATAGCAGCCAGCCATTAAATATTAGTGTAGCAAACATCATACGTGTAATAGGTGTAACGCCGGGAGAAATACTTGTAACAGGCATGGAAGGCTTATTTGTCGTTGACATAGCTACCAATAAATATACAACCATATTACCAGACGCGAACAAGCCCAATTGGCATAGAACCGCACGCACAAATGCTGCATTGTTAGTAGCGCCTGATGAAGTTTGGCTCGGTACCAACCAAGGTTTGGAAAAACTTAACTGGAAAACAAAAACATTTACTGCGTATAAAGTTAATGCAGAACATCCCGATTTAATTCCCGATAACCTCGTTCAAGATATTGTCGCTACTGGCGATGGAAAATTTTGGTTGGCAACGGCCCATGGTTTAGTTCTTTATGACCCCCGCACTCTTGAAGCAAAGCGCTACCTTAATGTGCCCGGTGATCGTTATAGTTTGGGTGGGAATGATGTATGGAACTTGCTTATAGACTCACAAGGGGTTTTATGGGCTTCTACTGATGGCGGCGGCTTATCAGTGTTTGATAAAGAAAAAAATCGTTTCATCAATCATAAATATGAAGCTGGCCGATCTGGTTCGTTGAATACCGATAAAGTGCGAGCAATTTATGAAGATCGCAATAATGATATTTGGGTTGGAAATTATGCGGTTGGAGTAAATTTTTTTGATCGATCCAGTGCTGCGTTTACCACTTATAGGAACGATTCATCTAACCCTAAAAGCCTCAGTTACAATAGGGTGATTGCAGTAGCGGAGGAAAAAAGTGGCAATTTGTGGCTAGGCACTGATGGTGGTGGTTTAAATTATTTTGATCGTGAAAAAAATGAATTTACACGTTATAAAACGGATCCTAATGACCCTACGACAATAAGTGGTGATTCGGTTTTAACAACCTTCGTAGATTCCACGGGGTTAGTTTGGATTGGTACCTGGGGCAGTGGCTTTGCCACCTTTAATCCAGCCGATGGAAAATTTACACGTTACCCTTTTGAAGAGCAACAAAATAAAAATGCCAGCGTAAGCACCTCAATGAAGCTTAACGCTGCATCAGTTTGGTCTATCAACGAAGATAAGAATCATGATATGTGGATTTCTACTCATGGTGGAGGTGTAAGCAAATACAATCGCACAACTAAATTATTTACCCACTACACTCATATCGAAGCAGATCCCCAATCAATCAGTAACGACGTGGTTTGGAATTCATTCGAGGATTCGCGCGGCAATTTATGGTTTGGAACTTCAGTTGGTTTAAATCTTTTGAATCGCGAAAACAATACGTTTACATCGTTTTTCGACATCCCTAAAGGTCCTACCGCGTTAAGTAACTCTTCTGCTCTAACGATTTACGAGGATAGTAAAAAAAGGCTTTGGATTGGTACAGAAATTGGCCTCAGTTTATTTAATTATGAAACACAAAACTTTACCTCCTTTACTAAAAAGGATGGTTTTATTGATAACACGATGCGTACAGTCCTGGAAGGTTCAGATGGCAATTTATGGATAAGCACCAATAACGGGTTTTCCTCATTCAATCCAGAAACTAAAAAAATTAAAAATTATAATCGTCTTAGCGGTCGCTTGGTGGGTGGCTTTGCAACTCATTCAGGAATCGTTAGCAGCCGAGGTGAGATTATTTTTGGTGGCACTGAAGGATTACGTATATTTAACCCCAAAGAACTTACCGAAAATAAAAAAGTTCCACCGGTAGCCCTAACAGAATTTAAAATATTTGCGGATAGCGTGGTAGTGGGTGCTGCTGATGGGGTTCTGCAAAAAACGATTAACAATACCGAGAGCGTCGCGCTCGACCACACAAAATCTATGTTCGTATTTGGTTTTTCTGTACTTAATTTTAGAGAATCAGCAAAAAATAAATATGCGTATAAATTGGAGGGTTTTGATAAAGACTGGCAGGATGCGGGCGGCCAACGTCTCGCAAAATACACTAACCTGAATGCCGGACAATATATTTTTAAAGTAAAAGGTAGTAACAATGACGGTGTATGGAATGAAGAAGGAAAATCTATAACCGTTATCCAATTGCCCCCGCCCTGGAAAACCTGGTGGGCCTATACGCTTTATGCTCTCACCATTCTAAGCTTGCTCAGCGGGTTTGTTTACAGTCAACGCAGAAAACGCCAACTGATTGAAGAGCAAAATAAATTGCTGGAAATTAAAGTCAGCGAACGAACCGCTGAAGTAAGGGAAAAAAGTAAAGATATTGAAGCCATGCTCAGCAATATTCCGCAAGGTTTGTTCACGGTGCAAGAAGACGGCACTATTCATCCGGAGTATTCACAGTTTTTAGAAGTTATCTTCGCTACGCAGAACGTTGCTGGCCGTGAGGTCAGTGAGCTGCTATTTACGGGCGCAACTATAGGTAGTGATGCGTTGGATTCCTTCAAAGCTGCTATTTTTGCCATCATCGGCCAGGATGAAATTAATTTCGATTTTAATCGCTTTTTATTGCTCGAAGAATATGACGTTCAGATTGGCCATAAGAAAAAAAATCTGTCGCTGGATTGGAATCCGATTATTGTCGAAAATTTGGTGACTAAATTAATGGTGTCGGTGCGTGATGTGACGCAACTCCGACAAATAGAAAATGCTGCGCGTGAACAAAAGCGGCAGTTGGATATTGTCAGTCAGTTGTTAAATTTGTCGGCAGAGAAGTATCTTGCCTTTGAAGAGTCAACCACACGCTATGTGCAAGCCAATCGCGCAGCAATTCAATGCAGCCCGCACATTGATATGGAAATTGTTGCGCTGTTATTTAGAAATATGCACACCATTAAAGGCAACTGCAGAACCTTTGGTTTTACCTATTTGAGCAATACTGCCCATGAGGTGGAGTCAACTTACAGTGCACTCAAATCTGTAGACGGTTTATCAGAGAGCGTGAGTTGGGATCCGCAATTATTGCTGGGCGAATTGGATTTGGTTGAACAAACCCTGGCGGAATATGCCCATGTGTATCGCGCTGTTTTAGGTAGGAGCAGTAGTGTCAGCGCTGATCGGCAAGGTGGATTCTGGATGCCGAAAGACGTCATCCCGAAAATGAAAGCCTTTATAAAAAACCACAAGGTGGCTGAGCTTGGTATTTATATTGATCGTCTTAATGCCATGACCATCGAAAAAACCTTAGTAGATATTATTGCATCCCTTTCGTCGATTGCTTCACAGCTGGACAAGCGTGCCCCGGTAGTGGAGATCCTCGCTAATAAAATATTCATTAAAGATTCGGCGCAAGAGTTACTGCGCGATGTCTTCGCCCACATACTACGCAATTGTGTCGACCACGGGTTAGAAACCACTGCAGAGCGCATTCAGGCGAATAAAAGTGAATCAGGTTCTATTGTTATTGCGGCAAGCGTTAATCAGCAAGCATTAACAATTTCGGTGCAGGATGATGGTCGTGGATTGAATATCAAAAGCTTATTTAACAAAGGGCTGCAGTTGGGGAAATGGAACGAGCATGACCAGCCCGACATTGTTGACATTGCTGCATTAATTTTCGCTTCCGGTGTTTCCACTAAAGATGTGGTGACGGATATTTCCGGGCGCGGTGTTGGTCTGGATGCGGTAAAACAATTTTTGCAGGAGCAAGGCGGTGGCGTATCCTTAAAACTCCACACTGAAAAAATGGTCAATTCAGACTATATTCCCTTTGAACTTATTATCGCTGTGCCAGCGGATTTGTTTTTTGTCGCTGACGAATAAAGATGGACTGAAATATATGTTGTTGAAAAAATTGTTGTTCCTTCGCAGCACTGGCAAGGTGTGTATTTCTTTCGTCTGGTTGCTAGTGCTTTTTTGCATAGCGAAGCTAGCCATAGCGTCCAGCATTCCCGAAAAAATCAGCTTCCAAAATATTCTGGAAAATAAAGATATAGCCTTGGGTGAGGTGAACGCAATTTTTCAGGACAGTGAAGGATTTATGTGGCTGGGCGGCGCCAATGCGCTGATTCGTTATGATGGTTATGAATTTCGTCAAGTCTATATTACCTTCGACGATAAGCCTGGCCAACAAGAGTCCATGCATTTTGCCGAAAATATTTTTGAAGATAGTCACCACAATATGTGGGTTGCTTCCAGAGCCGGGTTATTAAAATATGATCCCCGCACGGAACGGCTAATCAGAATTAAAGATGACGACAATAATCCAATGAAAATATCGACCACTGATATTGTGGACGTAGCGGAGCTAAGTACGGGTGAAATCATTGCAGCCTCAGCTTTAGGATTATATATTGTAGATCCAGCCACCTCTAAGTACACCAGCATAACGGTGGACCCGCAAAAAGAAAATTGGCTACATAGCTCGCGCATTAATTCCATTTACATAGAGGGCCCCGATGACATTTGGTTGGGTACCGAAGAAGGTATGGAAAAACTGAATTGGAAAACCAAAACCTTTACACTTTATAAATTAACACCAGAAAACCCCGATTTGCTACCCGACAATCGCGTCATCGATATAGTCGCGGATGGCGAAGGTAAATTTTGGTTGGCTACTTATAATGGTCTAGTTCATTTTGACCCCAAGACACAACAGACGCAGCGCTACGTTCACGATCGCAATGATCGTTTTAGTATAGGTAGCAATGATGTGATGAGAATACTACTGGATTCCCAAGGTATTCTGTGGACCGCATCTGATGGCGGTGGTGTCTCGGTTTTTGATAAAGAAAAAAATCGGTTTATTAATCACAAGTTTGATGCAGGTCGTGCAGGCTCACTCAGTACCGATAAAGCGCGCACGGTATATGAAGACAAAAATGGGGATATTTGGGTGGGCAATTATCCCATAGGAGTCAATTTTTTTGATCGCTCAAGCGCACCCATTGCTACTTACACCAATGATAAAACCGACCCGACCAGTGTCAGTCATACCATGATCCAACACATGTCGGAAGATAAGGATGGCAATTTATGGATAGGTACAGACGGTGGTGGCTTGAACTTTTTTGATCGCAAAAAAAATGAATTTACGAGTTATCAACATGATCCTGAAGATCCCACGACCATCGGCGCTAACGCGGTATTAGCAACCTCCATAGATTCTAGTGGATTGGTCTGGACGGGTACCTGGGGCGGCGGTCTGGCAAGCTTTAATCCCGCTGATAAAAAATTTACCCGTTATCCTTTCGATAGAGAACGCAAGATTACTGAAAGAGTCACCACTTCCACCAAACTTAATAGTGGCTCCATCTGGTCTATTCGCGAGGATAAAAACCGCGATATATGGATTTCTACTCACTCCGGCGGCATCAGTAAATACAATAAAGAAACAAAAATATTTACCCACTACGCCCATCTTGACAGTGACCCTACATCGATAAGCAGCGACATAGTCTGGAGTACTATGGAAGATTCCAATGGTAATTTTTGGGCTGCTACAGTCGATGGTTTAAATCTGATGGATCGCGAAAGCGCTACCTTCACTAAATTTACGCACGACCCTAAAAATCCCAGAAGCCTCAGCAATGCCTCCATTCTTTCCATTCTGGAGGACAGTAAAAAAAGGCTTTGGGTCGGTACCGGTATCGGCTTGAATTTATTTAACCCCGAGACAAAAGACTTCACTGTTTATAATAAGAAAAGTGGTTTTATTGACGATGGTATCCGCAATATTGTCGAAGACGCTGAGGGTAATATATGGGTCAGTACCAATAACGGATTTTCCTCTTTTAATCCTGAGCTCCAAAAAATTAAAAATTATAATCGCATCGGCGGGCGCCTCGTCGGTGGGTTCTTAACCGATTCCGGTTTGCTCAGTAAAAGTGGCGAAATTATTTTTGGCGGCATTGAGGGAATGCGAATTTTTCATCCCGAAGAGCTGAGCGAAAACAAAAAGGTACCGCCCCTTGTGTTTACCGATTTTAAAATATTTGCCGATAGCATCATCGTCGATGCACCCGATGGGATTTTAACAAAGTCGATTAATCAAACCGATACCATTACGCTGGATTACACCAAGTCCATGTTTGTATTTAGTTTTGCGGCGCTCAATTTTCGCGATTCGGCAAAAAATAACTATGCGTATAAGTTGGAAGGGTTTGATAAAGATTGGCAAGACAGCGGCAATCAGCGCACGGCAAAATATACCAACCTTAATGCTGGAACCTATGTCTTTACCGTGATAGGTAGTAACAACGACGGCGTTTGGAATGAAGCAGGTAAATCCATCACCATTATCCAGTTACCACCGCCCTGGAAAACCTGGTGGGCCTATACGCTCTATGCACTCACTATTCTCGGCTTGCTCGGCGGGTTTGTTTACAGTCAGCGCAGTAAACGTAAACTCGTTGAAGAACAAAATAAAATTCTGGCAATTAAAGTGAGAGAACAAACTGCTGAGGTTAGAGCAAAGAGCAAGGATATTGAAGCTATGCTCAGTAATATCCCGCAAGGTTTATTTACGGTGCAAGCTGATAGCACTATTCACCCGGAATACTCGCAGTTTTTGGAAGTGATCTTCGACACTGCGGATATTGCCGGTTGCAAGGTCAATGAATTTCTGTTTGCTCACGCGGATATCGGCAGCGATACACTGGACTCGGTGAGGACTGCTATTTTTACCATTGTCGGTGAAGATAAAATCAATTTCGAATTCAATCAGTATTTACTGCCTAATGAATACAGCATTGACATTGGCGATAAGAAAAAAACGCTATCGCTGGATTGGAATCCGATTATTGCTGAAAACATGATTACCAAATTAATGGTATCGGTGCGCGATGTAACGCAACTGCGGCAAATGGAAAATGCGGCACGCGAACAAAAACGGCAACTGGATATTGTCAGTCAATTATTGAATTTGTCAGCAGAAAAATATCTCGCATTTGAAGAATCGACCAGCCGCTATGTACAAGCCAACCGCAAAGCCATTCAATCCTGCGCGCACCTTGATATGGATATAGTCGCGCTCTTATTTCGAAATATGCATACCGTCAAAGGCAATTGCAGAACCTTCGGTTTTAGTTATCTAAGCAATACCGTACATGAAGTGGAATCCACTTACAGTACCTTAAAATCTGGTGAAAATTCCACCACTTGGGAGCCTGCAAAGTTATTAAATGATTTGGAGCTGGTTGAAAAAGCCGTTGCAGAGTATGCCCATGTGTATCGCGCTGTGTTGGGTAGAAATGAAAATCCCAGAGCTGATCGGCGGGATGGACTCTGGTTTAATAATGATGCTATCAACAAAGTTAAAAATTACGTAAAAAATCGCGCAGTTGATGAATTTGAAACTTTTTTAGGCAGGTTTAATGCCATCACCCTCGAACAAAACCTCGCCGACATTATTGCTTCGTTGGCGTCCATTGCGGCCCAGCTGGACAAGCGCGCGCCCAAGGTCGAGATTATCTGCAAGAAAATATTGATAAAAGATTCAGCGCAGGAATTAATGCGCGATGTTTTTTCCCACATCTTACGTAATTGTGTGGATCACGGTTTAGAAAGTACCAAAGAGCGTATTGCCGCGGGCAAAAGTGAATCGGGTGCCATTGTCATTGATGCAACATTGGATCAGAAAACATTAACGATTTCGATACAGGATGATGGCTGCGGTTTAAATATCCAGAGTTTATTTAAGAAAGGTGTACAGCTGGGCAAATGGAATGAGCATGATCAGCCCGATAGCTCCGAGATCGCAGAGTTGGTTTTTGCTTCCGGTGTTTCTACCAAGGACGTGGTGAGCAATATTTCCGGTCGCGGTGTGGGGCTGGATGCGGTAAAACAATTTTTGCAGGAACAAAGCGGCCAGGTATTTTTAAAGCTTCACCCTGAAAAATCCATCAATCAACACTATACTCCGTTTGAACTCATTGTCGTTTTGCCCGCTGGTTTGTTTTTTGTCGCAGACGAATAAATTTAGGCTGAAATATATGTTGATGAAAAGATTATCGCTACTTCGCGGCGCTGGCGCGGCATGCATTTCCTTTTGCTGGCTAGCAACTTACTTCTGCAGCGCGAACTTAGCCATAGCGTCAAGTATTCCCGAAAAAATCAGCTTTCAAAATATTCTCGAAAACAAAGATATCGCCATGGGCGAAGGTGCCGCATTCTTTCAGGACAGTGAAGGATTTATGTGGTTGGGTGGCTCCACTGCCCTGATTCGTTATGACGGTTATGAGTTTCGCCAAATGTATATTAGCTCGGATGAAAATCCTGGCGAAAAAGAAGCTGTGCATTTTGCCGAAAATATTTTTGAAGATAGCCGGCACAATATTTGGATTGCCTCCAGGGCCGGATTATTAAAATACGATCCGAGCAAGGAGCGGTTGACCAGAATTAAGGACGCTGATAACAACCCCATGAAAATATCGATCAGTGATATTTTGGACGTGGTGGAATTACCCAGCGGTGAAATCCTTGCCTGTTCGGTAATAGGCTTATTTATTGTCGACCCAGTCACATTTACTTACACAAGCATAGCGTCGGATAGAAAAAATCCCAATTGGTTACAGAGCCTGCGAGTCAATTCCATTTATCTGGACGGCTCCGATGACATTTGGTTGGGTACAGAAGAAGGCTTGGAAAAGCTTAATTGGAAAACTAAAACATTCACGCTGTATAAGCTCACCCCGGAACAACCCAATTTAGTTCCCGACAATCGCGTTGCCGATATAATTTCAGATCGCGAAGGTAAATTTTGGTTGGCGACAGCGAATGGTGTAGTTCATTACGACCCCAATACTCATAGCGCAACGCGCTACATTCACGCTGGTAATGACCGTTTTAGTTTGGGCAGCAATGATGTCTGGAGAGTCATGCTGGATTCGCAAGGTGTGTTGTGGGCTGCCTCCGATGGCGGTGGTGTATCAGTGTTTGATAAAGAAAAAAATCGCTTTATTAATCACAAGTTTGAAGCAGGTCGTGTCGGCTCGCTCAGTACCAATAAGGCACGCTCAGTATTTGAAGACAAAAACGGCGATATCTGGGTCGGTAATTACCCCGTTGGCATTAACTTTTTTGATCGTTCAAGCGCACCTATTGCCACTTATACCAGCGATAAAGCCGATCCTGCGAGCATCAGCCATAGCATGGCCCAGCACATGGCTGAAGATAAAAATGGCAACTTGTGGATAGGCACAGACGGTGGCGGTTTAAACTTTTTTGATCGTGAAAAAAACGAATTTACGAGTTATCAGCATGATCCTGGAGATCCCACGACCATTGGCGCTAACGCGGTATTAGCAACCTTTGTCGATTCCACTGGACTGGTTTGGACGGGTACCTGGGGCGGAGGTCTGGCGAGCTTTAATCCAGTCACTCAAAAATTTACGCGTTACCCGTTTGATACCCAGCGCAAGATTACGGAAAGAATCAGTAGCTCAACCCAACTTAACAGCGCTACGGTTTGGTCAATCAGAGAAGATAAAAATCATGATCTGTGGCTTGCAACTCACTCGGGCGGCATTAGCAAATACAATCGCGACACAAAAATATTTACGCATTACACTCATGTTAACGGTGACCCCGAATCCATCAGTGAGAATTTAGCCTGGAATACCTTTGTCGATTCCAAGGGTAACTTTTGGGTTGGAACAGTCGCCGGTTTGAATTTGATGGATCAGGAAAAAGGCACTTTTACGCATTTTACTTCTGACCCTAAAAACCCTAAGAGTCTCAGTAATAACTCTATCCTCTCAATTCTTGAAGACAGTAAAAAAAGACTTTGGCTAGGTACGGATGTAGGTTTGAATTTATTTCATCCTGAAACGCAAAGCTTCACCGTTTATAACAAAAAAAGTGGTTTTAGCAATGACGGAATCCGCAATATTTTGGAAGATGCCGCTGGCAATTTATGGCTAACCACTAACAACGGATTTATTTCGTTTAATCCGGAAACCCAAAAAATTAAAAATTACAATCGTATTGCCGGGCGCTTGGTCGGTGGGTTTTTAACGGATTCTGGTATCGTTAGTAAAGATGGTGAAATTATTTTAGGTGGTATTGAAGGGCTGCGAATTTTTCATCCCGAAGAGCTTTCCGAAAACAAACAGGTGCCGCCCCTGGTGCTAACAGATTTTAAAATATTTGCGGATAGCATAGTAGTCGACGGGCCCGATGGTATTCTAACAAAGGCCGTTAATCAAACCGATATTATAGTGTTGGATTATACAAAATCCATGTTTGTATTTAGTTTTTCCGCGCTTAATTTTCGCGACTCGGCGAAAAATAACTATGCGTATAAATTAGAAGGTTTTGATAAGGACTGGCTGGATTCTGGAAATCAGCGCACCGCAAAATATACGAACCTGAACGCTGGAACCTATGTCTTTAAAGTGAAAGGCAGCAACAATGATGGTGTCTGGAATGAAGCAGGTAAATCCATCACTATTATCCAGTTACCACCACCCTGGAAAACCTGGTGGGCCTATACGCTTTATGCACTCACTATTTTCGGCTTGCTCGGCGGGTTTGTTTACAGCCAGCGCAGAAAACGTCAACTGATTGAAGAACAAAATAAATTATTAGAAATTAAAGTCAGCGAGCGAACATCTGAAGTCAGGGAAAAAAGTAAAGACATTGAGGCCATGCTCAGCAATATCCCGCAAGGTTTATTTACGGTGCAGGGCGATGGCACTATTCACCCGGAATACTCACAGTTTTTGGAAGTGATCTTCGCCACCGGGAATATTGCCGGTCGCAGGGTCACTGAATTTCTGTTTGATCACGCTGACATGGGCGTTGATGCAGTGGATTCATGTAAAGCTGCCATTTTGGCGGTTGTCGGTGAAGATAAAATGAATTTTGATTTCAACAGATTTTTGTTGCCCGAAGAGTATGACATTGAGATTGCGCATAAGAAAAAAAATCTAGCTTTGGATTGGAACCCCATTATTGCCGAAAGTATTGTTACCAAGCTGATGGTGTCAGTACGCGATGTGACGCACGTTAAGGAAATGGAAAACGCCGCACTTGAACAAAAACGGCAATTGGATATTGTCAGTCAGTTGCTGAACCTCAGCGCTGAAAAATATCTTAATTTCGAAGAGTCGGCTATGAGCTATGTGCAAGCCAATCGCACAGCAATTCAATCCTGTTCGCGGCGGGATCAAGATATTATTGCCTTGCTATTCAGGAATATGCACACCATTAAAGGCAATTGCAGAACCTTTGGTTTTACTTACTTGAGCAATTGCGTGCATGAAGTCGAATCAACCTACAGCGCGCTAAAGTCTGACGAAAATTCTGCGCCTTGGGAACCTGTAACTTTATTAAATGACTTGGACCTGGTTGAAAAAGTGCTGGCAGAATATGCGCATGTGTATCGCGTTGTGTTGGGCAGAAGCAGTAGTGCCAGCGCTGACAGGGGTGGCGGTTTCTGGATGACAAATGAAGTCTTCAACAAAATTGAAACCTATGTAAAAAGTCGCAAGGTAGATGAACTTGAAACTTATATGGGGCGCCTTAACGCCGTTACGCTTGAACAAAACCTTGTCGATATCATTGCGTCCTTGTCTTCCATTGCTACACAGTTAGATAAGAACACGCCGATAGTGACGATTGCCGCTAGTAAAATATTTATTCGCTATTCGGCACAAGAATTAATACGTAATGTTTTTTCGCATATTTTGCGCAATTGTGTGGATCACGGTTTGGAAAATACCGAAGAGCGTATTCGTGCCGGTAAAAGTGAATCAGGTTCCATTGTAATCGATGCACAACCTAAACGAGATGCGTTAAGTATTTCGGTAAAGGATGATGGTCGCGGTTTACATATTCAGAGCCTGTTCAAAAAAGGGATACAGCTGGGAAAATGGAATGAACAGGACACGCCCGCTATTGCCGACATTGCCACATTAATTTTTGCTTCCGGCATTACTACCAAAGAAACGATTAGCGATATTTCCGGTCGCGGTGTTGGTCTGGATGCGGTAAAACAATTTTTGCAAGAACAGGGGGGCAGCGTGTCTCTACAACTTCAGGCAGAACAAATTGACAGTCACGGATTTATGCCCTTCGAACTCATAGTAACCTTGCCAGAGAGCTTGTTCCTGATTTTCGAATAAAATATTACTATTTATTGCGTTTTAAATCGTTTCGCAATTTAGAACCTGAACCCAATAATTTATTACTACGTACATAGCAAAAATTATTGATGGCAATGGCGTGTACGGATGTTATAGGTCCACCCGCAAAAGTCGCTAAGCGACTCCTTCCCAGCATTTTTCTCCTTCGATGTTATGTTGAAATTAAACATAGCAAATAAGATGCTTAGTACTACACTTTAAATGTAGTACTTATGACCTTAAGTATCTGTCCTTGAATGGTAAAGTACTTCTGCAAATTTTTTAAGAAGTATTGACTTTACGTGGAAGTCGTCATTCCGTTTGCGCGAGGACGACGACCTTAAATTTAAATGCGGTATTAATTTTTAATTGCAATATGGATACTTTAAAACGCATTAGATAGCCATAGTACAGATGCTAGTCAATATTTATTAAACTGAATTATTTTTAAAAATTTGTGCACATCATCTGGATTTCTGACATACAAAAAAATGTTAATCAAAACGCTATCACTATTTCGCTGCACTGGCAGAAACATATTGTTGTTTGTCCTGGTGCTTCTCCTAATCATCGCGAAGCCTGTGACAGCTGCCAATATTCCTGAAAAAATCAGCTTCCAAAATATACTGGAAAACAAAGATATCGCCATGGGCGAAGGCGCCGCATTCTTTCAGGACAGTGAAGGATTTATGTGGCTGGGTGGTGCGACAGCGCTGATTCGTTATGACGGTTATGAATTTCGCCAAATTTATATTAGCTCGGATGAAAATCCTGATGAAAAAAAATCTGTGCATTTTGCCGGAGATATTTTTGAGGATAGTCATCACAATATCTGGATTGCATCCAGAGCGGGGTTATTAATATACGATCCCAGCAAGG
>JAZKHP010000003.1:0-91692 GCA_040385335.1 Pseudomonadota bacterium
AAACTGTTCTTTTTTCTCTTTGCGATAGGCTTCACGCCACGGCAATAAGTTAATCTTTGCCATTAGTCGAAACTCCTCATCGCCAGCCCGGTCACAATCATGAGGGACGGCGCATCGTTAGCCAGGGATACTGCATTTACCCGTGAAGAAACTGACATACGCGCAAATGGATTTGCAACCACCGTTTGGGTACCTAACTTCTCTTCTATTAAACCCACAAGCCCTTCCAGCGAAGCGACACCACCAGCGAGAATAATATAGTCAACATCGTTGTATTGGCTCGCAGAAAAGAAAAACTGTAGCGATCGGGTAACCTGCTGCACAACAGCTTCTTTGAAGGGCGATAACACTTCTGACTCATAATCGTCAGGTAACCCGCCTTGTTTTTTAGCAAGGCCAGCCTCTTCGCGAGATAAACCATAGCGACGTTGAATTTCTTCTGTTAACTGTTTACCACCAAATAACTGCTCGCGGGTATACACAGTTTTGCCATCTACTAGCACGCTTAAGGTGGTCATAGTTGCGCCAATATCAATGATCGCTACAACTTGCCCATCTTGATCTTCAAGTTGCTCGGAAATCAGCTCGAAAGCCCTTTCCATGCTGTAAGCTTCGATGTCCACTTTTTCAGGGACTAAATCAGCAAGCTGCAAAACTCCCGCGCGCATTTCAACATTTTCACGTCGACAAGCTGCCAAAAGCACTTCAACCTGCTCGGGATTTCGCGGAGAAATTCCCTGCACTTCGAAATCAATGGCAACCTCCTCCAATGGGAAGGGGATATATTGGTCTGCCTCGAGCGATATTTGCGTCTCCATGGCGTCATCGCTTAAACCAGCTGGCAAATCAATCATTTTAGTGATAACCGCTGAACCAGCGACAGCCACCGCAGCGTACTTAAGCCTTGTCTTTGATTGTTTCACCATAGCTCTAATGACCTCGGCAACCGCCTCTTGGTCATTAATGTTTTTTTCTACCACCGCATTAGGAGGTAAAGGCTTTACAGAATAAGTCTCCACACGATAACGATCACCGTGACGACTCAATTCCAATAGTTTTACCGACGTTGAGCTGATATCCAACCCAATCACCGGTCTTGCCTTTTTATCGAGGAAACTTAAAATGCCCATTTTTCTATCTATATCCGTAACTTAGACGTTGTTTATGTTATAGCACTTTAACTTAAAGGTGCAACAACCCGATGAATATGTAAATAGGCAAAAAGCTCGTATAATGCCGCTAAATTGCTATAAATTCGCTAACCCATTAATTCTGTTAGAAAAAATGCTTAATAAAAAATCTGTATTAAATGTTATTTTTTGGCTGTTACTGTCTGGAATAAGCGTTACCGCGGTGACACTTTCCGGGCTTTATCTTTATTTAAGCCCCAAACTCCCGCCAGTGGACAGTCTTCGCCAAGTTAAATTACAGACGCCGCTCAGAGTTTATTCAAGCGATTCCAAACTTATTGGTGAGTTTGGTGAACAACGTCGCACTCCCCTAAAGTATAGCCAACTTCCACCGCTTTACCTCAAAGCTTTGCTTTCTGCTGAAGACGCTGAATTTTTTGAGCATCATGGCGTTTCTTTTCGCGGTATGTTTCGCGCTGCTTCACAAATATTGCAATCTGGTGGAATTCAATCCGGTGGCAGCACTATCACTCAACAGCTGGCGCGCGATTTTTTCTTATCCCGAAAGCAAGTTTTTTCGCGAAAATTCAATGAAATATTGCTGTCATTACAAATTGAGCAGGAATATACAAAAGAGGAAATTCTCGAGTTATTTAACAATAAAATGTTCTTTGGCAATCGCGCTTACGGGCTCCAGGCCGCCGCGCAAATTTATTATGGCAAAGATATTCAAGATCTATCTCTCGCACAAGATGCCATGCTTGTAGGCGTACTTAAGGCACCCTCTGCCTACAACCCTATTGCAAACCCCAAACGCGCGCTTATTCGTCGCAACTGGATACTTGGGCGTATGCTCGAACTCAAATATATTGATAAGCCGACCTATCAAGCTGCTATCAATGAACCCAATACCGCCAGTAACCATGGCACTACCTTGGACGTGCACGCACCCTTTATTGCCGAAATGGCGCGCAAAGAAGCCGTTGATCGATTTGGCGAAAACGCTTATAGCGATGGTTATAAAATCTACACAACGGTCGATAGCTCTATGCAAGCAACGGCTCAAGCAGCCATTGTGAATGGCTTGATTAATTATGATGAACGACATGGTTATCGTGGCCCGGAGCGGCGTCTGGCTGCATCAAATAATCCCGATTTTGAAGATTGGCAAGATGAGTTGCAAACCCTGCCCGCGCTCGGTGGTTTGGAAGCCGTGGCGGTACTGGCAACCACCGAGAAAGCCGCAACAATGTTGCGCGCTAACGGCGATAAAATTGAATTAACCTGGACCCAAGGTTTGTCCGACAAGCGTCCCTACCTCAGCGAGGATAGCCGCGGCGCAGCTCCTAAAAATACAGACTTCTTACACCATGGCGATGTGGTGCGGATTATTAAAGATAAGGACAACCAGTGGCGATTATCACAGATACCCGACGCAGAAAGCACACTCGTTGCCCTCGACCCACTTAATGGCGCTATCCGCTCACTCGTAGGCGGTTTTGATTTTCAAAAAAGTCACTTTAATCGGGCAGTTCAAGGAGCACGGCAACCCGGCTCCAGCTTTAAGCCCCTGTTGTACACTTGCGCACTGGAGCATGGCTTTACACCTGCAACGGTCATTAACGATGCCCCCATTGTCATTACTAATCCTTACACAGGTGCAATATGGCGTCCTGAAAACGATGAAAGTACATTTGCCGGCCCAACCCGCTTGCGTCAGGCCCTCTATCGTTCAGTAAACCTCGTCTCAATTCGGGTATTACGTAGTGTTGGCCTGCAAACTGCCGTAGACAGTCTTGAACGATTCGGTTTTAACAAAGACGAATTCCCGCATGAACTTTCACTCGCATTGGGAGCTCATGCATTAACTCCACTACAGATGGCAACTGCCTACGCCGCCTTTGCTAATGGTGGATTTAAAGTTGACCCCTACTTAATCGCACGGATTGAAAATAGCAAAAACGAAGTCGTGTTTGAAGCCAAACCCAGGCAAGTATGCAAGACCTGCCCTGACACAATTACCGAGTCAGATAACGCGTCATTAGAAGGAAATATAGCAGTCGCATTTAAAGAAGATGGTATTTATGCACCGCGCATTATTGACGCTCGAGTTGCTTATATTATGGACTCGATGCTTAAAGATGTTGTCAATAGAGGCACTGGCGTGGCCGCTAAAAAACTTGGGCGCACCGACCTTGCTGGCAAAACAGGCACCACTAACGGCCCAAGAGATACCTGGTTTTTGGGCTATAACCCAAACATAGTAGCGGCAGTCTGGGTGGGTTTTGACAATAACACCCCTCTCGGCAGAGGTGAGTTTGGCTCTACTGCAGCCTTGCCTATTTGGATAGATTTTATGCGTACCGCGCTAGAAGGGATGCCCGATGTAATTCCCCGTCAACCTGATGGCATAGTGACTGTTCGCATCAATCCTGAAACAGGTAAACCGTCGCAACCGGGAGACACTGATGCTATTTTTGAAATTTTTTCCAGCGAATCATCCGTCTACAGCAATGGACCGGATGGAATAACCGATGCCCCCACTACCGAGGAATCACTTCCAGAAGGTGTCTTCTAACGCGGTGGGAGCTTGAATTGCCCTTCTTTCACCATCGCAACATCTTCAGCTAAAACGTTCATCGTTAAAAGTTTGAATGCATGCACAGATTTAGTTTTTCCTTTTCGCGATTTACTTTCTCTGCGTTTAGTTATCCAACCACGCACTTCCACTTGCATTCCTTGCCATTGCTGCCAATCCTGCGTCATAAAATAACCATCGGTTGGTGAGATATGAATGGACAGTGGCCCGTCCAGCTCCAGCCACACCGATTTCGCTTGGTGTACTTTTACCACTTTACCTTGTACACGCTTAAAGCCAGCGTCCCTCAGGGTTAATGCTGAGGCTTGTTGTGGCTTCCAATAAGCATTTCCCCAAACACCCAAGCCTTGCTGCTTGGCTATTGCTTCAACGCTGCGTAAACATTTAGCGGAGCTGATATTTGGCGGCACAGCAACATGGAAACCTAAACCCAGGCGCAACAAATGCGCGGCAAGGCTATTTCCCTGCGCATCATAAACATTCGCGAGACTGCGTCCATAATGATCAACAGTCACAGTGTCGTAACTTAATTTGACCGTTTTGTTGTGTTTAAAAAATGCGATGGCAGCAGCGGTAGCCTCTTTGCCCAAAGGTTGGCCCAGAAGCTCTTCGCCATGATCTATTTCCGGTGTGTTAATGCCCAATACGCGCACGTGACGACCGTCTTTTAACTTAATGGTATCGCCATCATAAACATGTTTAAGTTGTGCGGTTTCAACAATAGCCAAGCCACATTCCGCTTGCAAGGAACAAGAAAACAGAAAACAGTTACACCCAAAAAGCAAAACGCCGAATGCTTTCACACTCGGCGTTTTTAATTTCCAGATCACTAGCGTTCGACTCAGCATAACAACAGCGGAGTTCAACATCGAGTGATTAGACCGCTTCTTTTTTAGCGCCTATGCGGCTACCGAAACGTTTGGTGAAGCGATCGATACGGCCACCAGTGTCTACCATTTTTTGCTTGCCAGTGTAAAAGGGGTGACACTCGCTGCACACGTCTACGTGGAAATCTCTACCTAAAGTAGAAGCCGTCGTGAAGCTATTACCACAGCTGCAAGTAACAGCCATAGGTGCGTAATTGGGATGAATTTCTGGTTTCATGATGAATGCCTTGTGATGTATGCCGCCACCCGAACAAAAGTCGAGCACCGCATAACAGTTAATTTAAGAGGCGGGGATGCTACCAGAAAACTTCTCGATTGCAAGCACAAAAAACATCCATCCATAAACAGCGTGCTCTGCAAAAGCGCTATAGATAGACTTGAGATGGGTTATGCTACGAGTCTATTTTTTCGCACCCATCCAACAAGCAAACTTTATCTCGGACTCTATGCCTTTAATTCTACAACTGGCTCTTCCTACTCCATTACGCCGTCGCTTCGATTATTTGCCTCCAGCAGACACCAGTGAGAAGGATGCGCAAAACCTCAGACCGGGGGTATTAATACGCGTACCCTTTGGTCATCAAGAATTGATCGGCGTGTTGCTCGACATTAAAACTACCACTGCACAAGACCTCGGCAAACTGCGCTGCGCATTAGCAGTTATCGACCCTAACCCAGTCATTCACGGTGAGCTCCTTGAACTGTGTCTCTGGGCAGCAGACTATTATCAATGTTCCGAGGGAGACGCCTTGTCAACGGCTCTTCCCGTACTTTTACGCCAGGGCGAGCTCGCCGAATTGCGCAGCGAGCCATGCTGGCAACTGACAACGGAAGGCAAAGGACTACCTACAGGCGCACTCAAACGCTCACCTAAACAAGCACAACTATTAGCTGAATTGCAGGAGCACCCTCAACTTAGCCGCAGCGAAATTACAGCGCTGGACATCCCCAGAACTATTATCAAAACCCTCATAGATAAAGGCCTGATTGAAGCTGCCAAAATGGAACGCCGCAGTACAGTTGCAGCAACCGCCTCGATTTTGCGCCAACAACACCTGACTCTAAGCGAACAACAAGCTATTGCCTTTGCGCAAATTAATATTAATCAATTTCAAGTGAGCTTATTGGACGGTGCAACCGGCAGCGGGAAAACAGAAATTTACCTGCAAGCTATTGCTAAAGTACTGAAGCAAGGTCAACAAGCATTAGTATTGGTACCCGAAATTGGCCTTACACCACAAACCATTGCGCGCTTTCAGCAGCGTTTTGCAGTCCCGATAGTTGCCATGCACTCTGGCCTAAACGATCGCGAACGACTGGACGCGTGGCTGCACGCGAGATCCGGCATCGCGCGAATTCTGATTGGTACGCGCTCCGCTATTTTTACCCCCATGCCCAAACTCGGGATTATTATTATCGATGAAGAGCACGATGGCTCCTTCAAACAACAAGATGGATTCCGTTATTCTGCTCGGGATTTGGCAGTCTTGCGTGCCAGCCGCCTGCAAATCCCCCTGCTGCTAGGCACGGCAACCGCTTCACTTGAAACACTCAATAATGCGCAACAAGGTCGCTATCAACATTTGCGCCTCACCGCCAGGGCCGGCAATGCTAAACCGCCGGAAATTCAACTATTGGATATCCGCGGCCAAACCTTGGTGGAAGGCTTTGCGGCTGACACTACTTCCGCCATCGCCAGTGAAATAGCCGCAGGCAACCAGGTTTTAGTATTCCTCAATCGCCGCGGTTATGCACCCACACTCGAATGCCAGGACTGTGGCTGGCTCGCCAGTTGTGGTCACTGCGATCTCAGAATGACCGTGCATCAGACTCCGCGTCACTTACACTGTCATCATTGCGGTCATCAACGCGCCCTGCCCCGTCACTGTCCCAATTGCAAAAGCAGTCGCTTGCAACCGCTTGGACAAGGCACTGAACGCAGTGAAATAGCACTCACAGAATGGTTTCCGAATACACGAATCATTCGTGTAGACCGCGATTCCACCCGCAACAAAAATGCGATGAATAAAATTCTCGACGCAGTACATCAAGGTGAACCTTGCATTTTAGTGGGTACGCAAATGCTCGCTAAAGGCCATCACTTTGCCGACGTAACGCTGGTAGTCATTATTGACGCAGATGCCGGTTTATTCAGCACAGATTTTCGCGGGCCGGAGCGCATGGGACAGCTTCTACTACAAGTCGCGGGGCGTGCAGGGCGCGCTGAAAAACCTGGGCGTGTCATTTTGCAAAGCTTGCATTGCGACCATCCATTAGTGCAAACACTCGTTCATAAGGGCTATCACGCGTTTGCCGATTTAATTTTGCAAGAACGTCACATCACGCAATTGCCTCCTTATCGTTATCTCGCGCTCTTGCGTGCAGAAAGTAAACGGCCCGAAAATGCTCTGGCATTTTTAAAATTAGCGCGTCATGAAGCACAAACATTAATGGCAGCAAGCCCGCATTTACATTATCTCGGACCACTTCCTGCGATGATCGAAAAACGTGGCGACCGTTTTCGCTATCATTTGCAATTTAACAGCGCACAACGTAAACCCCTGCAACAGCTACTCACCCAGCTTGCTGATAAATTAGAAAATCATGCGCTCAGCAAACGTGCACGCTGGGCGATAGATGTGGACCCCATGGAAATGGGCTGATGGCTCGCAACCCACAAGGTTTACTATTACAATCGCAGCCACTTTCACTACCACCGTTTTGATTTTACTTCGAAGGAAACCATGAGCCGAGATTTTGCTAAAAGAAACCCACCGGGTAAGCGCCGCAGCACTACAGCAAAAGGGTCGGCCCCGGCATGGCTATGGTTTATTATTGGTGCAATTCTTGGGGCGTTTGGCATGGCACTGGTATTTTGGAGTAATGAACAAACAAAAACTCCGATAGTCACGGAAGCGCCAAAACCATCGCCAACCAATGATTCAAAATCACCCAAACCACGCTTTGATTTTTATAAACTATTGCAGGAAAGTGAAGTCATTGTCCCGGCGACCGAAAAGATACCTGAAGGCGATAAAATACCAGAGCCAGTTGCCCCTAATATAGAATTCATTCTCCAGGTTGGCTCTTTTCCTAATCGACCTGAGGCTGATAAATATCGCGCTGAATTAATTTTGTTAAATCTCGACGCACATATAGAAACCGTCGAAATTCATAAAGGTGAAATTTGGCACAGAGTCATGGTCGGCCCATTCGATTCACAACAAAAATTAGCATCTGCACGTTCAATCCTGGTGACCAACCAATACAGTCCATTAGTGATGAAGCGAGCCAAAACTAAAAAATAGCTTACGTACAATTAGATTTTTATTATTTTTAGCGGGAAATGCATGGCCAGAACTCCAACAAAAATTCAGTTGCACAAACAATCGCAACAATTAGAACTACATTTCGCTACAGAAAAGTTTTCACTCACTGCAGAGTTTTTGCGTGTGCACTCACCAAGCGCAGAAGTTATGGGACATGGACCAAACCAGGCAATCTTGCAAATTGAAAAAAAGGATGTGCGCATGCAAAAAATAGAACGCGCAGGCAACTACGCGCTAAAGATTTTTTTTGATGACGGACACGATTCTGGTATTTTTACATGGAACTATCTTTACGAGATCGGCAGTCAGCAAGAATCATTATGGAGTGCGTATTTAGAAGCGCTAGAGCAAGCAGGGAAAAGTCGCGAAAAGGACATTAGCATTGTAAAATTTATGGAGTAAAAATTCATCCTTGCGCCGCTCTACTCCAAAGCTAAATATTATGCGCACTAGTCCAATCAATAGTCCCGAAATATGCCGTTATCAAAATTAAAATTCCAAAGGCAATGCGATACCACGCAAACACCACAAAAGTATGAGTTGTAATAAATTTTAATAGGCCGCGCACCGCAAAAAAAGCACTGATCATTGC
This sequence comes from Pseudomonadota bacterium, assembly GCA_040385335.1. Lineage (GTDB taxonomy): Bacteria > Pseudomonadota > Gammaproteobacteria > Pseudomonadales > Cellvibrionaceae > Cellvibrio. The sequence goes on from JAZKHP010000003.1 coordinate 8,538, forward strand.
AGTAACAAATCCTAATGCAAAAACATCCATATCACCTATGACTAAACTATCACGCGCCCTATATAAGCTAAAAAGCGATGCTGCAGATAAGGTAGGAATGGCAAGAAAAAATGAAAATTCGGTAGCAGCTTTACGCGATAAACCTAAAAACAAGCCGCCAATAATAGTAGCTCCCGAGCGTGAAGTTCCGGGAATTAATGCAACGCATTGACACAGGCCTACTTTAAACGCATCCATGTAAGTTAAATCATCCATAGCTTCAATTGTCGGTGCATGCACGGGTATGCTCGCGCGCTTTTCTGCCCACAAAATAACAAATCCACCGACAATAAATGCAGCGGCAACGGCAATCGGGTTAAACAAAAATGTTTTAATAATTTCGCTTAGAAAATAGCCAATAAACGCGGCAGGTATAAATGCAATAATGACATTTATAAATAAATTTCTTTCTACACCAGGCCTGGCCGCGCCAATTAAGCTGTTAAAAATCTTCAGGCGATATTCCCAAACCACGGCAAGCATCGCGCCCATTTGAATAAATATTTCAAATACCTCACGTTTCTCGGTATCTAAAAACTGCAGCAATTCACCCGTTAAGATTAAATGACCCGTACTTGAAATGGGTAAAAATTCGGTGAGTCCCTCAACGATACCCATAATGATGGTATTGATCATTGTAACTATGTCCACAGATTCTCCTGCTGTATAACGTTTAAAAAAGGCGCAAGTCTGCGTGAAAATGCTAGTATTTGCAAACTGATGTATCTACATAATCAACCCGGGAGATTCCTGCGATGTCATTTATTAGCTTACGTACGATCACGCGCATAGCGTGCAACCTAAGGATGATATTAATATTAATGGCTTCCAGCTTTACGTTATTCGGCTGCGCTATGAACAATAAAGTCAGCCAGGATTTCAAACCCGAAACGCACTTTGCAAACTTTAAAACATTTGCCTGGAATAATTTCTCGGCAGATATACCAATCGCAAATAATGATGCGATAAAAAATATTATTGAACAGACCTTAACTCAACAAGGCTTCCAATTTGTTACCACCGATGCAGATATTTCGCTGAATATGAATGTGGTTGCACAACAAAAATCTGCCGCTTCACCCAGATTTGGATTATCGCTCGGTTTACCTATTGGCAACCACGGAGCTATTGGCTTGGGTACCAGTAAAGCCTTCGGCGGTGACAATCAACAAGAAGGTCTGATTATTATTGATATTGTCGCAAACGCAACCAACCAAGTGATATGGCGCGGAACAGCTGAAGGAATTCCCATCAATCATTTTTCGTTGCGTAACGAACGTCAACTGAATGTAACACTGAAAAAATTGATCGCACAATTCCCACCGAAATAACAATTTCGCTGGGAATTTCACTAAACTGCAAAAAATCCAGACATAAAAAAGGCCTAATTCATTAGGCCTTTTTTATGCTTTACTCAAACTCACCAACATTATTGCTCGCGAATACGATTCACTATGGAGGTTGTCGAACAATCTTCAAAAAAATCCAATACCTTCACAATGCCGCCATAAGCCTTGACGATATCGCCACCCACCACTTCATCTTCGCGATAATCGCCGCCTTTAACCAACACGTCAGGCTTAATGAGGCGCAACAAACGTTCGGGAGTATCATCACCAAAGCTCACCACCCAATCCACCGACTCCAGGCCTGACAATACCGCCATACGCCTATCAATCGAGTTGATAGGTCGATTCTGGCCTTTTAAACGGCGAACTGAAGCATCGTTATTTAGCGCTACGATTAATCTGTCACCTTGCTTGCTTGCTGCATCCAAATAGCCAACATGTCCCGCGTGTAAAATATCAAAACAGCCATTGGTAAAGACAACTCGCTCGCCATTTGCCCGTGCCGACTCTACCGCCATCAATAAATACTCCTCAGTCACTATGCCGCGCTCGGAGCCTTTCTCGTGATGCATAGCATCAATCAATTCGAACGCACTAACAGTGGCCGCACCAAGCTTTCCCACCACAATCCCCGCCGCCATATTCGCTAATGCCACGGCATCTGGTAAGGCCTGGCCTGCCGCCAGCGCGACGGCTAATACGGCAATCACGGTGTCGCCAGCACCGGTTACGTCATAGACTTCGCGCGCACGGGCAGGAAGATTAATAACCGGCAGATGAGGGCGCAATAAAGTCATACCTAGCTCGCCGCGGGTAATCAATAGCGCGCCCAACGCGAGCGATTCAATTAACGCCATGCCTTTATTAACTAATTCGAGCTCACTATTACAGCGACCAACCACCGATTCAAACTCGGCAATATTGGGGGTAAGTATGTTGGCGCCATAATAATGGGTGTAATTTCCCCCCTTAGGATCAACTAATACTGGCACGCCCATTTCTTTCGCGATGAGAATCAGCTTTTGGCAGTCACTTAATGTTCCTTTGGCGTAATCCGACAGAACTAAAATTTTTGCCGCACCAATAATGTCACTTGCTTTAGCCATTATTTCAGCGCTATCGGCGGGACAAAATCGCTCTTCAAAATCCATTCGCAATAATTGCTGGTGACGACTCAATACCCGTAACTTAGTAATCGTTGGTTTATTTGCAGCGATTTGCAGTTGGGTTTTTATGCCCGCAAAACGCATGCAATCTTGCAAAATTTGCCCTGCCTCGTCATTGCCAATAGTCCCTGACAAGGTTGCGGTCGCTCCTAAAGCCGCAATATTTAATGCCACATTGCCCGCACCACCAGGGCGATCTTCTTTTTGCGTAACTTTTACGACAGGCACAGGTGCTTCTGGAGATATGCGATTACTAGACCCTTGCCAATACCGATCAAGCATCAAATCGCCAATGACACACACCTTTGCTAATTCGAATTGCGGTACGGTTAACATATAAGTAATCCCTTAAAGTTTAAAAATTGCTATGTTGATGATTGATAGCTTGATGATAGTTACATCCATAAGCAAGCACAGATTATGCGCGCGTTTAATATTAAATACTGTTTTCAGTAAATTGCGTAGAGTGTAGTTTTGCATAAAGACCATTAAGAGCCAATAAAGAATGATGCGTACCTTGTTCAACAATTTTGCCCGCATCGAGAACCAATATGCGATCCGCATGTTCAATGGTTGTAAGACGGTGCGCTATCACAAAAGTTGTGCGCCCTTTCATCACCTCATCCATCGCAGCTTGAATATAACGTTCCGATTCGTTGTCCAGCGCCGAAGTTGCTTCATCCATAATCAAGATGGGCGCATTTTTTAAAATAGCGCGAGCAATTGCCAGCCGTTGTCGTTGGCCGCCCGATAAGCGAGCACCGCTTTCACCAATTTGAGTGTTAAAACCTTGTGGTAATTTTTCGATAAATTCAGAAGCATAAGCCAAATCTGCTGCCTGCTTTATTTGCTCAAGTGTGGCTTTATCGGCACAGCCGTAAGCGATATTTTCAGCAACAGTGCCATCAAATAAGGTCACCTGTTGATTCACAAATGCCACTTGCGCTCGCAAATTAGCCAGGGTGTATTCGCTAACAGCAACACCGTCAAGCTTTATTGCACCTTGTGTAATGTCGTAAAACCGCGGCAATAAATTGACTAACGTAGACTTTCCACTCCCCGAGCGACCAACCAGAGCAACTACTTCGCCAGGTGCAACATTGAGATTCACCTGATCTAAAGCTGCGAGTTGCTGTCCAGGGTAAGCAAAACTGACCTGCTCGAAACTAACCGCACCTGTCGCTCTTTGTACATGATGCTGGCCATTATCTATTTCTGCGGACTCATCCAACAATTGAAATACGCTATCGGCGGCAGCAAGCCCTTTTAGCATCAATGGTGCAACCTCACCCAGGCGACGCATGGGATTTAAAATCATGCCCACAGTCGTCATATATCCCATAAACTCTGCAGTGCTTTTAAGATTCATAAAACTCAATGCGGCAAAAACCAGCACCGCCATAGCGAGCGCAATCAGTAATTGCATCAACGGTGTATTGGCTGCAGAGGTCACAACAATTTTCATATTTTGTAAATAATTTTTTTTGCTCGCAGTTTCAAAACGCTGCATTTCATAACGTTCACCACCAAAACTACGCATTACCCGATAGCCGTTAATCATCTCACTGGTAACTTGAGTAATATCGCCAACGGTTGTTTGCACATTGCCACTCAGGCGACGCAAACGTTTGGCAACACGTGACACCAATAAGCCGATAAGAGGCGCCACCGCAACAAACACTAAGGTCAGTTTCCAATCGAGATATAACAACCACGCAAACAAACCAATAACCGTCATACCTTCACGCAAACCAATTTTTAGCGCATCAGTAGCAGCTGCAGTGACTCCATTTATATTGTAAGTAATGATCGAAACAAGGTGGCCGGATTTGCGCTTGTCGAATACATCTGCAGGCAAATGCAGCATGTGATTAAAAACCTGCACCCGTAAGCTATGAATGACACCATAAGAAACTCGGGCAATAAAATATGCACCTAAAAAAGCACCTATGCCACGCACTACCGTTACACCAATAACTTGTAACGGAACCCAATAACGCGCATGCGGATCACCCGACTCAATCGCACGCACCAAATTTTCCATGATTTTGGAAAACAATACATTGGATGAAGCATAGATCGCGAAACCCAATACACTAATACCAAAAATAAAAAAATAAGGCTTCACATAACCCATAAGACGAAAATAAATTATCATGGGTGATTGTTCTAGCGGCAAAACATTAACTTTACTATTAGATACACTCATATCATTTCTCTAACCGGGCGCAGGGTGCCGCACCAACGGGCGCCGCACCAAAATCCCGCTTATAAGTTTTAACTGCGCGACGCACAATTGCATTAAGCGGCGGCATATTAGTTGAAAATAAAGTACGTAAAGGCAGTTGCCAATAATCGCGCATAAATCGCAAATAATCGTAACGTGTAAAACCCAAATCAAATGATGAAAAATACAAACTACTCAAGTCTTTAATCTGCCATCGTTTGGGAACTTTAGAACGCAGTTGCGCGCGGTGTAAATCCACAATATATAGCTTTGGCTCAGCCCCACCTTGCCGCCATTGTGCAACCGATTCCAGCTCCAACATAAAATGGCACAAATAAAAATCGCGATGATTAATACCTGCAGCATGCACAGCGCGCGCGATCTCGGCGACCTTGCGCAACAACACAATTTTTTCTTTAATATCGACGCTATGCTGTTGAAAATAATGATCCAGCTGCACTACTCCTGCCAGCTCGCGCGTTACGATAAAACTCATTTTTTTAGCGATATTTTTTTTCTGCTCGCCATAAGCAACCGGCTCCAGAGTTGGGATATCCAATGCGCGTAATTTATTTAATGCCAGCCATTCATTTTTTGCACCTAGGATCGGCAAACGAAGCTGAATTAAATTTTTAACTATTTCGCGCCAGCCAACGCCGCGATGCAGTTTGCGATAATAGGCATTGCCTGCCAGCTCGAAACGAAGCGTTTGGCGGTCCGCAAACTCACGCGCTATAGGACCGGATAACGTTTGCACTTCACTCAAGACATCTTGTTGTGACCACTGCGCTATTAGCTCATCGCGCAATATAACAATTTGCTGTTGTGATTCCTGAACCCATTCTGCTGCTTCAGCAACTGATGGGCTCTGTTTTTGCTCTACAAGTTTTTCCAACGTATTAATAGCTTGAACTTGCCGCGTAAATACATCGGCTGTGGTCGCGAATTCTTGCGCATGGCTTTGCCAAAGGGAAGTATTAATATGTAACACTTTGTGCAAAGCTGTAACAATTTGTTCAAGGTTATAGGGAGCTGAAATAACCAGGCCCATATTATACTCATCTACATAATGCGCAAAACCACATACATCAGTCGTTACTACTGGCTTACCCGCTAGCATAGCTTCCAAAATTACATTGCCTGCTAGTTCACGATAGGCAGGATGCAAAAGCACATCCGTCGCCTGCAAGATGTCAGCGATATCTTTGCGTCCACCCAGAAAAATTACTTGTTTGCTTACGCCTAAACGCTGCGCTTGTGCAGCGTAGCGTCGTGGGTTGTCCGCACCTACGACTACCAACGCATAGTTGCTGGCACTTTCATTTTGTAACAGTGAAAACGCAGCAATACTGCGATCCAATCCTTTGGTTTTAAAGCCAGACCCCAAACACAATATAATGTTAGTGTTGTCATCGACACCCAGTTCGCCACGAATTTTTTTGCGCGCTAAAAGCGGATCTTGGCAAAAAAACTGAGCTCGTGAAATTCCTGGTGGCAAAGCATGAAAGCGAGACCTCTCCGTAGCGTAATAGCGAGCAAAAACTTTATGTTCGGTATCTGCTATGGATAAAATATACGTTTTGCTTGCGCTGCCAAAAACAGCTTTTTCGTAATTTAAATATAAACGAGCTCGCGGTGTTAACCGATATAACCAGCTGCGTTCTTCATAGACTTTTTGGGCAAAACAAGAATCACCGGCAAAATAAACATCCAGGTCTGGCATTTTATTAAAGCCAACTAATAAGTCGAAATTATTACTTTGGTAAATGTGTTCGAAGTTACGCACAAAACTGTTTACATGATTAGTGTTAGCTTTGCCAAACCCACCACGAGATTGAACGATAACAACCTCAATACCTTGAGGCTTATTACCGTCCCACTCGCCACAAAAAACAGTAACTTGATGTCCACGCACCCGCGCTTCTTGCGCCATTGCCAGCATATCTCGCTGCAAACCGCCAAAGGGAAAATAGCGGAAAATAACAAAGGCGAACCTCAATTTTTAGTTACCGCAAGAGTTGCAGGCAATAATTCCGTTAAAGCATTTAATACCCGCGCAGGCATTAGTTCTTGCATGCATTTGTGATGGACTTTCGGACACTCGCGTTCAAAACATGGCGAACATTCAATTTTATTTTTTACAATTCTTACGTGCTTAGCCAATGGCGGCGTAAAGTCTGGCGATGTTGAGCCGTAGACAACCACTAATGGTTTTTGTAATGCGGCAGCTATATGCATTAATCCTGAATCATTACTCAAAACAGCATCTGCGCACGCCATCAAGGCTAAGGCTTCACCAAGATTTGTAGTGCCAGCGAGATTAAAAGAATATTGCCGCGCATCAACAGGCAATTGCGCGCGAATTGTTTCCGCTACTGGATGATCTTTTGCCGAACCCAACAACCAGACCTGCCAACCATCACGAATTTTTTCTGCGGCAACTTCAGCGTAATAACTTTCTGGCCAACGTTTGGATGGACCATATTCCGCACCAGGGCAAAGTATTAATAAGGGCCGCTGTAAATGCAAAGTAAACTTTGTTAATAATTGTGCTCGACTTTCATTTGCCAAAACTAATTCCGGATAAGGAAACACTTCTGGCAAAGTTGCATTAGCCGGAAACGCCAATGCCATATAACGTTGCACCATTAATGGATATTTATTTTTATCCAACACGCGCAAATCATTTAATAAACCATAACGCATTTCGCCACGCCAACCTGTGCGCAGCGGAATCTTTGCAAAGAATGGGATCAAGGCAGACTTCAACGAATTGGGCAAAAGGATTGCTTGTTCATAATGCTTATCGCGCAATGACTTACCCAGGCGATAACGTGCTTGCAAACCTAATGCGCCGTGACCGAGCGGCATATCTATGACGTGATTAATTTCTGGCATACAGGCGAGCAATAAACGCGTCCAGCCAGAAGCAAGCACATCAATTTGTACTTTGGGATTGCGAATCTTAAGTATTTTAAATAGCGACTGCGCCATCATCATGTCGCCGATCCACGCTGGACCGACAACTAAAATTTTATTGATGCGCTTATGTTCGGCCGGAAATTCCATCACAAGCATATACATCTAAAAAAAACAGAGAAAAATGGTCAGGGAGCCAAGTGGCTCCCCTTATTAACGAACAAACCATTAACACTTTTATTTTGCCACCGGCGCTAACCAGTGCGCATGACCCGCCAACTCCCCACGCACCGCTTTGAAATAAAGCTCTTGTAAACGCGTGGTAATAGGGCCGCGACGACCAGCGCCAATTTGGCGACCGTCGAGCTCACGAATCGGCAATACTTCAGCAGCAGTCCCAGTAAAAAACGCTTCATCGGCAACATAAACTTCATCGCGAGTGAGGCGTTTTTCGCGAATGGTATAACCGCAATCTGCCGCTAACTGGAAAATGGTATTGCGCGTAATGCCGTCTAAACACGAGGTCAATTCAGGTGTGTAAATTATGCCTTCGCGCACCAGGAAAAAGTTTTCGCCACTGCCTTCTGCAACATAACCTTCCGCATCGAGCAACAGGGCTTCTTCACAACCGCAATCCAAGGCTTCCTGTAATGCAAGCAATGAATTGATGTAGTGACCATTAGCTTTAGCTTTACACATGGAAATATTGACATGGTGGCGAGTGTAACTGGATACCCGCACTTTAATACCTATGTCGCGCGCTTCCGGCGACATATAAGACGGCCAGTTCCAGGCTGCAATCATCACGTGGGCTTTCAGATTATCCGCACGCAGACCCATGCCTTCCGAACCATAAAACGCCATGGGACGCAGGTAACTTTCTGTTAATTTATTTTCCCGCACCACCATTTTTTGCGCTTCATTAATTTGCTCTTTAGAGAAGGGCAATTTCATACGCATGATATGCGCTGAGCGAAACAAACGGTCGGTATGTTCTTGCATACGGAAAATACTGGTACCCAAAGATGGGCTGTTGTAAGCGCGCACGCCTTCAAAAACACCCATACCGTAATGCAATGTGTGGGTTAATACGTGAACCTTGGCTTCGCGCCATGGAACGAGTTCACCATCAAGCCAAATTACGCCATCGCGATCAGCAAATGACATAGCTAACTCCTAATATTTTTTGTGGTCATTCTTGTCTGTGAGAAAGATGCCATCACCCGTTTACACAACAGGCAAGGGCTCGAAATTTTTGCTGCATTCGTTTTATTGAATCAACATTTATGGCTGACCTGTATTTCACTACAGCTGAGGCACATCATAATCAATGAGGGTTTGCCACAAACGGGTTACCTGCTCACGTTCGGTTATGAAATGATTCTCGCCAGTCAATACCGCCTCTTGTTGTTGCAGCGCGAGACGGTGCCCGGTGGATCGGTAGGCTTTGTAAGCGGCGATCAGTTGGGCGACGGATTCAGCGGGGAGTAAGCCTGCTGCTTCCAATGCTTCAAGTATTCGGATGTTATCCGTGTACTGGATGATCCCGGGCGCTTTATAAGCCCAGGCCAAGGCCGCGTATTGAACCATAAATTCAATATCCACGATACCTCCGACGTCTTGTTTCACATTAAATAACGTCGGTTGTTGCATGCGTGCTTTTGCAGTCGTACCCAGCTGTGTGCGCATTTTGCTACGCATCTCGCTAACTTCTTTTCTCAACCTTTCACCGTCCGGCTGGCGCTGTAGAGTTTGCTGGCGAACATCCAGAAACGCTGCCGCCAATTCACTATTTCCTGCCACTACGCGAGCGCGGACTAAAGCTTGATGCTCCCAGGTCCAGGCCTCGTTTTGTTGGTATTGTTTGAACGCAGCAAGTGACGATACCAGCATCCCTGAATTACCTGAAGGCCGCAGACGCATATCCACTTCGTAGAGTTTTCCCGAGATGGTCTGGGTATTAATAACATGGATAATTCGCTGCCCCAAACGCGTGTAAAAAGTTACGTTATCGATAATACTCGTAGTAATGCCCGCAGTTGAAGGTAGACCGATAGTTTGTAAACTTGGCTCGGCATTGTGGATAAACACTAAATCCAAATCCGACCCATGCCCCAACTCGATACCACCAAGCTTGCCGTAGCCAACGATGACAAAGTCCGGCGCGGCAGCAAGGCTTCCGCCCGCACGCGTCGGCATACCGTGCCGTGCAACCATATATTCCCAACTCAGTTGCAGAACATGCTCCAAGATCACTTCCGCAATAAAAGTAAGGTAGTCACTGACTTTCATTAATGGCAAAGTGCCATTAACTTCACTCGCCGCAACCCGCAAGGCATGAGCAGAACGAAAATAACGCAGCGTCTCCATATGGCCTTCAAGGTCATCCCAGGTTAAACGCAACACTTCACGCCGCAGCTCGTCGCGCAGAACTGTCTTATCAGGCGGGGTATAAAGGCGATCAGGGGACAAGAGCTCATCTAACAACGCCGGGTAACGTGCGAGCTGATCTGCAATCCAGGGACTAGCGGCACAAAGCTTCACCAGCTGTTGTAAAGCAGTAGGGTTTTCTAGCAACAAAACTAAATAAGCGCTGCGGCGGGCAATGGATTCTATGAGTGGGGCAATACGTTTAAACGTAGTGGTGATAGGCGGTGCCAACTCGCTGTGAGCGACTTCGTCAGTTTGTGCCTGGGTGGCCAAGGCCAACAAGACCCGCGGAATAAATGCATCCAAACGCGTACGGCTACTGGCTTGCATATTCGTAACGGCGCGGTTGGCCCGCAGTTGCTGCAAGCTATCCAGTAATACCTCGGGATCTTTAATCGGCTGACCCACAAGCAAATTCTGGATATCTTCGGCGCTGGCTTTTTGCAACAGCGAACTTACCTCCCAAACACTTTGCCAAACAACCAAGGCTTTATTATTGAGAACCTCGCTATTATCGGGCGCAGCTATTACCGCACGGAACTCACTATTGACACGCTGGCGATGTTCGCCAAGCTCTGCTGCGAAGGCATTCCAATCAGGAAAGCCCATAACCCAGGCCAACCGTAATTGGCCAACTTCGTCGGTTGGCAAAGCTTGCGTTTGTCGATCCTGATAACCCTGTAAAGCATGTTCGGTATTGCGCAAAAATTCATACGCGGACAACAAGGTTGAACCTGCACCTGCTGGTAGATAACCTTCCTGCTCCAGCAACGGCAATAATTTAACAACTTTACGCTTTCGCAAACGTGCGTCGCGCCCACCGCGAATCAACTGAAACACCTGCACCACGAATTCCACTTCGCGAATGCCGCCCTCACCGAGCTTTACATCCAGACTCATGCCTTTGCGTTGCACTTGCCGCGCGATCAAGCCTTTCATTTCACGCAAGGATTCTATCGCGCTGAAATCAATGTATTGACGATAAGTGAAAGGTTGCAGCAAGGTGCGTAATTGTCCCCGTATATGCTTTACATAATCCGTATCGCCACCCACTGCAGCTACAGTGCGCGCCTTGATCATGGCATAACGTTCCCAATCGCGGCCCTGGTTTTGGTAATAGTCTTCCATACCGGCAAAACTCAACGCCAGGGAACCACTCTGCCCATAAGGCCGCAACCGCATATCCACGCGAAATACAAAACCATCCGCAGTAACCGTATCGAGACTTTTAATCAGTTTTTGGCCGAGCTTAATGAAAAATTCCTGGTTGCTGATACTGCGAGATATCTGCGCACTACTTATTTTTGAAGAATCTATTGTGTCTGCTGTTGAGCCGGTATCACCGCTTTCGGGAAAGGTAAAAATCAAATCGATATCCGATGACACATTCAGCTCACCCGCTCCCAACTTACCCATGCCGAGCACCATAAAAGGTTGCGCCAAGCCCGAGTCTTTACCTATAGGTGTGCCATACAATTTTTCTAATTCGCGATAATGATAAAGTGCAGTAGCTTGAATAACAGTATCCGCAAACAGTGACAATTCACTGGTAGTTTCGACCATAGCTGCCGAGCGATTCAGGTCGCGCCACATAATCCGAATCATACTTTTATTGCGGAATTCACGCAGAGCTTTATCTAGCGCAGCTTCACTGGCGCATGCATTAATCGTCGTAATAAAAGCATTAAAAGCATCATCTCCCAAACGCTCAAACAGTTGGCCGCCTTGCAGTAACTCAATTAAAAATGATGGATGAATTGCGCAGGTTTTGGCAATAAATTCACTCGCGACAAACGCCCGCGCTAATTGCGACTCAACCAGGCTGGGTTCTATTTCGCCGAGCAACAAACTTTTCAGCTCCGGCAACTGTTGTGCTTGACGATTTACTTCGAACTGTTGCCAAAAACGAATTGCGGACGGGGTTAGCATAACTGGCACAAGTGCACCAGCATCGCATTCAAAAAAAGATAATAAATTAATGTCGTTTGGTGCTGATGTATTCATAAGTGGTCTCCTGCGTTTAGCTTACGAGAAAACGCCACGCGGGAGAAGCAACTATTGTGAATTAATAAAGATAGGATAGTGCGGGGTTTGAAACTGTTTGTTAACAACTATTTGTAGATAGTGGCTCTTCACTGTAGAGCCGCTATCTTAAAGGCCGGAATGTTTTTTATGATTGTTCAAACGTATTACAATCTTCAATGCGGCCTTTTTCAAAACCTCGTTTAAACCATTCTACGCGTTGCTTGGACGTGCCGTGGGTAAAATTTTCTGGCCGCACCACGCCACGTGATTGCTGTTGCAACTTGTCATCGCCTATAGCTGCTGCAGCATTCAATGCTTCTTCCAAATCACCGGATTCAATTAATGCTTTCTGCTCGGTATGACGACCCCAAATTCCAGCGAAACAATCTGCCTGTAATTCAAATTTTACTGATACACGATTTGCTTCAACTTCTGATAAATTCTGTTGTGCGTGATTTATTTTTTCTGAAATACCTAAAAGTGTTTGCACATGGTGACCAACCTCATGGGCAATAACATAAGCTTGTGCAAAATCACCTGGGGCACCCAGCTTATTTTTCATATCTTCATAAAATGATAAATCAATATACAATTTATGATCACCTGGGCAATAGAACGGCCCCATGGCTGCCTGTGCAAATCCGCATGCGGAATTCACACTATTGCGAAATAATACCAGGACCGGCTCTTCATAATTGCTTCCCATATTATTAAACATAACCTTCCAGGTATCTTCAGTACTGGCTAACACCACCGACACAAAACTTACCAGCTCCTGATCTTGAGCGCTGGGCTGGTTAGCAGCCTGTTGCGTTTCGGAGCCAGGCGTAGGGGAAGCAAGTTGTAGCAAATCAATGCCCATCATTCGCGCAACGAAATATCCTATTACACCAACAACCAATAATACCCGCCCCATTTTCGAACGAAATAGAAAAGGTATTATCCGAAACAGTATGGATATTCCACCCATGGCTGGTCCAGCAGCGCTACGCATGTCTTGAATATTATTACTCTGTCTTCCGTCTTTCCAGCGCATGATTTTTCTCTTGGGTTTTTGTCAATAGCGCTCGTTTTAAGCACTCGAATGCAATGACAGATGTTTTATAAAGTTTAATCTTTTAAGTCATTGGGCACTTTACCACCATTCGCCGCAAGTTTATTCATCACTTGCCTATGTAACCAAATATTCATAGATGCCGAATCATTAGTATCACCGTTGTAGCCAAGCTCGCGTGCCAAATCCTTCCGTGACTGCAAGCTGCTATCGAGCCGCAGTAATTTCAGCAAGTCAACAATTGACTCACGCCAGTTATAAGTTTGTGAGGATTTTTTTGCCAAATCATTTAAAATGGCCGCAACGTCGACTTGCGTTATTGAATTATTCACAGCGTTAGTTACCGGTGGCGTAGTTGGGCCCCCTGGAACTGGAGGTGCTTTAGATGATACTGCGGTTTCACCGGGCGCAACGCTAGCATGGGACGCCGGAAAAATTTTTCTAAAAATATCACCTAATATGCTCATAATTTTATCTCCACTTTACAGTACATTTACTCTATTGAACTTCAAAACCCGTTGCTCAAAACAAGTTTCATTCACAGAACTTCATCATTAATGGCTTACAACATGCGAGCCTGCAAGAATTTACATCAGGTTAACTATGACTAAAGGATGAAACAGTGCGCCAACGCACTCTGCAATAACCTAATATTTTGCCGTTATTAACGCTAAGCTTTATATATTTTGCTAGTGTATTTTTAGATTGCTTTTCAATGTGGATTATCGGTGGCTTCACTTATACAAAACTTTTCCTACAACAATTTTCATACATATTTTTAGTAAAAAATTAATTGCATTTCACATTATTTTCTTACGCACATCATTCTTAATGACAATTATCTGTACGTTAAGTAACGTACAGATAATAAGTGCGACTCAATGGCTTTAAATTGTCGCTAGTATGCGCTATACGAACCCGAGCTAATTGAATTATGCTAGCGAATGTACGTAAACATTCACATCACGATCCAACTCAAGCGGAGAAATCATTATGAATAAAAAGCAAATTTTATGTGGCTTAACATCTCTCCTCGCTGCATTCACATCGTTGAGCACACATTCAGTCATTATTGACGGAACCTTTAAAGGCTATGTTATGAGCGCGTGGGATAATGGAGACGTTAGTCCGTTTTTTAATGATTGTTTCAGCGCAGACATTGTAGGAAAAGATTTTAAAGGTAGCTTTTGGTATGACACAGACCTGGCTCCTGCCAATCAAAGCAGCATTGGGCAATGGCGCACGAGCGAAACCAATAATTGGTTAGGGTTAACTTTTAAGGTCGATGGAAAAACATTGGATATGTCTAGCATTCCAGCAGGGTTTACTCCAACCAATAGCTGGGAAGCATTAAATATTGGCGACCCTAATTTTTCCACTGGCCTGCATGATTTTACCCAGGAATATTTTGGTGTGAGCGATGCTAATTTAGCGGTGAATGGTGACTTAAGAAGTTATCAGGGCGGCACTGTCTCTTTTCTCGATGCGATAATGCCGGTTTTAACTGGCACAGAGCTTACACAAAATTTCACATGGAAAGATACTGGAGAAGAATATTCAAATTGGGACGATATTCCGGGGCTAGCAACTTACAACATCGACAGCCTTTTAAATGACAAGCAGACTCAAGGCGGGTTGTTAGCACGCATTACCAAATTAACAGTATCAACCCGAAAAGAAGCAAACGTTCCCGAGCCTTCATCTTTGGCGCTATTAGCTTTTGGTATTCTGGGTTTATTTTTGCGATCGCACAAATTGAAAAAATAAATGTTTGTCGAGGCTGGGCCCAATTCAAAAATGGATTATGCCGGTGCAGAATTCAGCTTGAGGGTTAAAAGCTAGACGAGCAGAACTATCTTGAATTAAGCTATGCAATCTTAAAATTTGCCACACAACATACCTTAACTACGGATTCATAATGCGGTTAATTGGCTACAAAAAATTCATTGTTGCGCTGCTATTATTGGTTTTTATAAGCCAATCAATAGTAGCGCTAACTATGTCTCGCCAATTGGAAAATCAAACGTCGTCACCTTCAATGCAGGACATGGATCACTCAATGATGGGAATGAATCACTCCACAATGAGCGACGACAAAAAAATCGACTGCTGCAAAACAATGGGGCATTGTTTTTTAGGAAGCTGTTCCTTGGCAAGCCTGGAACACAGCTTTTTTTTATTGCCTTTCGTATTAAGTTTAGCCACCAATTACTTCACTATCGCCGCGCGACCATTAAGGCTAATTTCATCGCTTTATCGCCCACCCATTTCTCGCTAATACAGGACAGCTACGTCCAAAGTTTGGGGCCTAGCTGTAATTTCAGGTATTAACGAGAGCCACCTGCTCTCCGTTATTTATAATTTTTGATCTAAATATCGCATAGGGCATAACATCTATGAAAACTACTTGTCCAGATTTGCTCAATCGACGCCGCTTTGTTTTAGGAGCGTCTTCATTAGTTGCCTTAACCGCCCTGCCATTTCCTAAACAATTATGGGCAACCTCATCGCCTACTCATGGGCCCGTCACCCTGCGTGGTAATCAGTTTGATTTACAAATCGGCTACCAAAAAGTTAATTTTACCGGCGCAGAGCGCATAGCAACCACTGTTAACGGCAGCCTGCCCGCACCCATCTTGCGCTGGAAAGAAGGCGAACGAGTCACCTTGCGCGTGACTAATAATTTACAACACGACAGCTCCATCCACTGGCATGGCATTGTTCTACCCTCGACTATGGATGGCTCGCCGGGCTTTGATTTTGCGGGAATTAAACCCGGTGAGACTTACGAGTATCAGTTCGATGTACAGCAAAATGGCACCTATTGGTACCACAGCCATTCCGGGCTCCAGGAGCAGACGGGACTTTTGGGTGCAATCATTATCGAGCCCAAAGAACCGGACCCCGTAGCTTATGATCGCGAAATGTTGATACTGCTATCTGACTGGACCGACGAAACACCGGAGCACATTCAAGGCAAACTTAAAAAAATGAGCCACTACTACAACTTTCGCGAAAGAACCGCGGGCGATTTGTGGCGCGATATCAAAACTAAAGGTATTGCTAGAACCTGGAGTGAGCGCAGCATGTGGAACCAGATGCGCATGAGTGATACTGACGTCTCCGACGTAACGGGTTATACCTACACCTACCTAATGAACGGGGTTACACCAGACGAGGGTTGGCTTGGGCTATTCAAACCTGGTGAAAAAGTGCGGCTACGTATTATCAACGGCGCCGCCATGAGTATTTTTGATGTGCACATACCAGGCTTGAAAATGACCGTCGTGGCCGCGGATGGGCAAAATATTCAGCCCGTTAAGGTCGATGAGTTTCGCATTGCCGTGGCCGAAACTTACGATGTTATTGTGGAGCCGGAAGCTGACCGCGCTTATACACTGTTTGCGCAAAGCATTGATCGAACGGGTTATGCACGCGGCACACTGACCACCAATGCCAGCTTGCGCGCCGATATACCCGCTATGGACCCCGCACCTAACTTGGGGCATCTTGAAATGGGCATGACTATGTCGGGTTCAGATCATAGCGGCCATGAAACGGCAGGCACTCAGGAAAAAATTAAGATTGAGACCGTTGATCATAGCAACCATGAGATCAAAAAAATGGAAGCTACGGATCATAGCAGTCACGACATGAGCAACATGGGCGCTATGGACCACAGCAATCACGACATGAGCAAAATGGGGGCCATAGATCACAGCGGTCACAATATGAACAACATTGGGGCTACGGATCACAGCGATCACGGCATGAGCACGATGATAGGTACGGCTCCCGCCCATCCTGCAACTCAGCTCGCAAAAGCCGGCTTCGGCAGTAATTTTGGCAGCCAGAACCAAGTCACCCACCCCAAAAGTGAATTTGGTCCTCACGTCGACAATCGCGCAGACGCGCCGCGCAGCGGGTTAACAGACCCCGGCGTAGGCCTACGAAATCACCAACAACTGTATGGCCGTCGCGTTCTTACTTACGCAGATCTTCGTGGCCATCACCCGACTCGCGACAAGCGCGAACCCTCACGTGAAATTGAATTGCATCTCACCGGCAATATGCGGCGCTATATGTGGTCAATCAATGGCGTTAATTTTATGGACGCAGCGCCCTTGCAATTGCGCTACGGAGAGCGAGTTCGCATCATCCTTGTCAATGACACCATGATGACGCACCCGATTCACCTCCACGGCATGTGGAGTGAACTCGAAACTGGTGACCCTGACTACATCCCACGCAAACACACCGTCATAGTGCAACCAGGTGCAAAAATAAGTTATTTGCTCACGGCTGATGCCAAAGGGCATTGGGCCTATCATTGTCATCTTCTGTTTCACATGCTGGGCATGATGCGCACAGTTTATGTGGTAGAGGAATGAACATGAAAATCCAATTGAAAATGTTGCTGCTTCCAATAGCGCTATTGAGTGCAAACTGTTTTAGCCATGAAAACAGTGACCCACTGCTAACACATCTAATGCTGAATCAGCTTGAAGTAAGCGAGCACAACGGCTCCGCACTGGAAGCACAAGCCTGGGTCGGTAAAGACTTCCATAAACTTTGGTTAAAAACAGATGTCGAACGACGCGATAGCAACACTGAAGATGCGGAGATACAAGTTTTATATAGTCGCGCATTAAACCCTTTTTGGGACCTCCAAATGGGTGCGCGTCACGACCTGAAACCAACACCTGATCGCACTTGGGGAGTACTGGGCGTACGAGGCCTAGCCCCCTATTTTTTCGATCTGGATGCCGCCTTGTTTGTTAGCGACTCTGGCCATACCGCCGCACGCTTTTCGGTCGACTATGAATTGTTATTGACGCAGCGCTTAATACTGACACCCACCATAGAAATTAATTTCTATGGTCAAAACGACACTGAAACCGCTACCGGCTCAGGTTTATCCGACGCTAAAACAGGATTGCGTCTGCGCTATGAAATTCAGCGCGAGTTCGCACCCTACGTAGGTATTCAATGGCAAAAGAAATTCGGCAATACCGCCGATTTTGACAAAGGCACGGGAGATGTTGTGAGCGATATGGAGTTAGTTGTAGGGCTCCATGCATGGTTTTAGATTAATTATTTAACAGTAAGCTTTTAACCAAAATGTATTTTCTTTAGTTTGTTTTTTCTTTTTCTATTTTTCTTTTACAGGTAAACATTTATGAACATAATAATGACCACCGCACTCACACGCTTTACATTGATATCATCATTGCTACTTCTATGCTTTTCAGGCACAGCATTAGCCCATGTCAAAATAAAAGAAACATCTCCAGCGAATAATGTCCATTTAATTACCGCACCTACTGAGCTGGCCCTTAGCTTCGAGCACCCAGTGACATTGACGAAATTAACGCTCACCGACGCCAAAGGCGGTGATGTTAATTTCACAGTCAACAATAAATTAGTGGACACGCATAAGTTCCCGCTAACTTCCCTGAATGACGGCCATTACACCGTGAATTGGTCTGCTAAGGATAAGGGCGGACACATTCTTAGCGGTCACTTTAACTTTATTGTGGGTGCTATGCCGAAGGACCATCAGCATAAAAGCAAATAACACAATGTTTCTGACTCGAACAATATTTGCTTAAGGCACTTTTTTCGATTCTTTGACTGGTTATTGGTTGCCACTAAAGTCACCATCCTCCCTTCCGCGAGGATGGTGAGCTTAAGCTAATAAGACTCCTCTCTCACTCGGATCCAATAGACCACCTAATCATAATGACCTGCTAACACAGTCCTTATGATTAATTGTTAACCTGCCTTACATAAAATAAACAAAATTTGCCATTAACATAGCAAAAAATATTTGGCTATATGCACCAAACTTTCTGTCACTTTTAAACATGCTTTTATACTGTTAGGCTGCGCACCCATTTACGAATAACGAATTTTAATCGCTAATGAGGGGGTAACTTGCCACAAAAATATAGCTCGCTGTTTGCGGCGAGGTGTTTAATTTACTGCTCCCTTTAATTTAGAACGCCCCTTTGCTCAGGAATAATTCATGGATTTTCAATACGCATTTGTAGTGGCTGGCCTATTTGTTGGATTTGTTGTAGGCCTTACCGGTGTGGGTGGCGGCTCACTAATGACGCCTATTCTGTTAGCTTTTGGTGTCTCTCCAAGCAATGCTGTGGGTACAGATTTACTTTACGCCGCCATCACTAAAATGGGCGGCATTCACGTTCATCATAAAAAAAGTAATATCAATTGGCGAATCACCGTGTTTCTAGCCTGCGGCAGTGTACCCGCCGCCTTGCTAACGCTGTGGCTGTTACATTCCAGTGGTTTGGATACGGAAACAGTCAATAAAGTGATTAAAAAGTCGCTCGGCTGGGCCATGCTATTTACGGCGGTAGCCATAATATTCAAACAAAAAATCATGGATTACAGCCACCGGAATAATGTGTGGGTTACACGCATGACGCCTTCACAACAAGACATTGCTACCGTGGTAATCGGGCTCATACTAGGCGCAGTGGTAACCCTAACGTCAATTGGCGCAGGCGCACTTGGCACAGTTGTTTTATTTTTGTTATACCCATTACTACCCACCGTAAAACTAGTGGGAACTGAAATTGCCCATGCAGTGCCTCTAACACTGGTAGCTGGCCTGGGGCACGCAAGTTTTGGCAATGTGGACTGGGGCTTGTTGCTAAATTTATTAATAGGTTCACTGCCCGGCATTTATATTGGCAGCCATCTTGCCAATCGCGCAGCGGAAAAATATATGCGCCCGGCATTAGCAGCCATGATGGTTTTTGCAGGTACTAAATTGGTCCTGTAATTTCAAACAATGGGTCATGGCCGAATGGTGTTTCCTTAAGAAACTTCCTCTCTTGATGATTACTGACCTTAAGTAAGTACCAGCTGGGTCATAGCCCAGTCGCAATCTCGCAGTTATGAACTGCAGCTACTAACAATGCTCTAATCTGAGCCAATTAACTTTGCGTAACCGTTACATAAAAAATCATTGAACCATCTAATTATTTTGACAAACCGCAAAACGCTCTTCTTCAGCAATAGACTCTCCACAAAATACTCATCAGAACGGCACGAAAATCATCTTTTTAGGTGGAAATTATACAAAAACACCTTTAAAACTGTGACCTTTTGCGCAACACGCTCAAGATGGCGCCGGTTTAAATATTCCGCCGCAATGTAATGCGTTACACTGCCAGTGAAGAAACAAAATCTATTGAGTGCAACTACTCATTTTTGCTTCCTGGCGTTGCGTAGTAATCCCTAAATAATCATAAATTAAGGGATGGTGTCCCCGGCAACACTTCTCATAACTGCCCATTTCGATAGGTAAACATAATGAAAATCAAACATCTTTTATTTGGCTTAACCGCAACACTCCTGACCTGCAGTGCTTTTGCAGCAAAAAACCGACCGGATGGTTACATTACTATCTGTAAAGACGGAAAAAGTTGCTCGGTAGCGACTGCAACAAATGTAGCATTTGGACGAGCTGACGTGTTCCAGTACAAGGTACTATCCGGTAGCTTCATCTGCTCCGAAGCCACTTTTGGCGCACGTACACCTGGCGGCGTTAATGAATGCTCAGTGCCATCCGGCACCAACACCAGCAAGTCATCATCTAAAAGCGTCACTTCTGTTACAAATTCTTCCATTAAATCTTCGAGCTCCTCTAGGTCTTCCGTTAAATCAACGGCTACTTCATCGCGCTCATCGATCAATTCCAATCTCGGCTTTTATCCAGGTTGTGAAATGCCTAATCCTTCAGAAACCGTAACTTTGCCAAAAACCTATGTAGTAGCGTCTGGTGAAACCTTTGACGGCGGCAACAAACGTTACAATCTTTCCGGTGGCAGCCAGAAAGAAGGTCAACCAGCGGTATTTGATGTACAGGACGGCGGCAGTATTAAAAACGTTATTATTGGCCCACTTGCGGCTGACGGTATTCATTGCCTAGGCAATTGCAATTTGGACCACGTATGGTGGGAAGACACGGGTGAAGATGCTGCCACTGCACTGGGCCCAAAAGGCACCATTATGAATGTCACTTGTGGCGCAGCTTACAAAGGGGCGGATAAAACCTTCCAATTTAACGGTCGCGGTGAATTGCATATCAGTAATTTCTACGTCGGCGACGCGGGGAAACTTGCCCGTAGCTGTGGTGACTGCACCAACAATGGTGGGCCACGTAAAATTGTTCTCAATAACGTTATTACCCACAATGTTTCCACAGTAGTTGGTATTAATACCAATTCCGGGTTTGATGATGTGGCGGTGATTCGCAACCTAACCATTAATAACAGCTCTACCTCCAAGACCAAGGTTTGCGATACTTACAAAGGCGTTGTAAAAGGCAACGGTAGTTCCGCGAATATAGGAATTGAGTTTGATACTCAAAATTGTGACGTTCGCGTAATGGATATAACTTTGATAGGCAATAGTCAGATGGCCAAATAGGCAACGACTGGCAACATCTACATTGTTTTAAACATAAAAAACCCGGCATCTTGCCGGGTTTTTTATGTAAGGCTATTGAATCAATTAGAGAGGCTCTGTAGGCGACCGTCGACTCGTATGGCAGCTTAGTCACGCCTTTTATTTCTTCAAACAATTCCTGATTTGCTATCTATACTCTGAAGACCATTTTTTGTAACAGAGCAGATACCCGATGGCAACGCCGATTGATCAATACTTAAATATTTTGGCCAAAAAAGATGGCTCGGATTTATATTTGAGCACTGGCGCACCGCCCTGTGCAAAATTTCAAGGAGTGTTAAAGCCGCTGGCACAAGAAGTGTTTAAACCAGGTGACATTGAAAAAATTGCCAATGAAATTATGGATGAAGAACAGCGCTCAATTTTTGCCCACGAACTGGAAATGAATCTCGCTATTTCCATTCACGGTGTAGGGCGATTCAGAATTAATATTTTTAAGCAGAGAAATGAAATATCCATAGTAGCCCGCAACATTAACACCAACATTCCCCAGTTTGACGATCTTGGTTTGCCCGACATTCTCAAAGATGTGGTGATGAGCAAACGTGGCTTGGTGTTATTTGTAGGCGGTACAGGCTCGGGAAAATCCACTTCTTTGGCGGCTTTAATTGATCATCGCAACAGCTCCAGTGGCGGGCACATTATTACCATCGAAGATCCCGTAGAATTCGTTCATAAACATAAAAAAAGTGTTATCAATCAACGCGAGGTTGGTGTTGATACACGCAGCTATAAAGCCGCATTAAAAAACACTTTGCGCCAGGCCCCCGACGTTATTCTTATTGGAGAAATTCGCGATAGGGAAACCATGGAGCATGCGTTGGAGTTTGCCGAAACGGGACATTTAGCCATTTCTACATTACACGCAAACAATGCCAATCAGGCCCTCGAACGCATCATCAATATGTTCCCCGAAGAGCGGCGAGCACAACTTTTATTAGGACTTTCACAAAATTTGCGCGCATTTATATCACAACGTTTACTGCCAACCATTGAGGGCAAACGCTGCGCTGCCATTGAAGTATTGCTGGGCACTAAAACGATTCAGGAATTGATTTTAAAAAGCCGCCTTACCGAAATTAAAGAAATTATGGAAAAATCTGAAACTATCGGCATGCAAACGTTTGATACAGCGATTTTTAAATTGTTTATGAGTAAGAAAATAAGTTTTGACGATGCTATAGCAAATGCTGATTCACCCAACAATCTGCGCCTGCGGATAAAATTGGCTACCAACACGGTTGAATCAGCTGATTTACCCAAAGTTGCAGCATCTAACTTTGGCGGACTAAGCCTGGAAAAAATTGAAGAAGAAAAAGAAGAATAGAAATATAAAATCATAAATAGGAATTGATTGTTAAATGTTAAAACAATTCTACATTGCTGTCTTGATGTGGTTTAATTTCCGCAATTTCAGCAACATGCAACAAATTAGTCGCTGTATCTAAATTTTCCAACAAACTATGAAAATGTTCTTCTACTGCGCTAGTGGCTTCATTCAAGCTTTCCAATGATTCAAGTGCACCTTCAGACAAGCCCATCAACGCATTTTCTTGCGCTAAACTAAGCTCCAAACCCATTGCCATTTCACGCAAACACAAAGACAACTCCGTCATTATATTTCGCACTGACTTACGATTATCTCTGGATGCCATATCCAACAACATCATCACAGTGCGGGCATTATCTTGCTGCTCCTTCAATAACAGATTGACCCTGAGAGTTTTTAGGCGCGCCTCCGTAATGGCAGCTATAGGTGCAATAATATCGCGTAACCGACCATAGCGATCGACATCATCACAGGGGGCATCAGTAATTAATAACTGTACATGGGTGAAGCTAAACACCAGAAAACGTCCGTGCGAAATAATACGAGCATCCGCCGTACGCGCACCACTCAATAATTGTTTGTAGGCGGTTGGAGCAGGGTCAGGATAAATCGTCGTTTGCTCATCAAATGAAAATTGCACAACGCCTTCAACATTTAAATCTTTAAAACAATTCAAGGCTAGTTGCGCCAGACGCGAAATCGTCATGACGGTTTGCGCTCGCTCCGCAAACAGTGCAACTACACCCATCTCTGATGCAGAACTCATTGCAGTAAAGGCGATATTGGTGAACTTTTGCAATTCTTCTTGAATTTGAATGATCGCCATTTTATCGCTAAACGCTTTTTTCGCTGCTGCAAAAAAATCCTGCGCGCTAACAGCACCAAATAAATATCCGTCGGGTTGAAGTGCATTAAGCTGTTGTCGTACAGAAGCCGGTGATTCATCACAGATAATGACTAGCTTGGGGAAAGTTTGCGGAATAATTGCTAAAAAATCGACATTAAATATTTTATCTTCCGCCACTAATATGGCAATTTTAGCGCGGTCAAGATGTTTGCAAAAATCTTCAGGGGAGTGAATCGTAACAATATATTCCGTTGCAAAAGGCAACAGTTGCCCTGACTCATCAACTAGCATCTTCGCTTCAGGTACTAAAAAGTAGCAAGGACCGTCAGAAAAAACCCATAAAGCCTCCATGTAACTCTCCTCGACACAATTATTTTGTTCCATATAAACCCCATAGTGAGCAGGACTATACGAAGATTATGTGAAGTGTAGCCAGCAATTGAGTGATTGCAGCCTTCTGCCAACAAGTTTGGAGATATTAAAAACCCTACGTTTTTTATGCGACATTCCAATTCCTTTCTGTCACCAACTCTAAAGCGAATATGTTGTTCTTTACAAAAAACTTGCCAATGTTTAAACAATTCTTCGAAAGTGTGACCTTTTGCGCAACCCGTTAAAGATGGCACCGCTTTAAATATCCAGCAAAAATGTAATGCGTTACACTTAAATAGGAAAACAAACTTGTTTTAGCTAAACACTGATGCATTTTTGTTTCTTCGCGTTGCGCAGTAATCCCTAAATGACTACATAGCAAAATTAAGGGGTGGCAACAAACGACTGCTAATAACTGCTCATCCTTTAACAGGTAACTATAATGAAAATCAAACATCTCTTATTTGGCTTGACCGCAACACTGATAACTTGCAGTGCTTTTGCTGCAAATCGACCCAGTGGTTACACCACAATTTGCAACGAAGGTAAAACTTGCTCGGTAGCTACTGCGACCAATGTCGCATTTGGGCGGGCCGATGTGTTTCGATTCAAGCTATTGTCTGGCAGCTTTGTGTGCTCGGAGGCCACGTTTGGCGGACGCGTATCCGGCGGCGTCAATGAATGCTCAGTACCGTCGGGTGCTCCTACCAGCAAAGCCTCATCGAAAAATGCCTCGTCGATTTCCTCAGTTGTAACATCTTCTAGCATTAAATCTTCAGCGGCTTCTATTGCCAGATCCTCCAGTAAATCTTCAACGGCGACTTCATCGAGCACATCTGTTAATTCGAATCTCGGTTTTTATCCCGGATGTGAAATGCCTGTTCCTTCTGAAACAGTCCAGTTCACAGCGACCCGGGTAATAGCTGCTGGCGAAACCTTTGACGGCGGTAACAAACGCTACAATCTTTCCGGGGGTAGCCAATCAGAAGGCCAGCCAGCGGTATTTGATGTACAAGACGGCGGCACCATTAGAAACGTTATTATTGGCCCACTTGCGGCTGACGGTATTCATTGTTTAGGTAATTGCAATTTGGACCACGTATGGTGGGAAGATACAGGTGAAGATGCCGCTACGGCACTTGGCCCGGTCGGTACCACTATGAATGTAACTTGTGGCGCAGCTTACAAAGGGGCGGATAAAACCTTCCAATTCAATGGTCGCGGCGAATTGCATATCAGTAACTTCTTCATCGGCGATGCCGGAAAAGTGGCACGTACCTGCGGTGACTGCACCAATAATGGTGGGCCACGTAAAATTGTTCTCAACAATGTTATTGCGCATAACGTGACAACCATTGTTGGCATCAATACAAATTTTGGTGATGTCGCCGTCATTCGCAACTTAACGATTAACAACGATTCCACCTCTAAAACCAAGATTTGTCAGGTTTATAAAGGTGTTGTAAAAGGCAGTGGTAGCTCTACGGCCCTGGGAGTCGAGTTTGATACCCAAAACTGTGATGTTCGCCCCAGTGATGTGACTTTAATTGGTATTAGCCAAATGAATACCAGTGCTTGTGCAGGGTCTTGCCCGATACCTTAATCAGGATTGAAAATTTAAATATAAAAAGCCCAGCGCATTTAATGCGCTGGGCTTTTAGAGAGTGTTTTTTAATTTAAAAAAAGTAAAAATAAATCACTACAGGCTCTTTTAATTATTACAAGCCTTCTACCTAATTGCGCCAAGCGTTATTTTTTGTTGATTTGTCGTCTTGTGGGTAACTGCTACGAGCTACTTTTAAAAATGAGCCACACGCTAAGCCATCGAGAATAGAGCTCGCCTTGCGTTTACCATCACCTTCAAAAGTTGCAATTTTTCCAGCTTCATTAAGAAATAAGCGGCCTTTAGCGGCAGCGTGAATAGCACCAGTAGTTTGTCTTGACCGCACATCAACATTCGCAATTTTTGCAGAGCTCTTTGTCGCCAATGAAACTCGCATAACTTGCGATGAGCCTTCGCGTGAAATGGTTGCTGTATTGTCACGGCTACCCACGGATAAATTAAAGCGCCCTGAACCCGAAATTTCAGGTAGTGATTTTTTTTCCAGAAGCGTTAATTTAGTTGAGAAAGCAATTAATGATTTGCTTTTGGCTGACAAAGCTATCAGGTGATTATGTTCATGATCAAAAGAAAGCGCATCTATATCATCATTAACGGGAATATGACCGACTTGTTTACTGCTTTCATCAAAAGCAAATAATTCGCTCCCCTGCAACACAAATAACTGCTGATTAACGCCGCCATAAGTAATGAATCGTGCATTGGTGATTCCTGCTATTTTGCTCCAACTACCTTCACTTAAATCTAGCGTCCACACTTCCCCAGAATTTTTTGCGATGACAGAAGCAAATAAATCTGATGGGTTTAATATCAGATCTGCAATTTCACCTTGAAAAGGTAAGGGAAAATCTTTGCGATTGATTTTATCTGTTTCGAAATTTGACAAATAAAGTGTAAGTGAACCGGCGGTTACATTGCTCACTGCAAATAAAGGCAGTATTGCAATCCAGCCGTCAATGCAAAGATAAGGAGGATTAACACTACCTGCTCCCCAGCGGAGAATAGTCACATGGTCGCCTTCAATATTGCGTTGTTTTTCGGTAACCACCTCTTCTTGCAAATGCGTGGCTGCTTGTGAACTAATATCTCCATCATTATTCGGATTGTGGACACCCATGGTGATGACGTTGTCATCAGTTCGCCTTAATTCAACCAACGTCATTGCGTGACCACCAATGCGCTCAAACTCGTCGCCGTCTTTTTTGTAACGGCCTCGCCAAACGACTATATTGGCCCCCAGCTGCAACTTGTTACGCAAACTGACATAAGTGATATTTTGGTTGTTGGTTGCACGACGATAGTAAACAAATGCAGGAATATTGTGATCATCCAACCAGTCACACAATCCATCAACTGCATCGCTGAAATAAGTGCCGTCACTAGCGTCTGTATCCATGTAACCGCCCATCGCCGAGATATTCAGGGGAATGTTATGTGGAACTGTTCTGGGGAAAGCGATAGCACTTGGCTTACCGTGTGCAGCGTAGTAATACATCCAATTAGTTATTGCCGCTGGAACGCAATAGTTACTTCCATTGCCGGGAAGTTCATCCCAACGCTGATCAACATCAAACACACCGTTAATGCTATATGAAAATGCCATGATAAAACTCCTTTTGTCATATCAATAAGGTAGAGAAATTTTCCTAAGGTTTACTATGAAATCGCTGAAATAATTTTCAGACTAAGCCAAACAATTGGCGCTATAAGATTAAACTGGATGAATTGAGAATGTCGATGTGAAAAATACCCATTTTTATGTGACTTTTTTCATAGGCAAATACTTTCACACGAACCCAAAACTGTGTATTTAAATCGGGACAATAGCTAGGTGTGCATAGCAAACATCTCACAAATCAATGGGGTCACACACATAGTCTTTATCATCAGTCCATTCTGTTTTTTCATGCGCTGAAAAAAATTTTCGCAGCGGCATTGCTCTTATCGCTCATCGACCCGCCGATAATGTTGCGTGAAAACAAATCCAGAACTACTGCAAGAAACAACCAGCCCTGACGCGTAGCAATAAAAGTGGTATCTATTACCCAGGCTTTATCTTTGGAGTTTGCTGAAAAATTTCTCTGTAAACAATCTGGCGCTGGTGCCAATGTATTTTTCGACTTAGTGGTGATCGCAAAACCTGCGAGCCATTTTTGATTGAATCAATCAGCCACGTCCTGCACTTCCTTCGAGTTTAAAGCTGTGTGAACTTTAATCATAAATGAACTATATAAACGCATTAATTTCGAAACTTAATAACGCGTCTCGAATCAAGGTCGACTATTGAGAATTTAGAGCGGCTTATCGAGCTTCTACCTAAAAGCAAAGGCCCAGAAATTTGCCAGGCTTTTGTTAACACCTGTTACGCTTTTTCCGGCGGCGGCGCCACCCGCATCACTTCTTCCACTGTCGTTAAACCCGCCGCAACCTTTTGCGCACCTGACAAGCGCAATGTGCGCATACCTTCCTTCATGGCTTGGCGACGCAACTCCATCAAATTGCAATCGCTGGTAACTTTTTCTTTTAAGGTTTCCGACAATATCAAAATTTCGTACAAACCCTGACGACCCAGGTAACCGGTATTGCGGCATTCCAAACAGCCCACAGGACGATAAATTTTCGCCGGAACATTTACCTTCCAGGGCGCTACTAATTGTTGCCAGTCATCCGCACTGATTTGGCCCTCTTCCTTGCAGTGCGAGCAGAGCGTACGCACTAAACGCTGCGCCATAACTCCCAGCATGGTCGCATTAATGAGATAGGAAGGAATACCCAAATCCAATAAACGTGCAACCGTTGAAGGCGCATCGTTGGTATGCACCGTGGAGATAACCAAATGGCCAGTGAGCGCTGCCTGCACTGCCATCTGCGCAGTTTCCAAATCGCGAATTTCACCCACCATGATGATGTCGGGATCTTGCCGCATTAAGCTGCGAATTCCCGCTGCAAAATCCAACCCGATCTTGTGATGCACCTGAGTTTGGTTGAAGGCTTCTTCGACCATTTCAATGGGATCTTCAATCGTACTGACGTTAACTTCAGAGGTGGCAATCTGCCGCAAGGATGAATAAAGCGTGGTGGTTTTACCTGATCCCGTAGGACCCGTTACCAACACAATACCATTGGGGCGATCCAGCATTGTTCGCCAGCGATTGTAATCTTCACCCACCAAACCTAAATCGGTAAAACTGCGCAGCAAGACTTCAGGATCAAAAATACGCATCACCATCTTTTCACCAAAAGCGGTGGGCAAAGAGGACATCCGCAACTCGACTTCAGTGCCATCGTTGCGCCGCGTTTTTATGCGGCCATCTTGCGGTTTGCGCCGCTCGGAAATATCCATGCGCGCCAATACTTTAAAGCGACTGGTCACCGCGGTAGACACATTCGCCGGCAATTCATAAACGTAATGCAATACACCATCAATGCGAAAGCGGATACGACCCACTTCTCTGCGCGGTTCAATATGAATATCACTGGCGCGCTGGTCATAGGCATATTGCAGTAACCAATCCACAATTTTAACAATGTGTTGGTCATTGGCATCCGGGTCAGTGGCCGTACCCAGCTCTACTAATTGCTCAAAGTTGGTCACTGCCGAGGCCGAGGCACCGCCGCTGGCACCGGTCACTGAACGTGCCAGCGTGTAAAACTCCACCATGTAACGTTCAACATCGGTGGGGCTGGCAAACACACGTTTCACCTTGCGCCTGGCCACATGTTCCAGCTGCGGCTCCCAACCGCCCAAAAACGGTTGCAGACAAGCGATATGAACATCGTCTGCGGTAACCTGCACACACAAAATGCCATGGCGTTTGGCGAAGGCGTAACCCATTACCTCAGTCACTTTGGTCACATTGATTTTCATGGGGTCGATATGCACGAGCGGTAACTTTGCCTTGTCTGCTAACCATTCAGTTAACACGGCATCGTCCAGTATTTTCCCCGGGCGTGACTTGTCATCAAAGTTTTGCGTGGCGATATAACTGAGGGGATGCAGCATTGCTTGCTCGCGCGTTCGCGAAGAACCCAGCAACATATTGGCGTCGGTTTGCTCAAGCCTGCCATCGGCCACTAAATCGGTAATTAAACTACGTAAATCCAATACTCGGTCGAGAATTTGCGCCATGAAAGGTGGTTCCTGATTTTTTATCTAATGACATCAGTCTAGCTTAGGCGATTAACCTTGTTCTACTTGCATTTTTGAATCTGATAGGTGATCGTCACAAACATCTATTCTGGAAGTTGACACCAATGACCTATTCTCTGAAAAACTACCAAACCCAACTCACGCAACTGGTTGCCATTCCATCAGTAAGCTGCGCCGTACCCAGTTGGGATATGCCCAATCTGCCGGTGATTGAATTGCTGGCAAGCTGGTTTAGTGACTTAGGTTTTAACACGCAGATCACGCCTCTGGCACAAACCGGCAAAGCAAATTTAATTGCCACACTGGGCAGCGGTGACGGCGGCTTAGTATTAGCTGGCCACAGCGATACAGTACCTTATGATGCCAACCGCTGGCAGAGCGACCCCTTTAAACTTAGCGAAAAAGACGGCAAGTTTTACGGCTTGGGCGCGACCGACATGAAAGGGTTCTTTCCGGTGATTTTAGAAGCAGTAAAACCCTTTTTAGAGAAATCCTTCAAGCATCCACTCATTATTCTCGCCACCGCTGATGAAGAAAGCAGCATGAGCGGTGCACGCGCCCTCGCTGCTTCTGGCACACCGAAAGCGCGCTATGCGGTTATCGGTGAACCAACGGAATTGATACCGATTCGGATGCACAAAGGCATCATGATGGAAATGATTCGCGTGCGTGGCCAGAGCGGGCATTCGTCTAATCCAGCCTTGGGAAAAAATGCTCTGGAAACCATGACACAAGTTATGAATGAATTAATGAGTTTGCGCAGCGAATTACAACTAAAATATCGCAACCCCAATTTTGCGGTACAAACTCCCACATTAAATTTAGGCTGCATTCACGGCGGTGACGGCGCCAATCGCATTTGCGGTGAATGCGAATTACATTTTGATTTGCGATTATTGCCAGGGATGGATAATGCGGAATTGCGCGAGGCAATTCAGCGCCGTTTAACACCGCTCGCCGAAACCAGCGGTACTGATATTGTTTTTTCCTCGCTGTTTGAAGGTATAGAACCTTTCAATGAGCCTGCAGAATCTGAACTGGTTAAAGTCTGTGAGCAATTAACAGGAAATAAATCTGACAGCGTAGCCTTTGCCACTGAAGCGCCATTTTTGCAGCAACTCGGTATGCAAACCGTGGTGCTCGGGCCCGGCTCCATCAATCAAGCTCATCAACCGGATGAGTTTATTAGCATCGATCAAATCGAACCGGCAGTGGAAATCGTACAAAAACTCATTCAAAAATTTTGTTTTGACTCATAAAAAATTTTGAAGCGTAGGTTGGGCCGGGCCACGCAGGCTGAGGAACGAAGCCCAACATGCCCAGGCAGCAACATAAACCATAATTCGAAAATTATTTTTATTTTTCGACTCACTCTATTTAAATATATTTTTGCGTAATTATAGAAATGTTGGGCTTCGTTCCTCAGCCCAACCTACCTCGAGAAATTAAATAGATTAAACCATGAAGAACACACCATGTTAAATGCAGCAATCTGTTCCTACGGCATGTCCGGTAAAGTTTTCCACGCTCCACTTATCAGTGCGGAATCGCAACTTAATTTGCACACTATTTTGCAGCGTTCAGATAATAGTGCGCTGGTCGACTACCCCAATGTATGCATCGCAAAATCATTTGAAGAACTGATTCACAACCCTGAAATTGATTTGATTGTGGTTAACACTCCCAACGAATTTCACTACAGCATGACTAAAGCCGCATTGCTTGCCGGAAAACATGTTGTGACTGAAAAGCCCTTTATTCTCGATCTCAATCAAGGTCATGAACTTATTGCTCTCGCGCAGCAGCAACAAAAAATATTGAGCGTATTTCACAACAAACGTTTGGAAACAGATCACCTGACCGTACAAAAAATACTGGATCAAAGTCAGCTGGGCCGGGTAGTGGAAATAGAATGGCACTACGACCGCTACAGAACCAACATCACTCACAAAGCCTGGAAAGAAAATAATTTACCTGGCGCTGGCACCTGGTTTGATTTAGGGATTCACATGGTGGATTCCATGTTATGTTTACTTGGCCGCCCACACGCTGTAAACGCCGATATGCGCAGCCTGCGCCGTGCCGATGGCGCTACGGATTATTTTAATGTGTGCTTTCACTACGCCGATATGCGCGTGCTCTTACGCTCCAATACTTTTGTTAGTGAAAAAGGTGCAACGGTAAGCATTCACGGTGACATGGGATCATTTTTAAAATTTGGTCAGGATGTGCAAGAGCAGCAATTGATGAAAGGCGTAAAGCCTTATGAAAAAAACTGGGCGCAACACGATGAAGATAATTACGGGATTCTACGCAGCCATCTTGCTGGCACCAGCAACCGCGAAAAAATATCGAGCGAACGCGGCTGTTATGAAATGTTTTATCGCAACACTGCCGATGCGATTTTTGGTAAAGCAGAATTGAAATTTAAACCGCAGCAAGCTTTGTTAGCGGTGGAGATGATATTGGCAGCGGAGGAAAGCAATAAATTAAAAAAAGCTATTTCACTGTAAATAAGATCTGGCATTCGTGTAAGGTGTAACCTGAGGCTATGTCGCGAGCACAGATATTGATATGCAATATTTATTGCAACATTGCAATGCAATCCAGACTAAAGGGTATTATTTTTGTGTACGAAAACTCTTAGGGATATCTCGATTGCAGTGACCATAAACTAACGCGGCTATTACAAAATCAATTCTGTAACAGCCGCATAATTTTTATGGTTTTTTCTTAAGCTACTAGCCTAGAATTAATTGTGCGGCTTGTTTCGATGAACGCAGACGAAAAGACGTGCGTCGACAGGCAACCAAACCCATTAAACCCAAACCAAAAAGCATAAACGTATTAGGCTCTGGAACTGAAGCAAACGGCAAAGTACCTGGCTTCCCACCTTTCTCCGGAACTATAATCCCACCACCGAAGCTATCGCCACCTGAAGCTCTGGTATCACAGTCAGCGCCTATGCTGTTCATATTCATTGTCACCGCACCAGTACTTGCCAAGGCTCTGCCACAGCCAATGCTCGCACCGTTATTCAGGGTGATGCTTGTCAAGGCTAAAATATTTCCTTCAAACGAAGTGCCAGTATCCAAGGTAGCGGAGCTGCGTACATCCCAAAACACGCCAGCCTTGGAGCCGGTATTAATCACGTTAACTTTTGAACCAGGCGACGTGATTAAAGTGCTATCCATTTGAAACACCCAAGCTGCATTGGCATTTCCCTTACCGTCGAGTGTCAGCGCGCCGAACAATGTCGACAAATTGCTGGTTCCTGCATGAACTGTATAAACGCCGGGCGCTAGAGTGAGACCACTTAGATCTGGATTGGCCAAGGTAATGCCAGTGCCCATAAACCCCAAACTAGTGATTGAATCTATAAGCTGGCTTTGTGCCAAATGCGCAATGTCAGTACCTGCGTGAAGTTTTCCAGCGGTTACTTGGGCATCCGCAACGGCTACGCCTGGGCTGGAATTAAAGCCAGTGACAGCATTTGCGCCTCCACTCGACCAGACACCGACATTTCCCACCACCTTACTGGTGGGCACATTAGTGACTGTTGACGCACCCAATACTGCGAAGCTCGCCAATTTTGAACCCAATAAAGGTATAGCGAATGCTTGCATGGGGCCATAAGCTAACAGGGAGACTAAGGGTAATATCCATTTTGTGGCTTTCATTGTTATTTTCCAGTGAGGTAGAACCCTATAAAGATATGACGCTTAATGCGCAACACGCACAACAGCCCAAACCCAATTTGAGTCGAAGACGCATTCTGATTGGTTATCTTTTATAACTCTGTGCGCCAACACCCCCAGCAATACCTATCCCGGCAGTCACGCTCCCAGTCATGCCCATCATTCCTGGTATGGCTTTATGGTCCACGGCGCACTCGGACTTACTGGTTGAGCGACTGTGGATACTTTGGACGGGCGCGAAGATCAAACATTCAGGATCCTTATCCATCGTCTTCTACATATTGATGCTTAAGGCCAAGCTAAGCCGCAACGTGAAAAGTTTTGTTTATTGCTAATACGCGTTAAGCTTATAAAAATTTCACAAGAGAACTACCGTGCCTACTAAATCTCAAGATTACGTTAAGTGGTTTCGTCATTCGACGCCCTATATCAACAAACACAGTGACAGAACCTTCGTGGTGATGTTGCCGGGTGAGGCGATTACCCACGCAAATTTTCACAACATAGTGCATGACATTGCATTGCTCTGTAGCCTGGATGTGAGACTGGTTCTTGTCCATGGCGCACGCCCGCAAATTGACGAAAGATTGCAAGTCGCAGATACCTTCAGCCACTTCTATAAAAACTTAAGGATTACTGATAGCGAAAGTTTGCGTCTGGTTATTCAAGCCATTGGCGAAGCGCGCACGACCGTAGAGGCGGCGCTTTCCACCAGCTTACCCAACTCGCCCATGCACGATGCCGATATGCAGGTCATTAGCGGTAACTTTGTGGTGGCCATGCCCCATGGAGTGATTGACGGCGTGGATTTACAACACGCGGGTAAAGTACGCAAAGTGAATATTAAATCCTTGCAAACTGCTCTGGATTCCGGCGCCGTGGTGTTGCTCTCGCCACTGGCTTACTCACCTACCGGAGAAATTTTTAATCTCTCCTTTAGCGATGTCGCTACCCACGTTGCGGGGGCACTCAAAGCCGACAAATTACTCGCCTTTATTGATGGCGACGGAGTAGCCGATGCGGATGGGAATTTAATTCGCCAACTCTCGCTGCCTGAATGCAAAGACTACCTCAACAATAACGGCCCACAGATGAGTTTGGATTTACAACAGGCATTGAGCGCTTGCTACTTGAGTTGTCTTCAGGGTGTCCAACGCGCCCAGCTTGTCAATTACACTACCGACGGTGCGCTATTAACCGAATTGTTCACGCGCGATGGCTTGGGCACCATGATCTACTCGGGCCAATACGAACAATTGCGGACCGCCACTATCGATGATGTGGCGGGAATTTTAGAATTAATCAGGCCACTCGAAGAAGAAGGCATTTTGGTGCGTCGCTCGCGTGACGTATTAGAAACTGAAATTAATAAATTTCATGTTATGGAAAAAGACGGCATGATCATCGCGTGCGCGGCGCTCTATAACTATGGCGATATGGCTGAGCTTTCCTGTGTAGCAACGCACCCCGACTATCGCAACGGTGGCAGAGCCGCAGCACTCTTAGAACAAATGGAAGGGCAAGCGCGTAAAAAAAATATTAAACAATTATTTTTACTGACGACACAAACAGCGCACTGGTTTATTGAGCAAGGATTTGTGCAAGGAAAGTTGGAAGATTTGCCCATCGCAAAACAAGAGCTTTACAACTATCAACGGAATTCAAAAATTTTCGTAAAAGAGTTAACCTAAATTGTAGGGGCGCCGCTTGCCGCGCCCTTTTTTCACGACTCGATAACGCAACTTACTCCGACATTACACGATAGGCGCAGCAAGCGGCGCCCCTACGATAATTTTATTGGGGATGCTAAGATTCTTTTTTTACGATGCTGACTTGGGGCGTTTTATGCCACATTCATTGCCGATTAAAATTCAGCGCTGGTGGTTACTACCGCTGTGCATACTCGCGCTAACAAGTGCTGGTGCCTTAGCGGCAGATCCGATGGTTATCAAATATATTAATCGCGGTGCATTAGATGCCCGCCATGCCTACATCTATGAATTAATTAAAACTATTCTGGAGGAAACAAAAGCAGAATTCGGTGATTATAAAATCCAACCCTATGAAAATGATCCGGGCGGAAAACGCATTTCTATACTGATTAAACAAGGCGATCAAATCAATCTCACCTGGGCTTCCCCTGGCACAGTGAGGGACTCGACCCATGTCATTCCCATTCCCGTCGATCTGTTACGCGGATTATTAGGTTATCGAGTTTGCTTAATTAATTCATCGACTAAAATACCCTTTGATAAAATCACCGATGCTAGCTCGCTTAACAAAATACGTTTAGGTCAAGGTCATACCTGGGAAGACATAGATATATATGCTTTTAATAATATCAATGTCGTTATGGCACCTACCTTTGAAGGGTTGCTGACTATGCTTGCACTCAAACGATTTGATTGTCTAGCCTTGGGGGCGAATGAAGCCGTATCGACTTATCGTGAATATGTAAATCAAATAAGCACCCTGGCCATCGATAAAAATATCTTAATTCATTACGACTACCCGATTTATTTTTACATCGCCAAAAAATATCCAAGATTAGCCGAGCGCTTCAAAAGTGGTATGGAAAAAATACAGGCCAATGGAAAATTCATGGCTATTTTTAATCAGTATTTTCGTGAGGACATCAACACTCTCGACTTAAAAAATCGTCGCATGATTTGTTTGAAATCGCCCTTCCTGCCGCTGAACAACCAATGCCCGAAGGCAGGCACCCCCGACATTTTTGACGCGCTGTAGGGGCACCGCTTGCTGCGCCCTCTCGGTAACCGTGCAAGGGCGCAGCAAGCGGCGCCCCTACGTAATCGCAAAATCTAGCAAGCAGAGTAGCCCAATTAATCGCAGGATTTAGCCAGCAGAGCCCGCACATAATTGCAGATTAAGTAAGCCGCTTTTTTCTGCTACCATAACCAACTGATTTCACTATCCCAATTTCCACGTGCGTTATCTTCGCGCTACACAGTAGAGGTCCCTATGCCTGTTTACCGTTCCAGAACCACCACTGCCGGCCGCAATATGGCTGGTGCTCGCGCCTTATGGCGTGCTACCGGCATGAAGGATGGTGATTTTGAAAAGCCGATCATTGCCATTGCCAATTCTTTCACGCAATTCGTGCCGGGCCATGTGCATTTAAAAGATTTGGGGCAATTGGTTGCGCGGGAAATTGAACGCGCTGGCGGCGTGGCAAAAGAGTTTAATACCATTGCCGTGGATGACGGCATTGCTATGGGTCACGACGGTATGCTCTATAGTTTGCCGTCCCGCGACATTATTGCGGACTCGGTGGAATATATGGTGAATGCCCACTGCGCGGATGCAATCGTGTGTATTTCCAACTGCGACAAAATTACCCCCGGGATGTTGATGGCTGCGATG
Source organism: Pseudomonadota bacterium (assembly GCA_040385335.1). Lineage (GTDB taxonomy): Bacteria > Pseudomonadota > Gammaproteobacteria > Pseudomonadales > Cellvibrionaceae > Cellvibrio. The sequence goes on from JAZKHP010000003.1 coordinate 45,651, forward strand.
CGCTTGAATGTGCCGGTTATTTTTGTCTCAGGCGGCCCAATGGAAGCCGGCAAAACCAAGCTTTCCGAGCATAAGCTGGATTTGGTGGATGCCATTTTGATCGGCACAGATAAAACCGCGAGCGATGAAAAAGTAGCAGCTTACGAGCGCTCTGCATGCCCTACTTGCGGCTCCTGCTCCGGCATGTTCACTGCTAACTCAATGAATTGCTTAACCGAAGCCTTAGGCCTGGCGTTACCTGGCAATGGTTCATTGCTCGCAACACACGCGGACCGCGAAGAATTATTCCTTGAAGCCGGACGCCGCATTGTCGAGATCACCAAACGTTATTACGAAGAAGATGATGAAAGCGTGTTGCCGCGCTCTATCGCCTCCTTTGCTGCCTTTGAAAATGCCATGACGCTGGACATAGCCATGGGCGGTTCAACCAATACCATTTTGCATTTGCTGGCGGCGGCACAAGAAGGCGAAGTACCTTTCACCATGCTGGATATCGACCGTTTAAGTCGCAGGGTTCCGCAACTGTGCAAAGTTGCGCCCAACTCGCCCAAATACCATATGGAAGATGTGCACCGCGCCGGCGGAGTTATGAGTATTTTGGCAGAGCTGAATCGCGGTGGGCTCTTACATAATCAGCTGCCTACGGTGCACAGCAAAACCTTCCAGGAAGGTTTGGATAAATGGGATATCACGGTTACCGACTCAGCAGAAGTTAAAACGTTTTACAAAGCCGGACCTGCGGGAATCCCGACCCAGACCGCCTTTAGTCAAGCCACCCGCTGGCCCACATTGGATATCGACCGCGCCGAAGGCTGCATTCGCTCCGTTGAGCATGCCTACAGTCAGGAAGGTGGCTTAGCGGTTCTCAAAGGCAATATCGCTATCGACGGTTGCGTGGTAAAAACCTCCGGCGTCGATGAAAGCTGCTGGATTTTTGAAGGCCCGGCACATGTAGTGGAAAGTCAGGACCAAGCGGTTAAACATATTCTGGAAGACAAAGTAAAAGCTGGCGAAGTGGTGGTGATTCGTTATGAAGGACCTAAAGGCGGCCCTGGCATGCAAGAAATGCTGTACCCAACCAGCTACCTAAAATCTCAAGGCTTGGGTCAAGCCTGCGCCTTGCTGACCGATGGACGTTTTTCTGGCGGCACGTCTGGCTTGTCCATTGGCCATGTATCGCCCGAAGCCGCCGCCGGCGGTGCCATTGGGCTGGTGCGGAACGGGGATATTATTCGGATTAATATCCCCAACCGCAGCATTGATGTAGTCCTGACCCTTGCCGAACTGGATGCTCGTCGTGTGGCGGAAAACGCCAAAGGTGCTGCAGCTTGGAAGCCGACAGAAGTGCGCCCGCGTAAAGTTTCGGCATCACTGAAAGCCTACGCCATGCTAGCGACCAGTGCTGATAAGGGTGCGGTTAGAGATTTGAGCAAGCTTGAGTAATACATTTTCTGAAACCTGCTTAAACACGTTCGCATTAGTAACAAGATAGCGCGCCGCAAGGCGCGCATTTTCAACACTCGCCTCTTCCCATCAAAAAAAGAAATTGATAACCGCCTTTTTATTTCCATAATTTTTTATTTTTCAAATTATCTACTACGACTTTATAAATAATCATTTCATTCCTGCTACAAGTTCGACCCGCACTTACACCACACTTCACCTAACAACGGCTACAAGGCTTCAATATCAAATCGTTTCTTCAACTCTACAGCTATCCTTTTAAAAAATTATTCTTCAAGCAATTATTGAGAAGAAAAATCAGCATATCTCACATTTAGTGATGCAATGTGTAACCGCCCTGTGACATACCACACATAAAATCCCCTATGTGCCACTCTTTTAAAAAAACTGGAACAGATACGGAATTGCAATGACACCTACACAAAAAAAGTCCATCCAGCCACTATCGGTAAAAACGTAAATCGGGGTGTTTAAACATCTGCAAAAGCATTTACTGCTGGCCCACTAACCAATTTATATCTGCCACCAAGCATTGAAACTTACCGCAATATCTCAAAGCTGTGTGTAGCAATAAATAGTTAGCACGAGCATAGGCGCGCACTATCAATAGTGTTAAGCCCAGGCATATTTCCGGTAACCCGATAGGAACATAGTCATGATAAAAAAAATTGTTCTTCCAATCTTCAACCAAGTGCTCTTTAGCGCAGCCCTGCTGTGCAGCGCTGCAACATTCGCGCAAACCCCGGCAAATCATCAAGAATATGTAAAATTTAAAACTCATGATCGCGACGAAATTAAATTTGATAATGGTAAACGTTTTTCCTATACCGTTGTATCGCGCACAATGAAAGGCAACATTGTAATTGTCACCGCAAAAATTCACGACCCATTACAAGCGGACCTTGAAAATTACAATAATTTGATTATTACACTCGACACTCAAAAAGAAGAGATGCGCGGTTTAGCTGAAACCAGTGATGGTCATTTTCAAGTTGATAGTAAAGGCAGCGAAGGTCATGTTTGGAAAAAAGTTGAAAAACCAAAGGAACCAGACTCACTCCTAAAACCAGCCACCAACAGCGCTCGACTAAACATCTCCACACCAGTAGCCGCCTTTATACCTGCAGCTTTAGCCGACAGCGAAAAAGATGCCGCAGGAAATTATGTAATCGACGTTTTTATGGGCTTTTCTGATGTCGCAGCAGCAGCGGCAGGAAATATTAATGCCTATGCGGAAATGCAGGTAGCTACCGTCAATACCGCACTTAAAAATAGCAATATTCAGGGGGTTTATTTGCGCTTGGTCGGCGTTGGCCAGGTAGCTCATAACCCCGGCATTATTTGGCGGCCGATCAATGTATTGAACGAGGTAAAAGTCTGGTTTAAAGATGATATAGCCCGCCTTGCACCAGATCTCATTGCGATGCAACAAATGCCCACCGGCGTCGAAGGCGAGGCAGCAGGTTGGGCCGGTGTGGGCGGTGATTCTGACACCCAGGTTGTTGGCATACCCTGGCCAAATGCCTGGCGCCATGAAGTTGGCCACAACGTTGGCGGCATGCATTGTAAAGAAGCGGGCGATACTGGCTACAACTACGGTTACAGCGTTCGTCAAGGACGTGCTACCGCTATGTGTGGCAACGATTTAGCTTATTATTCTTCACCGCTGATCCGCGACAACGAAGGCAATATTCTTGGCACCCCCGAGGGGCAGGACATGGCTCGGGTGTGGCGCGAGAGAATGGCCACCATGGCAGCAAGAAGAATCCACACAGTTCCCTACCAGAATGACAGCAGCTTACCCATCACCTTACAAGCCGAAGATTACCTTGGCTTTAGCGACACCAGCACCGGCAACCAGGGCGGTGCTTATCGCAGTGATAATGTCGACATCCAAGCAACCACCGATACGGGCGGAGGTTTCAATGTAGGTTGGACAGCTGCAGGGGAATGGCTTGCCTATAGCATCACCGTGCCCAGCGATGGCAACTATGAATTTTCCTATAGAGTTGCCAGCCCTAATGGTGGCGGAACAATTCAACTGGAAGCACAAGGTGGAACGCCGGTATTTGGCAGTGTCAGCATCCCGGCAACTGGCGGTTGGCAAAACTGGACCACGGTAAAGCACAGTGTCGCGCTAAAAACGGGCAAACAAAATATCGCCCTCGCGTTTAAAGCAGCAGGTTTTAATTTGAATTCTTTTCACATTGAAAAAGTGATTTTGGGTAGCGGCAACTATCGCATTCAAAATCTATGGATGCCTGAGCAGTCACTCAATATTGAACGCGGCACGCTGGAATCAAGCAGCATTGCGACCAGCCTCGCTAGCGGACACTGGGTTTTTGAACGCACTGCCGATGGCAGTTATTACAAAATTAAAAATCGCCTCAAGCCAACTCAGGTATTGAATATTGAAAGTGGCAAGCTGGCCTCCAGCACTGCGGGTGATGGCTGGTGGAGCGCCCAATGGATATTGGAAGCCGTTGCGGGCAGCACGGATCAATTCAGAATTAAAAATCGTTGGAAGCCCGATCAGTACATCAATATTGAAGGTAATGTTTTACAAACTAGTGCTATCCAACCGGGTTGGTGGAGTTCACGGTGGCGTCTGGTTCCAGCTAATTAATATCATTTGTTAAATGCCCGACTTGGAGTAACTGCGTAGTGATTCACTGTGCAGTTACTCCACATTTTTTTATTAGACACCACCTTTACCGACTGACTTTGATGACGGTCAGCGGATGTTTAAAGCAGATTAAGAATCAAATCAAAACATCAACTGAGTAATCCCTTCGAAATATAATCCACCCTCGCCTAAACTATTTCCAACCAGCTTACGTATCAAGCCCATCTCCCGGTTCCGCCACTTATCTAGATAAGGCATTATTATGAAACTCACCCTCGCCGCAGCACTCAGCATGCTATTAACACTCAGCGCTTGCTCTAGCGTTAACATCAATGAATACAGCAATAATTCACCGAAACTGATCACGAAAGAATTTTTTAATGGCAATTTAACCGCACATGGCGTGGTAAAAAATCGTTCCAATAAAGTCATTCGTTATTTTAACGCGACGATTAAAGCCTACTGGGAAAACGGTCAGGGAACACTGGAAGAAAAATTTATGTTTGACGATGGCGAAGTTCAATATCGCACCTGGAAGCTAATGCCGAGCAAAAATAATCCAGACATTTTCTTCGCAACGGCAGGTGATGTGGTGGGTACCGGTGCAGGGCAAACCTCCGGCAATGCATTTAATTTGAATTATGTTTTAAAAGTAAAATATAACGAATCCACCATTAATGTTAAGGTGAATGACTGGATGTGGCTGGTGAATGAAAAAACCTTATTAAATGAATCCACCTTAACCAAGTTTGGATTTAAGGTGGGCACGGTGCAATTGGTGATAGTGAAAAATTAAAATCACTCGTCACAAAAAATACGAGGATTCACTTCATAAATATTTTTTGTAACGCAGGTTCTAACATTGGAAAATTGAAAGTAAAACCGCTAGCGACTGCTTTTTGTGGCAATACTTTTTGCCCTGCCAACAATAAAGTTTCGCCCATTTTTCCAAACAATAGTTTTACCTGAAAGGCGGGCAGCGGAATAATGGCTGGCCGCCCCATTGCACGTCCCAAGGCTTTACTGAAAAGCTTATTGGTTACGGGCTCAGGTGCTGTGGCATTAATGGCCCCGTGAAGATGGTCGTTATTGATGATATGCACAATAAGTCTGATGAGATCATCGCGGTGTATCCACGAAAACCATTGCTTGCCGCTACCCATAGGGCCTCCCAAACCAAAATCAAAGGGAAACAGCATTTGCGCTAAGGCACCATCATCCATTTCTAACACAACTCCAGTACGCAACAAGCAAGTTCGCACTGAAAACTTTTCCGCTTTTTTAGCCACCGTTTCCCATTCTTCACATATTTCTCTGGGATATGCACCAAGCAAATCATTTGCAGGCGGCGTATCCTCTGTAAAAGATTTTTCGCCGTCTGTGCCGTAAATTCCGATTGCCGAACCGCTGATAAACACCGCCGGTTTACGTGTTAATCGCCCAATCAATGCAATTAATGCTCCCGTTGTTTTAGTTCTGCTTTGGCGCATGTTGATTTTCGCTTTGGTGGACCAACGCTGGCTAATTGATTCGCCCGCTAAATTAATAATGATGTCAAAACACTCACTGTCGTTAATTAAATCGAGAGACTCCACGAAGGTCACGCGGCCCTGCAATAAACCGGCGGCGTTTGCTATGGAGCGCGTCAGAATAGTGACTTGATGCCCCTGATCAATCAAGGCCTGGCACAAGGGTTTTCCAATAAAACCTGTACCACCCGTTACCAAAATGTGTTGATTGGGTTTATGTAGTGCGTCGATATTAAGTGACAGTTTTTCTGTATTATTTTTCTTTGATCCGGCTTTTTTTGCCCAGGATAAGCCACGTAACAAATCGCGGCAGCCCCACACCAATACACCGGCCGCATAGAGCGTCATAACCCAGGATAAAAGGCCAAAGTGCATGGCAACAAATCCCGTAGGTTGCTGCGACCATTGCCATAAAATGGGCGCGAGTAATGCGAGAATGATGCCGTAGTTAAGAGCCAAAATGGTGTGAGTAATCCGCTCTGATGCAGGCAACTTCCGCGATCTGTCTTCTTCGACAAAATCCATCAGGGTAATGATCACCTCTACCAGTAACATAAGCGCAAATAGCCAGGCGAAAAAACCATTCCACGCAAACCAGGCTAAGGACAAAAATATAATGCAGTAAAAAAAATTTCTTATCCCATGTAGTTTTAATTCTTTAGCGGCAGTGGCTCGCCACGGTAACCGCTCCGTAAGTTCGTGATGATAAATAGTATCGAAGGCGCCGAGCAGACCTTGTACCGCGAATACCACAAGTAATGTTTGCATCTTATACCTCTCTAAAAACGCCGGTTTGATAAAAGGTTCGGCCCAAACAAAGATGATCCATGCTGATGGTAAAGCGAAAACTACCATCGCCCAAATCTTGATGGGTCACCCTGGTTTCCCCTGGAGTGAGCAAATGTGGCAGCGGCACACGAAACTTTCCCAACGTCCAAATATAGCGAGTACTACGAAACACTAAACTGCCTTCCTCCGCAGCAACACTTAGCTCCATGCCAAATCCTGCACCCACAGATTCCGTCAAACGACCATTGTTACCCTGCCCCTTTACTGAGGTCACCGTATAAGATGCACGACCAGCATGGTAATAAGTCCGTTGCCAATAGACGCCGGGCAAGCCTGCCTTACGATACAAGATCACGTCGAGCGGAACATTTTTACCTTCATAAGGAGTCAGGGGATTAACAACCAACCGCGTAAGCTGGGCAAATACTTTCCCAAAAAAAGAACACTCCACTGTTTCCATGGTACCGCGATAAAAAATTTGTTCGGTTAGCGCAGGTTCGTTTGCAAAACGCCCTTGCACATTCGCATTCAGGCAATGCCATTCAGCGCCCATTTGTTTTTTGATCGTACTTTCGCGCTGGCCATTATCCGCATCTGAAATTTCAGGAGCGCTCCTGAGAGCTAATAAGGAAGAGCCTATAGCACCTAGCAAAGGTTGAAATAATTTACGGCTATTAATAGCGGTGAGATCAAAATTCCTGTTATTTCCCAAATGAAAATTAAGCATATTTATCCCCTTGTATCCTATTCTCGAACGCCACTTTCATTAGTGGCTGTTTACAAGTTAGATTCTGGGGATATTTAAAGGGTTTAACTTCTGCTTTTATCTTTTCGGAACAGATAATGTGTGATGGATATTATTACGTTAAAAATCAACAACTTAAAAAGTTACACAATGATCATTTGGGAGATTTATCACGGTCCCGGCAGGTCGCAGGGAATTCAGGAAACCATTAGCGAGCTAACCAGGCTCCAAAACTCCCTGACGCTTGCGAAACTGACCTGGCGTTTCACCGGTGAAGTCACGAAAAGCGGTGTAAAAATTGGATTGCGAACTAAACCCGACGGCCAAGCCGATCGATAACACTGATGCCCTGGGCTCGTCGATCAACTGCCGCTTGGCTTCCTCCACACGATAATTGCGAATCAACCGCGAGAATCCCATCCCAAAACAGGTATTAATCAATTCCGATACTTGATGACTGCTTAAGCCAAGATCCTCAGCTAAATGAGCAAGGCTTAGGTCTTCATTACGGTAGAGTTTTTGTTCATCAAGCAAAAGTTTAATCCGCACCACCAGCGGCTCACAATCCATTTTCGTCAGAGTTGATGCCGCGTAACTTGCCACCACAGCATCTACCGTTTTTTGCGTAATTTCAGGGAAGCGCAATTGGATATAAATAATGGCAAACAGCGTAATACCAATCAAATTAGCGTAAGCCATAACAAAAAACTGCTCACCGATAAAAGCCGCGCAAAGCCCGGACACCAATACCAACAAAGCCATAATGGTAAAACCTGCAAGCGTTAAAAACTCTAAGAGAAAGTATTGTCGTTGCAGCTTTAACCGATAGACCTGGATACTTAGCCAAAGCGAATAACCCGTACCTATGGTGAAGGCTAGAGGAATAGCCACCTTGTAATTAATGAAAGGTATAAAGAGTAAGGGCACAAAATGGAGGATCAACCGCAACTGAGCGGCAGGATTAACCTGCAATATTTCGCGGCTAAATAAATAAAAACTGGGTGCCACAATACACAGTAAGGCCCTGTACTCCACCGACGTAAATATACTTGTCTCGCTGTGCAGGTAGCGCATATGCAATATTTGTATACACGCTATGCCAATCATCACGCTCATGCACGCCACTTTCGACAGCCAGGTTTTTTCAAATGCTTTGTATACAAACCAATAAACGCAGAGCAACAGGATTGCACTGAGGATAGAAAACCCGATTAATATCAGGGAAATATTGACCAGCACCGATAGCATTGTCATTTCGATCTATTACAACCTTTCATACACCAAAAAGCTGTGACTGATACTGGCATCTGCATCGCCGGGAGTTTCTGAAATTAACTTCCACTCAGCGCTGGGCAATTCAGGGAAATAAGCATCACCATGAATAGTGATATTAACGCGCGTTAAATAAACGCGATGGGCCAAAGGTAAGGTATGGCGATAAATTTCTGCCCCGCCAATTACCATAATTTCGTCGGCAAGTTGATGCTGTTCGCTATGAAATTGTTGGCCAATGGCTAAGGCTTCTTCAATACTGTTGGCAACCAAAACGCCCGGGTGCTGCCAATTATCCTGATGGGTGATGACAACATTGGTGCGGCCCGGCAAGGGTTTACCAATGGACTCAAAGGTTTTGCGTCCCATGATGATGGGCTTTCCGAGGGTCATAGACTTAAAGTATTTCAAATCCTGGGGTAAGTGCCAGGGCAACTCATTGTTGCGGCCAATAACATTTTTTCGTGCTGCAGCAACAATTAACGAAAGTCTCATTCACCCACCTTGATAATTAAACGATTAATTGAATCACTCAATAATTAACCTGACTGTATTTCATACAAATCTAGCGCTACTCCTTCTGTGAAGCGTTTTAATAAAAACGACACAATTGAATCCATGGTATCTATAACGGTTGCAGAACAGAAGAGCCAATGTCTTTCTAAAAGCACTTAATGATAAAATAAGCCACAATTTGCGCAGCTGCAAATTGGCTTGGGTCTATTCCGTTTTTTAACCGCAGCCAGAACATTCCGTAACTGAGTCACTCTTTATGAAGCAATATTTGGATCTATTACACGATATTTTAGAAAATGGTTCGGAAAAAGGCGATAGAACAGGCACGGGTACTGTCTCCGTTTTTGGTCGTCAATTCAGGCACAACCTGCAAGATGGCTTCCCCTTGCTGACCACCAAGAAGCTGCACTTCAAAAGTATTGCCAATGAATTAATTTGGTTTTTGCGCGGCGACACCAATGTCCAATGGTTAAACGAGAATGGTGTGAAAATATGGAATGAATGGGCCACTGAAACTGGCGATTTGGGACCAGTGTACGGTAAGCAATGGACCGCATGGCCAACTAAAAATGGTGACACGATTAATCAAATCGATAACATAGTCAACGCACTAAAAAACAATCCCAATAGCCGCAGAATTTTATTTCACGGTTGGAATGTCGAATATCTTCCTGACGAATCTGTCAGCCCCCAGGAAAATGTGCGCAATGGCAAAATGGCTTTGCCTCCCTGTCATTTGCTCTACCAATTTTATGTGGCGAATAACAAACTTTCTGCGCAACTTTATATTCGCAGCTCTGACAGTTTTCTGGGCCTTCCCTATAACACGGCATCTCTGGCGTTATTAACGCATATGCTGGCGGAGCAAACCGGATTAATTGCCCACGAAATTATTATTAGTATTGGCGACTTACATATTTATAATAATCATAGAGAGCAAATTGAAACACAATTATCACGCACACCACGGGCGCTGCCAAAATTGTTGATCAAAAGCAAACCCGCTTCTATTTATGATTATAAATTCGAAGATTTTGCAATAACTGATTATGATCCCCATGCCCACATAGCAGGCTCAGTTGCTATTTAATAGACTTAATATTTGTTCTCTCATGGCGTTATTTGTTAAAAATAATGCCATTTTTATTTTTCTGCACCAACAAATTAAAAAAACTTTTAATGCCTATCTATTTTAAAATTTTTGTTTAAGAAAAACAGAATTTTAATCGCTTTACTTTTTTGTTCGCCAACACACAGAAAATAATTCGCTGTTTATTCAATCTTGTCACAAGGTGATTGCTTAAAGCGCACCGAAATTTGATTAGAGTAATCCTACGCAAATGAGGTACACAAAATGAAAATGATTAAAATTTTATTAACGAGCGTATTTCTTATCGGTTTTGGCGCAGCTTATCCGGCCATGGCTAAAGACACTATAGATGCAGAAGATTTTGTTGAAGAGGCATCCGCAAAAGGTCTTGCCGAAGTAGAAGCAGCAAAATTAGCATTGCAAAAATCAACGGCAGCCGACATCAAAAGTTTTGCCCAAACCATGATTACTGATCACACCGCGGCAAACGAAAAGTTAAAAAGTATCGCACAACAAAAAAATCTTAAAGTGGCCACAGATGCCGAACTAACAAAAAAAGCTAAAGCACTTATTTTAAAACAACGCGACGGCGAATCCTTTAATGCCGCTTATGCGCGAAGCCAGGTGGCGGACCATAAAGACGCTATCGAGCTTTTTAACAGAGCAGCAGTATCAAAAGACGTTGAACTAGCCGGTTTTGCTACAGCAAACTTGCCAAAGCTCGAACATCATCTAATGATGGCGCAAGAATTAGAGAAAGCGCATAAAAAATAATGCGCGACATAGTTGCCTTTGTCATAACCAATCACAAAATGGCCCTAAATGCATATAGAACAAAAGCAAATTTTCTGTATGCATTTCTGCTTTAAACAACTGCAAAACACCTTATTTAAATAGGTTTAGTCTTAATAACTGGTGTTGGAATTCTTAATGATTGGCGTTAGCTACGCTGAAATAAATCATCAGCCTTTATGTGCGTTCGAATACAGAGGTATTTTATTGCGAATGCTATAAAGGCATTCCTAACTCTACAACAAGACGGTGCAGCGAGTAAAAATACTGCAGCGCAGGAAATTTTAACAATGGTTTTTAATTGGACAGAATATATTCCTGAATTGAAATTATTGCTGGGCGCTGCCGCAGTCGTTTTAATATTTTATCTAGCGTCCCCTTGGCTAACCAAATTATTAACGCGTTTGGCTAGCCCTTTTTCATTTACGCACGACTTGTTAGAACTGATTAAACAGCCGCTGCATTTATTGATTCCCTTGTTAATGTTACGCGCTGTGTGGGGCTCGGCATCCGATGATTTTATTTTTATTGGGGTCGCACGGCACCTGACCAGCCTCGCCATTATCCTCGCCGTAACCTGGCTTGGGCTACGCATAGTGCAAGCGGGGCAGCAAGTTATTTTACAGCGGCACCCGATTACCATGAGTGACAATTTGTCTGCGCGGCGCATTCAAACGCAGACCAAAGTGCTAGTCCAAACATTGTGCTTTTTTGTCATTTTATTTGGTATTGCGGCAATGCTAATGACATTTCCCAATGCGCGTCAAATTGGTACAAGCTTGCTCGCATCCGCAGGCCTGGCAGGTTTGGCAGTAGGCTTTGCGGCTAAGCCTGTACTCGGAAATCTTATCGCGGGTTTACAAATAGCGATTACGCAACCCATCAGTTTAGATGACGTGGTGATCGTCGAAAATGAATGGGGCCGGGTGGAAGAAATTACCGGTACCTATATTGTTATTCGCATTTGGGACGACCGTCGCCTGATAGTTCCCTTGCAATATTTTATTGAAAATCCATTTCAAAATTGGACGCGCAAAACATCCAACCTGATTGGGTCTTTATTTTTGTGGGTGGATTATGCCATGCCGCTGGCGCCGCTACGCGAAGAACTGAATAAGCTTTGCCAAGCTTCACCCCGGCTTTGGGATGGTAAAGTCTGTGTCTTGCAAGTGACTGAAACTACCGATAAAGCGATGCAATTGCGGATTTTAGTCAGCACCAACGACTCATCGACCAATTGGGATTTGCGCTGTTTTATTCGCGAAAAATTGATTCAGTTTATTAGCGAAAACCATCCCAATTGTTTGCCACAAGTACGCTCAAATCTGCAGGAGAATCTAACCACTCCAGAACCTGAGCCGAGCGATCAACAACTCCGTACGGCGGTTATTCAACCTCCGGTGTAGCGCAGAAAGTTGCGGAGATCAAAGGAAGACTCACGCAGAAACTTTCTTGAATTCTCACTCCAACATTGGAGATGTAACAAAATGTCTTTTTCAAATGAGCAACACGCAAAACAACACCATGGCACCGCTCCCGAGCAAGATCCTGGACACGGTGCATTCCCTAACAAAGACGGCACCACGCGCTTTTCGCTGTGGGCACCTGATGCGAAAAAAATAACGCTTAAATTGGGTAATGGTAAAACCTTTCCATTGAAAAAAATGGACAAGGGTTGGTTTAATACAACCCTGGAAGCTGGGCCAGGAACAAGCTATTCCTACATCGTTAACGACAAACTATGTATACCTGACCCCGCGGCACGGGCACAGATAAGCGATGTGCATGGACATAGCTGTGTGGTTAATCAGGATTACCCCTGGAAAACCACAAACTGGCAGGGCCTGCCCTGGCATGAAGCGATTATTTATGAACTTCATGTTGGCTTATTGGGAGGCTTCGCTAAAGTTGAAGAATACCTGCCGCAACTCGTAAAGCTGGGTATCACCGCCATTGAGTTAATGCCCATCCATGAGTTTCCCGGCACGCGAAATTGGGGTTATGACGGGGTCTTATTATTCGCACCTGAATCTTCTTACGGTACGCCCGCGCAATTAAAAAGCTTAATCGACAGCGCGCACGCATTGGGACTGATGGTTTTTCTCGATGTTGTCTATAACCATTTCGGCCCTGACGGTAATTATTTAAATCAATATGCCAAAGCTTTTTTCCGCGAGGATATTAAAACGCCCTGGGGCGCGGCGATTGATTTCAGACAGCAGCAGGTGCGCGATTTTTTCTGTGAAAATGCGCTTATGTGGGTCCTCGATTACCGTATTGATGGTTTGCGTTTGGATGCCGTTCACGCCATTGCGGAAAAAGATTTTTTAGTCGAACTGGCAGAACGCGTGCGCAATTCCGTACCCGCAAGCCGTTATATTCACCTTATCCTGGAAAATGAAGATAACAGCGCAAGCCTCTTAGCCAAGGGCTTTAATGCCCAGTGGAATGATGACGGTCACAACGTACTGCATCACTTGCTCACCAATGAAGCGGAAAGTTACTACGCAAATTTTTCGCAATGGCCCACGGCAAAATTAGCGCGCTGTTTAAGTGACGGATTTATTTTTCAGGGTGAACATACTCAACGGGGGCACAGGCGCGGTGAACCTAGCGCGCACCTGCCACCGACCGCATTTGTTCTCTTTTTGCAAAATCACGATCACGTAGGTAATCGCGCCTTCGGCGAGCGTTTGGCATTGCTGGCAGATCCGGATGCGCTCAAGGCGGCTGTAGCATTGGTGTTGTTATCGCCCATGATCCCCTTGTTGTTTATGGGTGAGGAATGGGGTTCAAGACAACCGTTTTTATTTTTTACCGATCACAACGAAGAGCTAGCCCAAGCAGTCTGTGCGGGTCGCCGCAAAGAATTTGCCGAATTCGCAAGCTTTGCCGAGGCCACCGATCGCGACCAAATACCCGACCCCAACGCTTTTAGTTCCTTTTTAAATTCCATTGTTGATGAGTCCAGTCACAGCGCTCCAGAACATCAGGATTGGTGGGATTTTTACCATGGCTTGCTGCAATTACGTCGCACTGAACTAATACCACGCCTACCCGGTACACACTCGCGCGGCGTCATTATTCTGGCTGACCGCGCGGTTTCTGCGGCATGGCAAATGGGCGACGGCAGTGTCTTGCGCATCTATTTGAATCTCTCAAAGGCTAGAGTTGCAGCCCGCCCATCATGGGAACAAAAGCGCGTGCTATTTAGCTGTGGCTTGCCAGCACCCGAATACGAACAAGACCTATTGCCGCCACAAAGTATCCTTATAACGCTCGAGGAGGGCGGCTAGAGAACTAGCATCCACAGCAACAACGGAAGCGAAAAACGGTAGGGGTAAACCATGCCCAGGAAAAAGTACAGAGAAAAAATAGTCCGCAGGGGGAAAAAAAATACCAAGCAGTAGCTGAACGATGCTTCGCTGCGATGGTTCGCCAACCCACAGACACAGATCTTCAATATTTGAGACAAAGGACTTTTTAGTCACTCCTCCGCAATGAGAGCAAATCGCTATGACTGCAGTACGTGCCACAGTGCGTTTGCAATTCCATCGAGAATTCACTTTGGATGCCGCCATACCGCTAGTTAGTTACTTTAACCAACTCGGTATTAGCCACCTATACACTTCGCCGATTTTAATGGCCAGAGCGGGCTCATTACATGGCTATGACATGGTGGACCCTTCGTGCATCAACCCGGAATTGGGCGGTGAAGCCGCGCTCGGCCGACTGGTCAGCGAGCTGAGAAAGTACCAAATGGGGTTGATTGTGGATGTCGTCTGTAACCACATGGCTGTAGGGGGTCACGATAATCCCTGGTGGCTGGATGTCTTACAGTGGGGAACCAAAAGTCCCTACGCGCACTTTTTTGATATTCAGTGGAATTCGCCGGACCCTTTGTTAAAAGGTCAGCTACTCGTACCTTTCTTACGCGGAAGTTATGGCGATGTGCTCGCCCGCGGTGAGGTGTGCTTGCAGTTTGATCGCCAGCAGGGCCAATTTTATGTGCAACATTTCGACCATTGGTTTCCCCTTTATCCGCCCAGTTATGCGCATATCTTGCGGAACACCGAAAATAACACTTTGTTCACTCTGGTCCGCCCCTTCGAAGCATTGGAGCACGATCCGCATAGCTGGCATAGCGCGAAAAACTTGCACCGACAACTCAGCGAAGCGGCCCGGGATCAAGAGGTAGTCGACGCAATTACCCGGGCAATGAGTTTTTATGATGTCACCCGCAATGACTCGCCAAATCCCGAAGCCGATCACAATCGGCGCAACCATCAATCCGACTATGACAGCCACACCAAACGTGCGGCGGCTACCGATCAGCTGCATGCAGACTGGCAAACCAATGACAACTTACAACGTTTGCATGAGCTATTGGAACGTCAACATTTCCGGCTTGCCAGCTGGAGCACAGCAGCAGATGACATTAACTGGCGGCGCTTTTTTGATGTCAACGAACTAGGCGGCTTATGCGTGGAGCGCCCGGAAGTATTTGCAGCCACCCACAGCAAAATTTTTGAGTTGATTGAAAAGGGCTGGATTGACGGCCTCCGAATTGATCACGTGGACGGCTTGGCCAACCCCCGCAGCTACTGCCGCAAACTGCGGCGGCGGGTCGAAGCGCTAACGCAAAAACGTCCAGCGGAACTGGGCCGGGATTCCCTGCCAATTTACGTCGAAAAAATACTTGGCCACGACGAAAAGCTACCCGCGCAATGGAATGTGGATGGCACTACTGGCTACGATTTTATGAACCAAATTTCCCTACTACAGCACGACCCTTGCGGTGAGTTGCAGTTGTTCGACCTGTGGAGCACTCTCAGCGGTCGTATAGGTACCTTTAAAAATGAAACTAAAGAAGCGCGAAGGCTGGTGCTGTCGGGAAATTTAGCGGGTGATCTGGAGATGGTAGCGCGCAACTTATTGCAGGTTGCTCGTACCGATATAACGACCCGCGATCTCACGCTAGGAGCCATTCGCCGGACCTTGATCGAGCTGATCGTAAACTTCCCGATTTACCGCACCTATGCCACGGCTGCCGGCCGCTTACCCCGGGATCAGGAAATTTTTAACCAGACCATGGAAGACGCGCGCCTGACGCTGCATGAATCTGACTGGCCAGTACTTGACTACGTAAACCTGTGGCTCGGCGGACAGCCGCTCTGCCAATTGCCGCCCGGTGAGCGGCGCGAGCTGTGGCAAAATGCGCTTACACGTTTTCAACAATTAACTTCCCCCGCCGCCGCCAAAGCCGTTGAAGACACCGCCTTTTATCGCTCGGCGATGCTGCTCTCGCGCAACGATGTAGGGTTTGACCCGGAACATTTCAGTCGTCCGCTGGCTAAATTTCATCAACACAACAGCGAACGCGCACAGAGTTTTCCCAACAGCCTGCTAACCACCGCCACCCACGATCATAAGCGTGGTGAAGATACGCGGGCGCGGCTTGCGGTGATCAGCGAACGCTCACCCTGGTATGCCGAAAAGATACATAAATGGATGGCCTTAGCCACCGTCTTCCGGGCCAATCTCGACGATGGTATTGCGCCCTCGCCGGGCGATGAAATTATCCTCTACCAAACTCTTTTAGGGAGTTGGCCACTGGGCGTCACCATTGCCGATAAAGACGTGATGGAAGCCTATTTGCGGCGCTTGTTGCGCTGGCAAGAAAAGGCGTTGCGCGAAGCGAAATTAAGAAGCAATTGGAACGCGCCCAACAGTACCTATGAAGCAGCTTGCCGCGATTTTTTAATCCGCTTGTTTTCCGAGGAGGATGCCAAAGCGCTGCTAACGGATATAGCCGCAACAGCGGCTTCACTAGCGCCAGCCGGCGCCTTAAATAGCTTGAGTCAAACCTTATTGCGAATGACCGCACCGGGAATACCCGATCTTTATCAAGGCACAGAATTTTGGGATTTCAGCTTGGTAGATCCCGACAATCGCCAGCCGGTAGATTTTGCTGCACGGGTTGCCTCACTCCCGCCCGTAACCACCACTCGTCCTATAGCTCGAGAGCTCATTGAACGATGGCAGGATGGTAATGTTAAGCAGTGGTTAATTGCGCAAACACTTTCGCTACGCAAGTCGCACAGCGAATTATTCCAAAAGGGCGACTATCAACCCCTAAACATCGCCGGTGAATATGCCGATTCGGTGGTGGCATTCATGCGTCACTATCGCAATGATTATGTGGTTGTCATAGCGCCACGATTGACTGCCGCACTGCTAGGTGACAGAACTAAACCCCATATCCCATCCCACCTTTGGGGCGATACACATTTGCTACTCCCCTCCGAATTCAATGACGCCAGTTTTATCAGTAGTTTTAGCAACAGCTTAACCACCCCACACATTCAGGCGACCGATGGCCGCTTGTTATTAGGGGAGATCCTAGTCGACTTCCCCGTCAATATTCTTGTCCATCACCCCCTTGTCTAAGGAGACATCACTATGAATACCCAACACCATCGTATCCGCGAATATGCTTATCAAATTTGGCAATCTGAAGGCATGCCTGAAGGCCAGCAGCAGCGGCATTGGGAAATGGCTTGCAAGTTGGCGAACGGAAATGGCCCCGCAACCCCTGAAGATGCAAGTGCCGTCGAATGTGGCACTGTCACTTTTGAGGACAGCCTGGACCAATCTGCGCAAACGCAAAATGCCGCTAGCGAGCCTCTATCCCAGTCTCAACCAGTCAAGCACCCGATCGAGCCAGTAAAATCTTTAATAGACACTGGCCCCATAACCGAACCGGTAATAGCACCTGCGCAACTTGCAGAAACGCAAAAAGCTGCCAAACCTAAAAAGTCCAAGGTAAATGCCAAGACACGTGAAAAGGCCAGCGAAAATGCAGCCATTTAGCACCATGGCTAACCAACGATAAAACACACTAGCTAGCAAATGCCACCGAAAAACAGGAGACGGCCAATGACGACACTAGAGCAGGATCTTGAGATTACTCAATGTTCACGAATCATTGAAGGACACCCATTTCCCTTGGGTGCGACCTGGGACGGCCAAGGTACTAACTTTGCAATATTTTCCGCCCATGCCACCAGAGTAGAACTTTGTCTCTTTGACAGCGAAGGCAAAATTGAGCTTGAACGCATTGAGTTACCCGAATACAGCGACGAAATATGGCACGGTTATTTACCCGACCTGCAACCGGGTACGGTTTATGGATATCGTGTTTACGGTCCCTATGACCCCCAGGCAGGCCATCGTTTTAATCACAATAAACTGCTGATTGACCCTTACGCCAAGCAATTGGTGGGGGAATTGATATGGTCAGAAAGTTTATTCGGTTACACCATAGGCTCG
This sequence comes from Pseudomonadota bacterium, assembly GCA_040385335.1. Lineage (GTDB taxonomy): Bacteria > Pseudomonadota > Gammaproteobacteria > Pseudomonadales > Cellvibrionaceae > Cellvibrio. Next base: position 63,806 of record JAZKHP010000003.1, read on the forward strand.
CCTGATGGCGATCTCAGTTTTGATGAACGCGATAGCGCTCCATTTGTACCCAAGGCCAAGGTTATAGATCCAGCATTTACCTGGGCAGGAAAACAAGCGCACCGCGTAGACACCAATAACACGGTAATTTATGAAGCTCATGTACGCGGTATCAGCATGCAACATCCTGCAGTACCAGAGGAGCTGCGCGGCACCTTTGCGGCCTTAACCAACGCAGGCTTACTGGAACATATGCGCACCCTGGGCATAACCAGCCTTGAGCTTTTGCCTGTGCATGCCTTTGTGCACGACCATCACTTATTGGAAAAGGGCTTGAAGAACTACTGGGGGTATAACAGCATCGCCTTTCTTGCTCCCCACGCTGAATATCTTGCCAGCGGCCATCTCAGTGAATTCAAAGAAATGGCGGCGGGTTTACATGAGGCCGGGCTGGAGTTGATTCTGGATGTGGTTTACAACCATACCGCCGAGGGCAATGAGCTAGGCCCAACCCTATCCATGCGTGGCATAGACAACGCTACCTACTACCGACTGATGCCGGATAATAAACGCTATTACATCAACGATTCCGGCACCGGCAATACGCTTGACCTCGCCCATCCCTGTGTTCTGCGTTTGGTCACAGACTCATTGCGCTATTGGTCAACAGAAATGGGGGTTGATGGCTTCCGCTTCGATTTGGGAACCATACTCGCTCGCGAAAAAAACGGCTTCAATGAGCGCCACGCGTTTAACCTGGCCTGCCGCCAGGACCCCATATTAAGCCAGCTCAAACTCATTGCTGAACCCTGGGATTGCGGACCCGGCGGCTATCAAGTGGGCGCTTTCCCGCCCGGCTGGTTTGAGTGGAATGACCGGTTTCGCGATACGGTGCGGGCTTTCTGGCGCGGCGACCAAGGCAAACTGCCGGAACTTGCGAGCCGCCTCACAGCCTCCGGCGATCTGTTTAATTGGGGTGGCCGCCGCCCCTCTGCCTCCATTAATTTTCTTACCGCCCATGACGGTTTTACGCTGCGCGATTTAGTCAGCTACAACGAAAAGCACAATATCGCCAATGGCGACGACAACCGCGATGGCAATGACAATAATTTATCCTGCAATTATGGCGCGGAAGGCCCGACTGATGACCCGGAAATCCGTGCTGTGCGAATGCAGCAAATGCGCAACATGCTCAGCACCCTGATGCTTTCCCAAGGCACACCCATGCTAGTGGCGGGCGACGAATTTGGTCATAGCCAACAGGGCAACAACAATGTTTATTGTCAAGACAGTGAGCTCAGTTGGCTGGATTGGGCGCTGGATGACGAAGCCCAAAGTTTGCTGGAATTTACTCGCCACCTTATCAACTTACGTAAGCGCTACCCTATTTTGCGGCGCGGACGTTTTTTAGTGGGCGCTTACAACGAGGAATTGGGCATCAAAGATGTTACCTGGCTTACACCCTCAGGCGCCGAGATGACCAGCGAGTTGTGGGAGCGGGCTGAAGTGTCTTGCCTGGGAATGATCATGGATGGCCGCGCGCAGCCAACCGGTGTTCACCGTCACGGCAGCGACGCGACCTTATTGCTGATTCTTAACGCACATTGGGAACCCGTGAATTTTACATTACCGGATGTTGCTCAAGGGAGTGGCTGGATGCGTTTGCTTGACACTCATTCACTCGAGCAAAAGCCCAATGATCTGTATGACATTGGCCAGGAATTTATTGTTACATCGCGTTCGTTATTGCTCTTCGAATTGCAAAAAAATAAATTTTAAACGCCATAATAAAATTGGAATAAAAATAAATTGTTTTGTTAAAAAGCTTGCTAATAAGTAGGTGTGTTGGAGCACAGACCCATGGGGCGCGAATGTCTATTGTTAATCACAGATTGGATTTCAGTGCATACAACCACTTCTAATCTTGAACTAACTTTTCACAAATACAGAGGATTTTACCCATGTTAACTTCATCAAACACAAGTAGCATTAAATCAGATATTAATAACGGCAAAGCGCAATTGCAAAATCTTGGAAATGATATTTCTAAAGAATTTAAAACGTTTGTGTCAGATATTGAAAATTTAGTGAAAGAATCGGCATCACTGAGTGGTGAAGATTTAGCGCGAGCTAAAGCTAAAATAAATCAACGCATCGAAGCAGCAAAACAATGCGCTAACGAAGCCGGCGGTTCGCTTATGCAACACGCACGCAAAACTGCCGACCTCACTAATACTTACGTTCATGAACAACCATGGACAGTGGTAGGCACAGGCGCGCTGGTTAGCTTTATGCTTGGCTTTTTAATGGCGCGCCGTATTTAAGATTCACATCTTAAATATCGCAGCAAAACAGGGGCTTATTGGCCCCTGTTTTTATTTTAACGTTTAATTTTTATCTATTTTCTCAATTTTTTACTTCTATTTTTTTAAGCTCGATCAGCGCAACAACAAAACAATACAACTTATTAAGTCTTTTTAGAAACACCAAGCGCAGGCAAATTATTATCTCGCAATAGTCGCGCAAAATCTTCTGCACTTACGGGCGGATGAAAGTAGCTACCCTGGGCCTCATTGCATCTATGATTTCGTAAAAATAAAAACTGTTCGGCTGTTTCCACACCTTCCGCTAGCACGCCCTGCTTAAGACTTCGCCCCAAGGCTATCATGGCACTCACGATCGTTGCGTTGTCGCTGTCGGGTTCCAGATCGCGCATAAAAAATGCATCGATTTTTATGGTATCAACGGGAAAACGTTTTAAATAACTAAGGCTGGAATAGCCGGTGCCAAAATTATCAATTGCAAGCTGTACTCCAAGCGCTTTCAGCGATTCCAATAAAGTGACTGACAACTCAGCATCGCGCATTAGAATACTCTCCGTAAATTCCATTTCAAGATAGTAAGGCGGTAATCCGGTTTCTTGTAACACCTGGTTTACACCATCGAGAAAATAGCGATGCTTTAATTCTGCCGCAGAAATATTAATAGCGAGCGGGATAATCCGGAGGCCTGCATTTAACCAGGCGCGAAGCTGATTACAAGCCTGACGCAACACCCAACCACCAATGGGCACAATCAGCCCACACTCTTCAGCAATCGCCAAAAATTCCGCGGGCTTAAGCAACCCAAGCTTGGGATGTTGCCAACGAAGCAGCGCTTCCACACCCACAATAACGCCGGTCGCAAGATCTATTTTAGGTTGGTAATAAAGTACAAACTCTTGCAACTTAATCGCGCGTCGCAAGCTCGACTCAATCAGCGAACGCTGCATGGCGCGAGCATTCATTTCCATTTTAAAAAATTGAAAATTATTGCGGCCAATGACTTTTGCGTGGTACATGGCCGCATCGGCATTTTTCATTAATGCCTCTGCGCTTTTTCCATCGCTCGGATAAACGCTAATGCCGATGCTTAAGGTCACATACAATTCATGAATGCCAATCACATGGGGTTCAGCAAAAGCTGCAAATAATTTTTCTGCGGTCAACGCGGCATCTTGTGCGCGCTCGATCTCACTCAACAAAATAACAAATTCGTCACCGCCCTGACGGCAAACAGTATCCGTTGCGCGAACACAACTGACTAAGCGCTCAGCAACCGATTGCAAAAGCAAATCACCAATGGCATGACCGAGCGAATCATTAATATGTTTGAAAAAATCCAAATCGATAAATAACAATCCGACCTGGGTGTGATTACGGCGCGCCAGACCCATAGCCTGGGACAGGCGCTCGGTTAATAACATACGATTAGGCAAGCCAGTCAAAAAATCATGCTGCGCTAAATGAGTCATTTTTAATGCGGTAGTGCGCGATTCATTGGCATCGTGAAAAACAATCACTGCACCGGTCATTTTGCCGGCGCGATCAACGATTGGTTTGGCGAATTTTTCAATGGCGCATTCGGAACCATCTGAACGAATCAAGATAAAACTTGCGCTCAATTCTGTGCTGCGTTGATCGTCATTCTGCTGCATTACACTCAAGGCTGAATTGAGCGCAATTTTCCGTGTAGTAAGATCGAGAATTTGGAAAATATCAGCGAGGGGCCGACCAAGCGCATTGTCCTGGGACCATCCGGTCAAGAGTTCTGCAGCGTGATTAATGTGGGTCAGATTGCCCAGCAGATCAATAATAATAACTGCATCGCCGACCGAGTTAAGCGCAATTTGGGTAAGGTCTTTTTCTTCAAGCAAGTTTTTTTTTGCAGCGTCTACCACCTCTGCTTGCTGCGCTATGTAACGCAGCGCACGCGGCAACCATTCATTTTGTGCGCCAGGTGTCAACACCAGACTATTGGGTGCGGCCGCAGTGATTTGTTGAAACGCCAGTAAATCCCCATTCACATTTTCAGCAGCGGGAAGTATCGAATTGAGTATCACAATATCAATTTCCGGTCCGCGCTTCAGTCGAGCCAACCCCTCTGTAACCGAGGTTACCGACTCTACGCAATAAGGGTTGCTATCCACGCCGGAAAGAACTGCCTGCATGAGCTTTGCATCAACGGCGTTGTCCTCGATGAGCAAGATATGCATAACCGTTACTCACAATAAATATAAAAATCACGTTGAAGAAAGCAAGTAACAAGCCAAGCTTCATTTTCACGCGTTATCGGCAATGGGAAACTCTAATCGTGAAATTTAAAAATTATAGTTATAACAGCAAGATTAGTCATTTTAATATATTTAGATTAGCTGTAATTCTGCACCAAATCCGTACGCTACTGCACACACAAAGCGCCTGAACACAAAGAATTTATACATTACCCATTCACCAGGCAGCGATAATTAAACCAAGCTCGAAACCAGATTAAATGATTGAATTTTTGAAGTTTTAATAGCAAAAAAACATCTAGGAATTGCTTAAACAAAATTATATATTTGTTAAACGTAAGAAAATATTTATATTATTTTTTAATTAAAAATGCGACATATTTTAGTAAATAATAATATTTCAATAAAAATTTCAATGTGGTTTGTCGTACAGACCTTGCTCGCCGGGGACCATAATATTTGCGATGAAAGTGTAAGGCGTAAATAGCCACGCTCTCTTACTATTTATCTTACTATCGATTATTTAAACAAGCAGGAGATTTAAAATGAATTATGAAACTCGTGATACTTATGGCATGTACAAATCTAACGACAACCAAGGCCCAGGCCCAAAATTAATGGGCGCCAATACATTAATTGGCAATGATGTTGCCAATCTCGATGAAGAAGATATCGGCGATATTAAAGAAATTATGTTGGATGTCGCCAGCGGCGAAGTTGCTTATGCCGTGCTGTCCTTCGGCTCATTCCTCGGCATGGGTGAAAAGCTTTTTGCAGTACCTTGGGCAGCATTAAAGTTAGATACTATAAATAAACGTTTCACTTTGAATGTCAGTAAGGAGCAATTAAAAAATGCTCCTGGATTTGATAAAGATGATTGGCCAGATTTTGCTGATCCAACCTTTGTCAAAGATATCCATTCCTATTATGGAACAAGTAATAGAAAAGGTACTAGCACTAATACTTTGTCTTAATATCAAGTTGGATTGTTAAAACAATGACCCCCCATACCTTTGGGGGGTTTTCAATTAAACACTCATTAAAAAATTCATTATTAAAAATAACGTGCGTCAACACACCGAGTTAAGCGTTATTTTTTTTTAATCTAAAAATGACAATTTAAATCTCTCGCGATTTTGCGACACTTCTACCGGAGGCTGAAATGGAAACTTACAACACACAATACACCACAGCAGAATACAGCAAAGCGGCAAGCGAAACTTCGTCCCCTACTTTGGGTGCGGTGTCCTGGGGCGCGATTCTTGCAGGAGCTACGGCAGCCGCAGCCGCATCGCTGATTTTATTTGTGCTAGGTACAGGCTTGGGGTTGTCATCAGTATCGCCTTGGGCACGCTCTGGAATTAGCAGCACCACATTTGGTTTAACCACCATTTTGTGGATAACCCTGACCTCCCTGGTTGCTTCAGGTATTGGTGGTTATATCGCAGGCCGCTTGCGCGTTCGCTGGTTGTCGACGCACGTGGACGAAGTTTATTTTCGCGATACAGCACATGGCTTTTTAGCTTGGGGATTGGCAACTCTAGCTACCGCGACCTTATTAACGTCAGTTATTTCTTCCATCATCAGCGGCGCTGCCCAAATAGGCGCAACAGTGGCTGGAAGCATTGCAGGCGGTGCAACTGCAGCAGCGGCAACAACAGTCAGTCAAAATGACAGTGCAACAGATGCGGACACGAACAATCAATTAATGTCTTATTTTATGGACACTTTATTTCGCAGAGGCGTGACTGGCGACGGCACAACTGTCACCGACACAGCTCTCCCTGCAGGCAATACCCCGGAAGCAAAAGCAGAACTCGCACGAATTTTTGCTAACGGAATCGCGACAAGTTCATTGCCACCAGAAGATATTCGCTATGCTGGAAGCACCATTGCCCAGCAAACCAATTTAAGTCAGGTGGAAGCAGAGAAACGCGTAACCGATACTTTTAACGCAGTGCAACAAAAAATGCGCGATGCAGAAACCGCTGCGCGCACCGCTGCCGATCAAGCTCGTAAAGTTTCTGCTTACGGTTCACTGTGGCTCTTTATTTCATTATTAATAGGTGCCTTTGTCGCTAGCCTGGCAGCCGTTTACGGTGGTCGTCAACGCGACCAAAGTTAACTAATTTCACCATTATTAATTTATTATTGCTTAATTTTAATTAGGAGAATCAGCATGCGTTCAATACTTTTGTGGGTTTTGGGAATTCCAATTCCAATCATTATTTTAATTGCTTTACTTACTTAAAATACGGCTTTCCTGCTTAAAGCGCAGCTGTCTTAAATTGCCGCTGCGTTAACTTGCCGCTACGAATTTTTATTCGCTGCGTGCAAACTTAAAACTGCATACAACATTAGGATCAATATTATGAAAACTACAAACAAAGCTGCACCATCGTCCAAAGCTAAAGAAGCAACCGCAATTCTGCGCGCAGACCATAAGCTTGTAGCAGAATTATTTAGTGAATATGAAAAAGCTCGCTCAACAACAAAAAAGAAAGAACTTGTTGCACAAATCTGTACCGAGCTCACTGTACACGCGCAAGTTGAGGAAGAAATTTTTTATCCAGCTGTTAAAAGCGCATTAAAAGATAAAGAACTTATTCCAGAAGCAACCGTTGAACATGCAACATTGAAAGAATTAATTGCACAGGTTGAGGGTATTCAACCTGATGGCGAAATGTTCGACGCCAAAATCAAAGTTATGTCTGAGTACGTCAAACACCACGTTAAAGAAGAGCAAAATGAAATCTTCCCTAAAGCGAAAGCTGCAGATATGGATTTGCTAGCATTGGGTGCGCAAATAACGGAGAGAAAAGAAGAACTACTCGCAGAGCATATGCAAAACAAACAATTAAAGACGGCAATATAATTTAATTATTTATTTTGCAACAATACACTGGGAATGGTGACAACTTACCAATTCCTGGTGTATTTTCTAAACCAAGAGATTAGTATGCTTTAAAGCAATATTGACCAGCAATGATCAGGAGGCAGTGGCAACCATGACAACCGCAAGAGAATTCGGGAAAAGTGCAAAAAAAAATGAAATTAATGCGCCAACGCTTGATGAAAAATTTTTACAATGGTTGGTCACTATAAGTCCGGAAAAGAAAATTGATAATTTTGTTCAATGGTGGGAAGGATGGTATGAGGCGCTGGATGAAAGCTTATCGTTGCAAAGCGGAAAATTTAGCAAGCATTTGGCATCGTCATACAACTAAAAATTATTTATTGAATAGACTCCATGAAGATCTTAAAAACGTTTATAGCAATCAACTTGCAATACTTGCCAAGTTGTAATTAATCGATTCATGTCACAAATTGACAGAGCCTCAACTTAACATTCATGGAAATTTAAAGTTAGTAATTATATCCATGGATTTTAGAGTTAACGAATTTAGAGCTACACAAAGTTATAAAATTTTATTAAGTAAATGTGTTTAACGTTAGTTAATCAAGCAATTAAGCTACGAGGATAAAACCATGATTCTCTTATCGCAAAATCAAGCGCAAAATCAGGAGTATTCTGCACGTTATGGCCTTAAAGGTGCATCAGATGATATTGAAGCGGCGCAACAAATTGCCGAAGCAAAATATCGCGCTCTCGTTGGTCGCGACATTTGGATTAGTGAAATTTCTGAAATCCATCATTTAATAGAAGAGATGCGTAACTGGGCTGTTCCAGCAGCGCGCAGAGCTAGCTGCGCGCACTAAATTCATTGTTTGAATTGTCCATTTAATCTATTGTTTTTAATTAACTATTAATTGATCCAGATTCTACGGGAGGTGTTCACCTCCCGTAACGCCTATAACTTCCGCAGTGATATAACTTGATTCTTGCGATGCAAGAAATACAAACGCAGGAGCTACTTCTGCGGGTTGCCCAGGTCGACCCATAGGTACTTTTTCGCCAAAGTGTTCTAGCTTTTCTGCTGGCTGTCCCCCACTTTGTTGTAATGGAGTCCAGATAGGTCCCGGCGCTACAGCATTTACGCGTATACCTTTTTTAATCAGCATTTTTGCCAGGCTTTTGGTAAACGCGGTGATCGCACCTTTAGTAGATGCGTAATCTAATAAACCAGGTGAGGGCTGATAGGATTGGATGGACGTAGTGTTAATAATGCTGGCCCCGGGTGGCATAAAAGGCACAGCCGCTTTGCTAATCCAAAACGTAGCAAACACATTAGTGGCAAATGTTTTTTGAAATTGCTCCGAGGTTAAATCTGCCAAGTCTTCAACATATTGTTGCTGCGCTGCGTTATTGACCAGAATATCAATAGAGCCCAATGCAGCGACTGTTTGCTGTACTAGTGAGTGGCAAAATTCTTCATTGGTAATATCACCTGGAATAGACACGACTTTTCTTCCAGCATCTTTTATTTCTTTAGCGGTAACCGCAGCATCTTTTTCTTCGCTGGGCATATAGTTAATAGCCACATCAGCACCTTCCCGTGAAAACGCAATCGCCACTGCGCGGCCTATTCCGGAATCACCTCCAGTAATCAATGCTTTGCGTCCTTTAAGTCGATTAGACCCACGATAAGATGCTTCGCCATGATCTGCCTGAGGTTTTAAAATAGCATCAAGTCCAGGCTCAGGTTGCTGGTTATCTAATTTTGCTTTGGGCAATGGATATTGGTACCGGGGATCTTGCATAACGTATTGATCAAACTCTTTCATAGTGTCGCCTCTCATTAACAGTGATAAAAATGTCGCGATAGGGAACATGATGCAGATTGTTTAAATCATTTCCATTAGATTGGCGCTCCGGTCATAACATTAAAAAATATTCTTATGCTAAATAACGTCGTAGCAATCACCGGTCGCGGACTGAATTATTTTTTCAGCAATATTTATTTCATCTAACCGTTGCGCTTTGGCAATGACCACCACTTTTCCTGCCAAAATGGCATCGTGAACATCGACATCCTTTAGCACCAGGTCATTTAAAAAAGCAGCACTGCTATCTTTCATTACATGCGTTGGCAAGCGTGCATATTTATCGATGAGATGCAGATTGCTACGTGAAAAACCGTTCGCCATAAGCTTCGACATAACAATTTCAGCCTGCTCGCGGTAATCAAAAAAACCTGACACATGATTGCTAAAGTAGTTGCTCATATTAACCCCTGGAGTGAACCATCATTTGATAGAAATAATTCCCACGGGAATAGTGCGCAACAATGCAAGGCCATTCCGTTCGTTGCCGCACCTTGTTAGTTTGATGCTGCGCCCTTATTTAAAGAAAAGTTAAAAACGAGGAATAACACAGCGAGTTAGGGCTTGCGCCAGAGATTGATGGTGGTTGACTGCTTGTGTAAAAAAATGTGTTGTAAATATTTACTAAAATTTACACGCAACCCAAGCGGGAATATTTATGTGTATCACGTTATTTTTTATGGCGTGAAGTTGACGACTCTATTTCATTATAAGTTAAATGAGGTATCAACCCTAAATAAGGAGTGGTGTTAGAATTGCCGTTTAGCTCAGCAGAAGTAATGTGCAAGCGAAGCATTGCACATTAAGAAAATGAAAAATAATGCGGTTATAAAACAATCCAGCTAATTAATTATTTCGCTTAAATATTTTATTTAATGATTGTCAATTCCCTCATCGTTCGCCTGGGGTTCGAAACGCGCTAATACGTGAGTCGCCATCCCCTTAGCCAATTCTTCCTCGCCAAAAAAGACCGTGCCTACCTGATCCTTGCGCAACAATTGCGACTCATCCTCGCCATGGGTGCGCAACACAATTTCAACCCGTGGATTGAGCCTACGCGCCGTATCCGCCATTTGTCTCACATTCAAAAAATCAGGCGTTGCCACCACCAGCATTGCTGCATTAGCGATATGCGCCTGAATTAATACTGCCGGATCGGCAGCATTGCCTGAGACGGCCGCTATGCCTTTTTTGCGCAAAGCCTCCACCAATTCACGATTTTGCTCGGCCACCACGTAGGGAATGCCACTCAGATCCAGGGCTTTGGCGATGCGTTTTCCCACCCGGCCATAACCCACTAACACAACTTGACCTTGCAGATATTTACTCTCTGTACTCATGGGCAATTCGGCATAAGGATCGCCGCGCCGTTCGAGGTTGCGGGCCAGCTTTGAGCGCTCGATAGCCCAGCGCCGCATGGGTTCAATGGTGGCGAATACCAAGGGATTTAACGCGATAGAGATAAGCGCCCCGGCTAAAATCAGGCTCATACCTTCAGCAGGAAGCAGCCCAAGGGAAAGTCCCAACCCGGCCAAAATAAACGAGAATTCACCTATCTGCGCCAGGCTCGCTGAGACAGTCAAGGCAGTGTTGAGCGGATAACGGAAGGCCAATGCGAGCGTAAATGCCGCGATGGATTTACCAAAGATAATAATGGCCACCACAATTAACACGCGCAATGGTTGTTCGACCACTATCTCAGGTTTAAACAGCATACCCACAGACACAAAAAACAGGACGGAAAAAGCATCGCGTAACGGGAGAGACTCTTTTGCAGCACGGTGACTGAATTCTGATTCGCGCATCACCATTCCGGCAAAAAATGCACCCAGGGCGAATGACACGCTGAACAGCGCGGCCGCACCGTAGGCAATGCCGATGGCGGTTGCAATAACGGCGAGAGTAAACAATTCGCGCGAGCCGGTACGGGCAATATGCCATAACATCCAGGGTAAAAACCGGCGCCCCGCAATCAGCATCAGGGCAACGAAAGCCGCCACTTGCACCAGGGTTTTGCCAATGGTTAGCCAAAGCGGTTGCGTTGCTACTGCCTGATTCTCAGTCGAGCCGCCCAGCACAACAGCCAATGGCGGAAGCAGCACCAACACCAGTACCGTGACCAAATCCTCTACCACCAGCCAACCCACGGCTATTTGTCCATTCATGGTATTGAGCAGGCCGCGTGTTTCCAGTGCCTTTAGCAACACCACGGTGCTGGCACAAGATAGGGACAGTCCGAAAATCAAGCCGCTACCCCAACTCCATCCCCAGCTCCACGCGACCAACATGCCTAGCCCCGTCGCCAACCCCATCTGCACTACCGCACCGGGAATGGCAATCCGCTTCACCGCCAGCAAATCTTTAAGCGAGAAGTGCAGACCCACACCAAACATCAGTAGCATGACGCCAATCTCGGACAGCTGCGAAGCTAAATGCACATCGGCGACTATGCCCGGGGTAGCCGGTCCTATAACGATACCGGCGAGCAAATAACCCACCAACGCTGGCATTTTTAAGCGCTCGGCAATAAAGCCAAGAATCAAAGCAGCGCCAAAGCCGGCCGCCAGGGTAGTAATTAAAGATATATTGTGTTCCATCCGGTCCGCTTCTCGGCAGCTATGCAACACCTACCATGCCATTCACATCCTGGATTTGCACGTTAATTTTTATCTCCACCGCGTGCTCGCGCCGGTCATCTACCAACGCTATAAATGGCTCAACTTGCTGCGTTCCATCCACTATCACAATCGTCGCCGCAGCCAGCGTCGCAGTCGTTATCAACTGCGACACAACAATGCGATACAGGGTTTCCCCAAAACGATACTGGATGCTATAGGTCGTCCATTCTTTGGGAATGCACGGCACCAGACTCAGGCGATTGCCGTCGCGTTTAAGGCCCAGCAATGACTCCATAATCAAACGATAAGTCAGACCCGCCGAGCCTGTGTACCAGCTCCAGCCGCCGCGGCCGGTGTGGGGTGGAATAGCATAAACATCCGCTGCCACCACGTAAGGCTCGGCCTTGTAAACGCCAATCTGTTCAGCAGTTTGGGTATGGTTAAGTGGGTTAATTAAAGCCAACAATTCCCAGGCGCGACGACTATCCCCCAAGGCCGCAAACGCCATAGCTGCCCATACGGCGGCATGGGTATATTGACCGCCATTTTCACGCACGCCGGGAACATAGCCTTTGATATAACCGGGGTTTAAGGGTGCTGTGTCAAACGGCGGATCGAGCAATTGGATAATGCCGCTATCGCGCCTGACCAGGCGTTGATCAAAGGATTCCATAGCCATCTGACGACGCTCGGGACTACCGGCACCAGAGAGCACTGACCAACTTTGCGAGATAGAGTCAATAGCGCATTCGGCATTGCTTGAGGACCCCAGGGGCGTGCCATCATCAAAATAAGCCCGGCGATACCAGTTGCCGTCCCATGCGTGTTGTTCAATGTTCAAACGCAGCTTTTCTGCCTCGTGTTCACAACGCTCTACCATCGCGGGATCATTATGTTGCCGTGCCAGGAGGGTGAATGATTTAAGCACATCGTATAAGAAGAACCCCAACCAGACACTTTCACCTTTACCGTGAATTCCCACCAGGTTCATGCCATCGTTCCAGTCGCCCGAACCCATCAGCGGTAAACCGTGGACACCAAAGCTAAGACCATGCAGCAAGGCACGAACACAGTGTTGATAGAGGGTGGCAGTCTCGGCGGAAGGGCCGGGCAAGTCATAATAAGATTCCTCACCCGATGCCAAATCGCGGCCTTCGAGGAAGGGCAAAACTTCGTCCAGCACACCGGTATCACCAGTGCTTTGCACATAACGACAAGTCACTAAGGGCAACCACAGATAATCGTCCGAGCAACGCGTACGTACCCCCCGACCAACCGGTGGATGCCACCAATGCTGCACGTCCCCTGCCGGATACTGCCGCTGGGCGCAACGCAATAAATGTTCGCGTACCAGTTGCGGTTGCGCGTGCAGCAATGCCATAGAATCTTGCAACTGATCACGGAAGCCATAGGCCCCACCCGATTGAAAATAACCGCTGCGCGCCCAAACGCGGCAACCTAAGGTCTGATATAACAACCAACCGTTCGCCAATAAACCCAAGCGCTGGTCGGGTATCTGCACCTGCACGCTACTCAAGGTGTGTTGCCAATAAGCGCGGACTTTTTGTAAGGCTGCGCGTGCAGTACCCATTACGCGCAGGCGTTTTACTAATGACCGCGCCTGCTCCAAATCGCGACCTGCACCCAAGCGGAAAATGATTTCGCGCTCTTCACCGCTATCCAGTTGAAAGGGTACTTGAATGGCACCACAAGGATCGAAGGCCGAGCCTAAACGGCCGGAAAGATGGGCCCGGGTCATAGCATCAGGGTTATTGATAGAACCGTTGCGCCCGAGAAATTCACTGCGATCACCGGTCATGGAACGGGACGGATCATCGACATCAAAAAACGCTACCCGACCTGCAAACTCAACATTGTAGGCATTGCGCGCAAAGAGCGCGCCGCTGGCAGGATCAATCTCAGTGACCAAATGCATAACGGCTTTTGAACGCAAATCGCCCAGTACCCATTCAACATAACCGGTGGCAGATAAACGCCGCTCATGCCCCGAATCATTGCGGATTTTAAGCACGGAATATTTAACTGTTTCGGTCAGATCAACATACACCCATAGCTCGGAATGGATGCCCGCCTCGGAATGCTCAAACACGCTGTAACCAAAACCATGCCGTGTGGTGTAAGCCGTCTTTTTCCACGCATTAGTGCGTCTTGGCAAAGGCGTAGGAGACCAAAAATGACCGGTATCTTCATCGCGCAAATAAATAGCTTCACCACCAGTTGCGCCAACCGGATCATCGCTCCAGGGCGTTAGGCGAAATTCATGGGCATTCTCACTCCAGGTATAGGAAAGCCCACTTTCATTGACCACTGTGCCGAAGTTAGGGTTGGCGAGTACGTTGGCCCAGGGTAGCGGCGTGGTCTGGGTATCACTGGTGTGAATCACGTATTCACGGCCATCACTGCTAAACCCGCCATAATTCGTTTTCAGCAATAGATCTGCCTGGGTCTTATAGAGCGGAGTATAAGTCTCCGAACGATAATGCACGGTCGGCAGCAAGCGTGCGCTTTTGCTGTCCGCCAGGCTGCGGCGGTTAATCTGTTCGGCCAGGCTGCCGCGACTATCGACGATAATAGCCCGCGCTACGGTTTGTAATAAAATGCCATCCTCTGGAGAGATCTGTTCCGCCGAACGCACGATAATACCGCCGGGCCGATCAATAAACTGAGCCTCCATACCCGTCGCAATTAATCCCATAATCTGATCGTGCAAATTTTGGCGATAGCCGACATGGTCCTGGTTCCAAATAACCAGATCAACACTCAGCCCTTTTAACCGCCAATAGGTATGACACTGGATCAACTGCCGCGCCAGCTCAATATGCTCAGTGCTCGCAATCCGCAACAGGACTATGGGTAAATCGCCGGAAATAGCGTAGCTCCACAAGCCCGACTGCCCACGTCGATTTTGACTCAGCAAATGCGGTTCGCCACGCAAGGTAGGGTTAACGAATAGCATGGAGCGCGCTAACTTACGGTACAAAATTGCATCGGATTCGGCGGCGTTAATCTGCCGCAAAATCACTCCGCTGTGGGTACTGGCGAGATCAAACACCCGATCCGCGAAATGGCGTTCCTGATATTTTTCCACCATTGCCACTGTGGCTTGACGGCTGTCGGTAACACCGCTGATAAAATCCAGGGTGACCGATTGTTCTGCTTTTAGCGTAATCACACAGCGGATTGCGGCAATGGGATCCAGTACTGAACCCTTGCTGCCGGAAAGCTTACCGGTGTCGATTAACGCCTGTGGACAAGCCAAATTACGCCCGCGACCCATGAACTTCATGCGATCGGTCTCATAGGATATTTCACCGACTTCGAGTTCCTGGGTAGTCGCTAACAGATGAAAACCCCACAGTGAAGATTCGTCATCTGAACGTGGCCGCCGGGTACACAAGATGGCATGGCGATCTTCCAGAATTTCACTTTGCACAAACAAATTACCGAAGGTCGTTTGCATCACGTCTGCGGCTTGAGTTGCCAGCACTACTTCACTGTAAGTGGTAACTTCTATAGTGCGGCTGCGATGCGAGCGGTTAATGACGCGAACCCGGCGCAACTCTATATCGTCTTCCGGCGAAACCACTATCTCGGAATAGGTTTCAATCCCGTGGTCGCGGCGGCGATATTCAGCACGCCATTCGGAAAACATAGCCTCATAAGAATCAGCCCGCTTAACCGTAGGTTGATGCGTGGTCGACCAGAGATCATTGGTTTCCAAATCCCGCAAATAAATAAAACTGCCCCAATTATCGCAGGTGGTATCTTCGCGCCAGCGCGTCACGGCAAAGTCTTTCCAACGGCTGTAGCCACCGCCGGCGTTGGTCACCATGACGTGATAGCGGCCATTGGAAAGGAGTTGTACCTCAGGAATCGGTGTTTCCGCATTAATGGGGCTATGCACTGAAACATGTTCGCTCTCAAAGAAAGAAAGCCCCGCCGCGTGCTTGGCCACGTAATGATGGAATACCGAGGTTTTCGGAACGCGCTCTTGCAGTAACAACAAGGTGGCTTGAAATTGCGGATCCGATGCAAAACGTTTTTGCATGGGCTGATTAAGCAAAACATGGCCCAGCGATAAGAAGCTCATGCCCTGATGGTGCGCCATAAATGAACGCACAATAGCGCAGGTCTGGCCGCGTGCCAGGCGCGCAGGGGTATAGTCCAAGGCCTCATAGAAACCATAGCGCCCTTCAATGCCCATACCGGAAAGACGCTTTAAATTGGCGCAGGCTTCTTCCGGCGCAACCATCAACGCCAATGCAGAAGCGTAGGGTGCAATCACCAAATCTTCGCCCAGGCCCCGCTGCAACCCCAAGCCCGGCACACCAAACGCGTGATATTGGTAATTAAAGTTGGAGTCCACCGTGTTATAGCCCGATTCCGATATGCCCCAGGGCACCGAGCGTTGCTTGCCGTAGGCAATTTGGCGCGCGACAGCGGCGCGACAGGTTTGGTCCAGTAGCGAGCCTTCATAACTGGGCATCACCAGATTCGGCATTAAATATTCAAACATCGACCCGCTCCAGGAGACCAGCACCCCTTCACCGTCGACCGCCGTACGCAAGCGCCCCAGCTTAAACCAACTTTCCTGGGGCAAGTGCCCCTGTGCTATACCGACAAAGTTAGCCAGTCGCGCTTCCGACGCCATCAAATCGTAAAAACTGCTATCGCGGCGGAACTCATCCACGTTATAACCCACGGCCAATAAATGTCGTGCAGGGTCATACAGGAAATCGTATTCCACATTCGCAAGCTCGACGATTTGTTCCAACAAGCGTTGGATAAACGCAATTCGCTCATTCGCATGTTCACAACCTACGGCAACCACTCCCAGTAGCTTCGATAACCACATGCGCTCCGCGGGTGCGGCCTTGGCAGAATACAATTCAATTTCTCTGAGCCATTTACCCTTAGCTTTGGCGAGCCCGCGTAAGGTTGGAATCGCATCTAATTGCGTTAAGCTTAAACAATCTGAGGAGCTTAATAATTTCACCCAGGGTGCCAGATACACCATTTCGTCCAGCGCCGCATTGGCTTGCCGGGCAAATGCTTTGGCCCAGGTTATTGCTTCACTCTCACGCGGGTCCTGCAGCGGTACAACCGGTGTGACAAGTTGTTTCGATGACGCTAGCGGGGATTGCGTGGAGGTGCGTTCAAGCAAGGTTATCAAGGCAGTTGCGCTTAGGGTTAAAGGTCCCAGATACTGAAATGTCGCACGCAACGAAGTCACTTTGGTATTAGCGGCCAGGAGCAGCTGGCTGTAAAGCGCAGATAGAGCGGTACTTGAGACATCATCATTGAGTGGCATGTCCATCAATATGCGCAAGGTATCCAACATGCCGTCAAAGATATTTTCACGCAGGATAGGCCGATCCAGCTCGGCTACCAAACCTGCATGCAGGGTCATTAGATGCCCCACCAGATTCCCGCTATCGACCGAAGAAATATAGCGCGGGGGCAAAAGCTCCAGGGTACGCGTGTCATACCAATTGAAAAAATGACCTTGGTGACGCTCCATCCGCGTCATGGTGCGCAAGCTATTGGCCGTGCGCTCAAGCATTTGCCCGGCAGAAATATAGGCAAAGTCATAAGCTGTCAGGTTAGATAATAGGGCCAGCCCCATATTGGTAGGTGAGGTGCGATGCGCGATGACCGGTTGTGGATGTTCCTGAAAATTATCCGGCGGCAGCCAGTTATCTTCTACCCCCACAAACCGTTCAAAGAAGGCCCAGGTTTTGCGCGCGATCTTACGCAAAAATAAAACATCATCGCTCTCCAGTTTTACACTGCGGTGCGCTAAAGGTTGACTCACCCACCAGGCAAGCGCAGGTGAAGCCAGCCACAACAGCAGTATGGGTAAGGCTTCTGGAAGCTCACTCGGATTGAAAAATACCAAGCCTGCGACTATCAATCCGGTAATCACTACCACTGACCACATAGCGCTATAGCTCGCCCATAAACTGAGCGAGCCTTTTTTGCTCTGTTCCGCGTAGGTATTCCACTCTAACAATAAGCGGCGGGTAAATAGCAACCGGCCCATACTGCGCAAAATTGCTTCCAGACTGAATACGGCTTCGTGCGGCAAACAGGCAATCCGAAACAGGCCCTGCGCAATATTGCGCCCCGCCGAACGCGCAACAGCCGCAAAATGTTGCCCGAATACCACCTCCTGCGGACAGCGGAAGGTATCGACCAGGGCAATGAGTAGTGGCGGAATCAGTACTATGGCAAGCAATGTGAAGGTCCAAAACCAGGCTTCAGCGGTAAAGAACCAGCCCATGGCTAATAGACACAGTAATGCCGCCGGTGCAGTGCTACGCACCAGATTATCTAAAATTTTCCAACGCGATAATGCGGAGAGCGGGTTGGGACATTTCTTCCCGTTGAATCCGGGCACCGGCCCAAATACCCAACTGGCGATTTGCCAATCACCGCGAATCCAGCGTTCGCGACGGCTTACGTCCGCGGCATAAGTGGTAGGATTTTCTTCGTAAAGTTGCACATCACTGAGCAACCCGGAACGCGTGTAGCACCCCTCCAGTAAATCGTGACTGAGAATGCGGTTTTCGGGAAAACGGCCCTTCAACGCTTGCTCGAATGCATCCACATCGTAAATGCCTTTGCCGATAAATGAACCTTCATCGAAAAGATCTTGATAAATATCCGATACCGAGCGGGTGTAAGGATCAATGCCAGGCTCCATTCCATACAACAACGCATAACGGGAGCGCTTGTGCCCTGACAGGGTAGCCGCCATACGCGGTTGTAAAATGCCGTAACCACCGACAACATGAGAACCGCCTTCATCAAACCGCGGATGATTTAACGGGTGCGCCATAACACCGATAAATTCACGTGCCGAATCGCGCGGCAGTTGTGTGTCGGTATCTAACGTGATCACATATTTCACGTTAGTTAAGTAACTAATATCGCCTACAACAACGGCAAACTTTTTACTTGAACTTTCATTAGCACTATCGCGCAATAAGTGATTTAAATCAGCCAACTTGCCGCGCTTGCGCTCGTAGCCCATCCACATTTTTTCGCTGGCGTTCCAGGACCGCGCGCGATGAAAGAGAAAGAAGCGATCTTTATTTGCGCTGGAATATTTTTCATTTAATGCTTCAATACCCTGCCGCGCTTGTTCAATTAATTGCTCATCCATGGGCAGGGTTTCAGTCGACGAATCACAGAGATCGGTTAGCAAGGCAAAATGCAAATAGTCGTCGCGATTACCCAAAAAGCGAACTTCCAGGCCCTCCAGTAAATCGTCAATATTTTCCGCAGAAGTGAGCATGGTAGGAATCACCACCAGGCTGCGCATGGCAACTGGTAAGCCCCGTGAAAAATCCATGCGCGGCAATAGCTTTGGGGTCACTAGTAATAACGCAAGCCAGTTGGTTAAGGCAGAAGCCAGTTGACTGCTACCCAGCACGGCGAGAAAACCCGTTAGCCCTAACTGCCAGCCAACCATGCCGGCATCCCTCGCAGTAAACACCAGCCAGGCAGAAAATAAAGTCGTGAGCATAAGAATGCTGCCCACATGCAAAAAGAACGGAATCTGGCCGACTAACCTGCGCACCTTAATAAAAAAAGGTAGCCGCGTTTTCACCACACGCTCGAGACGAGTCAAGCCGCGATCAACCAAATAATAGCCAACGTGAGCTTTGTGCGGTTCGTAGGTTTCAGCGCTGGTAGCATTAATATCCGTCAGCGTCAGAGCGGCGCGCGCCACTTCAGCTTCGGTCAAACGAATGCGTTTTGAGAGGCGATCAATCACCTGGCGATAGCTATCGCGCGTCGAAAAATCCATATGTCGATAAGAAAAATCTTCACTGAGGATTTGCTCAACAACGCTAAGCTTTTCAACAAAATCCCGCCAATCAGTCGCGCCCAGAAAACGCAGACTGGCAATGCTATTACTAATGGAAACCTGATCAGCGGCCTGTTGTTGCGTCTCCGCTAAAATCATTTGTTCAATGGTGAGACTGGACTCGGCAAGGCGATCTTTGATCCAAATTAACGGCAGGGCCAGGGCAGTGCCATGGCCTTCCAGGCGACGTGCCAGCTCGGCAATAAACGGGCTCACCAGGGGCGGCTCTGAACGCGCCATATCGGCGATGGCAAGAATCAAACTTTTCGGATCATTCTCGGCAATTTCAATCATGTTATTGGCCCAATCCCGAGCCTGATTAACATACACACTTGCCGCAGTAATGCGGGCTGCAACTAAACGCAAATTTTCAATCAAGGCCAAACGCAACATAATGGGAATTGCCCACAACTCACCTAAGGTCAGCGGCGTGACACTTTGATAAGCAGCGATAAAGCGATTTAACATAGCTTCGTCCATGCGTGCATCACTGTGCGCAATTATTTCCACCGCCAAATCATAGACGCGCGGCAAATCGCGGGACGGACCGGTGGCGAGGCAAGGTAATTCACGGCTATATTTTTCGGGTAAATGTTTACGCGCAGTGCGAATTTGTTCTTCGATCAGATAAAAATTGTCGAGCAACCATTCACCGGCCGGGGCAATGCGCAACTTTGCTGTGACCGTATCCATCAGTAACGTACAACTGGACACTAACACCCTTTCGTTGTCATCGAGCCGATCTAGTAAGCGATTATAAATTCGGTAGCGGCGTAACCTATGTCGCAATGCCAGGGATTTTCCATGCTGCTCCATTTGTTCAGCACTGAATAATTCAACCCGTATCGGCGATAAACCTACCCTGTCACTTTGTTCCAGGTGCTCGGCTTTCCAATCGGAAAAGTGGTTAACTACATTTAAAAACCATACCTTGACCCAGCTGAACATCAGCGGTGATAAATTTTCTTCCAGAACAAGTTCATCTTTGGCATGTTTTTGTGGAGCAGCATCAGGGTCTGGATACAACTCATCATCAGCGCGAGTCATAACAGGTAAACTTTCCCGGAACTTGGTTTCGAATTTCATTATTAACCCTTGTTGATTACAACATACAGGAATTACCCGCGTTATTATGTAAGTCCACTAAGTCAAACAGCTAATGTCTGTCGAACATCACATCGAACAAAAAACTTCTATTTACTTAAACATTTTTAGCATCGAAAACTTAATTGCATGTGCAAAATACGCGAAGCCAATGAATCAATTAAGTGCAATGAGTTGAGTAAAGATTGCCTCTTCATTTTTTGTTCACGCATTAGCACATTCCAATGGATTAGCGCTAACGTCGCCCAAACAATAAAACCATGGCGATAATAAGCACCACTAAACCTAAACCGCCGCTGGGCATATAGCCCCATGATTGACTGTATGGCCACATTGGCAATGCACCAATTAATAAAAAAATAATAATAATGAATAAAATATTTCCGGTAGTCATATAGTTCCCCTCCGAATTTTAATAAAACTGTGCAGGGCACGAATAATCAGAGCATAGCCACGCTGCAAACAAAAATTCTCTCTTATAGGAATCGTTATTTTAAGGATGGCCAGGCGCTGTCGACCTTCTGCTAACGCATACTGATAGAAGGAGTTGTATCTCAGACTAAAGCCTACTTATGCTGAAACAAGTTGTAAGGCACATCAGTGCGCGGGCACACAGAAGCCAACTGGCACACAGAAAAATGCCTGTATTTATACGCCTCTGGCGCGAGAGTGCCTGGTAAAGGAAGGGTGGTCATGCTTGTGAAGCGGGGCTAACGAATTCAAGTAATTATCACGCAACACGGGATACATTATTAGAAATTCGGAAATGTATGAAAGCTTTGGGTTAATTGAATAATGTCACTAGCACAAAGAATAACTAATGCTAAAAAACCCTACAACAATTTTATGCGCCAGAATTTTCGCCAAAAAAGTAAGTCACACGGGAGGCCATGAACCCGCTAAATGTCTAAGGATGTACACCTGTTATGTTAGGCAACACACTGAAGGCAATGACTCTCCCTAAGCATAATTACAAACGTTTTCATGCCCGCATCCTTATCAATTTATATGAATTCAATCTTTACAGGGGGGGTTCTCCGATGAACTTCCGCAGGCAATGATATCTAACCAGCGATTAAATGCTGTTGATTTCGCAAATATCCTCGTTTGAAATGCTTGGCATGTCCCGGGGTTTTGCTCATTACTGAAGCCTGCCAAAAAATCGGTTAGAGAGTAACTTAATATGCCATCAACCAGTACACGCAAAAATATTTTTTTGCTGGCAATCCCAACCATTGTAGTCATCATTATTGCAACAACATTATTTTGGTTTTTTGATCGCATGCAAACTGCGAACAAAATGCGCAATCAAACCTTACTGACAATTGCCACCGCGCAAGATTTATTAGTTGCGTTGACGACTTCTGAAACGGCTGTCCGTGGCTACATACTTACTAATGATGAAGAGATACTGAAACCTTATTTGACCAGCCATGAAAAGGTTTTCAACAGCTTGAAACTACTGCGCGAAGTTTCCTTTACTCCTGCAGCGGTCAAGCAAGCTGAGGTGGTAGCTCCGCTAGTTGAAGAAAAAATGGCACGCCTCGCCTATACCGTCGAATTAAAAAGAAAATCCGATATGGATGCGCTCACCGCAAGATTGCGAAGCGGTGCGGGAAGTCGCCTGATGAATTCGATTCGGGCGCAACTGGAAGAATATACCAAGTTGCAAAATACACTGCTAATACACTATGACAGCAAGCACGATATGAGCATGCATGTGCTCTTCGCTTTTCTTATTTTTGCCAGTGTTTTTATGTTGTTATTTGCACAAGTTTTTGCCTACGGAATTTATCGCAATATTCATCAGCGGCTGATGAATTTAATGCACCACGAAACCAAACGCTCGCTTGAAACACAAGAGGCCATGAACCAACAATTAAATCTTGCTTATGTCACCTTGCAAGATAGTGAAAAGAAATTAGAAGTTACACTCAATTCAATTGGGGATGCAGTAATCGCAACCGATGGCGAAGCGCGCGTGACTTTAATGAATCGTGTCGCAGAAGAATTAATCGGTTGCACGCAGGTATCAGCCATGGGACGCCCTATCACCGAAATTCTGCAACTGCGGAGCGGAGATAAAGATTTGCCGATGGCAATTCCAGTTATGGAAACACTTTTGCATGGCACCGCAAAAGCGTCCAATGACACCATTTTAATCGGCCATGATGGCAGTAACCGCAACATCGCCGACAGCTGTGCACCGATTCGTGATCACGATGATCTAGTGATAGGTGCAGTCATGGTTTTTCGCGATGTCACTGAAGACTATAAATCCCAGCAAGCATTACTGGATAGCACCGCCTTGCTGCAAACCATTCTCGCCACAGTGGTGGATGGGATAGTTACATTCGACGTGAACACTAATTTAATTGCCACCGTGAATAGCGCTGCGGAAAAAATGTTTGGCTATAAGGAGGCCGAACTTATTGGCAAGCGCTTTAGTGCAATAGTCCCGGAACTCAACGAAGACGAAGGTTCGCTTAGCTATTACAGTGCTAGCCCCCATGAAAGCACCAATGGTTTAGTACGCGAAGTCACCGGGCAACTTAAAAATGGTAATAGTTTCCCGCTGGAAATCGCCGTGAGTGAAATGCGTTTAGGTGGCCAGCGCTATTTTACCGCTGCCTTACGTAATATTACCGCACGCAAAAATGCGGAAGCGGTGATGCGCGAATCCGAGGATCGCTATCGCAATTTATTTAATACGATTGACGAAGGCTTCTGCACTATAGAAATGATTTATGAAAACGCTAATCCTGTTGATTTTCGTTTTTTAGAAGTAAACCCCTCCTTTGAAAAGCAAACGGGTTTAACCGATGTTATGGGTAAACGCGTGCTCGAATTTTTTCCCAATTTGGATTCAAGTTATTTAGTTAAGTATGACCATGCACTGACTAGCGGACAGCCCATTCGTTTTGTTCAGAATGATCGCGAACTCAATCGCTGGTTCGATATTTATGCCTGTCCGGAAAATAGTAAAAACAATAAAAATGTTATTTTATTATTTACCGACATTACCGAACGCAAACAAACTGAACAAGCGTTACGCGAAAGTGATGAACGCGTGCGCTTGGCAACCGAAGCCACTGGCGTTGGTATTTGGGAATGGGACGTGGCACAACGAACCATGCACTGGGATGCGCAAATGTTCCGTATTTATGACGTGGAACCCACAGCCGATGGCTTTGTGGAATATGCCGATTGGGCAGAACATTTAATTCGCGTCGATCTGCGCTCCGAGCAGCCACATGCAAAGCATATTGGCGGCGATCAAAGTACGCGGGAATTTCGTATTAAACGCAGCGGCGAAAAGCGCTCGCGCTATATTCGCTCGGTGGAAATTCTACGCACTAATGCACAGGGCCAAATTGAATCCATTGTTGGAACCAATCTCGACATTACCGAAAACAAACAAACTGAAAAAAGACTGCGTGAAAACGAGCGGCATTTACGTGCAGTTATTGATGCACTACCCGTAGCAATTTACACCACTGATGCGGAAGGCAAATTAACACACTTCAATCAAACCGCAGTTGAATTCTCTGGACGCATCCCACAACTCGGTGGTGACCATTGGTGTCTCAACATGAAATTGCTGCGCCCGGATGGTTCATTGCTACCTAATGAGCAATGCCCCATGGCTATTGCACTAAAAGAAAAACGTCAGATTTTGGGCGCTGAAGCTATCGCCGAAAAACCCGATGGCACAAAGATTTGGTTTAATGCTTACCCTACGCCGCTCTACAATGCCGACGGCAAACTTATCGGCGGTATTAACATGCTGTTGGATATTACCGAACGCAAACGCCTCGATCAGGTTATTCTCGAAAACAATATTGAATTGAAAAAAGCTAAACATTTAGCTGAAAAAGCCAATCTTGCCAAATCCAATTTTTTATCCAATATGAGCCATGAGTTACGCACCCCGTTAAATGCAATTCTCGGTTTTGCACAACTCATCGAGGCCAGTAACCCTCCGCCAACCGTCAACCAAAAACGTAATGTCGACCAAATACTACAAGCCGGTTGGTATTTACTGAATTTAATTAATGAAATTCTCGATCTCACCTTGATTGAATCGGGCAAGGTGTCCTTGTCCATGGAACCGGTCTTGCTCATTGACCTGTTGCGTGAATGTCAAACCATGATCGAGCCGCAAGCCCTTAGTCGAAATATTACCTTAAGTTTTCCTACCACGGATATGCCGTTTAAAGTGCATGCGGATCAAACACGCCTTAAACAAATTCTCATTAATCTCCTCTCCAATGCGGTCAAATATAATCGCGACAACGGCAAGGTTATTGTCACTTGTTTTGAAAGTTCACCGCGCAGATTGCGTATCTGCGTGGAAGATACGGGCGAAGGCTTATCGCCACAAAACGTTGCGCAGCTATTTCAGCCGTTCAATCGTCTGGGCAAAGAAAATGGTCCCGAAGAAGGTACTGGTATTGGTTTAGTCATGACCAAACGCCTCATTGAATTAATGGGCGGAAAAATCAGTGTGGAAAGCGCAGTGGGCCAAGGCACCCTATTCTGGTTTGATTTGGAAATGATGACGCAACATCAAGCTATTGATAACAAAGATTTGGAAAAAAATAAGGTTGCCGTCATGCACGCCAAAATAGGCGCAGCGAAACGCACACTACTCTATGTTGAAGACAATCCCGCAAATTTAATGCTGGTGGAAGAAATTATGGCGGCGCGCTCTGACATAGTTTTGTTATCCGCAGAAGATGGCTATAAGGGAATAGATCTCGCGCGCCTTAGTCAGCCCGATTTAATTTTGCTCGACATTAATTTACCCGGCATTAACGGCATGGAAGTGTTAAAAATTCTTGGTAAAGATGCCATCACGAAACATATTCCAGTCATTGCCCTGAGCGCAAATGCAGTCCCACGGGATATCGAAAAAGGCCTGCGCGCAGGTTTTTTTCGCTACCTGACCAAACCGATTAAAATTAACGAATTCCTCAATGCTCTTGATTCAGCCCTGGAGTTAGGCGGGAAACAACCGACGCAAGCAAATGAAGAGAACATAATATGAAACTAACTGAAAATGACATTTTACAGGCCACCATTTTAATCGTTGACGATCAGCCGCCGAACATCATGCTGTTGACACAATTGTTGAGTGAAGCAGGTTATGTTGCCGTGAGTTCAACCATGAACCCCAAGGACGTTTGTGAGCTACATCGCAACAATAATTACGATTTAATTTTGCTGGATTTACAAATGCCGGAAATGGATGGCTTTCAGGTTATGGAAGGCCTGCAAAAAAATAATCCTGATGACTATATTCCGGTGATTGTGCTTACCGCTCAACCAGGTCATAAATTGCGTGCACTCCAGGCCGGCGCAAAAGATTTTATTAGTAAACCATTTGATTTGGTGGAAGTGAAAACCCGCATCCACAATATGCTGGAAGTGCGTTTGCTTTACAAAAAACTGGATAGTTACAACAAAATTCTTGAAGAAACTGTGCAAGAGCGCACTGCTGAATTGCGCGCAAGTGAAGCACGTTTCCGCAGCCTTACTGAACTCGCTTCAGACTGGTACTGGGAGCAAGATGAATCCGGAAAATTCACCCGCGTGTCTGGCCCTGTGTTAGAAATGCTCGGCATTCAAGTTGATCCCTTGATAGAAAATGGAACTCCTGCTCCAGCTGTCGCAACCGCACTCGGCGGATGGAACGAGGAAGAACGCAAACAATTAAAAGAAATTATTGCCGCGCGTAAACCCTTTATTGATTTTTCGTTTAGTCGCACAAAAGAGGATGGATCAGTGCAGTATTACCGCGTAAGTGGAGAACCCATGTTTGACCAATCATGTCGTTTTATTGGTTATCGTGGCATTGGAATTCAATATAAAGAAATGCCAGGTATCGCCGATGCATGAGATTCCTAACCCCAAACAAAATCACATCCTTGCTGCGTTGAGTAAACCTGAAATCGATCGCTTAACTGCACGTTTACAGTTAGTCCATTTGCAATTGGGTGAAACCATTTACGAACCTGGCCAGCCATTGCATTACGCTTATTTCCCAACGTCCAGTATCACGTCGCTGATTTATATTACCGAAGGTGGCGCCTCTGCTGAAGCCGCAGGCGTAGGCAATGAAGGCGTAGTGGGCGTACCACTGTTTTTAGGTGGCAACACCACAACCAGTTCTGCCGTAGTGCAAATGGCGGGTAGCGCCTATCGCCTTGAAGCGAGTATTTTAAAAGCAGAATTTAATTGCGGAGGAATAATGCAACGCTTGTTATTACGCTATGCCCAAGCACTGATGACGCAAATGTTTCAGACCGCAGTTTGCAATCGCTATCACTCAGTAGAACAACAATTATCACGCTGGCTATTATTAACCGTTGACCGCATTGCTACCGAGGAATTGGTTATGACTCACGAATTGGTGGCCAATATGCTGGGCGTGCGCCGCGAAAGTATTACGCAGGCCGCGACCAGTTTGCAAAATGAAGGTTGTATTAAATACCGTCGCGGCCACATCGCCGTCATGGATAGAAAGAAACTGGAAATGCGCACTTGTGAATGTTACAGCGTGGTGCAAAAAGAATTAGCCAGATTGATGGATGTGCGGAAGTAATTCCACCAAGCAATCGATAATTGTGCCAAGCAATATATTATGTCCAAAAAATAATTAAAAGCGTAGGTTGGGCTGCAAAGCCCAACACGACCATCTACCAGCGCACACCATCAATCAAAAATACACGATAAATTTTCATTGAATTATTTGTTATCAGATTTTGTGTGGTGATCGAGTCAGATATGTTGGGGTGCGCTTCGCTTAGCCAAACGTGGCCCGTCCAACCTACGGCTTCAATTAAAAACATAACAATAAAATTGCGGTAGCTGTTGCGTTTTAAAATTGTGTTGTGCCGATTGGCGAGGGCGAAGTGTTGGGCTTTGCAGCCCAACCCACAGTCGGCGAGTTCTTTAATTGTCAATCAGCCATTGCTCATTCATTTGTTCAAATGTAGGTTGGGCCGGG
>JAZKHP010000003.1:91702-322556 GCA_040385335.1 Pseudomonadota bacterium
AACACGACCATCTTGCAACAACAACATTAAATAGAAATATGCCACAAATTTTCATTAAATTATTTCGTCATAAAGTTTTACAATTCGTTTTCTCAATGAGTGTGGCAACGCACATACGAAGAATAACGGCCAGTTTACTCTGTCGACGAATGTTTATTTTTCACAATTAAAAATGTGAAAAATAAACACATTATATAACGTCAGACTTTATCACCTTATCAACCTTTTTTAACCGGAGGTAAATAATATGTATGTCCATAGCGAATACAGGTTAAATCAACACAACCGTACCCCGGATCTAAGAGATCCTCAAACAAAAACCAAAGTCTTAATAAAGTACAAAAAATCTTTGCGAAATATGTATCAAAATCTGCCAAGCACAACCATCAATAATCTAGACAGTATGAATATTAATTCATCGGCGAAGGATTAAATGTAAAAAACTAAAAGCTTCTTTTCCTACGTATGAATTTAGACCAACAATAAATTAATTATCAATCAGAGAAATATTATGAAAAAAATTAAAGCACTATTTACATCCGCCATCGTTTTTACATTATTCAGCCTTAGCAGCCTGGCAAGCGCTGATGCCGCGCAGGATATTAAAGACGCCCGTCTCGAATCACAAATCTGGACCACCTATGCCCTAAGCCCATATTTGCGTGCCAATGACTTGAAAGTTACCGTACGCGACGGCAAAGCGACCTTGGCCGGTACCGTTGATGAAGATGTTAATAAAGAACTGGCAAAACAAATTGCTGTGGGCGTTAAAGGCATTAAAGAAGTC
Source organism: Pseudomonadota bacterium (assembly GCA_040385335.1). Lineage (GTDB taxonomy): Bacteria > Pseudomonadota > Gammaproteobacteria > Pseudomonadales > Cellvibrionaceae > Cellvibrio. Next base: position 92,490 of record JAZKHP010000003.1, read on the forward strand.
GACAATCAAATCCTTGTGCAAGCAGACTATAACCCCAAGGGTAGTTACGGTTACGGTGAAACCATTGATGATGTGACAATCACAGCAACCGTTAAATCACGTTTAATCTGGAGCAAATATTCCTACGTATCGACAACCGTAGAAACTAAAAGTGGCCATGTCAGCTTAACCGGTAGCGTAAATTCTCAAGCGGCAAAAGATTTGGCTGGACGCTTAGCCGCGAATACGCGCGGAGTAGCCTCGGTTAAAAATTTATTGGTGATTGATGATAAAACGAGCCCGGCAGAAAATGCCAAAGCCACTGCTAATGATGCCAGCAAAAATATTGCCGATGCATGGATTACCACTAAAGTAAAATCTAACTTTTTCTACTCGACCAATGTCAGTGGTTCAAATATTGATGTCACCACAAACGCTGGCATTGTTACTTTGAAAGGTAAAGTTAACACTGGTGCAGAGCGTGCATTAGCAATTGAAATCGCAGAAAACGTGCGTGGCGCTAAACGTGTCGAGGCACAAGGCCTGGTATTTTAATTCAGGCTACGGATACTGAATCAAGGTGAAAGTATTTTTCTGCGACTGAATTTAGCAATACTACAGTTTGTTTATGCCCCATAAAAAAAACCTTCAGACTATAAAACTGAAGGTTTTTTACATTCAATCATGGCTGCAATTAATTCACCATTATAGCTTGTACTTTTCACTATATTTTAAAAACGTAAATCCTGCTTGAATTATTTTCCGTGCAACTCAACAGCTTTGCTATAGGTTTGAAAAAACCTTTGCAGCTTACATATTAATGCCAATAGAGCGGAGCTTACCTATGCCCATGGGTTTTATAAAATGCTCGTCAAAGCCTCGCTCCAGATAAGTTTTCTTCGCAGATTCATGACCATAACCAGTAACGGCTACGACAAAAAAATCTTTTTGATTTGGCAGCTCACGTAATCTTTTTGCAACCTCAAAACCATTTAAGTCTGGCAAGCTGATATCGAGAAGTACAATTTCCGGTTCAAACTCAGTTGCAGCAGTAATGGCATCCGCTCCTGTGTAAGCGGTTTGTACCGAGTGTCCACCAAGCGTCAACCATTGCGCCAGAGTATCGGCAACATCAGCATTGTCATCGACAACGAGAATACGTTTATGAGTTTGTGGCGTCACCGAAAAACGAGCACTGGCAACCATATCGATAGGCAGGGAAATTTCATAAATATTGCCCTGCCCGGTACTGGCGTTGTACACACGTAAATAGCCGCCGTGCAGCTCAACCAAAGTACGCACCAACAACAGGCCCATACTTAATTGCGCTTGATTAAGCGTTAGCTTGCTTTCTCCCACAGCTTCATCAACTGCAGTATTAGACGTGTTGCTTAGACGTAGCAGTAGTTGTTGATCAACAACATTGGCGAGCAAATTAAGCTCGCTGCCAGGCTTGGAAATTTTTCCGGCATTCAATAACAAATTGGTAACCATTTGCGAAAGTCGAACCTGGTCACCGTGAATCCAGATGCTTTGTTTTGGCAAGCCTAGCGATAGCGTATGACCATTTTCAGCCATGACCTGAGCTGTAGCTGCAACCGCATTATTGATAAAAACCTTTGCTTCTACCGGCTCCCAATCGCACCAGGTTTTCCCCTGTGAAATTTGTGACACATCCAATAAGTCATCCAAAATATTAACCACATATTGCACTTGACGCTTGATGGTACTGAGAGCTTTCTGATGCGCTGTTGATACGTCCGTATCCAGTCGGCACAGCAATTCAACGGAATTTAAAATGGGCGTCAGGGGATTGCGCAACTCATGTGCCAAGGCCATCAAAAATTTATCCTGACGTTGATCCGCCTCACTAAGCTCACGTTCCACCACACCGAGTCGCAATAGCACTCTGACATTCGCAATGAGTTCTTCAGGCGTAACTGGCAGGCATAAAAAATTATCTGCACTGCCATTACGTTTATTATTGATATGCGCATTTTCCTGGCCATCTGCATAAGTTTGCAATATTAAAATGCCGCGTAGATTGACATCATTTCTTAGTCTAAAACATAAGTCTGAGCTATCCATGTCAATCAACTTACCGTCTACTAAAATTAATTCTGGATTCTCGCTATGTGCTTTACTCAAGGCATCAGAGCCCGTAAAGGCGGTGATGACATTGAAGCCGGCGGCACTCAATATGCGTATGCTTGAAGCACAGGCATCATTTTCGCCTACCACCAGAATAAGTGCTGCTGTGGGATTAAATGTCATAGATGCCTCCAGGGAAAATACTAAATAAAATTTAGTTTCTGAGCTTTAATAAGAAAAATTGTTAACCAGGAAATCAACTGAGAAAGGTATCATAATTTTTATAAAAAAATGCTTTAAAAGTAAATTTAAACGAATATTTTAATTTTTTTTAGTTAGTTGCAGCACCGAACTTATTATGAAAACCCTATAGCCGACGCAGGCCATAGCCATACGATACTTTTTAAGTCTTATTTAATTTGTGTTTAAACGGTTTTTGATAGCCCTTTTCGTTAATTCGCTTGCTTTAGAAATTTAGTATGTGCATCAACGAACAGAAGCCATAGTTTTCTTATGTGATCCTAAAAAAATAAAATTATTTTTTCTTGTTATCGGCATTCCTTGCCGCTATTAATATTTAAAAACAGTGCTGAATAGCCCCACCCAAGCTGCTAACTACTATTGGATTTTTTTATGCAAACCACTAACAATGAATTGGATACACAGGCATTTCATATACGTCTTGCAAAATACAATACCGCTCGTTTGGAAATTAGTTCGTCGGTAACAACCTGGGAGAATGACGAGCTGGCGGCATTTGAGCATCGAATGCTGCAGGGGCGTTACCTGGAAGAGCAGCGCACTGCAATTGCTGCGATGGTACCGCAACACACACATAGTGCGGATCACTTCGCAAGATGGCTGGAATCGCTCGCAGAATTTGGGCCAGGTAATCATCATCCACTTTTTGATTGGCTGGCAAATGACGCTACGCTCACGCAAATGAAATGGTTTCTAACTCAGGAAATTATTGTCGAGACCGGCTTTGGAGATTTGCTCAGTTGCACCCAGATTGGCCTTCCCGAGCAAGCAAAACTGGAATGCGCGCGAAACTATTGGGATGAAATGGGTCGCGGCAAACCCGGTGCAACGAATAACGTGCTCTTAAACCGAATGATCGATGGCTTGAATTTAAAATCCTGCATTGACTCTACCGTGACAGAATCACTTGCACGCAGCAATATGATGCTCGGCCTGGCTACAACACGCCGTTATACTTATCAATCTTTGGGCGCTTTGGGCGTTGCAGAACTCACTGCACCGCAACGAACTGCAAAAGTGTCACTCGGTATGCAGCGGCTCGGCTTAAGCCCCTGGATACGTTCTTTCTATGATTTAAACACCGCGCTTAATGTGGCGCATCAGCGCAGCTGGATGGCTGAAATTATTCACCCTCTCGTTGCGGCAAATCCCGAGTGCGCGCAATTTATTGCCGAGGGCGCGTTAATGCGTCTCCACGGTGACCAACTCTGTTTTAATCGCTACAGCGCGGAATTGGGAATGACCAAAAACCGCCACACCCCCAACCCTCTTTCGCCACGAGCAACTAAAGCACAGCTTGAACCGCAAGTGTTGTTATGTATTTAAAAACTATTTTTAATTTGTTTAAAGAAACCTATGCAGGTTGGGAAGAGCATAAGGTTTCACGCTTAGCTGCAGCGCTTGCCTATTACACAATATTTTCCTTAGCGCCGCTGTTAATTTTGGTTATTGCTATTGCCGGTATGGTAATAGGGGGGGACGTTGCGCGCAGTCAACTCGTTGATCAATTACAACAATTAGTAGGGACAGATGGCGCTGCGGTAATTGACACAGTTATCACCGTGGCCAGCAAGCCTAACCAAAGCACTAGTATTATTGCTTCAATCATTGGTGTGTTAGTACTAATTTTTGGTGCCGTGGGGGTTTTTGTTCAACTTCAGGATGCGCTCAATACCATTTGGGAGGTTGCACCCAGACCAGAAAGAAATATCAGAACTTTTATTTTTCATCGCTTTTTATCATTTGGCATAGTGCTGGGAATTGCATTTCTTTTACTAGTGTCTTTGGCAATTAGTGCAGCGCTAGCCTTTTTAAATGAGTTTATCGGCAACCTGGCACCAGAGATGGGCTTTCTGTTATCGATCATTAATATAGTCGTATCATTCAGCGTTATCACTTTGCTTTTTACATTAATTTTTAAATATTTACCCGATGTAAAAATTGCCTGGAGCGATGTCATTATTGGAGCCATGATTACTGCATTATTATTTACTATCGGGAAATATCTGATTGGTCTCTACTTGGGAAGAAGTACATTTAGCTCCGCCTATGGCGCAGCTGGATCTCTCGTAGTGTTATTAGTATGGATTTACTATTCAGCGCAAATTATTTTTTTTGGTGCAGAATTCACCCAAGTCTATGCGCGCCATTTTGGCTCAAGAATCCGACCCGTCGATTACGCTGTTTTTGTAACAGAAGACGCGCGCGCCCAACAAGGTATTATTAGTAAAGATATTTTTGAAAAGGAAAAAAAACCACCAAAGCCGTCGCAGAAAGACCCACAGCTTGGCTAGCACCGACAGGTGTATTCACGGACAACTGCACCTTATTCTTTTCTTTTTTAAGCCCAACCTGATTTTCTGAGTAACAAAAATTCAATTTTTACACCAATTTTTTACGTGATTTTTGTTTTACTTAATTTTATCCCGCTTTACTTTTGTCCTGCTTTAATTGATCCTGCTTTTTTCCAGGATGTTTTTTTGCGCTGAAATAATAGGCATTAATCAGCAACCCCGCACCCAAAATAAACATGGGGAATGAGAGTAATTGACCGCGAGTAATTACACCGAAAAGATCGAATTCAATACCGGCATCCGGTTGTCGGAAATTTTCAACTATTGTGCGGAAAATCGCATATAACAACAAAAATAATCCGCACACAGCACCCCGTGGCCGCGGTTTAGCGGAAAACCAAAACAACACAACAAACAATACCAGACCTTCCAGAGTCGCCTGATAAAGTTGCGATGGATGACGCCCAACACCAACCGCATCGCCCGCCTTGGGAAAAATAACAGCCCAGGGCACAGCGGTTACGCGACCCCACAATTCTTGCCCAATAAAATTCCCGAGACGGCCAAAACCCAAACCAAGCGGCACCATGGGTGCGACGAAATCCATTAAGGCAACGAAGGGCACGCGGATTCGCTGCGCATAAATAATCATGGCCACAATCACGCCCAACAATCCCCCGTGAAAAGACATGCCGCCTTCCCATACGCGAAATAACCACAGCGGATCGCTCATCCAACGGTCAAAATTATAAAAGACAACATACCCAAAGCGACCGCCTAAAATCACCCCAAATGCACCGTAGGTGATAAGGTTTTCCACTTGATGTGGGGCAACTGGCTGGCCCGGTGTTTTACTGCGATAAAAAGCTATTAGCCATGCCGAAAAAAAAGCAAACAAATACATCAACCCATACCAGTGCACGTTCAGCGGGCCGATCACTTTGTCGAAAATAGTAACCGGACCAATGGCCACAGCAATGGGGTCAAACGCAGGGAATGCCAACATAGTAATACCTATCGAGGGAGCTACTTAACGAGGGACTTAATAAATTAAAATGCAGGTTAGTATGAATTTTTATCTTGAATTTTTTAATCCACAATCTCTGTTTTTACATTTATTCTGCAAGGCAGTCAGTGCTTATTTTTTTAGCGTCAAGCTTAGGTTTCCAAGCCGCAACACTTTTTTCAGAATCATCGTTGCTTGCTCTTCAATATCATCGCCAATTTATTCTTCAAAACCGTCGGCACCGACAGGCCGGATTAACCGCGTTACATCTGCCTCGCTTAGTACTTGCTCTATACGTTGGCGGATTTGATCAGCGTCTTCCATAACGATAACTTCATCCAACAGCTTTTTAGCCAAGCTAAATGAAATACCGCGAATCACTGATTTAACCTTAGGTAAGTTGGTAGCACTCATGGAGAGCACATCAAAACCCATTGCCATTAGCAATACAGCAGCACTCGGGTCACCCGCTAATTCGCCGCAGATACTAACGTTCACGCCTTCCGCATGGGCTTCGTTGACTATGTGCTGCAGAGCCCGCAAAACCGCAGGGTGAAAAGCCTGGTAGAGATCTGCCACGCGCGCATTGTTACGATCCACGGCGAGTAAATATTGAGTAAGGTCATTACTACCAACCGATAAAAATTCAGAGCGCGCGGCCAGTTCACGGGTTTGATACACAGCCGCAGGCACTTCAATCATAACGCCCACCGGCGGCATTTTGACTTTGTAACCTTCTTCAATCAGCTCATTGAATACTCGCGTAATCAGCGCTTTTGAGGCGGTCAACTCGGGAACGCTGGTAATCATCGGCAAGAGGATGCGCAGGTTATCCAGACCTTCGCTGGCCTTTATCATGGCGCGCACTTGGGCGAGGAAAATTTCCGGGTGATCAAGTGTGACGCGAATACCGCGCCAGCCCAGAAACGGGTTGTCTTCTTCGATGGGAAAATAAGGCAGGGCCTTATCGCCGCCGATATCGAGCGTACGAATGGTTACCGGATTAGGTGCAAAAGCCGCAAGCTGTTCACGGTAAATAATGCGTTGCTCTTCTTCGCTGGGAAAGCGATCGCGCATTAAAAAAGGAATTTCAGTACGATATAAACCAACACCTTCTGCACCGCGTTCCAATGACCGCACAACGTCGGCCATTAACCCGGTATTGACCCACAGGGTTAAACGATAATTGTCCGTAGTTTCGCAGGGCAAATCGCGCAGCGCTTCCAGCCCTTTTACTAACGCCAAATCTTCCAGAACAATACCGCTGTAATGCTTAACGACCAGCTCGTTAGGATCGCAATACACTGAACCGCGATAACCATCGACAATTAAAGGACGGCCATCCAACTGCAAATAGGGCAAATCCACCACGCCCATGACCGTAGGAATACCCATGGCCCGCGCCAAAATCGCCACATGGGAATTGCTCGAACCCTCCACTGACACCAGACCCACTAACTTTTCCGGTGGGATCTCGCCCAACATAGTCGCGGTAAGCTCTTCGCCCACAAGAATGGCTTTATCCGGATAAACACGTCCTTTTTTATTGGACTCCAGTAAATAAGCCAGCACGCGGCGACCCAAATCGCGTAAGTCTGTTGCTCGCTCGCGTAAATAAGGGTCATCCATACTGTTAAACGTTGATTCATGCTCAAGAATAACTTCGCTCCATGCATAGGGAGCATTGGCGCCTTTACGGATACGTTCGGTAACTTCGCCGCCCAGTGAGGCATCGTCCAGCATGGACAAATAGGCATCAAACAGTGCGCGCTCTTCGCGATTTAAACGGTCTTTAAGCTTGGCACCGAGCGCTTTGATATCTTCACGCACGGCCATCAGGCAGCGTTGAAAAAAAGCAATTTCCGCGTCCAGGTCAACGTAAGGCTTAAAGGGTACTGAACGCAAATCGGCTTGCGGCGCAATAACGACGGCTTCACCTATAGCCACACCTGAGGAACCTGGTGAACCAAGAAAACGTGCCTGAACCGCTTTTTGACCAATGTCTTTAATCCCACCGGTTGCCTCGGCATGGGCAATAACCCCGGCTAATTGCGCCGACATGGTCACCAGGAATGATTCATCACCTTCATCAAAACGGCGTTGTTCGACTTGCTGTACGACCAATACACCCAGCACTTTACGATGATGAATAATAGGCACGCCGAGAAATGAGCGATAACGCTCTTCTCCAGTTTCGGGGAAATATTGATAGCTGGGATGTGCTTCTGCATGTTCGAGGTTAATCGGTTCTTCACGCACCACAACACGCCCAACAAGACCTTCGCCTGGATGCAAGCGCACCTTGCCCACAGCATCCTGATTCAGGCCATCGGTAGCCATCAATACATAGTCGCCACTTGCATCAACCAAATAAACGGAGCACACATGGGTACGCATGGCACTTTTTACGCTCGATACAATAATCTTCAACGCCGAGGTTAAATCGCGCGCGGAGTTTACTTCTTGAACGATCGAGCGAAGCGAATTCAGCATGGGGACAATCCAATTATCATTCTGTTGTTTACTTTAACTGTTCCAACTCAAACATGGCGTGGGTCAGCGAAAGCTCTTTAAGTGCGCGACGATAAACATCTTTTTTAAATGACACTACCTTGCCCAGGGGATACCAATAACTTACCCAACGCCAGGCATCAAATTCAGCGCGGCCACCATTATTTAGCGAAATGCTTTTATCATCGCCAAGCAAACGCAACAAATACCATTTTTGCTTTTGGCCGATGCACAAGGGTTGCGAATGGTGGCGCATCAACCTATCCGGCAAGCGGTAACGCAGCCAACCACGAGTGCAGGCAAGTATCTTTACATCTTTTGGATGCAAGCCAATTTCTTCATGCAGCTCGCGAAACAAGGCCTGCTCCGGCGACTCCTGCTCGTTAATCCCGCCCTGCGGAAATTGCCAAGCATCTTGTCCACCGACACGCCGTGCCCACAATACCTGGCCCGCATCGTTTGTTAAAATAATACCCACATTCGGGCGAAAACCATCACTATCTATCACGGGGATCCATTGCTATCTACGTTTGAAATAGATAGTCCCTAGAAAAATGTTGCGCCGTAGGAACTGATTCACAAAACGGCTTTTGCCGCACTATAACAGGCTTGCACAAAGCCGCAACCCTGGCGGCCCATTTAGTTAGCAGGCAGTCGGGGATTCAGCAGCAGGGGCAAAAAGTATCTCTGCCAAACGATCCATTAGCCTTGTAATTGATGCAGTGGTAAAGGCCATAGAGAAGTCGGACATTCATTCACAAACCCTGCTGCAAAAGTCCATTTAACGGTATTTATCCAGCCCCATCCTGTGACTTTTTCCCAGGCAAATTTCGCAACTCATCTTCATAATACTTCCCAGCGCAGCATAGTGTTGCGCACAACCACACTGTGCCCAAGGAGGATATATGCCCCAACATTATTTACTGTTGTCCAGGTTAGGTTTGTATTTGGCATTGGTTAGTGCTTCGCTGGCCCATAAGAGCACCGCGCTATCTGAAGAGCAAAAACTTATTCAATCTTCAAATGCACCAGCCGCCAGCATTAGCATTCAGCACTGCCATTCCCAGCCGCACACCTTTTTCATTTAATTTTTCATCTGGTTTTCACGTAGCGGTTGAGCAGTAGGTCGCCAATCGCTATCCTACCCACCCTATACATCCCCGAATCTTCTAACGTCGCCAGTCAATTAAAAGGTATTCCGTGAGCCTCGCTATTTTTGATCTTGATAATACCCTTCTCGCTGGCGACAGCGACCATAGCTGGGGCGAATTTCTCGTCCAAAAAAAACTGGTAGACGGTGAAGAATATCGCCTTGCCAATGACCGCTTTTATCAAGACTATAAAGCTGGCACCCTCGACATCTATGCTTTTTTACAATTTTCACTGGCGGTCCTCACCCGCCACTCACCGGAAGAACTTACGGCGCTGCACCTTGAGTTTATGCAAACCCATATACAACCGATGCTATTACCCAAAGCTAAGGCGTTACTGGACAAGCATCGCACACGTGGTGATTACCTGCTTATCATCACCGCCACCAACAGCTTCGTCACCGGCCCTATTGCACGCCTGTTAAATGTGGATGACATACTCGCTACCGACCCCGAAATAATAGACGGCCGCTACACCGGTAAAAGTATTGGCACACCTTGCTTTCAAGGTGGAAAAGTTATTCGTTTGCATGAATGGTTAAAAACCAATAACCAGAAGTTGGACAACGCCTATTTTTACAGTGACTCGATAAATGATTTGCCCTTGCTGGATCTAGTCACACATCCTGTGGCAGTTGATCCCGATGAAAGATTGGAAAAAATTGCAAAAGAAAAAGGTTGGCAGGTAATGAGCTTGCGGGAATAAAAATAGCACTATTCGGGTCGATGTTATTTAATCTGGGCGTTGACTTGACAAGGAGTGGTAAGAAAGCTGCTTAAACTGGTTGATTTTGCTACTATGTCGGCCTTAATCTGTCGATGTTAGCGCAACCAAGTTCAATATAAATGCAAATTCCCGGATACACCCTCATCAAAAAGATCAACAGCGGTGGCATGGCTACCGTATATCTGGCCACGCAACACAGCGTGGGGCGCACGCTTGCGCTCAAAGTCATGAAACCCGCCCTGGATATTGATCCGGAATTTCATCAGCGCTTTAAACTCGAAGCCAACATTATTGGTCAACTATCCCACCCCAACATCATCCCCATTTACGATATTGGTCGCCACCAAAGCTTCAATTATATTTCCATGGAGTTTTTAGCCAATGGTTCGCTAGATCAAAAAATTGCTCAAGGCATCCAAACCAAAGATGCCATCAAAATAATGATCGGCATAGCTGCTGCACTTGAGCATGCACACATCAAGGGCTATGTACATCGCGACATCAAACCGGAAAATATCTTATTTCGCGCAGATGACTCGCCAGTGCTGACAGATTTTGGCATAGCCCGCACTATTAAATGCAACACCAAGATGACTCAAGTCGGCGCAGTCATAGGCACACCCTTGTATATGAGTCCCGAACAAGCAAAAGGTGAAGATAGCGATGGCCGCGCAGATTTGTATAGCCTCGGCGTCGTATTTTATGAAATGCTCACTGGCGCGCGACCATTTCAAGCGGATTGCTCGCTCGAACTCGGCATTAAACATATTCATGAGAAAGCACCGAAATTACCGCTACAGTTTTTTTTCTTACAACCCGTTTTAGATAAACTACTCGCCAAAAAACCCGAGCATCGTTACCAGAATGCGCGCGGGTTAATCAATGCTCTCGAACAAGTAACAATATCATCCGCGCCGCTACTCGCATCCGTTGATCGCAAAACCCAGTCGCTGCAATTATTAAAAACCATGATTTTTTTGCTTGCGCAACATTTTTGGTTTTATGCAAAAAAAGCGTTTCATGCGCTCCGACGTTTCATCCAAATTATTGTAAAAAAGCCGGAAAAAACACTGATCATTGATGATTCAACTCCCGAGCATATGGAAGCTCACACGATTATTTCGCAACCGGTTACAGTGGCCGACATTTTTAATCATTATCGCCACCAGCGTTACTGGATTTATGGTGCGGCAGGCCTACTCGCGCTGATATTGCTAAGCATTATGTTCACATCTGGGGATTCGGCTAGTACACCAATCACAGCTGCCGCCGCGAAAAATAAAACCGATTTATTAAATCTAACCATTAATGCCACACCTGCCAGTGCGCGCGTGCGAATTTTAAATATTAAAGAGAGTTACCGCCCAGGCATTAAGCTTGCGCCCGGTGCCTATCATGTCGAAGTGAGTCAGGAGGGTCACGTTACCCAAACACAATGGATTGACCTGAAGAGCGACAGCTCTGCTGTAAATATCACTTTACATAAAAAAGAGGCTGCTCTAAATGCGTTGCCATTACCCGATATGGTATTGATTCAAGCGCGCGAATTTTTAATGGGCAATGCGGCAGATACCGATGAAAATGCCGTTAAGAAAGTTTTTCTCGATACCAATTTTTACATCAGTCGTTACGAAATTACGTTTAACGAATATGATTATTTCGCCGCTGCCACTAATCGTGCCTTACCTGATGACAATGGTTGGGGCCGCGGCAACCAACCCGTCATCAATGTCAGCTGGGACGACGCTGTGTCCTACACCAACTGGCTGAGTAAAATGACCGGCCACCATTATCGCCTGGCCAACACGGCAGAATGGGAATATGCAGCGAGAGGGGGCACCACCAGCAGCTTTTGGTGGGGCAACAATGATGACGATGCCGTTGACCGAGCCAACTGTTTTGGCTGCAAATCTTTATTAACAAGTTTATTCAGCAATCAAACACAGCCGGTTGGCAGTTACCCACCCAATGATTTTGGCCTTTATGATACCGCCGGAAATGTCGCCGAGTGGGTTGATGATTGCAGTGAAACTAACGTAGAAAAAGCTACATTCCTATGTGAACATCGCTTAATCCGGGGCGGGTCTTATTCTGACAGAATTGCCAATATTAGTGTTTTCTCCGAAACATCCGCCCGCCCTAAGGAAACTAAAAACAGCATAGGCTTCAGAATAGCGCGCGGAGGAGAAAAAACCCAATTCAAAAAATTATTGAAACGAATTTTCTCCAGAGCCCAACCCTATGAAAATTAATTCGCAGGAATAAGAACTCAGCCATAAGAATAAGAGCTTCGTAACACCCATAAGAACTCTATCGAACAAATAAAAATGGAAATAGGGAAATGTTTTCTTGCGAGGCAAAATTGTTCTAGCAAGCCTCAATAAAAACTCCTCAAGCCTCCCAAATTTATCGCGACTCCATCACACTTTAACATTGAATAAATCGCAAAAAAGTTGTGTTTATCTCTTATTGCTAACAGCTTGGTCTATCTTGGTGCGTCGCTGACTCAATGTTAAACATATCTATCTCCAACTTAAAAACTTGAAAAATATTGCAACGAAATTAAATTTTGTGGGTCTGGACTCTGTGTGTTTTTTACTATCGCGGCGGTTAAGTCCTATTGCGCACGTTAAATTATTTGAAATGGCGCAATTTAGTGGAGCAGGTCACATTTTTTGTAATTACGCGTTGCGTCGATTTTTTTTACAAAATACTATCAAATCCAGATGGATTAGGTTCTTCCTTGTTTAATTTGATCACCCGCATAAAAAATCAATTTACAAATGCATTTTTACGATTGAATCAAAATAGTTTAATAACGAAATAGATTTATTGTCGTCATGTCAATTTTTTACGCCAAATATTTCGCCGCTACCTTATAGCGACGTTATGAAAATTTTAATTTAATTTTAATTAAGTTGGTATTATGAATTATCTACAATTGAATTCTAGATTCAAATGGCAAGCATTTGCTAAAAAAATAACCCTCGCGCTACTTTCTTTATCCGCTATCAGTTACGAAGCAACAGCGGATACCTTAACGCTCCCAGCGACTATTCAAGCTGAAAATTATTTATCGATGAAGGGGATCAGCACCGCAGCAGCAGTAGACTCTGGTAATGGGTTATATGTTGGCTGGACGGATGCGCAAGATTGGGTATCTTTCGCATCTACTCGTGTAAAAATCCGCACTGCGGGCCAATACAAAATTACCTATCGCGTTGCAAGCCTGGAAGGCGGAGGCAGTTTTATTATTCGCGAGAGCAACCATGGAGCCGTTTATGACAAAGTGCCAATACCGAGCACTGGTGGTTGGCAAAAGTGGGTCAACGTTACGCGCGTAGTTACACTTCCTTCGGGTTATCACACGTTTGGTATAAGTGTCATTACCAGCGGCTTCAATATTAATTGGTTTAAAATTGAAAGTATGACTACTGCATCGTCATCTTCCAGCACTGCAAGCTCTTCTAAACCTGCTAGCTCCAAAGCTGCGAGCTCCGCCATAAGCTCTAAAGCTACAAGCTCTTCACCCAGAGTAGTGGATATAGTCAATAATGTAGTGGGCGGTGTAGAGGCTATAGCACTGCAAATTGCAGGCCCGGTTGGCATCAGTTGGACAGCACCAAAATCCCGAGCAAATGGTCAAACTTTAGATATCACGCAAATAGGTGGTTATAAAATTCGCTACAAATTAACATCCGCCAAGGAGTTTACCTACGTCACCATCAATGATGCCTGGACAAATTTTTATAATTTTTCCTGGCTGGAAGGTAACTATATTTTTCAAATCGCCACCTTCGATAAAGACGGTGGGTATAGCGATTATGTGAACATACTGAAAAAATAAATTTTAAATATGTGCAAGAAAAGATGCAGGAGAAATTGAAATGGATAGCCAAGCTATCCGTTTCAATAATTATACTGTGTCATTATCCTGAAACTTGTATCAAATTAACCTATTTTTTTGCGGTTCAATGAGTATATTTCTTAATTTTTTTAGGCACAGTTTTATCATTTGTAATTGCCGATAATAATTGCGACGAATTCTGGCTGTCATAATCACGCAGAATGCGGCAAAACCATGCATAAGCATCAATATCCACACTACCAAAAATAGGGCCTTTATCCTTCTCTAGTCTTTCTGCCATTTTTTTATAGACAATAGCTTCAGCCCCACCGCGACGATTGATTTCCTCAGCACCATATCGCCGCATAACGGGATCATCACTGGTAATAAGATTCAAATAACGATATGTCATCAAATCTTGCCCCTGCTCATAATAATCAGTCTTTTGCATTAAACTGTTACGCCGACTAAACCACTCCAGCTTTGGCAGTAAACGCACAGCACGCTCACGAATCCCTCGCGACTTACTTTCATCTAATCGCATAATTACCTCCTTCGCCTGCGGACCAATTGACGCTAAAGCTCTTATGAGTGAATTAAGCTCTTGAGCAATAATGTCATCTTTTGGGTTATTCATATGCTCCTGATAATTTTTAGTAACCTTATCATCAACCGCTGTATAGAGTTCTTTATTACTTATCCCTGAGCCAAGAATTAAATCAGCTGTTTTAATTAAATTTTCTCCACCGAGAGTAGAAATATCTTTAATAAACCCTTCTGTTTCAATTCGTAAACGCTCATCAAGATCAGCCTGAGCGGTCGGACTAAGGCCTTCAGCAAAACTCCCACAGGAAATAAGCGCAGCTACTGCAACACTCAACAAGAATACCTTCCTCATACTTTTCTCCTAATTAATATGATTGAAACCCTATAAAACACATTTATTAATCATCTTAAAATGATCAAATATTTTTCAACACTCTAAAAATTACGCCAAATAAATCCGCGCAAACACCGCTTTTAGATATTCAGTTTCCGGGATTGCCGGGTGCACCGGATGATCCGGCCCTTGCCCACCCTGACCAATAATTTGTACATGGCGATCCAGGTGACGACCGGCAGCACGGACTATTTCAACCAATGCATTGTTGCTTAAATGCATGGAGCAAGAGGCAGACACTAACAAACCATCGCGGCCCAACAAACGCATGGCGAGTTCGTTAATGTGACGATAGGCAGCTTCACCGGCTTTTTGATCTTTGCGCTTTTTAATAAAAGCAGGAGGGTCCAGCACTATCACGTCAAAACGCACATCTTCAGCTACTAACTTTTTAAGCACATCTAGGGCTTTGCCGTGAATGGTTTTTACACGGTTGCCCACGCCATTTAATTCAGCATTTTTGGTAACGCCCACTAGCGCTTGTTCTGATGAATCGACGCAAGTGACTTCGAGCGCACCCGCTTTAGCTGCCTGTACGCCCCAGCCGCCGATGTAAGAAAACACATCCAATACCCGTTTGCCTTTTACATAATTTTGCAACTGTGCGCGGTTAATGCGGTGATCATAAAACCAACCGGTTTTTTGGCCAGCACGAATCGGCGCCATAAAGCGCGTGCCGTTTTCGATCAGCTCTACATATTCAGGTACTACGCCATAAACAATTTCACTGTATTCCGGCAAGTCTTCCAGCTCGCGCCCACTGTGTTCATTGCTGAACAAAATACCGGTCGGCTTAATAACTTGCACCAGCGCGTCTATGATGTCGTTTTTTAACAATTCCATACCCGCACCCGATATTTGCACCACCAGATAATCGCCGTATCTGTCGACTACCAAACCCGGCAATAAATCGGAATCACCGTAGACCAGACGATAGTAAGGTTCATTAAACGTAAGCTCGCGCAAGCCAAGTGATTGCTTGAAGCGATGCACTAACAGGGATTTATTGAGCGGGAAAGCCTCGTCGCGGCTAACCATACGCCCGCAAATCAAACCATTGGGGTTCATAAAGGCTATACCCAGTGGCTTACCGCTGTGGGTTGTCACTAGCGCTTGCTGTCCCATGGTAAAACCTTTGAGCGGTGAACGCACAATATCGACTTCATTGCTGAACACCCATAAGTGGCCCAGCTTGAGACGGCGATCGGCTTGCGATTTTAAAATGAGCGTAGGCAGTGGTAATGACATGAGATGATCCAAAAAGATGAGGAAAACAAAAGGCGGCGATTATAGCGGGAAATGCAGAGTAAAAGTTTGCTGGACTTGAATACCAATGACAAACCCTGCTGTGGGTTTCAGCAACACCCGCGCGGCACCTAAATATGCATGCTCATCGCGGGAGTAATGGCTAAAAAATGTAGCCACGAAAAATCAATGTGCAAATTTGACTGGCAATATTTGCTTCTCGCCAAATTGCTTGCGATCTGCGTCAGTCGCACCGTCTTTGCACTCGCCTTTTAGCCATAAATGATAACGCGAACTACTTGAGTCAATTTCTAAAAAACCATTCTGGCAATAGCCCATGCGCTTAACTACGTAGGCCGCATTTTCGCTCAAGCGCAACTGGGTAGTACGGCCAACGTCTACTCCACCTCGCGTATTTTCCTGGCGCGGCCCGGCATTGCGCTCAATACGAACCAAGTTGGGCAGTTCATCCTCGGGCCAGCGCAGGCGATAAACAAACATTTTACTGGTATTGGGAAGAATTTCGATTTCCAGCGTTTCTTGCATAGTGGACTCAGTATAACTGCGGCCTGGCGAACTACAGGCGGCGAGTGCGCCGCACACAACCAGCAGAAATATGCTCAAGAACTTTACTGACGACATGTTTTCTCCTCTTTTTATACTTAGCGATAACAAGATCCTGACCAATCGGACTAACAACAGATTCTAAAGCAATAGGCACTAAAGAAGAGCAGGCCTTGGCCGATAGCTAGACAACAACTTTGTTTTTGAATTTCATTGCGGCAGGAGTTTGTCATGCTAATCCGTTTACGGCTACTGAGTTTTCTCATGGTTTCCGTTTTTACTACCTGTGTTTATGCAGAAGACAAACAAAATCTCCCTGGCACTTCGTCGCCTGCTCCAGCCAAAACCACTAACGCACCTGACCTTGCCGCTACACCCGCAAGTTCCACAGCGGCAGACTCGGCTGAGCCAAAAATCTTTGAACCTATTAGCCTACCCAAACCTGTTGTCACAGAAACCCTGACAGCCTCTCCGACAGTAAAAACCCCAATAACAGAACCCTGTGTCGAACCGGTAGCAAACAAAGTGATTACTAAAGCAGTTCCCGCGACCACGCCCACAAAAAGTAAAAAGCCTGTCATATCTAAAGCCATAGCGCCTAAAACCATTGCAATTAAATCTGACGCAGTGGCCCATCCGGCCCCCATTGAAAAAGTTGCAACGCCCGCTCCAGCAACAAACGCTGCAACAGAAAAGGCGAACCCGGAGGGCGAAGTTAAACAGCAGGAAATAGCGGAAACACAGATAAAAGAAGACTTGCCTGAGGAAGTAAATACACCGACAACCATCAGTGATTCGGCCAAAAATACCCAAGGGCAGCAATGTGCTAACACCACTAATCGCTTGCAAAAATCACTGCTCATAATGGCTTTTCCTCGCCTCACACCTACCAGTTCTACCGCAGGTGATTTATATCAAGCTGAACATCAACTGCCGCAACTGCTCAGCGACTTATTGGTTAGCAAACGCAGCAGTATTACGCCACAGCAGCTTAACCAAGCTATGCCACAGGCGAGCGCTAGCACCGATGCACAACTATCTTTACTCAGTCAACGCTTGGCCAGCGACCATCGCAGCCAATTTATTTTAAGTGGAGAAATAGTGGATATGTCCATGACCACTCCAGATGCTACTTACAATCCCGGCCTTTACACCCGGGTCGTCAATAAATTTTTTGATGTTATTGAAACCAAAAATCGCTTTGATAAACGCGACCGATTATTTAGTTTTCAATTGCATTTACGCGATGGTTTCACAGGTCAGGAATTACTGACTAAACGTTACGATACTTATGGCATTTGGGGCCATGCCGGCAAAGTAGGCTTCGGGACTCCCCTCTTTTGGAAAAGTGATTACGGCCAGCAAATTAAAGGCCTCGTAAATGTGGCTGCTAACGAGTTAACCCAAGCGATTAACTGCCAACCCTTCATCACCCAAATTGATTCGCGACCTGGACAAACACAAATTATTTTGCAGAGCGGCACCAACAACGGCTTACACAGGGGCGATATATTTTCGCTATACCAACTGATTATTCAAGGCTCAGACACTCGTTATCAAGAGCACGATGTGCGTTTGGTAAACCGTAATCTAGCGATTGAATTGCGCGAGGTTTATGCATCACATAGTGTGGGAGTCATAAATAGTACAACCTATTTAAGCGGAAAATTGGTAGCTGTAGCTCAGTAGCAAGCTGGCCATTTACCTGAGGTTTTTTACTAAGGACAGCACAACTCGCATTTAAAAACTGCTATTGGTTTCACGCTTTTATTTTGCTTGTATAAAACGCGTCAACATGAAAATGAAAACCGAACTCACAATAGCCTAATTATAATTTAGGCGACAGCTCTGATAAAAATATTATTATCGCGTTTTTTATTCTAATTGGCTCTGCTGTTTTTTTTAAAAACAGGCTAGCCTTAGAGCAATAATAATTTTTAGGGGACCCTTTGTGACAAGGCAGAAAATCACACCACTGGATAGATCGCAGCACTCACCACCACAAAAATTCTCGGCATTTATTTTACATTTCGTAAGCTTTATAGCCTGCGGATGTTTTGTGCATCATGCCAATGCATCTATCCATTATTTCGATCTCACTCTCGAAGAACTGATGGATACTAAAATACTGAGTGTGTCCAAAAAAGTTGAGACCCTTGCCGATGCACCAGCGGCTATCTACGTGGTGACTAGCGAAGATATAGTAAGGTCTGGTATTACCAATATTCCTGATGCTTTGCGTATGATTCCAGGGATGGTAGTTGCCAGCTCCGATTCCAATAGTTGGGCTATCAGCATCCGTGGCTTTAACAGCACCCTCGCAAACAAACTGTTGGTGCTCATCGATGGCCGCACTATTTATAATCCGGTGTTTGGCGGCGTCTTGTGGGAAGCGCAGGAACTCATGCTTGAAGACATAGCTCGCATAGAAGTCATACGCGGCCCCGGCGGAACCCTGTGGGGTGCGAACGCAGTCAACGGCGTTATCAACATCATCACTAAACATTCCCGCGATACCCAAGGTAATTTGGTTAGCGCACTCTATGGCAACGAAGAGCTGGGAACTTTGAGCATGCGGCAGGGTGGCACACTGGCTAACGATGGTTCCTATCGCGTTTATGCTAAAGGCTTTAAACGCGACTCATCGTTCCACTCCACTCGCGACGATAATCAGGATCAGTGGGACGGCATTCGCGGTGGTTTTCGCGCCGATTGGGGCGATGATTTTACCCTTCAGGGCGATGCTTACCGCAACGGAACTAAACAACGCACTATCAACTATTCGCTACTTCCGCCTTACTCAACCCTGGAAGACGTCACTGTCGTTTACGACGGTGTTAACCTGCTGGGGCGCTGGACAGACACCCATGATGATGGCTCACAATTAACATTTCAGTCTTACATTGATTGGGCGCGTCGCAACGAACCTTTTAATTTTATTGATGACCGCACCATTTATGACGCAGACTTGCAATACAACTTCGCGCCCTGGAATGCTCATGAATTTGTAACGGGTACTGGTTTCAGGTATTCGCGAGACAACAAAACCGGCAATAACAACGTCGCCTTCTCACCAAAACGCAGTCACAACAAACTTTACAATGCCTTTGTGCAAGACAAAATTACCCTCGTTCCCGAGCGCTGGTATGTGACTCTGGGGGCAAAGTTCGAACACAATGATTTCTCGGGTTCGGAACTGCAGCCGAATATTCGTTTGCAGTGGCACGCCAGCGACAATCAAATTCTGTGGAGTGCAATCTCACACGCAGTGCGTACGCCGACGCCTCTCGAAAGTGACTTAACGAAAACCTTGGCAACAGTGCCCAATGTTCGCGCAGCATTTGTGCCCAATGATAGCTTTAAATCAGAAGAGCTAACGGCTTATGAGTTGGGTTATCGCAATCAACTGAGCTCTGCAATATCGCTAGATCTCAGTGCCTTTTATAACGATTACGAGCATCTGGCAACTTACGGGATTCAAACTCCTGAATTAGTGGTTAATGGCATAGATCCACCTCATGTCCTGCTTCCATTTATGTTCGCTAACGACATGAAAGGTACATCTGACGGTTTTGAAGCAACGCTCAACTGGACAGCGAATCAAAATTTAAAGATTGCCTTGAATTATAGTTTTTTACACATGTCGCTGACGGCTATAGACCCCGCGCAAGAAGGTGGAGAAAAACTCTATCCAACACATCAGGGTGGCATAAAAGTTTTCTGGAATATGAGTGCTGGCTGGACCCTGGATACTCTGGTTTCCTACGTGGATAACTTACCCGCAGGTGACGTTGATGCTTATACGCGGTTAGATATTAATCTCAGCAAACAACTGACAACAACAGTCAGGTGTAACCTGGTGGGACAAAATTTGCTGGAAAAAACTCACCGCGAGTTTGCCACTCTTGATGACCTCAATGCGGGAGAAATAGAACGCAGTCTTTTTGCAAAGATTACCTGGGCGTTTTAACCATTCATAGCAAAAGTGAGTCAGGATGCAGTGGCATAGTAAGTGGATAGTTGCGTGACAAAGCTAAGTAGCATAGTTAAGTAGATAGTTAAGTGGTACATTCCCTCGCACTTAACTTAATACAGGAAATCACCCAATGGCCACTGAAAACCACGTGTGGACAGGAACATCTTCGCAGATAGAAAACCTCGGTATATTCCTTCTCTGTGGGCTTTTGTCATTAACATTGTTTCTGATACCCATAGCTGCTGCGGTCGCTTTATGGAAATATCTGGTGGTGAAAAATCAAGTCTACGAACTAAGCTCGCAACGTTTAAAAATGCATAGCGGTGTGCTCAACAAAAAAACCGATGAGCTTGAGCTTTACCGAGTCAAAGATACCAAATTCGACCAGCCATTTTTTCTGCGTTTGTTTGGCCTGGCTAATGTTCATCTGGTAACGACCGATCAGACAACACCTTTGGTTATCATCAAAGCTATCCCGGATGCGCAGGCCTTACGTGAACAAATCAGAACGCTAGTGGAAGAACGTCGTGACCAAAAACGCGTTCGAGTGGCTGAAATAGAATGAGTTAGGTACTCAATGCTAATAGATTAAATTAGTAAAAAATACCGCAAAGATGTAGCGAAGGGATTGCCATATATCCAACTAATCATAAAGTTGGGTAGCAAAAAAAATCGTGTTTTCCGATAGGGAAAACACGATTTACGCAAAGGTTTCAAGGCGCTGCCTTGAGTTAAATTCCTGGCTTAACCCCTCCCACTAGTGATGGCGGTCGTGCTCCCTCTGCCGCTGTTCTCTCTGTTGCCGCTCCTGATCTCTTTGCTGCCGTTCCTGATCATGTTGCTGCCGCTCTTGATCACGGTGCTGCCGTTCTTGATCGCGGTGTTGGTTGCGCCGGTCCAGTTCGCGATTCTGTTCATCGTAGTGACGATTCATACGGTCGCGTTCACGGTTAAGCCTATCGCGCTCGCGATTTAATGCATCGCGCTTTTGGTTGGCAATACGCCCAGCCCGCTGATGATCATGCCGTTGCCGACTTTGCCACCGGTCAATATCGCGCCCTTCTTCATCCAAATCACGCATCCTCGCGTCAAACTCGCGATGCGACGCGTCGCGATCGCGATTGATATCATTGTGATCATAATGATCCGAATCGTGTCTATGGTGTCCACGACGTTCATGGGCTATGGCAGATAGCGACATCACTGCCAGGCTACATACCACCAGCAAGCAACCTAATACCGACAACGATTTTTTCATAATTATTTTCCCCGTGAAGTTTTTGGCAGCTTAGGGGACTGGAGCTGAATGAATCCTGAAATTTTTGGCGCACGGAATGTTTCTCGCCATTGTGCGAACAGACCCAGCCAAAAGTTAACTGAAAAAACAATGGGGACCTGATTATGCTGCGGGCCGGTGCCGCCGAAAGGCTTCGCGAATATTTTCCCGGAGCAAATCATCATCCCAGGGCTTGGTGAGAAAACGATAAATTTCACCGCGATTGACAACATCTAAAACCGACTGCAATTCAGTGGCACCACTCAGTACTATGCGCATAGTGTCAGGATATAGCTTGGCCGCTATGGTAAGAAAATCCACTCCCGTCATTTTTGAAATACGTTGATTGCAAAGAATGACTTGAACTGGATTGAGCGCTAGCAAATCCAGTGCTTCAGCGCTATTTTCCGCCGTTAAAATGCGGTAGCCCTGCCCACGCAATGCGAATGTTAAAGTAGAATGTAGTTCTTTTTTCTCGTCATCGACAATCAGTAATGTTTGTTGTTCTATGGCACTGTCTGACGCCAACTCCAAGTGTTTATCACTACACAACATCGCCTTGAAATCTTCAGCAGGAATGGGGCGACTGAAAAAGTAACCCTGCATTTGGTTACAGTGCCGTGCGCGCAAAAATTTAAGTTGCGCTTCAGTTTCAACGCCTTCAGCAATAACTTGCATGCGCAAACTGTGGGCCATCCCAATGATGGCTGAAGCAATGGCAGCGTCCTCAGGATTGTGGGTAATGTCGATCACAAAAGCGCGATCAATTTTTACCGCATCAAAAGGGAAGCGCTTCAAATAGGCCAGCGACGAATAGCCTGTGCCAAAGTCATCGAGCGATAAACGCAGCCCTAAGCCGCGCAATGCGCGCATGGTTTTTTCTGCCTCTTCCGGGTTGTGCATAACCAGGGTTTCAGTGAGCTCCAACTCAAGCCAATTGGCATTCAGCTCGTGGGTGGTTAAGGCTTCACTCACTGTTTCTAAAATATTGCTTTCTCTGAACTGCATGGCTGACAAGTTCAAGGCAACTGGCACTATGGGCACAAGGTCGCGCTGCCAAGCGGCTTGTTGCGCGCAAACCGATTCAATTACCCATGCACCTATAGGCACAATCAAACCCGTCTCTTCCGCTAAAGGAATGAAATCCAGCGGTGGCACCAGGCCCAACTCGGGATGGCGCCAGCGAATTAATGCTTCCGCACCCACAATTTTGCCGGTATTCAGATCGACCTTGGGCTGATAGTGAAGGATAAACTGCTTGCCATCCAAAGCATTTTTAACCATCTTTTCCAGCTTAAGCTTTTCGGCAATGCGGCCGTTGATGTCAGGCGAGTAAAACAAATAAGGGGTTTTGAGTAATTTGGTTTGCTTTAAGGCTACCTCGGCGTTTTTAAATAAAGACTCGCCATCTTCAGCATCGGCCGGGTAAAGCGCTATGCCTAAACGTGCTGAGAGGTTAATAGTCTGATTAGCAATAGTCAGTGGAGCACCCAACAGACTGATCAGGTTATCGCAAAAGGCAGTGATATTATCGCCATTCACTTGTTCACCAACCACGGCAAAATTGTCTGCACCAATGCGCGCTACGCTATAAGTTCGCGCGAGCCCATCGAGCAAGCGCTTGGCGATTTCTTTTAATGCCTGGTCGCCGATATGTCGGCCAAAAGTATCGTTCAATTGTTTAAAGCGGTCGAGATTGAGCACTATAACAAACACAATGTTTTTATCCCGCTTAGCCGTTTGTATCAACTGTTCTACGCGGTCGAGGAATAAGGTTGTGTTGGGTAGCGCTGTTAATGCATCGTAAAAAGATAGAAAGCTGGCCTTTTTTTCGTTTCCTATAGCTTGCAATGCAAAGGAGATATCGCCAGCAAGTTCACCCAGTAGCTTCAGTTCCTCTTCGTCGAAATAATTAGCCTCGAGTGCATAAAGCACCATGGCACCGGCAACCTCCTCTGCAACAATGAGCGGTAAGGCCACCACGGACCTATAGCCCCTGCGCTGGGCATCGCGGCAGGTTTTATCATAACCCGCCGTTATTTGTACGTTATTGCAAAAAACGGCCTTGCCTGTTTTCACCGCTTGCTGGGGCAAATCCTGCTTCATCGACACTTCAACGGGGGTCAGCAATGCGGCACTCAAAAGATTGGAATCAACTCCTTGACTCGTAACCAGGCTTAAGGACTTACCGGTTTCATTCACCATTCCAATCCATGCGATCCCAAAACCGCCCTGATCAACCGCAATCTTACATGCCTCTTCAAACAAGGCCTGGGGTTCCCGAGTGCGTACTATGGCGGAATTAGTGCCGCTTAATACTGAATGGATACGGCTTAACCGAGCGGTTTTTGCCTGTTCAACTTCCAGTTGTTTGATGTAGCGCTCAAGGGTTGTGGCATGCACTAATGAGAGATGCGTACGCACCCGGGCTCTTACCAACGAAGGCGATACAGGTTTAATAATGTAGTCCACACCGCCAGATTCAAACCCGGCGGCCTCGTCGCCAATATCGCTTAAGGAAGAAACAAAGATGACGGGAATACTTTCCGTCAGCGGATCAGATTTAAGTTTGCGACAAACATCGTAACCATTCATATCCGGCATTTGAATATCCAGCAGAATTAACGCTGGCTGGTGCTTTTTCACAGCGCTCAAACATTCAAAACCACTGCGCGCAAAAACCAGTGGATAAACACTGCCCAGAATTTGCTTCAAGGTACCAAGATTGCCAGGTTCGTCATCAACGATCAGGATTAGATTGGCATGCATGTTTTACTCCTCTACCTTAATTCCCAATTGTTTCGCTATGCTGCGAACGAGATTTTCTGCACCGCGAAAATCAAAATTATCCACGCAACTACGCAAGGGGCTGAGTGATGCCAGCGGCAATACCGGAATCAAGTCATCCAGTAACTGATTGGCTTGGTCTGGAGCATCTGTGTCTAGCGCACCCATCAATTTGGTTAACAATGGCGCCGCTCGGCTCGCGTTGGCAGACTCTGGTGACTCGCTAACCTGCTCCGGATCTGCGGCGGTGAAGACCGCAATGGAACTTACGGCAATATCTAAAGCCTGCCGTAAGTGATCAAGCGCCTCATTGATATCGTGGCTAACATCCACCGCCTCCAACTCTGCCGCTAGCCGGGCAACCTCAGTGAGCGCCAGGTTTCCCGCCGCGCCTTTGAGCTTATGTAGCAATGCGCTTGCTGCTTCATAATTTTTGGCGAGGTAGTAGTTGCCGAGCCGCTCGGCACTGTCCGCATAACTTGTTGAAAATATCAGCAAAAATTTTTGGTAAGCAGCCAGCTCCTTCCATACGCTCAACCCTTGAACAACGTCAATTCCAGATAAATTAGTACTATCCGTGTGTAGCGTTTTAGAGACAGTAACCGACGGGTGAGGGCTATTAGCTGCGGTGCTAGCACTGTGTTGTTCAGTGCTGCTTTTTCCGGTCAACTCGGGCACGCAGTGGGTTAATTTTTGAATCGTCGTTATTAATTCTTCAACATTAAAAGGCTTGGCAACAAAAGCATTCATACCGGCTTTTTGTGCTGCATCTTGCTGTGTTTTAAAGGCTCCGGCAGTCAGTGCAACAATGGGTAAGTTGGCGAACTCGGGTAATGCGCGCAGCCGACGCGTCGCTTCATAACCATCCATTACCGGCATTTGCACATCCATCAAAACGATATCAATGGCATCAGGATTGGTATGTAACCAGTCAAGCGCCGCTTGCCCGTCATTCACCGTATCTACCACAGCGCCATCCATGACCAGAATGCGCATCACCACTTCGCGGTTAATTTCACTGTCGTCAACAACTAAAACCCGCACGTCTGGAATACGTTTTCCCACAGACTGAAACGAAGAGTGAAGCCCACCGAGACCGCCCTTGCCGCGACGGCGCAATACTTCAGCGACCGTATTGTAAAGCGATGAACTGGTTACCGGCTTATTAAGAATGCCATCGACCAGATCGATATTGGGTTGCTTTAACAACTCATCGCGAGCAAATGCTGTCACCATCAGTACAATGGGCGCCACTTCACCTTTGAAAGTGCTATGAACTTTCGCAGCCACTTCCAAGCCATCCATACCGGGCATTTTCCAATCAACCAACAACACATTAAAAGCACTCATGGCTTCATACTTGGTAGACAGTTTCTGTATTGCCGCTTCCCCTGACTCTACTTTCGTTGGCTTCCAGCCGACGGATTGCGCGGTAAGGGCGAGATTTTCCCGCGCAATCTCGCTGTCATCCACAATTAATACATCAAGCCCCACCATTTCCGGTGGTGCATATTCAACCCCGGCACACCACTCGAAAGGGATAGTGAACCAGAACTCACTGCCCTTGCCGGCCTCGCTGATGACGCCAATTTCTCCGCCCATTCTGGTCACCAGATGTCGGCAAATGGTTAAGCCAAGCCCGGTTCCGCCAAAACGTCGTGTAGTGGACACATCGGCCTGAGAAAAAGCATCGAAAATTTGTTGCTGTTTTTCAAACGAAATACCAATCCCCGAATCTTTTACTGAAAAGCGCAATTTAGCTATTTTATCGTCACGTGCCAGCAGACTAATGCCCACAACGATCGAACCTCCTTCGGTAAACTTGATGGCATTTCCGGTGAGATTGATGAGTACCTGTTCAAGCCGTAGCACATCACCTAATAACTGCCCACCAATAGGAGGGGCGGGTGAAATCAACATTTCAATATCTTTTCCGCCCGCATTCGCGGCCATGATGCCAGACAAGTTATCGAGTACATCGGCAATACGAAAAGGTACGTGTTCGATCTCCAGGCGCCCGGCTTCAATTTTGGAAAAGTCGAGAATGTCATTAATGATGGATTGTAGTGAGCGGCCAGCATTGCGGATTTTTTTGACTAGATCTGCAGAATTTTCGTCCAGATTACTTTGCTCAAGCAGATAGGCCAGGCCCAAAATTCCATTCATAGGTGTGCGAATTTCATGGCTCATATTGGCGAGAAAGTTAGCCTTGGTACGGTTGGCAGATTCAGCTTCATCAGTGCGAGTCACTAAAGTCTGATTCGCAATTTGCAGCTCCGCAGTGCGGTCACTTACCCGTTGCTCAAGTTTTTCATTGAGGCTACGCACTGTTTGTTCCGCTAGGGTTCGTTCGGCAATTTCGTGCTCAAGCGTTTGCAACATACCGTTAAAAGCATCGGCCAATTGACCAATTTCGTCTTCAGTGGTTTTGGTCGCGCGCAACTGATAGTTGCGCTGCTCCATAACCTGCCGCGCTACAGTGCTGACTTCTTGAATAGGACCTGAGATCCAGCGTTGCAAGCGTGAAGAAATAATCAAGCCAAGGCCGAGGCTCGCCAGCATCACTGAACCCAGGATGATTAAGTAATCTCTTATCCATTTGGATAAGTCATAACTCTTTTTTAAATAGACCGTACCCACCGGATTTTGCTGTGAGTCAATTGCCTTGAATAGGGTTAAGTCACCGCCGTTAACACTAAAGCGATATGGGCCTGGCCCATCGGGTATGGCGGTTGAATTGCGTTGGCTAGCGCGGTTGGCTGGGCCCCCAGCCCGGGCTTCGCCATCGCGAACATATTGGGCAAATAAAGCTCCCTGTGCAGTGTAAATAGCGGCCGCAACAATATTCGGGTTTGACCGTAACTGTGCCAGATTTTCGTTTGCAACCTTAGCGTCATCAAACTCCAGCGCTGCGACATTACCTAAACCAACAATATCAGCAAGCGCGCCAAGCTCGTTCGCCATTTTTGTGCGGTTATCGCGTAAGTCGTGATAGAACAAGGTAGCACCAGCGGCCATCAGCGTGAAAAAATTAGCAACAAGTACCATCAATAATAATTTGTGGCGCACTGAGCGCAAACGCGTAGCATCCATTATTGGCTCCCTGTTTCAATTTTCTGTGCAACACTCAATAATCGTGCACTGATTTTAAGACTCTTCTGTTCAGCTTGGGTCACTGAAACCTCAAAACGAATATGATTCGCCACAGGAATAAAATTAATAACACTTCCGGCATAGCGTACGGGTGAAGCGGTAATGGTTAATATTGGCATTGACTGAAGGCTTTCCAATAAACGTTTTAAACGCACCTCATCTTGCTGGCCAACGTAAAGAATCTGCACATCTGTCAATGAATCACCCAGCTCCAGCGATTTCACTTGCACAACGCGATCATTCACAGTGCGCTCTTTGGTAATGTAATGCAGCTCTTTGGCAATCTCTTCCGCGCCCATTACACCGATCGTAATAGGTGTATCTGGGTCGGAAAATGCCGACGCAGGCCATTCGACATAAGCGGCGAATTTACTGAGATAGGCAGCTTTAATCTGGGTCTCCGTAAGACCATCCACGGCCCATACCGACAGGGCAACCGCTTGCAAAGCAAGCAAAAATACCAACCGCAAGACGTTCATTAAAATTTCACCGTCAGGGCAATATCCAGCTCACGCTCGATCTGGATGGGATTAAGCAGCTGAGCTCCAGCACCTGAAACAAACTCCTGATGTTGCGGATCATCCAGATTTCTTCCAGTAATGCCTAATTCAACATAGTGGGTAAGGCTCCAGCCGAAATGGGCATTCAGTGACCTATAGGAAGGAACAGCAGGAACTGGCAATTTGCCAACATGGCGAAGGGATATATCAAAATATTTGGTTGCGTCTATGTTCCATGTAGAACCAAATGCCCATTGCGAACGCGGATCGTTCCCTGGCGAAGATAGAGTAAGGTCACCCCCCTTAAAATCCTCATCGAGAAGTGTTGCACTGGCATTCACTGACCAGAATTCTGCTAACTGATAGTTAGCAGACACTTCCAGCCCATCGACTTTACCTTCAATACTATTGCCAAAAACAAAAAGACTATTGGCACCATTGGGTTGCATCTCCGCGCTGCGCAGATGATCATATTCATTATGAAATAGTGCCAGCGAATAGCTTAAATTTCCCGCCTGAGCACGCCAACCAAGCTCCATGGTTTGCGCCGTCTCGGAGCGAAAATCAGGTCCCCCGGCAACCAAATAGGGCGGATTTCCTGGCGCATAAGCTTCGGTATCAATGCGCGACGGGGCCCTTACCGGGCGCGCTAACTTAAGCCAAACCAGCTTGTCGTTAGCAGAACTCCAGGCAAGTTTGGCGTTTGGCAGAAACTCCACACCGGTATAGTCATTCCTCTCCAACCTCCCACCCAGAGTCAGTCGGAAATTTCGCCATAGGGCACGCTCTTGCTGAATAAATAAATTAGCCCAATGTAGCTTGCGGTCTGCCGGTAAAAAAGCTAGCGCAGCGCTATTGTCGACGTGATCGTCACTAATACGATAGCCGCCACCCCAGATTATCTGACTCCCCACCGCATTTTCCGGCAAAGAATAAGATGCATCCAGGTCAAAGGTATTCAGCCGTTGACGGTAAGTGCCGGGAGTGTCGCGCGTGCTACGGTCGATATAGGTTTGCATCCGTATCTGAGAACCACTATTTAGCTTTTGCTGCCAGCGCCCCAAGAGATTGGTACCAGTATTAGCCTGCTGACCAGGCGCAAATTGATCAATCGAATTACGGTAGCTATCGCCTTGTAATTTAAAGTCGCCATCACCTTCACTCCAATCTGAGCGAAACCCAATTTGGCTACGATCCCAAGCATCAGGTTCATTCGCACCATTTTCCCGCTGGCTATGTTGCCACTTATCCACCTTGGCGTAGATCCGGTAGGCACCGCTGTCACCAAAGCCTGCGCCATGACGCATTGCTAAGCCCCGGTTCATATTACCGCTCACGCCATGAACCAGATTACCCGTTGTTGCAGTCGATATTTTAGTAATAATGTTGATAACGCCGTTGACTGCATTGGCTCCCCACAAGGTTCCTGCGGAACCACTAATGACTTCAATACGATCTATATCCTGCAGCATCACGTCCTGTGCGTCCCAAAACACACCTGAAAACAGTGGCGTGTAAACGACGCGATTATCAATCATTACCAATAATTTATTAGCCGCAGCGGAATTAAAGCCGCGAGCACTAATGGCATATTGACTGGAATTGATTTGTGCAACCTGCAGATTAGGTGCTAACCGCAATGCTTCCGGCACACTGCGCGCGCCAGCGCGTTTAATCGCTTCGCCGGTAATTACATAAATCGCTGCCGCCGTATCTGCCAGACGCTCGGCTTTTTTTGATACGCTGGTGACTTGGATATTACCCAGCTCTTCCAGTGAAATATTGGCAAGAGAGGCAACTTGATATGCGTTAGCAAAACTGTAATTAGCTGAGAGCAAAAGCAAAATATAAAGTCCAGGAGATGTGATTTGCCGCACCAAGCTCGACGAAGCCCATATTTTATTTGTGGCAAGATTAACCGTATGGCGATTTGCAACTGAAGGATGCATTGGTACTTCCGTTATATTTAGATTTTTCAGCACGCATGTTGCAATTGTAATAAAGCACTAAAAACATAAGGACGAGCAATTATTTTTTGCTTTTAGTATTTCACAAACCTACTTAGCTATATTTGTCATGTGAAAAAAACCGCTTATAAATAACCACAACAAATATATTAAAAAATGCGCCAAATGCTGAATGGAATCAGGACTCTACATGAAATCTAGCACAAGTTTAGAAAAAGCATTGCGAATGGAAATAGAATGAAAAAGATTGGCGCATTAGTCTGTATCAGCTGGCGAAAATCCTTCTCCTCGCATTCGACTCTTTGGTGCATTCTGGCAGCATCGATCTGGCAGCATGTGAGTAGGGACATTTATCACAATTCGCAGGATCAATTTTGCGCAATCCGCATAAATACTTTACATTGCGAGCCTAGCTGTAAGTTGAGAGACTCGTTGTCATTAAGAAACAAGCCCTCGTCTCGATACAGCTTAAGCAACCCCATTATAATAATTACCTGACGTTCACTAAAATACCTTTCCTCTTAAAAGGTAAAGCCATTATCACCGCAGATATCTTTAGTAACCATTTAACACTGGATGGTCTATTAGGTGCATTCGCGAAGTAACCCTGAAATGTTAACGCAGTAGCATGGGTTAACTTTCATTTTGGTTGGGCGCAGGCTTACCGGACTACGACTCATGAAAACTCACGACGTTCACAAACGCTTTGACACCAGTCTTTTTGCCAAAACAAACCATAATCCCTCTTATGCAAGCCTGACAAAAAATTTTACCGAAATAAATAATTTGCGCGATTATTGCATTCCGGTGAATTCCTATTTTCCGCCTGCAGCGGTGATGACGACACTTCAGGAAAAAATCGCTTTTGCATTGAAATATTATCCGGGTTCTAACGAATCCATTGCCGAAAATATCGCTGCATTTTCCGGAATTGATAATCCCGCAACCATCATTGCAGGGAACGGTTCAACGGAAATTATTTCCTGGCTTAATTCCATTTTTATCAAAGACAGCTTGTTTGTCCTCGTGCCTTCCTTCGGACGCTGGATTGAAGAGCCGGAAGCACTCGGCATACACCTGCATTGTTACCGTTATGAAGATGCGCGCAACCAATATCTCAGCCCCGAGGAATTAGTCGCCAAGGTAAAGCAATCTGGCGCCCGCAATCTGGTTATTTGCAATCCTAACAACCCCACCGGCTCACTCTTGTCGCGCGAGCAAATTTTAGCAGTCCTCGAACAATTACCGGAATTGGATAACATCATTATTGATGAATCCTTTATTGATTTTTCTGCAGAAAATCCACCCTCCATAAAAAATGATGTAGCGCGCTACGCAAATGCCTGGGTATTGAAAAGCCTTGGCAAAAACATTGGTTTGCATGGCTTACGGATGGGATATGCAATCAGCAATGAAGCCAATATCAAGCGCATGCGCAAACACTTGCCTTACTGGAATATCAATGGCATTACGGAAATGTTACTCAACCTTATCAAAGGTGAACATGAGACCTATCATCAAAGTCGATTAAAAACCATAGGTGATGCTCGCTATCTCGCTAAACGCGCAGCAGAAATAACGGACTTTACTTTATTTCCAACGCATTCCAATTTTATTTTTGTAAAACTGCACGACGCTTTTGACGGGACCGAATTGCGTGACCGCATGTTACAAAACCACAGTTGTTTTATCCGCAATTGCGGTAACAAGCTGGGTTCAAGCAAGCAGTATTTCCGAATTGCTGCACGACCGGCAGCCGATGTAGATTACTTGGTAAATGCATTCAAAATCGAATTGGCCGCAATGGGTATCCACAATGATGCCTCCGCAAATTTAGCGAGCGCCTGCGGGTGATGGAATGCGTAGAACACACTGTCACAGCAGTGTGTTCTACGCGAGCCAGGTAAAAATACTTTTGCGTAAGTATTATTTTTCAGAACAATGACACCGCACCACCACCTAACTCGCGACTTTCTCTTCTTCATTGGCGAGGCTATTTTCCCGGCTCTTGTCTGGACTCTTATCGACAATCCGCATGATCAATAACGAAACAATTCCTAGCAATAAAAAACCTGTTGCTACCGGGATCAAAGTATTGTTGTAAAGCTGACCGATCAAGGTGCCCAGGAACATGGAAAGAATGGAAGAAATCGAACCGATAATTGCCGAAGCAATACCTGCTACATGTCCCATAGGCTCCATGGCAATTGCATTTAAATTACCAAACATTAGGCCAAAGCAAAAAAATAAAATAGCGGCATAAATTAAGAATATCCATAACTGAATATCCACCACCCAATGCAATCCTAAAAAAATGGCCGATGAGCCAATAATGTACAACACGCTACGAGTGCAAATGTAATGCATGCCCAACCTTTCAACAAACCGCGAATTGGCGAGTGAGGAAATACCAAACACTAATGCCAACAGACCAAAATATAAGCTGAATAATTTTCCCGTATTAAATTGCACTTGAAAAATTTGTTGCGATGAATTGAGGTAGCCAATAAAGCTACCAAAAAATAAGCCCATACAGACCGTATAACCCATAGTAATGCGATTACTAATCACTTCTTTAAAACCAGCAACAAAGCTTGTCACAGTAAAAGGAATACGCTTTTCCTTGGGCAAGGTTTCTGCGAGACGAAAAAAAATCCAACCGGCAATGATTAAAGAATAAATAACGTAGAACGCAAAAATATAGCGCCAGGAAGCAAATAATAAAATGGTTTGCCCAAGCGTAGGCGCAATCGCTGGCACCATGATAAAAATCATCATCACTAACGACATCACCCGCGCCATTTGCCGACCGCTATATTGATCGCGAACAATAGAAATAGCAGACACATAAGGGCCAGAAACACCCAGCCCTTGAATAAATCGCCCCAACAACATTACATTAAGATTATCCGCAAAAAAACAAATCGCACTGCCCAACATAAACAGCAGAATGCCTGCATAGAGTATTTTCTTTCTGCCCGTTGCATCGGATAAGGGGCCGCAAATTAATTGGCCAATCGCCATACCTAAAAATAATGCACTAATAATATATTGCGCTTTGTTAGGGTTAGCGAGTTGTAGCTCTTTACCTACAATACCCAATGCAGGCAATAAGGCATCAATTGAAATAGCAACAATAGACATTAAAAACGCGATGAGGATGGTAAATTCTGTGGCGGAAACACCCTGCGCTAGAGATGGATTTTTTGGAGCCATGTTTTATTTCCTAAATTAAGTCCCGAAGTGAAACCGCTTTACTGCTTTTCAATAAACCCTACCAAAGTCCGATAGCCTTCAGCAGGCTTTGATAAATTAATACAGCATCATTCAGTGCATGATGGCTAGCTATCATAGTCGAACAGAAATAACAGAATTCGACAAGCTGTTCTATTTTTTGTGAAGAATATTCTTTTCCAAAACAACAAAAAACTAACTACGCAAAACACCTAATTCGTAAATTGCAGCGCGGCCAACCTCGCATACAATGGACTGTCCACCAGTAATTGCGCATGGGTTCCCTCCGCAATAATTTGCCCGGCTTCCATGACGATTATTCTATCTGCAGCTTGCACAGTAGCCAGTCGATGCGCAATCACTAGGGTGGTGCGATTATGCGCGGCATTATCCAAGGCCTGTTGTACCTGACGTTCACTTTCAGCATCCAGTGCACTGGTGGCTTCGTCCAATAATAAAATGGGTGGGTTGCTAAGAATAGCGCGCGCGATGGAAATGCGTTGGCGTTGGCCGCCGGATAAACGCACACCGCGTTCACCTAAAAAAGTATCGTAACCTTGCGGCAGGGCCGCAATAAATTCGCTGGCAGCCGCCATTTCTGCGGCTTGTTGCACATCTTCCAACGAGGCATCGGGCCGACCGTAGCGAATATTATCAAGCACACTGCCCGCAAAAATAACTGTTTCCTGCAGCACAATGCTAAATGGCTGACGCGCATCTTTTAAGGTGAGATCGCGAATGTTTACGCCATTAAAACTCACCGTGCCAGATTGCGGATCATAAAACCGCAGCAACAATTGAAACAAGGTAGTTTTACCTGCGCCGGATGGCCCAACCAAAGCAACATGTTCACCGGGACGAATGGTTAATGAAAAATCTTTTAACGCAAAAATTTCCGGGCGCGAGGGATAAGAAAAATTTACCCGTTCAAATTTAATGCCTTCGCCTTGCACGGGTAAACGCAAAGGATGAAGCGTTTCTACTACGGGTGATTTTATGGTTAACAATTGCATTAAGCGCTCAGTTGCCCCTGCAGCACGCTGAAGATCACCCCAGACCTCGGCGATCGAACCTATTGCACCGGCAGTCACTACCGCATACAAAATAAATTGCGATAATTCTCCACCGGTCATTTGTCCTGCCAACACTGCTTTTGCCCCGAGCCATAACACAAAAGAAATAGCGGCAAAAACCAATAGAATCACCACTACCGTAAGCCAAGAGCGAGCGCGAATACGCGAGAGGGCGGTGTGAAATGCGGTTTCTACAGATACGTTGAAGCGTGCACTTTCGCGAGATTCCTGGGTGTAAGACTGCACTGTGGGCATGGCATTCAGCACTTCACCCGCGAGCGCACTGGCATCCGCAATGCGATCCTGACTCGCGCGCGAAAGTTTACGCACTGTGCGACCGAATAAAAAAATCGGCACTATCACTAATACCAGGGTAATTAAAATATAGCCAGCCAAGCGATGGCTGGTGATAAGCAACATTGCCAGGCCGCCAATCAGCATAAAAAAGTTGCGCAACCCCATTGAAAAACTGGTACCGACAACGGTTTGTATTAAGGTTGTATCGGTTGTTAGTCGGGACAGTACTTCACCGGTTTGGGTTTGCTCAAAAAATTGCGGGCTCATCCGCAAAATGTGTCCGTAGACCGCACTGCGAATATCGGCGGTAACGCGCTCACCTAGCCAGGATACAAAATAAAATCGCAGTGCGGTGGCAATCGCTAAAATCACCGACAAACCAAACAGCGCAAGAAAATAGCGATTGATATGTTCACTCTGGCCACTCGCAAACCCCGAGTCGATGAGATGACGAAACGCCACCGGGAGGGTTAAGGTGGTGCTTGCGGCAATCGCTAATGCCACAAACGTCCAGATCCAACGCACCCAATAAGGCTTCAAAAAAGGCAATAAACTTAACAATGGACTTAAGCGTTTAGCACTGGGCTCTACGCCAACCAGCGGTTCTGTAACAATGCGAGATTCTGACATAAAGGGTTTTTAACTCTATTGACCTGAGGTGTGAATACTACTGCTGCTTGAGAAGAATTGATTTGGCATCATTTTAAGATGTCGCACAAAACTTAAGCAAAACCTGAAGTTGAGGCTACACTAAATTCAGCATCAACAATTAGGTTCAGCACATGCTAGTTCGCCTTCTGAATGTTACATTTATCGTTTTTTTGTGCGCCCTTTTTGCGCTAAGTTCGCTATCGGTCAGAGCGGAATTCGTCGTATCCCATCGAGTTCCCGCGTTAGTTGCCACCACTTACTATGACTACTATGTCGACCTGCTAAAACTGGCAATGGAAAGAACTCGCCCGCAATACGGTGACTATCGTTTTGAAGGTGTGCCATCCGATGCAAGTACGCTACGGGCGCTCAGCGATGTTGTGCAAAATGCATATCCCAATTTGGTTCTGGAAATGGGTTATGAAGATAAACTCACCGAGACCGGTGATTTGACCTACATTAACTTTCCTGTCGACGGAGGCATAGTCGGGTATCGCATTTGTTATCTTAACCCTGCCATTCAAAAAAAAATAACCGCTAGCACTACACTCAATGATTTGCGTAAGTATTCCATTGGCCAAGGCGTCGGTTGGGCAGATACAGCGGTATTCCGTCACAATGGTTTTAAGGTTATTGAAGTAGATAGCTTCCCCGGACTTTTCCGCATGGTTGCGGCTGGACGTATTGATTTATTTTGCCGCGGAGCTAATCAAATCATTGAAGACAGCTACGAGTTAAAAGCACTCGAAGACAGCCTGCAAACAAAAAATCCGACCAAATTGATCGTCGACAACACGTTTGTTTTTGTCTATCCACTACCGCGTTTTTTTTACCTTCACAACAAAAATACCCTGGCAAAAGAACGCATTACTGCTGGCTTACAATTAGCTTATGCCGATGGTTCATTGAAAAAACTCTGGATTAAACACTACAAAGCGAGTGTAGATTTCGTCAACCTTCAACACCGCCAGGTATTTCATTTGGAAAACCCCTTATTAAAAAACCTGCCTCCGGATTACAAACAATATTTTTTTGAACCCTTATAAACCAGCCATAATTCGCAATAAAATGCCAATGCTTGCACCCATGGCCAGCACGGCAAAAGCCAATATACTGATAACAAAACCGGGGCCGCGTGCTGCAGCAGAACGAATGTAGCTGATTGCATAATAGGTGCGCCCAAGCAACCATACCAAGCCGAGAATGCCGGCCCAAACTATGCTGACGTAATTATTAAATAACCACAGCGCGGGTAAAAATAGAATCAAGTTTTCTTGCGTATTCATTTGCACGCGAAATATACGTTCAAAATCATCATTACCGGTAGTCGCGGGGGCTTTAATACCATACTTGACCCGCGCGTATGCAACTGCAACTCCCGTTAACAAAAATAGTAATAATGCAAACAAGGTAATAATTGCCGAAAAATGCAGTGCCATTAAGAACTCCGTAAAATAAATAAATCATCATCACTAAACACCTGCCAAGCTCAATTGGGCTGGGCCGCTGGTTAATCAATGGGTAAACACGCTAAGGCGCAGGAATAAGTGCACTTAATGATTTTTGTCATATATACAAATAGGATTTAACCAAGCAACTCACCAATTTTACAGCGGCTGATTACTAATACTCATTGCACTTCAGGTAAAACCTATGCGGGAAATTCCACTCGTACAGATCGCGTCATTAACTTTCCGCGAGGAGGCTCAGCACCAGAGCAATCCTGCCGTCAACGTTTTGCGATAATTGTTTAAGATCGCTTGAATCAAAAAAATCCTTAAGCGAACTACTATAGAAAAAATCATTTCTCAAAGTGGCAAGCAGCCGAATAGCACTCAGCGAGTGCCCGCCCAAATCGAAGAAGTTTTCGTTGCGCCCGATCTTCTCCACAGGCACGTTCAATACTTTCGCCCAGATTAAAGCCAGGGCTTTTTCCGTTTCTGTTTCCGGTGCGACATATTGGCCGCTGCTCAATAGCGAAGCGACAGGAGGCGGCAGGTTACGGCGATCCACCTTGCCGTTGGGAAGGCGCGGCAAGCTGTCTAGTCGCACCAGCACATCAGGCACCATATATCCCGGCAAACGTCCGCTCAGATACCGCTTTAATTGCAGCGCATCGACGGGGCTTTCCGGCTTCTCGGTAAAATACCCCACCAGCTGCTCGCCCTCGGCCCAGTGACTGGCGATGGGCGTTGCGACGCCGGGGTAACCGCTCATCACATACTCGACCTGACGGGCATCGACGCGGAAACCTCTGACTTTAATCTGGAAATCCTGCCGCCCGAGATACTCCAGGGCACCGCCGGGCAGGCGCTTGACCCGGTCGCCGGTCTTAAACAAGCGCGCGCCGGGCACCGCCGAAAACGGGTGCACGACAAATTTTTCTGCCGTCAGATCGGGCCGCCCGCGATAGCCTTTCGGCATGCTCTGACCCGCCACACACAACTCGCCGGGAACCCCGACCGGGACTGGTCGCAACTGGGCGTCCAGAACATAAAGTTCGGTATTGGCGATCGGAAAACCCACGGGTACAAACTGGTAATCTCCGTCCAGCGCCAGCACATCCTGGTAGGTAATATCATTGAACTCGGTACACCCGTAGTTGTTCAGCAGTCGCGTAAGCGGCAACAGCTGTTTGAAGCGGTCAGCCACGCTTTTCGGTAAAGGTTCGCCTGCCGTGATGCAATAGCGCAAGCCCGATAGCGAGGCCGTGACCTGATTACCAAGCAGCGCCTCGAGATGGGAGGGAACAATACTTAAGCGAGTTATGCCGTATTCCCCAATCGCGGCGGCCAGGCGTGCAGGATCTTTGCTGACCTCGTCCGCCAGGATGACCACCGACGCACCCGATACCAGCGCTGCAAACAATTCTTTGACCGACACCGCAAACGCTGTGGTGGTCCGCTGCGCAACCCGTTCATCCGCGTTGAGCGGGTATTGGCTACAGTAATTTTGCAGGCAGTTGGTGAGCTGCGCGTGGGGAACTTCTACCCCCTTGGGCGTGCCGGTCGAACCCGAGGTATAGAGGACATAGGCCAGCTGATCGGGAGCCAGCCCCAGACCCGGATTAACCTCAGGTTGGCCCGCCAGTACATCCGCCAGGGTATCGATATTCAACGTCTCTACGGCTACCGGTGGCAGCATCATTTCCGTGGCAGCATTACACAGAATCTGCGACGGCCCGGCACTGTTGATCATCAACTCCAGGTAGTGCCGGGGATAATGCACATCCAGCGGAACATAGGCGCCACCGGCTTTGAAAATCGCCAGCAGTGCCACGAGGGTTTCGATGGAGCGTTCCAGGTACACGCCAACCACGGACTCATGATCAACGCCGAGCTTAATCAAATGGTGCGCCAACCGGTTTGCCTGAGTGTTCAGGTCACCGTAGCAAATGCTGCACTTGCCCGCATAGCAGGCAATGGCGTCCGGTGTCGCCGCCGCGTGTTGTTCAAACTGCGCGACCACATTGGCCGCTGGATCTAGCGCGCGTTCAAGCCTGCATCCATGACCATCATTGAGTAGCAACTGCTCGCTGTTATTCATTCCACACTCTCTATTACGTTGTAGATGTAAGCGAGCTCCTTGCCATCCAAAATATTGATTAACACCTGGGTTTGCATATCTGCAAAAGCTTTGATGCATTTGTCGGTATACATTGCCCCACTGTAACTCCAGGAAAAATTCAACTTGCCAGCGACGAACGAAACTATTCCCACAGGCGTAAAATCTTTTTTCATCATGCCATCGTTATCGCCACGAGGTTCGTGTGATTTACCTAGCATTCTCTCTGCGACTTCTCCTTTCGCATATTCGGTGGTCAAAATTTGCGGCATATAATTGAGATCCAGCTGCACCGCTGGAAGCTTATTCATCTCTGCCTTTATGTATTCATCCGTCACCATATGTTTTAAACAGGCAAAAGAAAGTCCGTCATCCGTCATAGCATCAAGCTGAAATTTGATTGAATAAAGTGCGAGAGAAATAGAACTGAACTCATCTGTTTTTATAAAAGTAGAGTTGTACTGCGAGAGCCAACCTATGGTCCTCGTTAGATCAAGATCTGCATCAGGATAATAACGACCATTGTTTATCAACGTAAAAAACAAATATTCAGAGCCACTCCATTTTTTATAGGCGAGAATAACAACCAGAATCAAATAATGAATTTCGCTGTAGCCAGAATCCTTCACTCGCGCCAAAAATAAATTTGAATAATGCTCATTTAAATTCGACGATGAAATGGCTGGCGTAATCTCTTCCACTGCCTCAGCAAGATCCCAAGCTTGATTGTCAATCGAAGGAGTTTTGAGTTGGTGCCAGGGCAATGAACGCCAATATTCAAATTTTCGTTGCGATTTATGAGTCGCGTAATCAACAACACATTTCGCTACCTTTGCGACTGTGTCACTAGTATGCGGTAGCCTTAATGCTTTACCGGTGGCAGCGCTAATAAAAAGCGAAACAAAATCTTCAGTGAAAATATAAAAAGAATAGGCATCCATAATCAGGTGGTGGAAGATAAATAAAATTCTATCGCGGGCGGCACCTTGCAGATGAATATAGACAACCTTCACTGTGTTCTTTTCAATATCCAGACTGCGTTGATAATCATTACAAATAGCTTCTATCGCAGTGCACTGTTCTTCTTCTGACAGCGCAGGAACCCTGGCTTCTTCGAACCAATCATGCACAGTGTCTATTGACTGTACTTTGACAAACCAGCCATCATCCTTATTGACCCATATACTTCTCAGTGCGTCATGAGATTTCATTAATTTGCGCATTGCCGTATGTGCTTCGCGCTGCATTCCTTTGTTAATTTCGAGCAGGCTAGTGAGATTGTAATGATTTCGATTGCTTCTCGCGAAAGCTCGATAATGATTTGGAAGAACAGCATGTTCATATTCATCCACTTGCTCAACCAACGGATCCCGGTTAGTTATCGCTACGGCTTGTTTTGCGCATTCACACAATGTCTGTTGGTTATAAAATGATTTAATCGACAGCTCTAACGAAAATTCCTGCTTTAAAAGCGATACAACTTTAATCGCCAATAACGAGTGCCCTCCCAGATCAAAGAAAATATCATTTTGTCCAATTTTTTCGACGGGCACGTTCAGTAGTTTCGCCCAGATCAAGGCTAAGGCTTTTTCCGTTTCTGTTTCCGGTGCGACATATTGGCCGCTGCTCAATAGCGAAGCGACAGGAGGCGGCAGGTTACGGCGATCCACCTTGCCGTTGGGAAGGCGCGGCAAGCTGTCTAGTCGCACCAGCACATCAGGCACCATATATCCCGGCAAACGTCCGCTCAGATACCGCTTTAATTGCAGCGCATCGACGGGGCTTTCCGGCTTCTCGGTAAAATACCCCACCAGCTGCTCGCCCTCGGCCCAGTGACTGGCGATGGGCGTTGCGACGCCGGGGTAACCGCTCATCACATACTCGACCTGACGGGCATCGACGCGGAAACCTCTGACTTTAATCTGGAAATCCTGCCGCCCGAGATACTCCAGGGCACCGCCGGGCAGGCGCTTGACCCGGTCGCCGGTCTTAAACAAGCGCGCGCCGGGCACCGCCGAAAACGGGTGCACGACAAATTTTTCTGCCGTCAGATCGGGCCGCCCGCGATAGCCTTTCGGCATGCTCTGACCCGCCACACACAACTCGCCGGGAACCCCGACCGGGACTGGTCGCAACTGGGCGTCCAGAACATAAAGTTCGGTATTGGCGATCGGAAAACCCACGGGTACAAACTGGTAATCTCCGTCCAGCGCCAGCACATCCTGGTAGGTAATATCATTGAACTCGGTACACCCGTAGTTGTTCAGCAGTCGCGTAAGCGGCAACAGCTGTTTGAAGCGGTCAGCCACGCTTTTCGGTAAAGGTTCGCCTGCCGTGATGCAATAGCGCAAGCCCGATAGCGAGGCCGTGACCTGATTACCAAGCAGCGCCTCGAGATGGGAGGGAACAATACTTAAGCGAGTTATGCCGTATTCCCCAATCGCGGCGGCCAGGCGTGCAGGATCTTTGCTGACCTCGTCCGCCAGGATGACCACCGACGCACCCGATACCAGCGCTGCAAACAATTCTTTGACCGACACCGCAAACGCTGTGGTGGTCCGCTGCGCAACCCGTTCATCCGCGTTGAGCGGGTATTGGCTACAGTAATTTTGCAGGCAGTTGGTGAGCTGCGCGTGGGGAACTTCTACCCCCTTGGGCGTGCCGGTCGAACCCGAGGTATAGAGGACATAGGCCAGCTGATCGGGAGCCAGCCCCAGACCCGGATTAACCTCAGGTTGGCCCGCCAGTACATCCGCCAGGGTATCGATATTCAACGTCTCTACGGCTACCGGTGGCAGCATCATTTCCGTGGCAGCATTACACAGAATCTGCGACGGCCCGGCACTGTTGATCATCAACTCCAGGTAGTGCCGGGGATAATGCACATCCAGCGGAACATAGGCGCCACCGGCTTTGAAAATCGCCAGCAGTGCCACGAGGGTTTCGATGGAGCGTTCCAGGTACACGCCAACCACGGACTCATGATCAACGCCGAGCTTAATCAAATGGTGCGCCAACCGGTTTGCCTGAGTGTTCAGGTCACCGTAGCAAATGCTGCACTTGCCCGCATAGCAGGCGATGGCGTCCGGTGTCGTCGCCGCGTGTTGTTCAAACTGCGTGACCACATTGGCCGCCGGATCTAGCGCCCGCTCAAGCCTGCGCCCAAGGCCATCGTTGAGCAACGCCTGCCGCTCCTGCTCACCGAACAACGGCAATTCACTCAACCGTTGGTCACTGTTATCCATCATGCATTGCAAGGTGTGATCAAAATGCTGAAGCAGGTGCTCAATACTCTCTCGCTGAAACAGATCAGCATCGTATTCAACCAGCAGTTCCAGCGGTTGATCGCCACCACCGTAGAAGGCAAGATCGATTTCACACTTGGCAGCCATTTCGAGCGCCTCATCTTCATCGTCCACATCCATCAGTGTTACGCGCTTCAAGTCACCGGGCAGAACATCTTCCACTTTTATGCGAGGAAAGTTTTGATGCCGCAAGATCAAAGGCACCAGGGATCCCGCTCGCGTGTTGCCCGAGGTCGCCATTTCGTTGAGCAGGTGTTCGAACGGCAGGTCTTGATGATCGAAAGCGTCCAGAGTCGTCTGCCGGACCATTCCCATAAAGTCCTGCACACTGATGCTGTCAGTCAGATAGATTCGTAAGGGCAAGATATTAATAAAGAAACCGATTAGCGGCTCCAGCTGCGGCATATTACGGCCCGCTGTGGTGACGCCAATACACAGATCCTGCAGGTCGGTGTAACGGTGCAGGACTACCGCATAACCCGCCAACAGGGTCATAAATAGGGTAGTGCCGTGAGCCCGACTGAAGCGCTCTAATTGCTGGGAAAACTCAGGGCTGTAGCAACGCGTGAGCAGCTTGATTCGGCTACCCGCAGCACCTTTGCGCGGAAAGTCGGTCGGGATTAAAACACCGTCATCGTAACCAGCCAATTGTGCTTTCCAGTAGGCCAGATGAGCAGACATATCCTGTTGTTTTTGCCAGTACGCATAATCGGCGTACTGCACCGACAGGGCTGGCAAGTCCACTTTTATACCCTGTTGAATGGCCTGATAGGCGGCAAACAGTTCCGGCAACAATAGCGATCCTTGCGACCAACCATCAGAAATAATGTGGTGTATGTTAATTAACAATAGGTTATCGGTAGGGCTAAGTTGCAGCAGTTCCGCTTTA
The DNA here is from genome assembly GCA_040385335.1 of Pseudomonadota bacterium. Taxonomy (GTDB): domain Bacteria; phylum Pseudomonadota; class Gammaproteobacteria; order Pseudomonadales; family Cellvibrionaceae; genus Cellvibrio. The sequence continues at coordinate 135,778 of JAZKHP010000003.1, forward strand.
ATTAACGGACCTTTTTCAAGGTCAAAGCGAGCCATCGCATGGGCTTTAACCTCCTGTCTGACGGCGCTTTGATTTACAGCGCGCACGCGCAGCGTCGATTGATGATCGCGAATTACCTGGATAATTTCACCATCTTGTACCGCAAAGGTGGTGCGCAAGGTCTCGTGCCGATTGACGACATATTGGTACGCGGCCGCAAGCGCATCCGTCTTTAAAACACCCTCTAACCTAATGGCGACTGGCAGGTTATAGGTCGCATCACCTTGCTCATTGCGCAGATTGGAAAACCACAGGCGGTGCTGCACATAGGATGCAGGCAGTAAAAGTTTTCTATCAATGGGGCTGAGGGCAAGCACATCAAATTCAATACTAATCCCCATTTCCGCAAGGCGTTTTTTAAGAGCCGAAACTTTATCCTTGGAAAGCCTTTTTAACTTTTCTTTTAACAGCTCTAGCGAACCATCTTGACCCATCAAATCCACCACTCCAGTCCTATTAAAGTATTCCGACTCATAATTTTTTTATTACATTCCAGGGATGGACGATAAATTTTTAAGCGATCTCTGCCTTCACAACGGACGCCTGCGGCAATTCGTAGACAAACTCAGTCACCACCCGATAGGAAAGATTGTCCAACTGCGGCTGCAGTTTCATCCAACCGCGGACGGAGTTAATTAAATAGACTTCATTAGCAGCAGTTAGCTCTTGCCGTGAAATTTCACGCTCACGAAGAAGCCCGGCATCCCGGAGCAATTTCCTAAACACACCAGCGATCAAACCGGAACGCAAAGGTGGAGTACAAAACTCACCGCCAATTTTTACCACGACATTGGCAAAACAGGATTCGGTAATGTTTCCATCAGGACTGCAGAGAATTAAATCTTGAAATTCAGGGTGAGCATTTAACGCTGAATGATAGAGTGCGCGCCGCGTCATTTTATGAGTTGATGCAGAGCCATTGCGATGCTCGCTTTGCGCAAACCCAACTACATTTCCCACCATAGAATTTAGCGGAACAACTTCACAACGAAGCTCGCCGTCTTGCCAAAGCTCGACCCTGACTCGCATGGGGTTTTTATATTGCTGTAAATTCAGCTCACTGATGACATTTTCAAAATATTTTTCTGAAAAATGATAACCAAGGGCTTTCGCCGACCGACTTAGCCGTTCCATGTGTAGATCCAAAAGATACAACCCACAATCTGGAGCCCACAATATTGTTTCCAAAAGATTATCCGGCTGGGAAAGATTTTTCAGAATGGCGGACTTCGCCTGACACTCCTTAAATTCATCCAGTGCGCCGGAATCCCAAACGATACCGCCACCAACACCGTACTCCAAAGACGAATTTCTTTTATCAATCACTGCAGTGCGTATAGCCACGTTAAACTGGGCGCTGTTGTCGGGCGTTACAAATCCGATGGAACCGGTGTAAACCCCTCTTGGGCTGCACTCTAGGTTGCGAATAATTTCCATTGTTTTAACTTTGGGTGCACCGGTAATTGATGCGCAGGGAAACATTTTACGAAATGCTGCAAGGGGCTTTACATAGCATCGCGCTGAAACAGAGGATGTCATTTGGTAAACGGTGGGATATTCCTCAATACTGAAAAGTTGATCGACGCTTACAGAACCGGGATGTGCGAACTGGCCAATATCATTGCGTATCATGTCAACGATCATGACATTCTCCGCCCGATTCTTTGCAGAAGACGCAAGCCAATTTTTATTCCTTGCGTTTTCTTCACTGTTAAGACCTTTTTTAACGGTTCCCTTCATTGGCCTAGTGCGCAATACACCATCCTTCATAGTGAAAAAAAGCTCGGGGGATGCGGAGCATATCGCGTGACTCTCGGTGTCTACATAAGCTGCGTAGCCACCATTTTGCATGGACTCTAATGCTGTAAATAATGACCAGGAATCTCCTTCATACTGAGCGTTCAGTCTGAGCGTGTAATTAACCTGATAAGTATTTCCATAGGATATCTGCCGTTTAATCTCCGCAATAGTATCTATGTATTCATCGACCCCAACGGATGATTCAACAGCGCCAATATGCGTAAAGCTATGCCCGTTGCCCGCAAAAGCGGAAGCGTTTTGCGTTAAGGCTCCGAGCACTTTGTAAGTTTTGTAGACACCAAACCAACACAATGGTTGATCAGTAGCTGCGTTCACTTGAAATTGCGGATCAATAGCGCTCGCCGCTTCATAACTAACGTAGCCGGCCACATAGAAACCGTTGTCGACACGAGACTGCAGGTCCGTTAGAACTTGATCTACTTCCGCTAAGGTGTTGGTTGACAATATCTCGACAGGGTCTTTAAAACAAAGCCAACCTTCGAGTCCATCTAAATTGGATTTCAGTATTACGGTGTTTGAAAACATAATCGGCTCTTTTACAAAACGTAAATTGTGAAGAAACAAAAAAAGGCGTTTTCGCGCGATGAAAAATGTATTTAATAAATATTCGTTTAACTATTTTAATTTCGGACAAGTTGGTTAAGCAGGCACACGAGAGGGACAATAAGTTGCAATAAAGTTGTGAAGCATCTCCCGCCCATACTCGGATAAAATGGACTCGGGATGAAACTGCACACCTTCGATGGGAAGAGTTTTATGCCTGACACCCATCACGGGTCCCATCGCCGTTCCCATCTCTGTTGCTGACTCCGTTTTATTGTCAACCCAAGAACTAACTTCAAGACAATCAGGCAAGGTAGCGGGATCTACTATTAAAGAGTGGTATCTATTCACATTAAAGGTTGCCGGCAAGCCATCGTAAATACCTCGCCCATCATGAGCTATCACCGAGGTTTTACCGTGCATCGGCTCCTGCGCTTTAACAACCGTCGCACCAAAGGCCTGGGCAATAATTTGATGCCCCAAACATACACCTAAAATAGGCACTACCTTTGCCAGCTTTTGCACAACCGCAAGCGAAACCCCAGCTTCATCAGGACAACCTGGGCCAGGCGATAGTAAAACCATTTTTGGCGCTGCGTTGCGAATCTGCGCTACTGTTATTTCATCATTTTTGTAGACATTGACTATCTCACCCAACTCCCATAAATATTGGACTATGTTGAATGTAAACGAATCATAGTTATCAATGACTAAGATCATGCGACCTCCTTTCATATAAAATTAACAGCCCACAATGGCTGCTGACAAATAGCGCATGGCAGCATCAGCTCGCTGAAGGACTAATCGAACTGCAGCCACAACAGATATAAATTTCACAGCCAGATTTCAGCAAAATTCTTATGGATTAGGAATCAGGTTTTGCGTCTGAAAAAAATTAAAGGGAAAGATTTAGTTAACGCAGAAAAGAAAAACGAGCAAAAAACCGCTTTGAGAAAGAGGAGATAGTTACTTCTGCGTCCTCTCAATAAAATCCTAATGTAACGCTGCCAACCTAAAAATTTATTAACGCATCCAGGTGTTACTTTTTCGTGACATTTTCAATTGCAATTTCATTGCGCCAGATTTTTAACGCAACTCATTACCAAATTTTGTATTTGGGGCTGCTAATTTGTAGCAACCCTTGCTATCTACACAATCTCTTCAAAACGTTGAAAATATTACCATTGGAATAAGAGAGCCGTCAAAATATAACCTATTGGAATTATCAATCGCCTAAATAAATTCCTACTATCCAATAAGCTATATAGTGATTTTTGTCATGCATACAATATGATCTAACTCAGCAAGTTGAGATGTTACAACTGCTTATTGCCAATACTAATTTTGTAAACGGCTCTTGCGAATTCCGTAGATAAAATAAATTACCAGACCCAATGCCAGCCAAAGTAAAAAACGAATATGCGTATGCGGCGGTAAAAATAAAATTAACGCACTACAAGAAAGCACACCGAGCACTGGCAATAAAATTCCACCGGGCGCTTTAAAAGGACGCGGTAAATCGGGATGTGTTTTGCGCAGCACAATCACACCACAACACACCAGGACAAACGCGGCAAGGGTGCCAATATTTACTAATTCCGCCAATGCATTCAATGGCACAAAACCTGCCATCACTGCCATCACCGTACCGCAAATCACGGTATTTTTTATCGGGGTTTGGGTTTTTTTATTAATGCTGGAAAATAATGGCGAGAGCAAACCATCCCGTGACATAGCGGTAAGAATTCGCGTAAGCGCGTAATAGAGTACCAGCATAACTGTGGTTAAACCGGCAATCACACCCGTAGCAACCAAGGCTGATGCCCAGTTCACGCCAATTCGTTGCAAGCCGAAGGCAACCGGCGATGCCACATTTAATTCTTTATAAGAAACAATTCCCGTCAGCACACCCGAAACCACAATATAAATAATCGTACAAAAAATAAGTGAAGAAAGTATGCCAATAGGTATATCACGCTGTGGCTTGTTTGCTTCTTCAGTTGCGGTAGATACAGCATCAAAACCAACGTAGGCAAAAAACACAACCGAAGCTCCGGCGAGAATACCTATAGGTTTACCTGCTTCGTTATAAGAAAACCAGCCAAAGGGTGCAAAGGGGGTCCAGTTTTCCGGGTTAATATGAAACAAGGCAACGGATAAAAAAATCACTATGGCGAGTAACTTAATAAAGACCATAGCAGTATTTAGTTTTGCACTTTCTTTTACCCCAACGATCAACATAATCATTAACAAAAATATAATGGCAAAAGCCGGCAAATTAACAATACCGCCATCCGCCATCCCGGTTACCGCATCCACTGCAAAAGGCCCTTTGGTCAAAGACGTCGGTAAACCTAAACCAATCGCCTGCAAGGCATTATTGAAATAGCCAGACCATCCCACCGCAACCGCAGCGGTGGCCACACCATATTCCAGGATTAAATCCCAACCGATAATCCACGCAATAAATTCACCAAAGGCTGCGTAAGAATAGCCGTAAGCGCTGCCCGCACCGCCTACACTCGCAGCCAACTCTGCATATGCCAGCGCCGCAAATGCACAAGCAAAACCTGCAACCACAAATGACAACACCACACCGGGCCCGGAGGTAGTAGCAGCGGCCACTCCCGTGAGTACAAAAATACCTGTGCCTATAATTGCGCCAATACCCATTAAGCTGAGATCAAACGCACTCAAACAGCGCCTTAATCCATGATGCTCCTCTTCAGTCACTACTGTTTTTTTACGCAACAATGCTGACATAAAGGTAGATTTTGCGGTGGTTCCGGTGTTAGTCATAAGAATAATCCTGCGGGGGATAGAAGATGGGATGTGATATACACCTTTTATTATTAGAAATAGTGGCAAGAGTTGTACCACTAACGGCGAGCATTTTACTGTTTTACTTCTACAATAAAAGGCACATTCCGTTTTTTTAATAAATGTTTAACACTTGCGTTGTTAATTTTTTGGCGTCAGAAATTACAATTTGCGCCCCCACCCCCTTATATGGCTAAAAACAAGTACCGATATGGAAACATCATGACCGTAAGAAAATCTTTTTCCTACTTCCTCAATTTTTGGCTAATGCTCAGTTTACTCATGACGTTCGCAATAACCTTTGCATTTTATGTATCGGTAGAAAATCAAATCGATCACCATAAACACCTGCGCCATCAAGCTTTTTTGCTGGCCGATGAACTGCGTCAATCTTCCTATGATCAAACCAGAATGGCGCACGCTTATGCAGTGACAGGCAATAATATTTATCAACAATATTTTTTCGACATTCTTAATATTCGCGACGGAAAAAAATCGCGCCCGGAAAATTATAATAATATTTATTGGACGCTGGTGTTGGCGAATAAACTTCACCATCAAGATAGCCAGGGGCCAAAGGTTGCGCTACTGGAATTGATTCGTCAAACCGGCGTTACCGACGCAGAAATGCATGCACTAACACAAGCAAAAATAAATCTGGACGCAACTACTCCTGCTGAATTGACAGCTATGAAAATAGTTGAGCCTATTCATTCAGCGAATATTGTTGCAAATATCGACCCTAATAACGCAGAAGCTAAGACTATCCGTGACATGGCTAACAAAATATTATTGGATGACCAAGCCAAAGCCAACATCGTGCTTCCCCTCAAGGAGTTTTATGAATTAGTAAATGCTCGCACAGAAAATTTAATAAAAAATGTTGCGCGCAGCGCATTATATTTGCGTCTGGCTTTAATCGGATTAGGTTTAGGCATTGCGCTGATGTTGTGGCGAATCAATTATCTATTACGCACTACTTTGGGTGGCTCTGTTGATGAAGTGCGGACTCGTATTGCTCAAATCGGCACCGGTAATTTTAGGACTAAGCTCGCTCAGGATGATAAAAACCAAGACAGCATTCTGGGTTGGCTGACAGAAACACAAGAAAACCTTACCCGAATTCAGCAGCAGCATTGGCAGGCTGAAACAGCCAAACTCGATAGCGATGCGCGTTACCGCAGATTGTTTAATAACGCTCACGTTGGCATAGTTATTTTTCTCAGTGATATAAATAGCTTTTTAGTTGATGGCAACGAACACTTTTGCAAGATGCTCGGCTACACCCTTGATGAATTACTGCAACTGCGCCCCGCAGACGTTGTGGCTAAGTCAGAAGTGGAGTTTATCGCACCAGCCATAGATCTCATTGAATCCGAAAATGATTATTTTAGAGAGTGGCAACTTAAGCGCAAAGACGGATCAACTTTCCCAGCTGATGTTATTTCAGCAACCATGCCCGATGGGACCATGATGTCTATTATTCTCGACATTACCGAACGCAAGCTGGCAGAAAAACAATTACGGCATAGCGAAGAAAACCTGGCCATCACCTTACAATCCATCGGCGATGCCGTAATAGCTACCGATGCCGCAGGAATGATTACGCGTATGAATTTTACTGCTGAACGCCTGACCGGCTGGTCACTCCACCAAGCCATCGGCCGCCCGCTAACTGAAGTCTTCAACATTATTAATGCACAAACGCGCTCACCCGCCATCCACCCGGTACAACTGGTGATGGAACATGGCGAAGTAGTGGGGCTGGCCAACCATACCGCATTAATTGCTCGCGATGGTCGCGAATATCAAATATCCGACAGTGCCGCCCCCATTCGCGATGCTTCCGGCAGCATTGTAGGCGTGGTATTGGTTTTTAGCGATGTAACCGAAAAATATAAAGCCGAGGAGTCTTTGCGCGAAAAAGAGTGGATCCTATCAGAGTCACAACGAATCGCGCACATTGGTAGCTGGAGCTTTGATATAAGAGCAAACCGAGTTACGTGGTCCGAGGAAACCTATCGCATTTATGGCGTATCGCCAGAGACATTTGTGCCTACTACAGAATCATTTATGAGTTTGATTCATCCTGAAGACCGACATGTGTTAGCAAAAACTTCAGTCGCTATTAGAGCAGGCCTACCGACAAAGGAAGAGTTTAGAGTTATTACCCCGGCAGGTAATATTCGTTTCATTAGCGGTCACTCAGAATTTTTACCGGCAAGCCTTGCCTTTCCTGCACGAATGGTGGGAACAGCGCAAGATGTTACAGAGCTTAAAGAAGCTCATGAACGCTTCCGCAATACCTTTATGCTGATCCCCTCTCCCGTCACTCTCCAAACATCGGACGGTGTACTGATTGATTGCAGCAATGCTTTTTGTGAAATAACGGGATATTCCCGCGAGGAAATATTAGGTCTTGATACACAGACACTGAATTTATGGGCATACCCTCAACAACGCAACATTATGCGGGAAGGCTTATTGCGCGATGGGCAAATCGATAATTTCGAATTTCAATTGCGACGTCGCAACGGTGACCTAAGGACAATGCAACTGTCGGCACGCTATCTAACGCCATCTTCCGAACCCGTTTTACTTTCGGTTGCCCATGACATCACCGAGCGCAAACGCACCGAAGAATCTTTACGTCAAAGCGAGATACGCTTTAAAACCATCGTTGAGGCTGAGCCGGAATGCGTTAAGGTGGTCAATGACAAAGGGGATTTACTGGAGATGAATCTGGCTGGCTTGGCAATGCTGGAAGCCGACTCAGTGGAAGAAGTAAAAAGCTACTCATTAACACACTTTATTTTACCCACCTACCGTGCAGGCTTTATTGAATTACACAAACGGGTAATGGCGGGTGAAAATGGTATTTTCGCCTTCGAGATTATGGGACTAAAAGGTACCAGACGCTGGCTCGAAACCCATGCAACACCAATGCGCAACGCCGATACCGGGGAAGTCGATAAACTCCTCGGGGTTACTCGCGATATCACGCTGCAAAAACAAGCTGAGTTAGACTTGCGGGAATCTGCACTACACACTCAAGCCATTCTGGACAATATGCTAGACGGTGTATTTACCATCAACTCACAAGGTCTTATTCAGTCATTCAATAAGGCGGCGAGCACGATATTTGGCTACACACAGGAAGAAGTACTTGGACATAACGTATCTATTCTCATGCCCGAACCTCACAAAAGTCTCCATGACGATTATATGCAACATTACGCAGAAACCGGCGAAGGACATGTTCTGGGTAAATTGCGCGAAGTGATAGGGTCACGCAAAGATGGCACTGTCTTTCCCATGAGCATTTCCGCTTCCAAAATTTCACGCGACGGCAACGCAACCTTTATCGGTTTAATTCGCGACATTACTCAACAACGCGAGAATGAAGAAAAAATTAATCGGTTAGCGTTTTACGATCCTCTAACCAACCTGCCCAACCGACGTTTGTTATTTGATCGCCTTACCCAAGCCATGCATACCTCCAGCCGCACCGATCAACACGGTGCCTTAATGTTTCTCGATCTGGATTACTTTAAGCAACTCAATGACAACTTAGGTCATGACGTAGGTGACGTGCTGCTCCAGCAAGTGGCATTGCGGATTCAAGGTTGTGTGCGTGAAGGCGACAGCGTAGCGCGTATGGGCGGCGATGAATTTGTATTATTAATTGAATCCTTGAGTCTCTACGCCAATGAAGCAGCATCGCAAGCAGAACTGATTGCCCACAAGGTATTAGCTGCCTTGGGCCAGCCTTATACATTGCGCGAACATAGCTACGTCATCACCCCCAGTATTGGCATTGTGGTTTTTCTCCATCAAACAGAAACCATGGAGGACCTGTTGAAGAAAGCCGATGTAGCTATGTATCAGGCAAAAGGTGCAGGCCGCAATAATGCACGCTTTTTTGATCCGGCTATGCAAGCGGCGGTATCCATTCGTGCCGATCTGGAAAAAAGCTTGCGCAGAGCACTGGAACAAAAAGAGTTCGTGTTGCATTACCAGTTGCAAGTTGATGGCAAGGGCACGCCCACGGGAGTCGAAGCATTGGTGCGCTGGAATCACTCCAAACACGGCATGATATCGCCAGCCGCCTTTATCCCTCTGGCGGAAGAAACGGGAGTGATTTTACCCTTAGGTCAATGGGTATTGGAAACAGCTTGCGCGCAGCTGGTGAAATGGGCAAAAACACCCGAAACAGCCCAATGGACTATGGCCGTTAACGTCAGCGTATTGCAATTTGCACAAATGAATTTTGTTTCCAATATCGATAAAGCATTACAAAAAACCGGTGCCAATCCGCGCCTGCTCAAACTGGAATTAACAGAAAGCATGCTGGCAAAAGATGTTGATGACGTTATTGTAAAAATGTTCGAGATCAAAGCACTGGGAGTCACTTTTTCACTGGATGATTTCGGCACGGGTTACTCCTCCCTGTCCTACCTTAAACGCCTGCCACTGGATCAACTTAAAATTGATCAATCGTTTGTACGCGACTTGTTGACCGATCCCAATGATGCGGTTATTGCTCGCGCCATTGTTGCCTTAGGCCATAGTCTCAGCCTGAAAGTTATTGCTGAAGGCGTTGAAACACGTGAGCAACTCGACTCGCTGGCCAGCATGGGCTGTGATGCTTACCAAGGTTATTATTTCGCGCGCCCGGTTGCGGCACGGGATATAGCGCTTGCGATTGGCAACCTTCCCAGAAGCGAAACTTAATGCGAAGCCAACCAAATCAAACTTGCCATGCGGCCGGTCACGCCATCGCGACGATAGGAATAAAAGCGCTCGCTATCGCCATAAGTACAAGCATCACCCCCATATATTTGACTAACACCTAAAGCGTTTAATTCTGCGCGAGCTAAAGCATAAATATCTGCATAAAAATGTAATGGGCGTGCTGCAGGTGTGAACGCAGCAGCGATATTTTCAGTGTGTTTAAGGTTACGCGACGCTTTGAAAAAAGCCTCAAGAACATCAATGCCAACCTCAAAATATGTTTGCGAAATGGCAGGCCCAAAATAAGCCAGAATATTTTCAGGGGGACAGCTGAATTTTTGCAGCGCACGAAAGGCGATGCCTTTAGCGAGACTGCGCCAGCCGCAGTGAATAGCGGCAACCTGGGTTCCTTTCTTATCACACAATAAAATGGGCAAACAATCGGCGGTCATCACTACGCAGGCTTGACCAGGCTCATCAGTGAAACTGCCATCGGCGGTACGCACTAAACCGTCGTCTTTAGCCTTGATGACTTTTACTCCATGAATTTGTTCAAGCCACTGTGGTGCTTTTATTAAGTCTAAGGCGTTATACACTTCAGTGCGGTTTTGTTGCACTTTGCTTGGGTCATCTCCCACATGCAAACCCAGATTATTCTGTTCATAGGGTGGCGCACTGTGCCCACTCTTACGGGTGGTAATGCAAGTCAGTACATTCCCCGGAGCTGGCCAATGGGGCATTATGTAGTTGTGATTATTCAACAACATAACCATTGTTCAACGCATCTAACAAGTTTTGAAAATCAGCCGGTACCGGGGCGGTCCACTCGGTGTATTCACCCGTACCCGGATGCTCCAGCCCAAGTTTGGCCGCATGCAGTGCCTGCCGTGGAAATGCTTTCAGGGTTTCAATTAAGTGAGTATTGGCCGCTTTGGGAATTTTAAAACGCTTGCCATAAGTCGCATCGCCGACGAGCGAAAAACCAATATGCGCCATATGCACACGAATTTGATGGGTGCGACCCGTCTCAAGCTTAACGCGAATATAGGTGTGATGCGGATAGCGCCTGGCGACGCGGTAATGAGTCACCGCGCGCTTACCGCCAGAACTCAATACCGCCATCAGTTTACGCTGGGTAGGGTGACGGCCCATAGGTGCATCTACAGTTCCCCCTCCGGTCATTACACCCACGGCTACGGCTTCATATTCGCGACTCACGGTGCGGTCAGCGAGCTGCTCGACCAAATCCGTATGCGCTTCCAAAGTTTTCGCTACCACCATCAAACCCGTGGTCTCTTTATCCAACCTGTGCACAATACCCGCGCGCGGCAAATTAATTAACTCCGGCGCATGATTAAGCAAGGCATTGAGCAAAGTGCCTGTCTGATTACCGGCAGCCGGGTGAACGACTAAACCCGCTGGCTTATTAATAATCATTAAATGCTCATCTTCGTAGACGATATTGAGCTGAATGGCTTCGGGTTCCCAGGTTCCCTGCGCTTCCAATTCAGCGTTTAACTCCAACAACTCGCCACCAATAAGCTTCTCTTTGGGCTTGCGCTGCGCACCGTCAATCCTGAGCTGGCCGTCTTTAATCCAGCTTTGTAAACGCGAACGTGAAAAATCAGGGAACAACTCGGAGGCCGCTTGGTCGAAACGCAAGCCATTCATACTGAAGGGCACTTGAGCGGAGAGTTCAAAAACTTCTTTCATCTAAAAGTAAAACCTCTGTTGGAAATCTTTATCAAAAGACAATGTTACAAAAGCAATGTTTAAAAAAAACAATATCTTAAAAACAATGCTGCTTTGGTATCGGCAAGCGATGTGTTTAAATACGCGGCACTTTTACTAAGCCCATGTATTTAAGTTCACAGGCATTAACATTCATACATAGCTATTTAAAATTCATCGGCACTGCGCCTGAATTTACTCTTGTGACAATCATAATCTTGTCACCCTAATTTTTGCGTTAACTCTTTTCGAGTCCAATTTTTATGCTTAAGCGATTTTTACCCTTTGCGCTATTCGGATCACTTGTTCTATTAACCGCATGTTCCAGCACAAAAAAAGAAGAAAAAACCATCAGTGAAGCAGAACTGTACCAAGCTGCAGAAGAACAATTAGCCTCGGAACAGTGGGAAGCAGCCATTAAAAACCTGCAATCGCTTGAAGAGAACTTTCCCTTCGGCACCTATGCAGAACAGGGCCAACTCGAGCTGATTTACGCCTACTTCAGCTCGCAAAAACCCGATGAAGCCATTGCCACCGCCAACCGTTTTATTCGCCTGCACCCGCAACATCGCAATGTGGATTACGCTTATTACATGTTGGGCATGAGCTCCTTTACCAAAGATAAAGGTATGTTTGAACGTGTGATGCCTGCCGATATGACCCAACGTGACCCAGGAGCAGCGCGTGAATCTTTAGGCAACTTCACCCAATTACTCAACCGTTTTCCTGACAGCCCTTACGCCGCCGATGCTAAAAAGCGTATGTTGTTTTTGCGCAATCTACTAGCACGCTATGAAATACACGTTGCCAACTACTATTTTAAACGCGGCGCCTATCTGGCAGCAGTAGGCCGTGGCCGCTACGTACTGGAGAATTACCCAAAAACCCCGGCGATCCCCGATTCACTGGCCGTTATGGTACAGGGTTATCACCTTTTAGGCATGCAAGATCATAGCGAAGAGCTACTGAATATTTTACGCACCAATTACCCCGAATACCCTGCCCTCAACGACAAAGGCGAATTTGATTACGATTACGCCGCGAAAAACAAATACACCTGGTTTGGTATGGTCACTTTAGGGCTATTCACCAAGAATGATTTTATTGGGTTTGATACTCGTGAAATTTATGATGCTGAATATAGAAAGGCCGAGCGGGTTACCAATTAATGTAGGGGCGCTGCTTGCTGCGCCCTGTTTTGTTACAAAACGCTGAGCGGGCACTCTACGTAGGTTGGGCCGGGCCACGTTGGGCTGCAAAGCCCAACATAACATTGATAAACTCTTGCGATAATTTTGTGAGTGCGCTGTCGAGCTTTTTGTCTTAAATTTGCGCATGGTCATGTTGGGCTTTGCAGCCAACGTGGCCCGGCCCAACCTACGCCTACTATCATTGCTATGCATCCGCGCAGTGGTGCCGCTTAGTCTCCCATTTTCCAGCCAGACGTAATAGGGTAACGCCGGTCACGACCAAAACCGCGCTGACTAATGCGAATGCCCACGGGTGCTTGTCTGCGCTTGTATTCATTGATATCCACCAACCTCACAACACGCTCCACTTGGTCGCGCGCGAAGCCTTGCGCAATGATGGCTTCTGCACTTACATCCTGTTCTACGTACAACGCGAGAATCTGGTCGAGAATATTGTAGGGAGGCAAGCTATCTTCGTCTTTTTGATCAGGCGCCAGTTCAGCAGAAGGAGGACGCGTAATAACCGTCGGGGGGATAACTTCTGCCAAACTATTACGATAGCCAGCCAGTGCAAACACCAGCATTTTAGGCACATCTTTTAAGGCATCAAAACCACCCGCCATATCGCCATACAGCGTTGAATAACCTACTGCCATTTCACTTTTATTGCCGGTCGTCAGCACCAACACGCCTTTTTTATTTGATATCGCCATGAGCACCACACCGCGGCAGCGGGCCTGTAAATTTTCTTCCGTAGTATCCCGTTTTGTACCGGCAAACTCAGTGCTCAAGGCCGCCATAAAAGCTTCATACATGGGCTCGATACTAATGGAGCTATAACGCACACCCATACGACGGGCCTGCTCGGCAGCATCGTCTTTGCTTAAGTCAGAGGTATAGCGAAACGGCATCATTACTGCTTCAACGCGCTCGGCACCGAGCGCATCTACGGCCATTGCCAAAGTGAGCGCCGAATCAATTCCTCCCGACAAACCCAGCACTACACCTTTAAAACCATTTTTGTTAACGTAATCCCGCATGCCTACCACCAAGGCTTGGTACACACTTTGAAGTTTGGTGGTAATGGGTGTTAATGTTTGGATAGGAACCTGAAGATCTGCAGCAATAATTTCAAGGTGCGCCGCAAACAATCCTTCTGTAAAAGCGGGCGCCCGACATTGGGTTTGGCCTTTGGCATCCACCAGAACTGAACCGCCATCAAACACCAATTCATCCTGTCCACCAACCAAATTGACATAAACAACAGGCATTGCGCCTTCACGAGCACGCAGACAGACCACAGCCTCGCGTTCAGTTTGCTTGCCTTGGTGATAAGGTGATGCATTAAGATTTAGCATCAATTTCGCACCCGCCGCTTTAGCTTGCGCCATCGGCTCAGGGTGCCAAATATCTTCGCAAATCGTTAGCGCCGTGGGCACGCCTTTTACATCGAAAATACAAGGCTGTGAACCCGCCGCAAAATAACGCTTCTCATCGAACACCTGATAATTGGGCAAACACTGCTTGGCATATTCCGCAATTAAAATACCTGCTTGTATTACCCCAGCCATATTAAACAACTGACCATTCACACGCTTTGGATAGCCCACCACAACTGCGATGGGTAACCGCGCTGCCTGCAACTGCGCTAACGCGGATTCAATGCGCAGATCCAGACTGGGACGCAGCAGTAAATCTTCCGGTGGGTAACCGGTCAAGGTTAGCTCAGGAAAAACCACCACGTCAGCGTGCAACTCAGCCATCGCACGTTGCGCAAAAATAATAACCCGTTGCGTATTGTCAGGAATATCACCTACCAAAGTATTAAGTTGTGCTAGCGCTATGACTAGTGAAGACATGAGGAACCTCGTAAAAATGCTTTATCAAAAACACCAAATATAAATTCTTGTAAAAAAGCGATTGTTGCCAATGAAGACTACGAAAAAATGTTAAAAACAGCGTAAACTAACATGCGCTTAGGGGGCCTTATAAAAGGTTTAACGAACAGCATTTGTATGCGCAAATAAAAAGAAAGCGCATTGTCGGCCAATCTCATTATTTAATCAAAGCCGACCTATCATTTAAGAACTAGTACTTAACAACCATTAACAACGACTATTTAAAAAGTATCGCCAACATTATTCAGGGAACCACTATTCAGTCATCATGAAACCATTTATTCCGCTTCCCACCAATTATAATCCTTACGATCTATTGCGAATTTATACTTATTATCGCACCTTTCTCGGCGGTGCTCTGCTATTAATGTTCCAAGGTCACGTTGCCGATAAAGTACTGGGGCAGGACAACCCAAAGATTTTTTTATACACCTCAATTGTCTATACCTTGCTTAATATCACCACGCTTATAGCGCTATTACGCATTAAATTATCACCATCGCAAAAGCAATCATTTGCTTTATTACTACTCGATGTAGCATCCATTATTTTATTAATGCACAGCAGCGGCGGCGCACCGAGTGCGCTGGGATATTTATTGCTCATTGCTGCTGCGACGGGAGGCATACTCTTACGCAGCCGCACCGCGATTTTTTTAGCGGCACTCGCCAGTCTTGCGGTCATTGCGGAAAGCGTATATCGCGTAATCAATCACACCATTGTCGACAGTGCCAGCGTATTTTTTTCCGCGGGCGCGCTCGGCGCACTGATATTTTTCACTACGATTATTTTTCGTTACCTCACCAAAAAAATCCATATTAGTAACGCTGAGGCCATCAACCAGGCAATCCGTGCGGCTAGCGTACAACAATTAGCGCAACAAATATTAGAACGCATGCGCACCGGCATTATGGTGCTCGACAAAGATAATAAAATTAGTTTATTCAATAATGCCGCCGCCAAGTTACTGACTCTTGATACCAACAAGGAAGCCGGACTTGCCAGCATTCCCGACTTGCGAGAAAAAGTGACTCACTGGCAAAAAACGCAACAAAACCCCTCGCCAATTCTTAAAAAAGTAAATGATGGCAACGATGAAATTAAAGTTAATTTTGCCAAACTGGACCCCGGCAAGGATTCACATACGTTAATTTTTTTAGAAGATAATCGCGCTATTACGCAACATGCACAGCAATTAAAACTGGCATCGCTCGGGCGTTTAACGGCTAGCATTGCTCACGAAATTCGCAATCCACTCGGTGCCATCAGTCACGCGAGTCAATTATTATCGGAGGATGCCTCGCTAATTCCCAGCAACAAGCGATTGGTCGATATCATCAATTCACACACCAAACGTGTTAATCAAATTATTGAAAATATTTTACAATTATCTCGCCGCCGTATCGCCACACCACAAACCATTCGCCTGGATGAATGGTTGCCCGCGTTTATTACTGATTACTCGGCAAGTAAAAGCGATAACAATAAACCGGAGATCGATTGCTTAACATCTGAGGTTATACAAGCAAAATTTGATATTGGGCAACTGCAACAGGTGTTAACCAATTTATGCGATAACGGCATACGTTATAGCAATCCGCCAGAAGGTTGCCCGCATTTAGTGATTGAAGCGGGCATAAACAATCAACAACCATTCATTAAAGTGATAGATTTTGGTGCTGGCATAAGTGCAGAAAGTTTAACGCATTTATTCGAACCTTTTTTTACCACCGAAAATACCGGCTCAGGCTTGGGTCTATATATTTGCAAAGAACTCTGTGAAGCCAATCAAGCATTAATTTCTTACTCTCATACGCACGAAGGATTAAGCTGTTTCCATATTCAATTAGCGCACCCGGATAAAGTATTGTGAATATCCTTTAATCTTATATTCACTTGAGATTTAAATTTAAAAAAAAGACTTGTTTGAAAAACAAGTCTTTTTTTGTTGCAAAACATTTATACATATTAAATAGCTCTAATCACAGACACTACCTGACAACACCGGGATTTGCGTACTTGCAGCATTGCCTTTTGTGCCATGAACACCGAAATCAACGAATTGACCTGGTGGAATTATCGCGCTCCATTCCGCGTTCAAATTTGTCGCTGCATAAGGGTTACTGCCCGCAAGCACAGTATTCCATGAGCTAGTGATTCTACTGCCATCCGTGTAAGCCCAGTTCACGCTCCAGCCGTTAATGGCACTCGCGCGATTATTGGTGAGACGTATAACCGCAGAAAATCCTCCATCCCACTCACTGCTTAAAAGATATTGGCAATTACTCACGGAAGGAAGACTGCTTGAAGAGCTGCTTCGGCTGCTGGAAAAATTTGACGCAGAACTTAGGCTAGATGATAACGACCGCTGACTGGATGAACTTGAACTCAGGCTGCTAGCACTGCGAGAAGACGAGCCCCCTTCGACAATTCCGAAAGGTGCTGGCTGGCCACTGCAGGTACTTCTCGATATACAACTTCTTTCG
The DNA here is from genome assembly GCA_040385335.1 of Pseudomonadota bacterium. Classification (GTDB taxonomy): domain Bacteria; phylum Pseudomonadota; class Gammaproteobacteria; order Pseudomonadales; family Cellvibrionaceae; genus Cellvibrio. Next base: position 153,040 of record JAZKHP010000003.1, read on the forward strand.
TTTTCAAATCCCCAGCCAGTCGTGGCAGTAACGCAAAGGGGATAAATAGTGCCGTACCAATTACACTGTTGAGTACCACTGGGTGAGCTGGGATAAAAGCGTTGCACCATTTCAATATCTGTTGCGCTGAGGTTACCATCGCCATTCCATGCTGGATTGCAATAATTCATCACCGAAGCTAAATCCCACTCACCCACTATGGTATCGCCCGAAGTGCCTTGTGGATCCTGAGTACAACTAGATGGAGTGTCAGGACGATTTTGTTCGTGAGCAAAACCCAACGCATGACCAAACTCATGTACGGCAATAACATCCGAACAATATTGCGCATTCTCGACACAAAACCAGGCGCTCCAATTGTTGTAGGTAAAATTCAATACCATGCCGCCATCTACACCATCAAGCCAATCGCCCAAGGCAACCACATAGGGCCCAACATCCCTCACCGCAATATGAATCCCCGGCGCAGCAGTAATACATTGCCCCCAACCCACAAAACGCACCGACGAGTTTGCTTCCCAAGTACGTGCCACTGCAGCTTGAACCCAACCTCGTTGCACTTCAGTTGATTCATTCAAATCGTCCCAACACACAGGAATAGTACTGGTATCCCAAATAGTTTCCCTAAGAACATACCCCTTATCGGCGGCAAAACAATTTATTGTGGTAAACATCAGCACTATCGAACATATCAAAAATTTAATTTTCATGGCTACTACCTCTTAAAAGTTAAGATCATTTAAGCGAACAATTAAAATCAAATTAATAAAAATGTACTGATACGAAAAGAAACAAATATCCATAAACATTACAAATTTACACAGTGAAGATGCCATACGTAACTTATTAACACAACAAATAATTTATTATAATTTTTTCAGCAAATACACGCGCCAAAGATTGCAGTCGCTTTAATTAAACTAATAGAAAAATAATGCGCCAAGACACAAACGCAAGCGCCAACAAATTTCTGTTCGCACCAAACACATGCACTTTTAAATTAAATAAGTTACAAAAAAAGGCACGTGAAAATATTGAAGGCTATTAAGAAAAAGTAAAATACAGGCGAAGTTACGCAAAAAAATGCTCAACAAATACCAAGCTTCACACAAAGTGGTTGAAGAGAATTATGAGAATTACATTTATTGCGCAGGAGGATATTTAAATTTCGGGGCAAGACACTGCACAGCGCCAATCGCACCATGGAAAAAGCTTAGAAACTTACTTGATGTGGAGTTAAAAAACGCGGGGAACAAAAAGAAAAACAATGAAAAATCTTCAGTCGGCGATGAAAATTTTCTGGGACAAAGCTTTGATCGTTTGAGTTTTAAATTTAAGGGTCGACCAGATATTCAGTTTTTAACGATGGCAATTCCAGCGAAGCAGATGTTGAAGAAAGAAACTGCGGCAACACGACACTGTTTCTTGCTTTAAATAAAACTTACTTACAGCAACAAAATTATTATAGTAATTTCGCCTAAAATCGTTATTTTATTTTATCAATATTAAACCACAGCTCGGACCGATTGAGCGGCGTCGCTTTAGGCAGATATGGATTATTAAGCTTATATATACGGCGCCGATCTAAATTTGCATTTATTATTCGCTGAGCGTGGTATTTATTAAAAACTTTATCAAACTCACCATCCTTGATCATCGCCTCAAGACCAGCTTCAATATCCTGCGCCAGGGAAAGGTTTTCGGTGCTGACAAAATAATAAAAAGCAGCGGGATAATGAATTAGAATCGTGTTCTCTATCGCCAGATTCAAATCTTTATGCTCATCAACCTCTGACCATATTTCCATAATTGATCGCGGAAAATAACGAAATCGCTTTTGTTTAAGCATTTTAAACATGCCGTCATATGTAGACACACCTTCCACGTTAAATTGATTAGCGCGCAATATAAAGGTATCCGCCCAATCCTGCCCCTGCCCTAAACGAATACTCCGCAAGTCATTAATTGATTTAATATCTGCAAATAGCCTAGCGTCATCTTTATTGATTAAAAGCAAACGCCAACCGATAAGTCCCTTATCAATGGGAATGCGGATAGGCCTTAAGGTTTTTTCCTTTTCGTCCGTTGAGACGCTCCAGCCTACATCCACAGAACCATCGGCAACGGTATACAATTGCCGCGAACCTGATAGGCCTCGAGTGGCACGCTCAAAAACATATTGTTTCCCGGTACGCGCCAAGGCTTTTTGCAAAAGTTCAATGTAGTAATCATTGCGCTTATCCTCCCCAACGAGGGACCCCGGCCCCAGATAGCGAATCTTAATTTCTGGCGAGTCAATCTGGATCGCTGCAGCTACCCCAGTAAAACAAAAGCAGAACAACGCGATGATTGTCTTTATACAAAAAATCCGCTTGGAAAAATTCATAACCCAGGATTACTCCAAGACATTGTTTTCAGGAAGTTTGTACTGACCGAAAAAACCGACTCAGGTTATCCGGGACAGCGCCAAACATAACACCCAAACTGTGTGTAGCATAGCGAGTATAAGTTACGCAAATACTGCACAGACAGCTAATTGTTTACCATCAATCAAATATTGCGCTAAAGTGCACACTTAAGCTTAACCATAATACTAAGCTTGATCTACAATAATATGCATAATGTCTATAACGATAAATACAATTCATGAAGACTGCCCTGTTTAATATCCATGATTTAATTCTCGTACTGACTCTCGCAGTTTGTTTTCTGCTAATGGTTTTTCAATTACTACTTTCACGGCAAAAAACTATTGCCTCCTACTTGTTATCCGGATTTTTCCTGTGCGTTGGCGCAAATGCACTGTGTAATTTGTTGCTGTGGAATAATTATATTCATCTGCATAGTTTCCTGGCCAGATATTTCTTAGTTTATGGATTGGCTATAAGCGTTATTGGAAAAGGTATTTTCTTATTCTGGTACGTACAAGCCATTACCCGTGAAAATTTTGCTCTTACACCCCAAAAAATGCTGCACTCTATCGCTCTGGCAATTGTTTTGGTCATGTTAATTAGTGCGGATGTTGACAGTGATGCCTTGCGGTTCCTATCGGTAGCACAGACATCGCCTAACGAGAGAGTTGTTCATTGGCTGTGGCACTTGCTAAAAATTATACCGGTAATTTATGCGATTGCTGTAGTGATTATTGCGCAACGCTACAAACAATATTTAAAGAATTTTTATTCTAACTTACAACTACAGGGACCCGAAGGACTAATGCTATTAACTCTTGGTTTTGCGGTCAGCTGGGGCTGGTCTTTGCTGGTACATATTCTCGGTCAGTTTTTAAGTACCGACTTGGTTGACAGCTTTGGCATTGCCGAGAATTACATCACTTTCGTGCTGCTCAATGCCTTGTTTTTGTATAGTTTGCTGTATGCCCATGAACTGATTGAAACCAAAGTAAAAATCAAAGAGAAGGAGTCTTCGCCTACTCCCGCGCCAAACAAAAATGCAATTGAAAGAATTCAGCAGGCAATGGAAATTGATCAACTGTATTTGAAACACAATTTAAATATTGAAACATTTTCAAAAAAGATTGATATGAATTACCGCGAGGTGTCGAGCATTATTAACAATCACTTCGGCACAAACTTTTTTGAATTTGTGAATGAATATCGGGTGAATAAAGCGAAAGCTATGTTGATCGATCCAATATTTGCAGAGAAAACTATTCTGTATATTTTATTAGAGTGTGGCTTTAACAGTAAATCATCCTTCCATCGATTTTTTAAGCGGTACACAAACATGACAGCAGCAGATTTTCGCAAAGAGCAAGCTAGTAATAGCAACATTAATTCTCAGATAAAGCCTGTGAATTAATCTTTGCGAGTGATTTTTAAGCCGCTCGCAAAGATGTATCAATAACTCAATGTATCGCTTACTCAAATTTTAGTAAATTTAATCCAATCAATATTGAAACCACCTGAGTTGGCGTAAAGGGCTAAATTTTGCACGCCCGCTTGCAGATAAACATTGTGCGAAATCACATTGTAAGTGCCCCAGCCACCCGTATTAGGCACACTTAAGGTAGCTAACCCCACACCATTTCTATCCAACGTAAACTGTGCGGTCTGGATAGCCGAAGCTACCCGATATTCCACTTTGTAAGTGCCGGTTTGCGGAATATTGACATTGGTGTACTTAAACCATTCCCTTGCATCGATATATCCCACCCCCCCCCCCGCTGACGACAACGCTGCCCCCCACCTCGTTAAATTTTTCCGCTTCAATGAACACACTTGCCGCAGCGGAAGGCGCATCTGCAGGCACAGCGCCCGTAAAGCCTGTTGCACCCTCACGCGTAAGCGCAAGCACTAAGATGCCATCTTTTACCAACGCATTCGCCGGAGCAAAGTCGGCGTAGTTTTCGGCAAATGTCCAGTCAGCTTTTGCCCAACGATTGGTGTCGAAGCTATTAAAATCGTCCCGCCAACCGGCAACAAAACTATTCGTTGCGGCATTGTAAGGTTTGTAGTCAATGTAGTTTACAAACTGATAGACCGGCAAAATACTGTCGTTAAAGCCGCCTACCCAAGCTGATATATTCGCCGCCCAAATATTAAAACGCAGATCCTGATTGCCGGTCAGACTAGTGACGAATTGTCCGCCGTTGATACGACGTACTTCGCCGCCATCTATAAACCAGGCAATATAATGCGGCGTCCATTCCAATACATAGGTGTGGTACGCATCACCCAGCGATACCGATGCACTATGCACTCCTTCCGTTTTTGTGGTTGGACGCTGAGTACCAATGATCACATTACTTTGCCATTGCGTAGCGTTGTTTTTACCGAAGACTTCAATGTCAATTTCTTCCCAAAAAGTATTGCCAACTTCTGAACCATTTTTGTAAGTAAAAAATGTAGATAACACGCCGCTTCCTTTAGCCACTTTCATGCGTATTTCATAACGCCCATATTTATAACTTTGCTTGGAATAAATTTCTGCGGCCTTATAAGGCTTGGCTGAGACACCGCAAACAAAGAAACTGGCAACTACCAGCACAGACCAACGGATAAGATGAGAAAGTTTTAACATGTGAGTACCTTTATGATTATTTGACGACTCGGTTGTGCGGCCAGAATATTGGCTCGCAGGCAATAATCATTTACTCACTCGATGCTGTCGCACCACTTTGCTCAAACTACCGAATATGGTCCTTCGCATTACACTGAGAACATCGCAGTACTGTTATTAAATTTTTAGCAAAAAAACCGCTTTTCTCAAAGCGGTTTTTTAAACAACTACCACAGCAACATTATTTATTGACGCGATCTGCAACGAGTTGTTCGACCACTGCTGGATCCGCAAGAGTTGAAGTATCGCCCAGGGTATCCAGCTCATTAGCGGCAATCTTGCGCAATATGCGACGCATAATTTTACCTGACCGGGTTTTGGGTAAACCTGGAGCCCATTGAATAATGTCTGGTCGCGCAATCGCACCAATTTCTTTAACGACCAGAGCCAGCAATTCTTTTTTCAGTTCATCCGAAGGGTTTTCGCCACCCATCAAGGTTACATAGGCGTAAATACCCTGACCTTTAATATCATGGGGGTAACCCACCACAGCGGCTTCGGCAACTTTTTCATGTAGTACCAGTGCACTTTCAACTTCAGCAGTCCCCATACGATGACCAGAAACATTCAGCACGTCGTCCACTCGGCCCGTAATCCAGTAATAACCATCAGCATCGCGACGTGCGCCGTCGCCAGTGAAGTAATAGCCAGGATAAGTAGTGTAATAAGTTTCTACACAGCGCTGATGATCGCCAAAAATGCTGCGGATCTGGCTCGGCCATGCCGCTTTGATAACTAAATTACCAGAGCCAGCACCAATGACTTCTTTGCCATCAGCATCAATTAATGCGGGTTGCACACCAAAAAATGGCACAGTCGCTGAACCAGGCTTAAGATCTATAGCTCCGGGTAAAGGTGTAAGCATGTGCGCGCCAGTTTCAGTTTGCCACCAGGTATCCATAATCGGACAGCGACTATCGCCGATAACGCGGTGGTACCATTCCCAGGCTTCTGGGTTAATAGGCTCACCTACGCTACCCAATAATTTCAAACTGGCGCGAGAGGTTCGCTTAACCCAATCATCGCCCGCTCCCATAAGCGCGCGAATAGCAGTCGGCGCAGTGTAAAAAATATTAACTTGATGCTTGTCGATAATTTGCCAGCAACGCGAGGCATCCGGATAGGTAGGCACGCCTTCAAACATTAAGGTGGTAGCACCATTAGTGAGTGGGCCATATAAACAATAACTGTGGCCAGTGACCCAACCGACATCTGCGGTACACCAATAAATATCGCCTTCCTGATAATCAAAGACATACTTATGGGTCATGGCTACTTGCAACAAATAGCCTGCGGTAGTGTGTAAAACGCCTTTGGGTTTGCCAGTGGAGCCCGAGGTATAAAGAATAAATAACGGGTCTTCCGCGTCCATTATTTCAGGTTCACATTCTGTTTCTTGCCTGGCGACAAGATCGTGATACCACAGGTCGCGCGGGTTATGCCATTGAATTGAACCCGCGGTACGGCGCACAACGATACAAGTATGTACATTAGGGCACTGAGCCAATGCTATATCAGTATTCACTTTCAATGGCACACGTTTACTGCCACGCAAACCCTCGTCTGCGGTAATCACCACTTGGCAATTTGCATCCAAAAGTCGATCTTTTAAAGCCTCCGGCGAAAACCCACCAAACACCACGGAATGCACCGCACCGATACGCGTACAGGCGAGCATCGCATAAGCTGCCTCAGGTATCATCGGCATATAAATACAGACGCGATCACCTTTCTTTACACCGCGCGAGCGCAACCCATTGGCAAGCCGACCAACTTCATCGTGTAACTCCTGGTAGGTAATAAACTGTTCTTCATCAGGGCTGTCACCTTCCCAAATAATGGCAACTTGATCGGCACGTGCTGGCAAATGGCGATCAATGCAATTCACACTAACATTCAACTTGCCGCCAACAAACCATTCCACTTCACCCTTACGCAAATCACTTTTGGTAACTTCTGACCAAGGCGCATGCCAGGTTAAAAACTCATTCGCCTGTTCAGCCCAAAAAGCAGTAGGGTCAGCAATAGATTGCTTATACATGCTGTTATAGCGATCAAGATCAATCGCAGCGTTGGCTTTGAAGTGTTCGGACACAGGATGAAGGTGTACTTCTGACATGATTATTTTCTCTGCCGTTATCGCATTGTGGCTAGCTGTTTATCATTGAAACCACAGGTTAGTTGAAACTACGAATTTATCAGTAACGCTAAGAGTTTATTAAAAAGGCCGCGAAAGCGACCTTTTAAAATTTATTTCACTTTTTTTGTACTGCTATGGAGTCTGAGGTGCGCTCCACTTTGTTGCGCTCATCGAGGTAAACCAGCTTTGGTTTATGGTCAACTAATTCGGCATCATGAAAATAACCATAAGTGGCGATAATGACACGATCCCCTACTTGCACTTTGCGCGCTGCAGCTCCGTTCATTGAAAAAGTACCCGAACCAGCTTCAGCGAGAATAATGTAAGTATGGAAACGCTCGCCATTGCTGACGTTATAAATGTCGATTTGCTCAAATTCACGCATGCCCGCAAGCGCCACCAAATCAGCATCAATAGCACAAGAACCATCATACCAAAGCTCCGCCTGGGTCACTTTGGCCATGTGTAACTTCGCTTTAAGCATATGAGTGAGCATTAAAATTTCCTCAACAACAACCTGATGCCGGCCCTAATTAACATAGCACTACAGAAACATTATCAATCAACCTGGCGCCCTGTGTAAACATCGCACCCAGAATTGTGATTTCCTTATCATCATGGGCCGCCATTTCCAAACTGCGGCTATTACAAATACTAACGTAATCCGGTTTAAACCCAGCCGCAGTAATTTGCCCGCGGGCCGTTTCAATCAATACACCAAAATCCCGGCGACCTTGCGCTATTTCTTGTTTAATCCAATTCAAACTGCGGTTAAGTTGCGCCACCTGCGGGCGTTCGCCAGGAGTAATAAAACCATTGCGCGAACTCATTGCCAAACCATCGGCTTCACGGACGATGTCGCCCCCCACTATTTTTATCGGGATACACAGGTCTTCAACCATCCGTCGAATGACTGCTAGCTGCTGAAAATCCTTAATGCCAAATACCGCTTCATCCGGCTGAACAATATTAAACAATTTGGTAACAACCGTGGTAACGCCCTCAAAATGTCCTGGACGGCTGGCGCCACAGAGCACATCTGTCATAGTCGGTACAATTACCCGAGTCTGTTCAGCCATGCCGTTGGGATAGATCTCTTTTTCGTTGGGGCAAAATAAATAATCGCAACTCACAGCCTCTAATTTCACGCTGTCAGCGGCGAGTGTTCGGGGATATTTATCCCAATCCTCATTTAAACCAAATTGCAAAGGGTTTACAAAAATACTCGTTACTACCACATCACAACTACGCTGGGCGATTTTCACCAATTCAATATGCGCATCATGCAAGTTGCCCATAGTAGGGACAAAACCAATGCGCTTACCCGCAATCCGGTCGGCAGCTAAAGTCGCACGCAACGAATGTATATGGTGAAAAACCTGCATAGTTAACCTCAGCAGCATTGCTATGATGGCGCTCACGCGACTTGGTTTGAGAAAGATGGTGCACCCGACAGGAGTCGAACCTGTGACCAACGGCTTCGGAAGCCGCTACTCTATCCAACTGAGCTACGGATGCTGGAAATTGATTTTACAAATACAACTCTCATTAATGCTAGTTTTGGCAGTGCTCCGCATTGCACGTTACTCCCTTCGCTTCGCTACGACCCTGCAACAACTTGCCTGGCGTTCGACCACGCACAAAGCCGCACGCTGTAAACGCTTGGCTCACCCAGCTGAGCTAAGGGTGCTGGATTTCTTAAACAAACAATTGCAGTAAATGAGAGGGTGCGATTCTACTTGGCTAAGCTCCTCGCGTCTATGTTTAGGCTACAAGACTACCTCTAGCTTTTCTTAAACGCTTGTTAGGCTTCAATAATTTCTAGCGTTATTGGGAGTTATTGACAGCCAATTCGCGCATGTTCAGGGTTTTGTTGACTTGAGCGGAACCTAAACTTTCACTGATAGTGCCAAATTGAAAATCGTCGATCATACGTTCGAGACGGGGAAAACATCGTTTTAAATTCGTGTAATGACGAAAATTACTAAACCAGCTGGCATTGGGTACCCGCGGTTGGTCTGGGTCTATTTCCCAGGGATGCAGATAAAAAATTTGGGGTTTGCTTTGATTAAGACTGGCACGGTCAAACAGCCAGCGTGACAAGGCATAAGGGTACTGACGGAAATAACCGCCACCCGCAGCTGGCACAGATTGACCAAATACCCGCGCGGTAGTCAACGGGAATTCAGTTAGTATCGCACCGCTATGGGTAATAATACGGTAGGGCTCTTCCGGACTACCGGGAATGCCATAGTTATCATGACGGGTAGGAAAAATACTTGAATCCCAGGTAAAACCCAGCTCTGCCAAAGTATCCAGCGCCCACAATGACTTGCGGGTAATAGAGTAACTAGCCGCGCGATAACCTATTACCGGTGCCTGCCCCAAATCTTCCAGTATCTGTTTGGATTTAGCGGTCTCTGCGCGAAAAACTTCGGGGGTTTGTTTATAGATCAATTGATGGCTATAACCGTGCGAAGCAATTTCATGTCCTTGTGCGCGAATTGTTTTCACTAACTCGGGGTAGCGTTCAGCCACCCAACCCAGGATAAAAAAAGTAATTTTGATATTTTTGTCAGTAAATAATTGCAACAATTTGTGGGTATTCGCTTCCACACGTGTTGGCCAATTATCCCAATCCGCGGGACTAATAGCTTTATTGAATGCAGCAACGTGGAAATAATCTTCAACATCAACAGTCATGGCGTGGGTGACGGTTTGGTTTTTCATAAGTGGATTCAGCGAGAGTTATTGTTGGGTTAATATGCTATTAATTTTTTTAGACTTTGTAATAATCGCGATACCACTTCACAAAGTTTTCAATCCCTACCTCAATAGATGTATTGGGCTTATAACCCACATCCTTAATTAAACCGTCCACATCAGCATAAGTATCAGGAACATCGCCAAGCTGTAACGGGAGTAAATTTTTTACCGCTTTTTTGCCGAGACAACTCTCCAGTACTTCAATAAAATGAAGTAGTTCTACCGGATTATTGCTACCAATATTATAGATACAGTAGGGAGCCTTAGCCGTTGCCGGATCGGGATTGTCACCGTTCCATAGAGGATTTTCCGGTACGATTTGATCGAGGGTACGAACTACACCTTCGACAATGTCATCAATATAAGTGAAGTCGCGGCGGTGATGTCCGTAGTTAAATACATCAATAGGTTCGCCAGCCAAAATTTTCCTGGTGAAAATAATTGGCGACATATCGGGCCGTCCCCAAGGACCATAAACCGTAAAAAAACGCAGCCCGGTAGTGGGAATATTAAATAAATGACTGTAGGTATGTGCCATTAATTCATTAGCTTTTTTACTAGCGGCATAAAGGCTAACCGGATGATCAACATTATGCTGCGTGGAAAAAGGCATAGCCGTATTAGCACCATAAACGGAGCTACTCGACGCATAAACTAAATGCTCAATGCCGAAGTGACGACAACCTTCAAGAATATTCAGGAAACCCGTAATATTGGAATCGATGTAAGCTTGGGGATTTTGTAGCGAATAGCGCACGCCTGCTTGAGCTGCCAAATTTACCACGCGGTCCGGCTGATGGACCTTAAACACATGATCAATAGCCGTTTTGTCTTCCAAATTACAACGAATATCGGTAAAACCACTTTCGAATGCTAATAGCCCCAGCCGGTCTTTTTTAAGTTGTACATCATAATAATCATTCAGGTTATCAACTCCGATAACCTCATCGCCACGTGCCAACAAGCGCTTGGCTAGAGCGGCACCAATAAAACCAGCAGTACCTGTTACCAGAACTTTCATAAAGCTTCCAAAAGTTTAAAGGCGTGCATCAACAGTATCTTTTGGAAGTATGTGCTTAACATCGAACAACACACTATTGATTTTACCCAAAGCTCTAATACCCGTCGCACCCATTTCACGAAACTTTTCATGACCTACACAAATAATAATTGCGTCGTAGGTTCCCGGTACTGGCTGATCAATAAGGCTAAGACCATATTCATGTTGAGCTTCTATAGGATCAGCCCAGGGATCATAAATATCCACACTGGTATTATATGTTTTTAACTCATGGATAATATCAACTACACCTGTGTTACGCAGATCAGGACAGTTTTCCTTAAACGTTAAACCCATAATTAAAATTTTTGAATCCACTACATGCGCTTTACGCTTAGTCATCATCTTAATAACAGAGTCCGCGACAAAAGGTCCCATACTATTATTAACACGACGTCCTGAAAGTATAACTTCCGGGTAGTAGCCCACTTGCTGTGCTTTATAAGTTAAATAATAGGGGTCCACGCTGATACAGTGACCGCCAACAAGACCGGGGCGAAAAGGTAGGAAGTTCCACTTGGAACCTGCAGCCTCCAGCACCTCCAGCGTATCGATTCCCAAACGATTAAAGATAAGTGCGAGTTCATTGATCAAGGCGATATTAATATCGCGCTGTGTATTCTCAATAACCTTGGCTGCCTCCGCGACTTTAATGCTACTGGCTTTATGAGTACCAACCACCACAATTTTACGGTATAGCTGATCAACATAATCAGCAACTTCGGGAGTTGATCCGGAAGTAATTTTAATAATATTGTGAACGCGGCGTTCCTTATCACCCGGATTAATGCGCTCAGGGCTATAACCAGCAAAAAAATCTTTATTGAAAGTCATGCCCGAGATCTTTTCAATGATCGGCACGCAAACCTCTTCGGTACATCCGGGATATACAGTAGACTCATAAATCGCAATAGCATTTTTGCCCATTACACGACCAAGCAATGCAGAAGCTTTTTCAAGTGGCGATAAATCCGGCTGATTCCCGGCATTAATGGGGGTAGGAACTGTAACTATATACACATCAGCATTTTTGAGATCAGCTTCATTGGTGCTATAGCGCAGAAATTTGGCCTCGCTCAATTCTGCAGCATTCAATTCGAGCGTGTGATCAACCCCTTTAAGCAAAGCATCAATACGCGGCTGGTTGATATCAAAACCAATAGTGTTGGTTTTTTTGCCAAACTCAACGGCAAGAGGTAAGCCCACATAACCTAAACCGATAATACAAATTGTTGGATTGCTTGCAAACATGAGTTGATTCCTTAATGGGCCGATTAAATCCAAAAACAATAAATGAAAGGGGCTCTACGTTATCACAAGTGATATGGCAATTTGACAGAAATGCGTAACAATTAACTAGTGTGTATATATAAAAATATTCAGCGGCCTCAACCGACTGGGAAATTGCTTCGAAGATCAAGTATTTGTCATAAAATTGACTATAATGCCAGCCTGACTGGATACTGATGTAGTGAGTATTTATTAAGTAGTCAGCACCGTCTTTACTAGTCGGCCCTGCTTCTGCATTGCCTGGCTTTTTTAATTTCCTACTTACGTACTTGAAGGAAGCGGGTTTGTCATATATTCGTATCAATAAGCACTACGTGCATCTACCTTATTTATTTCTTGGGATGACAGAAGCAATGCTTCTGGGTTTGTCTGTTTGGCTGGCGCAACATTTATCTAATGGCTCATCAGCTATGAATCTGGAATGGAGCTACCAAAATCCACATTGGCTCCCGATAGTGTTCTTTTCGATGATATTTAGTTGCTGCACCCTGTCGATGGGAGTTTATACCGCACTAGTGCGAGAAGGTTTCTCCAGTATGGTGCTGCGCACCTTGGTAAGCTTCTTCTTGTTGGGCAGCTTATGCCTGATACTCATTAATTTACTATTTGGCAATGAGTTTATTGAACAGCAAGTGGGCTTTTGGGCAGTCATTATCGCCACAGCATTGGTCATTATTGCGCGTCGTATTTTTGTTGCCATGGTTGATACGGCCAATTTAAAACGACGCGTTGTTATTTATGGTGCTGGCGTACGGGCAAAAAAATTACTCGACGATCTTGAACCTGACAGAGCTGGTTTAGGTGTAGAAATTGTCGGATGCATTCCCAGCACCGATGATAAAGTCATGGTTGACCCAGCGATAATACTGGCAGAACCCACAAATTGGCTCGCTTTTGCAAAACAATCACACATCTCAGAAATTGTTATCTCCCCTGATGAGCGTCGCCGCAGTACGGGCGATGTATTCCCACTAAGTCAATTTTTAGACTGTAAACTGGCAGGAATCGCCTCTTGTGATGGCTTAACTTTTTACGAACGTGAGCTGGGCCGAGTGGACATTAGTTTATTACAGCCAAGCTGGATGTTATTTTCCGATGGGTTCAAATATTCGTTGCGTGGCAGAGTGATCAAAAGACTGTTTGACATCATTCTTACCTCATTATTTTTATTATTTTTATGGCCATTTATGCTGCTCACCGCCTTGGCAGTGAAACTGGAAAGCCCGGGTTCGGTTCTTTACCATCAAGTAAGGGTTGGCCAAAATGGGAAACCGTTTCGTATTTACAAATTTAGAAGTATGCGTCAGGACGCCGAAAAAGCCGGCAAAGCTATTTGGGCGCAAAAAAATGATGCGCGCGTTACTCGCGTAGGGGCATTCATTCGCAATACCAGGCTGGATGAATTACCCCAGCTATATAATATATTAACGGGACATATGAGCTTTGTGGGACCAAGACCAGAGCGCCCTGAGTTTGTGAGTGATCTTGCCCGGCAAATTCCATTTTATGAAACTCGACATAAAGTTAAACCCGGGATGATGGGCTGGGCGCAATTAAAATACCCCTATGGAGCCTCAGTAGAGGACGCAAAGAATAAACTTCAATACGATCTTTATTACACCAAAAATCATAGTTTTTTAATGGATATATTGATTATGATCCAAACGGTAGAAATTATTTTGTTAGGTAAAGGCGTACATTAAATTCCAGGTCCCAAAAAGAGCGCACTATGAAAAATTTAAGCACGATCATGCAAATCCTAGCGGTTACTTTATTGCTTGCTTGCTGTAGCAGTACCCGACAACAACCCACACCTCCAGCACTTGGTGGTGGCACCGTAGAAGAATATCGAATTGGCGTTGGTGATTCTATTGAAGTCAACATTTGGCGCAACCCGGAGCTTTCACGCTCTGTCCAGGTTAGGCCTGACGGCAAAATATCAATGCCTTTAATTGGTGATCTTGTCGCCGCTGATTTAACCACCAGCCAATTATCCATGAACGTCACTAATGCATTGTCCGGGTATGTTAAAAGCCCGCAAGTAGCTATTATTCTCGGCAATTCAAGTAGTTCAGACTTTCAGCGGCGTGTGCGGATTACGGGTGCCGTTAAAAGCCCACAGTCTTTGCCCTATAGAGATGGCATGACTGTTTTGGATTTGGTATTGCTGGCCGGCGGCCCCAATGAATTTGCTTCTGCCAATAAAGCCAAGCTCTACCGGAAAGTGAACGGTGAGATACAGGTCTATGCTATCAAGTTAGATAACTTATTAAATGATGGCGAAGTTACCACTAACTACACCTTACAACCTTCCGATATCGTTACCGTACCAGAACGAATTTTTTAAATTATATTAGTCGCAAACCAACCCTTTGCGGCTTAACCCATAACGGTGCAATAAGAGCGTATTCATGGATAAAGGTTATCTAACCGATATATTAATCGCACTCAGAGCGGAGCTAATACGATTTCGTTTCTGGTGTGTGTTGTTGTTTTTAGGAACGTCCTTTATGGTGTTGGGCCTGGGATTGCTATGGCCCAAACATTACACGACTAGCGCCATACTCTTTGCCGATGAAACTAATATTTTGGAGCCGTTATTAAAGGGCACTGCTGAAGTTACTAAAATAGATAGATCTGAACAAGCAAGCGAAGTTATTTACACCAAAAGAATTATGCTGGCGGCAGCAAAAAAATCGGGATTAATTAATGAAAATATGTCCGAACAGGATCAAGCAAAAACAGTAAGACAGCTGCAAAATAATGTTTCGGTTAAAAAAGAAAGGAACAACAACCATTTTACGGTAAGTTACACCTCGAAAATTCCCGATCAATCATTTGAAGTGCTCAATGCCATTATTAATGTATTTATTGCTGATACCGCACGAAAAAAACGCGATGAAAGCGTTGGCGCATTTAATTTTATTGATTCGCAAGTTCAAATTTATAAAAAACAATTGGAAGCCGCTGAGGGAAAGTTAAAAGTATTTAACTCGGCAAACACCGATGGCACCGAAGAATCTGTGGGTACTCGTATCGCGAGTTTGCGCGAAGAAATCGAAACATTGAAAATTTCCAATGATGAAGTTCAAGCCCGTATTGATACCATAAGACAGCAAATTGGCTCTGAGGGTCAATACTTGCAAAGCAAAGGCGTAGCCGATGAACTAAAGGCGCGCCGTCAATTATTAACGGAGCAATTGCAACAATTATTATTTACTTACGAAGAGGGCTATCCCGATATTATTTCGATACGCTCACAGATTGCCGAGCTAGATAAATCGATCAGTAAGTTACAAGCTTCAGGTAGTAATTATGGCAACTCGGGCAAAGTAGAGAACCCGTTGTTTGAAGAGTTACGTAAGCAACTTTCTGAAGCAGAATTAGAACAACGCACGCAAAAACGCAGAGTAGAATCACTAAAATCATTGCAGTTCAGCGAGGTCGAGCGGCAAAAACGTATTGCTGAAAATCAAGCGCAACTGTCAGAACTTACTCGCGACTATGACGTTACCCGCAAAGTATATGAGGAAATGTTACAACGTAAAGAGGCTGCTCGACTTTCAATGACATTAGATATTGAAGGCCAAGGTGTTACTTATCGCATACAAGAACCCGCTTCGTTTCCCCTGACCCCTTCCGGCCTCCATTTCCTACATTTTGCCATGCTGGGGCCCATTCTAGGGTTACTACTACCGATAGCTTTATTAATTATGTATGTGGTGTTAGATCCACATTTGCGATCCGCCAAAATCTTACAACAACAATTACCGCCCGATATTGAATTAATTGGCGTCATTCCCCATTTTAACTCACCCATTGGCGAGCGTTTATTAAGAAAAGATACCCTTTTCATTCTGGCGATTTCAGTGGCGGCAATGCTCTGTTATTTAGGCGTATCCATTTTTTGGCAGCTAACACACGGCTAAAGAACTTCAGACAGGCGAACTTTTCATGGATAAAGGTAAAGAAAAAAATCTCAACAACATGGCGGACGATTTTGACTCGCTTGTCGAAAGCAGCCATGAGTTAGTTAAAAAAGCTGTTAAAGATCATCGTAATCTCGGCAGAATTAAAAATATGGCGCTACCCACATTATGGAGCCAGGAAGAGTTTTACGAAAAAAAAATTATCTTTACGGGAATGCGTCAGCGTGAATTACTGAATGCGTATCGCGAAGTACGCATTAAGCTCTTGAAGAAAAGCCAAACAGATAACATGGTTGTTATTGTTTCATCAGTCGCAAAAGCATCGCCATCCAATGATTTCAGCTTTAATCTGGCGGCAACCTTTGCGCTGGATCAACATAAGACCGCGCTCTTTGTAGACTGTAATCCTTACAATCCGAGTGCGGAAAAATATTTAATTTCAAAAATTGACCTCGGTCTTACCCAATACCTTAGCGATTATACTGTTCCAATTGAACGTATTATTTATCCTACCGGCATTGAAAGATTACGCGTAATTCCTTCAGGTGGTGCAAGCGAATCGGCCGCTGAAATATTTAACTCTGATCGCATGCAAATTTTTGTGAGCGAAATTAAAGAGCGCTATCCCGACCGTTTTATTGTCCTTGACGCGCCGTCAGTCCAACATTCTACTGAAGCCAGAATTTTAGCGAGATACTGCGACCATGCATTATTAGTAGTGCCCTTCGGCAAAGCAGTTACCGATGATGTTCTTGCCGCAGTCGACGCGGTAGGTAAAGAAAAATTTGCTGGCGTTGTGTTTAACAGTTAAACACAACCGAGAGAATCCTTGATGAACACCAAAAAATATCGCCTGCTTCTCTGGATCCTATTGTCCCCAATGTTGGCTGCACATAGCTATGCGGACAATTTTTTTGGTTCAGCTTCTGTCGCATCCGAAGAATCTAACAATGCCCGCAAAACGACCACAGATCAAATCAATGAAAGACAAGATCAATACAACCTTCGTTTAGGTGGAGAAGTGATTAATTCGCTGCTTGACTTTAATGCAGAATATCTTGCAACAGCACGGAATTACGCGAAAGACACTCAGGAAAACAATAATCTCCTGGAAGGAAGATCAACCCTACTTATTGGAAAAAATACTCAGCCCGCAGATTTATTAATAGAGCATTCGCGAGTGACTGTCCTCAAAAAACCTGACGCTACCAATTTGGTAGAGAATCAGGATGAAAGAGAAATCACTTCTGCTACACCAACGCTGAGGGGAAGACTTTCTCCTGTTGACTACATTTACCTTCAAGGACAGCTAACAAAAGTCAATTATGCAGAAAATGGTAATAAAAATTCGCGGCGTGAGGGCGGCGTCCTTGGACTGGAACATAAAATTTCAGTTACTGACAAAATAAAACTATTCGCTCAGCAAACTGACATACAATTTGATGGCTCTCCTTTAGAGAATTATGTCTACCGCTCAGCACAAATTGAGTACAGTACACAACTGCGTCAACTCTCTTACTCGGTTCAAGCAGGAATGAACCAGTCCATACCGGAGAATGATGAAAAAGTTCTTAGACCAAAATATGCATTTGAACTTATTTTCAATTCTGGCACGCAAACTTTTTCGTTAAGTTTACTTCAAGAACTTACTGATGCGTCCCTGGGTGGAGGCAACAAAGTAGTTGGGGGCCAGTCTCCGTCAGAAAATGATAGCGCTCACAATTTAGATAGATTTGAGCGTAAGCATGTAACAGCTTCCTGGAGCACACAAGCTCTATGTGACTCATGCTCATTGGTCATAGGCGCATACCACATACGGGATCATTACCTGCCTCTTGAGCAACTCTCAACGCAGCGCGGTTGGAGTTTCGGACTCAACTATTCGTTATCCCATCGCTCTCTAATTACAACATCGCTGTTAAAAGGAGAGAGCGAATTTACAGACTCTACTTTTGGCGAAGATTTTAAATCCCAAACCGTTCGCGTGGCATTTGTACACAAATTAAATAATGATTTTAGTGTTGGCTTTCATGTGAATCATGAAAAGCGAGACTCAGGTTTGGATGGCGAAACCTATTCAGAAAGGTTCATAGGGGCCAGTATAAATTATGAATTTTAATTGCTGTTCTGTGAAACTCCACATAGAAATATCTAAAAGCGGATGATGCTGTGAAAATACTTACCAATCACCTCGAAAAACTACTAATACTCGTTTTTATTTTTTTGATTTGCAGTTGTAGTGATAAACAAAAACAACAAAATGCAGAATTACTACGCCATGAAAATTCAGCAAAAATTTATCAAGAACAGGGCCAAATAAAAGCGGCAACCCTTGAAGCAAAAAAGATTATTCAACTTGATCCCGAAAATCCAACAGGATATTTGTTGTTAGCAAAAATCTATAATAGCATCGGCGCCTACAGCGCCAGCCAGAATCTTTTAGAGAATATCGTTGTTAAAATACCCGCACTGTCGACAGAGCTTGCTGAATCCTATATGGCCAGCAAAAAATATCACTCGGCAATTAAAACTATTACGCAATATCCTGCTGCGGCTAACAACAATGCTGATTTAAAACGTCAGGCTAGCATGGCTGCATCAGCCTATTTTTATTTGGGTGATCATGGAAAATCTACCGAATTGCTGGATAAATTTACTAGCCTCGGTGGGTCTTTACAGGAACGGCAATATATAGAAGCTAGTAAGTTAGCATTTTCCGGAGAAATTGAAAGTGCGCAAAAAGTTCTTAGCAATATGCTGCAGGAAAAGCCTGAAAACATAGCGGCTCTTATACTTCTCAGTGAAACCTATGCCGCCCAGCAAGAATTTAACAAAGCCGAAAACCATCTGACGAAAGTACTCAGCCTATTGCCCAACACTGACATCATCAGCACAGAACGCATAAAGGTCTTATCGCAGCTGACAGAAGTTCTTATTAGACAGGGGCGCTCTAGTGAAGCTTATGTTTATCAAAAGATATTAGCCGAAGCAAATCCTGAAGGTAACACTGCACAAGAGCGCTTCAACGATGCAATGAAATTTTACCAACAAGGTAATTTTGTTGAAGCTGAAGCGATTTTGAAAGCACTTCGATCACAATTCCCACGCGACAAAAATACCGCGACTTTGCTAGGTATGATCGAGTTTCAAAAAGGTGAAAATGATAAAGCCTCACATTTATTTGATGAGTTTATCGATGCGGAAACTACAGCTTCCACTGTAATTCAAGCTGCAGCGCTGGTTAAGTATCGAAAAAATGAAGTGGATGAAGCTCTGGAGTTGCTAAAAAAGGCCGCTGAAAGCCAGCCAGGAAATGCAGCTATTTTGGCAACCTATGGTTTAGCATTATTAGATCGCGACAATAAAAGCGCAGAAGGCGCTCTTATACTTGAAAAAAGCCTGACCTTAAATCCCGGGCAGCAACGTATCAGATTGGCTCTTGCTAAAAGATATATTGCGCTTGGAGAAACAAACCAGGCTTTAGCACAATTAAACAAGGCTTATAAACAGACACCGCTTGATTTTGTATTGCAGGAAGCTTACTTAAAAGCGCTATTCGAGAATGGGCAAGCCGATAAGGTGAAGCAAGAGGTTGAGCTTTTCAAATCCCAATTTCCTGACAGTGCACGCGGCTCTTTTGTTGAAGGCTGGTATCACATGGTACAAAAAAATTATGCCGCTGCTGAAGAAGCTTTTGCATACTCCTTGTCACTGCCTAAAAATACTGAAAAACAACTTTCCTATACTGGCCTGGCGCAGCTCTACGGAATTCAAAAAAAATCCGCCAAAGCGATCAATGCATGGCAGAAAGCTATAGAAGCAGATCCAACCGTTATTTCAGCATATGCTCATTGGTTTAATCAATTACTATTAAGTAACAAGAAGGATGACGCTTTTAATTTTTTACTTGATCTTGAAAATAAAAACACCACCACATGGCAGCCCTCGATGATACTGGCACAACTTTATGCCAACAAGAAGCAATGGGCTGATGCCGACAAGCACATTGAAATTGCCTTAAACCGAAGCCCATCGTCTGACAATATTAAAAAACTTGCTGCTGCAATCTATCAAATGGAAGGCTTGGATTACCGTTCACTAGGCAAACTGCAGGAAGCCAGAACTTACTTTTTAAAGGCAATAAAATTAGTTCCAGATAACACCGATTATTTAGCAAATATGATTGAAACAGAACTGGCCGATAAAAAAATTGTAGAGGCACAAAAACTTTTAAACGAGTATCCAAAAACTGAGAATAACATACATATTCATCAGTTTTTTCAAGGGGCCATACACTTCGCCGAGAACAAGCCCGATGAAGCTATTAAATCCTATCTGGAATCATGGAATTCAAAACCCACAGAAGCAGTAGCGTCTACCATTTTTGGATATTACGAAAAAAATAACCAGCAGGCTCCGCTGACGACATTTATTGACGACTGGGTTCAAAAACTACCCAAAAGCGCAAAGGCATCTATGCTCAAAGCGTTGCAAGCGCAAAACATGCGCGATGATATTACAGCCATAAAGTGGTATGAAAAAACCATAGAGTTAACACCCAATATGCCGGCCGCGTTAAATAATCTGGCATGGATGTATTATTTACATAAGGATGAAAGAGCATTAAGCCTGGCCAAGAGAGCTTTTGAAGCAGAGCCCAACTCTATTTCAATACAGGATACCTATGGTTGGATATTAGTTGAACTTGGCAGCGTTAAAGAAGGTATTGCAATACTCGAGCGTGCAGCCAAAGACACGAATAATGTCGATATAAAAAATCATCTTAAGGAAGCGAAGTTGCGGCTAAATCAGTAGCGAGTTAACCGCTAAACAGATGTTAACTCGCACCAAATATTCATAGGTATTACACAATTATTAAAATTTTACTCTGCATATTCTTTATCAGGGAATATGTTTAATGATCTGGGGACCTATTATTGTTGTTAACCAAATCGGCATCAACTTCCATAAATAAATGAACATTTTAAATTTTGGATTATCTGGATTGAGCTCTGGCTTTTGCTTACCATCCGCCAAAATATAATACCAATAATGTTGATAAGCTATTGCGCCCCACTGCTTTTTAAACTTATATGTCCCCGCCCCCATTGTGGAACGACCAAAGTCAAAATACTTGTAGCCCTCGGCGATAGCATAAGAAAGTATGCATCGGTACATCCACATATTCGCATTTTTCACGTTGGCACTTTGAATAGTAGAAGCCCACGGAATCTCAAGCATTACATCGTTGCCAACCAGGAAACCAGCAGACACAGGATTTTCATCCATGTAAACCATCAATATTGCAGATTTTATTTCAGGTGCCGACAAAATATTTGCAAACCAATCTTTACTGTAAACTGGCGTACCAAGGTCACGCATATTGCGTGAGAAAACCAGGTAGAAATCGTTTAATAAATCCAACTTGCCTATCTTACATACTGGCTTGTACTCTTCCGCTTTTTTATATTGTGCGCGTAATTTTGTGCCCAATTGCTTATCGAGAATGCCGTCTGTTTTAGGCAACTCCAAAACCATGGACACTTTTTTGTCGAGCACATTTTCTGCTAGCCCGGCCTGCATAGTTCTAATTTCTATATGTGAAAGCTTTTGTTCTGCGCAGATAGATTTTGATTTTTCTAATAGCCCTATAGCAACATCAAAATAAAAAGATATTGCTCCGCCATAATTTAAAAAAGGAATTGAAACAGCAAACTTACCAAATACTTTAGTGGAAAAAAATGTTAGTGGGAGCCCACCTAAAATTTTTCTATTATCATCAACGGCGACCAACACAATACTTTCGTGACCAAATGTTTTTTTTATAACGTTAAACCATACGCTGTAATGATAAGTCGTAGCGTGCTGCTGCAGAAATTCATCCCAACGGCTGAATTCCATATGTGTTATCAGCTCATAAGTAAACGGCTTACCCCAATTACTATCTGTAGCAATGCTTGCAAATGGAGACGTATTAAATTCGGGTTGCTGTGCAGTTGCTGGTGGAGAAACAGCAAGAATTTTTATTTTCGCTTCTATATTTTTGATGCGTTCTGAAACGCTTTGCATGGCAGCTAAAAGTAAAGGGTACTCAGTGGCAGTTTTATCCACGTGCTTAAACTTACTTGCGACCTCCCCCTTGAGAGACTTTTCAATTTTTAATTGTTTTAAAAGCGATTCAATATCTAAATTCATAAGAGTGATTTTATAAGCAATATTTCGTTAACACTGAGTAGGTGCAAATAATTGGATCGAAATGAAAAGCTTACCATTAGGTGAGCTTGCTTCTGATAACTTCAAACCAGGATGAGTAACGCGCAAATTGTGCCAATGTATTGGGAAAGGTATGACGCGTAATGGTATATAAAGTTTGTTTAATTGAGGTCATTGTATTATTGCCAGGGTTAGCACTGACCGCTCCCATATAGCCAAGCTCGCGAACCAAATTAGAGTGGACAGTTGAAAAATCTTTTGCGGTCCCTGAGGGGAAACAAAAAACTCGCGATGGTAAACTTAACTCCATCTCAAGCCTATTTTTTGCATGAATAATTTCTTCCTTTACCGTATCCAATGCCAAGGAACTGAACACGCGATGCGTACATGCATGCGAGCCAACTTTTAAACCCAGACTTTCATAATGACATAATCTCTCCCAACTGGTCGGTTTATAAGGCGTCGGCGCAGTTAATGGAGGACTCACAGCCAACTCATTAGCCACAATTTTCATAAAATCATCAAGCTCTTGGCTGGGAAGATATTTAGCATATTTTACCAACGCCCTTCTTGTTAATATTTTATTTTCCATTGAGTCAAAATTAAGTGGGAATTGAACCCCTTTATATGACAAATAATCTGAACAGCAGGAAGTGTTATTGACCATATATCCAATTTTTGAATCCCATGGCCAATCAACCCCATCAACAAAATTAGTCAAAACGAATATCGTTGGTTTGGCCTCGTATTTCAAAAGGATAGGTACAAGCTCTTCAACCTGATCGTCAAAACCATCATCAATAGTGAAGCATAATGTAGGTCTGCTGGGAACTCTTCCTTGAATAGCATCACTTACAATTTCGTCGAGGGAAGCAAAATGATAATTTTGCTTTTTGGCGTATATAAGACACTGCTCCAGTAAAGCGGGAGATAGGCCATGATGTATGCCGTCTTTGGGTTCTGGTCGGTGAATCATGTAAATAGTAACGTAGTGACCCAGAAGCTTGTTAATGCAATTATTTAATACATAAAAGCCGAGCAATCCCAATAAAAATTTATCCACTTGAGCCATCCATAATTAGTTTAAGTTTATAGCCAACCAGCCAACCGGGCCCCAAATAATCGACGACTATTACTGATTTCTTCATGCACACCAATACGGGTCAACTCATAATTAGAAAGTGAGTTTGCGGTTACTATTCCTTTCTGAGTTGTGACCGCCGCAAGATAGTTTTCCTTAACAAGCTCTAACGCTTTCGAACAGTAGTCGCCATTGGGAAAACAAAACAAGTCTACCTTTGATGATAGTTGAGTTTCGATTATTTTCTTGCTTGCGATTACTTCATGTACGAGTTCGTCTTCGCTTAATGCATCAGTAAGACGTTTGTGATTGCAGGTATGTGAGCCAATGCTTACCAAGCCCGATTGCTGCATTTTTATTAATTGCTCCCAAGTCATTAATGCATTAGGTATTGCAATATTCAGTAACGAGCGCCATTGGATATCATATAAGGCTATAAAAATTTCAGTATCAGAGAATTGTTTTAATTGGAAAATGTAGGTCGCAACATATTCCCTATCGATTGGTTTTAGTGGTTTAGGTAGTATTTGCGATAACTTGGCAAATAAAGGATGTTGTTGCATTTCGTGCAAAGCTGATGAGTTGCTCATTAACAAGGCCATAACAATATTGGGCCAAAATTGAAAATTAGTTCCAATTTTTTCTGCTACGGCAAATACTGTTGCTGGAATTTTTTCTGCTTGTATGATGGGAAACGCATGCTCGTAATTGTCTGCCCAACCATCATCAAATGTAATAGCGCAGGCTTTGCGTGGCAAGGGGAGATTTTGTTGTTTCAGGCTGACCCATTCAGGCAAAGAGATAACATCAAAATGACGCTTGACTTCATTCATATGCATGGCGAAAGTAGCGGGCGTTACTACCATACCCGGCTCTTCGAGCTCAAAGCGTTTATCATTTTGCGGCAATATTCGGTGATACATCAGAATCCATAGCTTGGGTGAAGACGATGATCGCCTGTGCGCGCCCAAGCGATGCGCAAATGTTGCTGCAGTAGATTTAAGTAATTGTTTGAGCGCAGGTTTCATCTTTACTCTTTTCCTAATATTTGACGCAGATATACTTTTAATTCGTAAAGTGCCGGTTTGATATCATTCAAACGATTTATTTCATGTTTCGTTTTGGATAAGCTCGGAATTATAAACTCAACTATACGCCGAAGTTTTTGCCTAACGGAATAATTAGCTTTTAAATATAAATAAAGGCTGTCCAGATCGCCTAGCAACCAACGCAAACGCTGACCAACTCTGTAGCCAATCGGATTGGGTATGCCAAGATTGAGTTCACCGCTTACCATCAATGCCGGAAAATCAACACCCGAGTCTATAGCGAGCTGTAAAGAACCCCAAAAACGAGTATTAACCTCCATTAAATAGGGCGTTCCATCTGGCGCAACACGAAACTCCACCATGGCTACACCATGCCAGTTAGCCGCAGCCAAAAGCTTTTCAGCATACATTTTAAGCGCTGGGTCAGTCTCCGCACTTTCACTTAAAACACTAATTCCACCCTGTGGTGGTTTTTCACGCAAGCGACGATGGGCAAAAAAAGCGGTTGGTTGGCCATGATGATACAAACAAAAAACTCCCGCACCATTACCAGGAATGAACTCCTGAACCATAAATGGATACAGCTGCAAATAGGGTTCTGACTGCAGCACCTTAGCTAAATCAGCGGCGGAGTGAATAATTTTAACACTCGTGGAAATCCATCCAGAGGGAGTGAATATTTTTGAAAGGCAGGGCTTAATAACAAAAGGATAAACCAATTGTGCAGAAGCCAGTTGCGCAGAAGATGCAAGAAATTGTGTAGCAGGAATTGGTATTTCAAGGGTTTGGGCCAGCGCCATAAGATTGCCCTTATCCGCCAATTGCAACACATTCTCATAAGACGTGAATGCTAACCGCACCTTGGAAAGCCTCGCCATATTCATTAACAATAATTGACTGGTTACTTCCGTTACAGGCACAACTAACGCAAAATTGTGACTATTGCTGAGCTCTTGCAACCAGGTTATATAGGCTTCAGGTGCATCAATAGCGCTGGGGCTGGTAAAAAATCGCTGCGAAAAAGTAGAGCATCCCGCTAAGGCTTGTGTCGCCGCCTCAGCCGTAAAAATGCTAAGCTGAGGCAATCTACCCAGTGATCTTGTAACCGCTAGCGCACTGCGTTGGCCAGCGTCTAGCACTAAAATAAGTTGTGTCATTTTTCTGCCAATTTGATCCAAGCGCTTGCATTACAATGCAACAACTATGGCATTCATTAAAAGATACATTTGTTAGGTCATAATAACGGATTGAACTGAATTATTGTATTTTGACGGGACCTTTAAATTCCCATAAAGTAAAGATTGATTATTGATATGCTAACGACTTAAATATTAGCATTTAACCTAGCCAAAATGGCGGGCTATTTTATAGTGCAATAACAGTCATCATCATTTTTAGTTAAGTTATCGATTTATTGTAAAGATAATGCGGACTATACCCAACAGGAAAGAAAACGGATGGCTGAAAAACCAAAAAGCATTCTCCACGCCATAGATACTACAGGCCCAGGTGGAGCAGAAACAGTCTTTCTAGATTTGGTGGAAAAATTAACGCTGGATGGATATAAGAACTATGCCATTATAAAAGGCCCCGGCTGGGTAGAAGACCAATTAAAGCGGCGCGGAGTTGAGTATTTTATTGTAAGGCCTAGCGGCTTTTTAGCGATCAAATATTATATTGAATTGCGAAAACTCATCCGTCAAAACAATACACGATTAGTACACGCGCATTTATTAGGATCCACCCTAACCTACTCCATTCTTAGTATTTTTATGGGCGTACCTGTCATTGCAACGCTTCATGGTCGTGTAGATGTTAATCCTAAAGAGCGATTTGTCGCCATTAAAAATAGGATTATGAAATTCGGGATAAATACATTAATCGCAGTAAGCAAAGATTTGGCTAGCTATATCGCCGAACGAGAGCTATTTAACAAAAATGACATAAAAGTTATTTACAACGGAATAGATGAGTTACGTTACGGAAAGCAGGAAACCAAAGAACTTCGGGTTTCATTGGGTATTTCTAATGAAGCAATCCTTATCGGCAGCCTGGGTAATGTACGCCCCGCGAAAAGTTATGATGTTCTCGTAGCAGCTGCGGCTAATCTGATTAATGAAAAAAAACAAAATGTTCATTTTGTCATTGCCGGTCACAAAAAGATGGAGCTAATGAACGTCCTTGAAAATCTTATCGCTCAATACGGTATTGCCGACCGCGTCCACTTCATTGGATTTAATGAAGATACTATTCACTTTTTAGGTCAGTTAGATTTTTTTGCTCTCTCATCCTCATCCGAAGGATTTTCCATCGCCACTATCGAAGCAATGGCGACTGGCCTACCCGTGGTAGTTACGCGGTGTGGCGGGCCGCAAGAAATACTTGAGCATGGGGTTACAGGCTTGTTAGTGGAAACCAATAACCCGCAAGAGCTCGCAAATGGGCTGTTGTATATGATTCAACATAACGCCGATGCAGAAAAAATTGCAACAGCAGGCAAAATGCATGTGAAAAACGTATTTTCTTTTGCATCCATGTTGGAGGCTTACCGACATGAATACAAAAAACAATTAGCACAGTAAGATTTAGAAATAATAAATACTCATAACATTCAGGTGCAACAATAGAATGGCGCTAAAACAGTATATTGAAAATCAATTTGGCTCAAAAAGAGGATTGCTTAAACTATGCCTTACCGAAGTAACTCGCCACCTTGGTTTCTATAAACAATATAGCCAAATTGACTTTCAAAAAGTAAACCGATTAGTTTTTATTTGTCATGGAAATATTTGTCGCAGCCCTCTTGGTGAAGCTGTTGCTAAAAACCGGGGAGCGCCCGCCGAATCCTATGGGTTGGATACTCGCGGCGGAGATAATGCAGACCCACGCGCTATCGCATTTGGCATTCAAAATAAATTGATATTAAGCAATCATGTAACACGCCATATCAAAGAATATAAACCAAAACCGGGTGATTTATTAATTGGGATGGAACCAAAACATATCAACGCATTAAAAGCTCTCTATGGCAACAACATACAAATTACTCTTGCTGGCCTATGGCTACCAAAACCCGTCGCCTACCTCCATGACCCTTATAGCGCAAATACTTTATTTTTTAATCGTTGCGAATCACTGGTTGAACAGGCCGCACATGCGTTGGCAGCAAAGGTTAAATCAACCTCATGATCACCAAGATCTACACTTTCGAGGATTTTTACGCATTTAAACTAGGCCCCATGTGGAGCTACTTTAAACGTCAACATTTTTCATTTTGGATGATTTGCTGCTATTTATTTTTCGAATTTGTTCGACCTCAGGCCTTAATCCCCGCGATTAATTTTATTCCATGGGCACAACTATTTCTCATTGGATCCCTTGCCGGCGCAATACTGGACCCCAGTGTAAAATGGGTTTCAAATATCGCCAATAAATTTATAATTTTATTTCTGATAACAATTTGCATCTCCATATTAACAGCACAGTATCCAGAAATTGCAAAAAAACATTTTATGGATTTTTTCGGCTGGTTTGTGATTTATTTTTTAATTATTAATATAATAAACACCAAAGAACGGTTTTATATTTTTATCATATTATTTCTTTTTGCCGCAGGGAAAATTGCTTTTGGAACATCGCGGAGCTGGGTATTTAGAGGTTTTTCATTTACCACATGGGGATTGATGGGACCTAAAGGATACTTTCAAAATTCTGGCGAGCTGGCAATACTCATGTTAATGCTTTTTCCCTTAGCTTATTATTTATATCAGGGGCTAAAAAACGATATTAAGGTTTGGGAAAAATGGGTACTCATGCTTTTTTGGATATGTCCTATACTGACTATTTTGGGTGCGAGTAGTCGCGGAGCTCAAATTGCCCTTGTTTTCGAACTGATAATCATGTTTAGAAAAGCTCTCGTTAAACCAAAGCTGTTAATTGGCATTATAATTTTAAGCATGAGCTTGTTCTATTTATTGCCTGCAGAACAAAAAGAACGTTTTTCAAAGACGGGAGATGATAAAACATCGCAGCAAAGAATATTATATTGGAGTCATGGATGGGACATGATGAAAGAACATCCGTGGTCAGGTGTTGGGCTCTTTAACTTTATTCCTTATTATCAAGATAATTTTCCAAGTGATATGCTATATGAGCATGCAGAACTACCACACAATATATTCATTCAAGTTGGAACAGATGCTGGGTTTATTGCTTTGTTCATCTTTGGCATTATTAATCTGTATTGTTTAATAACTCCATTACGCCTGATAGCGAACAATAAAAATGATGTCTATATTAAAGCGGTGGCCGCAGGATTGGGCTGCGGGGTTTTCGGTTTTTTAATAGCGGGTCAATTTGTAACAGTTGGCTATTATCCCTTTTTGTGGATTCATTTGGCCTTTATTGTAGCTCTTTCGAATATCTCGAAAATTAAAAGTGAACTTTGATAAACGAAGAATGCCATAAAATCCAATATGCTTATTGACTATCAAAAAATTGATTTATATGTAACTGACAAACATTTAATTATTCTTATATCAATAACATTGCACATTCTTTATTAGTCGCATATTTAAAAAATTTTACCTTTACAAAATTATACAAATTAGTGATTCTATTCACAGTTAGAAAAATTGATTGGGCGTTAAGCTTGCAGTTTGTTTATATTGAATAAAACTAAATGTAATTTTATATTTAGTGACCTGAGGTGAATTATGAAATTGTCAAAAGTGAGTTATCGTCTATATTCATTATTAATAGGTGGTTTTTTTATATTCGCGATTTCCAGCATAAGAGCCGAAGTAGTGGTTATTGGCCAGCAGGACTTTGAAACGGGCACCATCCCCACAACCAATGGCTGGAGCTTTGGCGCACAGAGTGGCGGCCAGGTAAGTATATCCAGCACCGCCAATTCAAACCTAAATGGCAGCAAAGGGAGCCTAAGAGGGGTATACCCAACACCCGGCTCAGGAAATGTCTATATATGGGGATCATTTGATTTTGCATCCCTTAATTTGAATGATGTTTATATTGACTTTTGGGCAAAAATGCCCAATGCAAAATATGGGCTAAAATTTCTTAAGGTTTTTGGCCAAAGAGTTGATACAAAATATGCAAATACAACGATTGGATTAGATTATACGGGCGTCGATTACGGCGGTATGTATTGCGTTAGCTTTGGCGATGGCACGACACCCTCAAACGATATGCAAAATGTAATTAACTTTAGTGGGGAATATCCTGACTGGATAGGACGGTCTTTTGGCAAATCTGCACTAAGTCTCAGTTCGCCACAAAGAAAATTGTGGGCCTCATCAAACTGGGGCGACACATGGCATCACTTCAGGATCCGTATAAAGTTTAATTCTGGCACGACGCTAGCCAATGAAGTAGCGGATGGTGCGTATTATGTAGAAATCGATAATAAAGTTTACGTTGACGCGAAAGGTGTATTTAACCGACACTATTCGAACTTACCCATTCAAAAAATCGCCTTTTTTGACTGGACTCAAGGCGGCGGCTATCCTTTTGAAATTTGGTATGACGACATTAAAATCACAACCGGTGGTTTTATGGATAAAAGGCCTGCCCCGCCGATTCAACCATTAATGATACTTAATTAACAATTTATGAAAGAAAACTTTTGCTGTACGTGGATTACTTGGGAAAAACAAATACGAAATCGCAGCCTAAGCCAAAAGTTTAATGCGCAGCTCTATGAATTTGATTATCACGGGAATCAACTTGCTCGATATAGCAAATGTATTTTTAATACGATAGGTGTTCTATATAAACGAAGAAATGGTGTGGTATTTGTTCAAACCCCATCGATAGCGCTGGCACTTTTAGCCTTGTTCATGCGACCGTTTCTTCGTTATATGCTCATTATTGATGCGCATAATGCAGGAATTTTCCCTGAAAAGAAGTGGTTAATGCATATCGCCGAACTCGTTTTGAAAAAAGCGGATTTTACGATTGTAACCAATCAAAGACTGGCTGACATCATTAGTAGTAAAGGAGGAAGTGCTTTAATAATTCCTGACCCATTGCCAACTTTTCATGATCAAAAAAAATTAATGGGCATGGAGATTGAACATAAGAATGTTCTCTTTATATGCTCCTGGGCAAATGATGAACCCTATTTCGAGGTGTTTAAGACTGCCGAAAGTTTGCAAGATTTTTCATTTTTTGTGACAGGCAGAAGTAAGGGTAAGGAACAAGGATATGGCAAACCATTACCAAAAAATATCGTATTAACTGGTTACCTGTCTGATGATGACTATCACAAGAAACTGGCGACATCAGGAATTATTGTAGATTTAACAACACGGGATGATTGTTTGGTCTGCGGCGCCTATGAAGCCACAGCACTTGAACGGCCATTTATAGTATCTAACAAAAAAGCTATCCGGGAATATTTTAAAAAAGGCTGTGTATACGTAGAAAATACCACAGAAGATATTACCCATGGGATCACATTGATGGTTGAGCAGCATAATGAGCTAAAAAAGCAGGTGGTACTTGGTCGCACAGAAATAGAAACCAATTGGAATTTACTCTTTGAAAAAACCAAAGTTCTCATTGCTAACAAGCGGGAATCTCATCAAAAAATTCAAGCGCTTTAGCCACTAAAACAAATCAGAGCTCATCAACCACCATCACCTTCCTAAATAGCTGCTTATTAAGCTATCTCACTTTTATGAGTGAATTTTGCCCTGTCATTGTTGAAAATTTACATCCGCTTAAATCTTTTATCTGTATGTACAAAATCCTCAAGGATACACAGAGATCTTACTCCGGTATTTGCAGAGTCGAAGCATATCTTTGTACCATTTCTATTCCATCTCGGATGAAAATCACATCGTCTTGCATATCGGAATTTAAATGGGATTTTTGACTTTTGCAATAAATAGCAATCACCACTTTGTAAGTTGCAAACATATAAACTCTGTATTCGCGAGCGATCAGGATAAGAGTCAGTAACCGCAAATCTACCCTCGTTGACTTGTGGGTGACCGTCAACATTGGGAATATTTAATAATACCGGCGTAACCAGCAATGTTTTAGCACAAAGCCTTAGGTAAGATGGATTATTTTTATGCAGCCAGCCATAGATAAAAAGATGATCATTTCCATCCCAGGAAATATGGGAAGTATCATAAATAGGGAAATAGCGAAGCGTATTAGTTAATGAATCGCCAATATATAACCTTGAATAAAGCTTTCCGGTAATGGATTTCCAACGATGCAAAAACACATAAGCATCGCCGCAACTATTGTACGTAGTATGCGTGACGTAGTGATAAGCATTTGTCATGGATTCATTAGTGTCTCTTTCCGACAGCTCATTCAGACTTACAATTAAAGATCGCGTATCTAATTCAATATCGATGGACCATAAGCCGTCTTCTATTGGAGCATTTTTTTCTACGTGCTTAGCATTAAAATGTTGGTAACCGTACTCGTCCGTTGCCTTGCTGAGCCGCCCAAAACTAAAACCAAGTACTCTTTTTCCATCAGGGTGCGCAACACCCATATGCCCATTAACTTCTTTAATTTTATCGCCCGACGTATTATATATTTGAATACATTCATGCTGAGTATAATTATTAAAAGCAAAAATCCCTTCTCGCCCCAACCATTGCAACATACTGCCTTGCTGCCAATTCCAACAATTAGAGTATGCTATAGCTTGAAACGACCCGTCATTTTTTACAAAACCGATTTCAATCGGTAATCGCTCAGCTTCAATAGGTGATTTTTTTTTATCATATCTATGTGCTAATAAATATTTATTGTCGTATGACCATGGGACCTTATCATGAAATCCGTAAAAGCAGCCTTCAATAACTTTTAAATTATCAATGGGTTCAAATACCGCTCCGGGAATAATAGAAAATAGCTTTTGGTAGATAGCGACAACTGATTTTCGAATCCAGGGATAATCGGCAATTACATTATATATTTTCCTTTCCAGAGCGTTCATGTGTTCCCATCCTAAGTGATTATTTGCTTTATTCCCTGAAGGTTTTTTTCAAACTCTTCGTTAAGAAATATTTTTAATTGTGCCATTTCGCCAATTAATACAGCTCTATTTTGTATCGCCATTGCTGCAGCAGCAATGATATCAGGGGCTTTGTTTTCAGTGTAGGCAGCAGCAACTCCAAGCATGTCGACTAACGATTTCTTTTTACTTGTTAAATAAGCACTGCCTGCTGCCATTGCCTCAAATGCGGCGGACTGCACGCAAGAATCTTCTGTCGTTAAGGATGCGATCAATATCGCATCCATCAATAGGGACTGATACTCACAATCAGCTAAATATCCAGTAAAAGTAATTTCATTACTATTTAGTATCAATTTATATTTTTTGGGGACATTTCCTGTCATATATATTTTATAGCTATTAGAGAGAGATTTAGCGGCACTGACTATTTCATTGATGGGCTCATCTTTGTCATATGAGCACACAAAAACAATCTTTTCTTTTATGTCGCTCTTTTCTTTATCGAGTAACTCTGAATCACGTAAAAATATCGGTATTGGATCGCGAAGCACTATAAAATTTTTGCTAAATCTGATGAGATCTTGCAACTGCTCGGGGTTATGGAGAATGCATAAATTGGTTTTTGAAAAACTCCATTTTTTTAATTTATAAAAAGTATTTTGAAACTTTCCGGAAACTGATCTTTTAAGCGCTTTAGTATGGCAATCACAAATCAATATTATTGACGTTGTATTAATCACCTTATAAATTGATAGTATGATCAGCAACAAAAAAGAATATTGCAAAACAATAGTTTTTGGACGTTTTTTTACTAAATGAAATATAGTCCAGATGGTGCATTGGGTGAATCTATAAAAAGCCGTTCCTTCCGGCTGAGTTACCAAAAACTCCATAGATAGCTTATTCGCTAAATTACGCGAGCGTTGTGACTTATTCCAAGACATGAAAACCTTGTCAAATTTAACTCTTTTCATACGCACCTATTCTCGACAGATGTAACTGTAACGAGCAACATATGTCAGCTACTCATTACCACACACCGGTCATTTTTCCCCCATAAATCCCTTTTCCATTAGCTCTTGAAATTGTTTATTTGATCGCATCAGTTCTGTATAGGAACCTTCAGCACTAATAATTCCACCATCCACAATACATATTTTATCGGATAGCTTAATAGCAGCTGGGCGATGTGAAATAACAATAGTAAGAACGTCTTTCTTCAATTTTTCTAACAATGTCATGAGTTCAAATTCAGACTCAATATCAAGCGCACTGGTAGGCTCATCCAAAATCAGAATTTTATTATTTCTATAAAGTGCCCGCGCGATCCCAATCCGCTGCCGTTGACCACCGCTGAGCAATTTTCCATCTTGACCTAAACTTGAATTAATACCAAGCGGAAGTTTTGCAACAAACTCCATGGCATTAGCTTGTTGCAACGCATTTGTAGCTTTTTCAATATCAATTTCATGCGCCTCCATACCAAATGCAACATTCCCAATAACGGTATCATCTAAAATAAATATATGCTGTGGTACATAACCAATACTATGTTGGTAATTACTAAGAGCCTGGCCAGTTAATAATTTACTATCTATTTCTATATGGCCGGACATCGGCTGCAGAAGACCAAGCATAATATCAGCTAATGTAGACTTTCCTGAACCTGAAGGCCCCGCGATTGTATTCAGTTCCCCCTTATTAAACTCCACACTGATTTCATTTAAGACAGGATCTTTGGTGCGGGGATATTTATATACAATTTTGTTAAGCTTGATTTGATTAATGGAAACTAGCGGCTCATGCGAATGAGGTACCGGGGGTTCTGCATGCTCATCCAATTGAAGCTTAAGCTCTGCTACAACACTACCATTTGCACTTATATTCGCAGCTGATTTGTAAATTTGTTGCATCGTCGGAAGAAGCTTATAGCCGGCAATGGCATAAATACTAAGAATAGCAACAACACTGCCATCATTTCCCTTCGCCAACAACAGAACTATAGCGAAAGCAAGGATGGCCCCAAATGATATTGCCTCAATGGCAAATTTTGGAAGATCGCCGGCCAAAACAATATAGGCCGAAGAATTAAGACCGGAGAAGTTAGCTTTTTTATAAATGTCACTGTACTTACTTTCAAGCATATTCAGCTTGATGTCTTTGATGCCGATAAATGATTCGGAAAGAATTGACTGAATAGCTTCATTTCTATCAGTAACGGTTTTGCCGTGCCTGAGCAACGATTTCTTTATAAACCAATAGATAACCAGGTAGGCGCCGCCAATAATTAATGCCGATGCCATGGCGATTATTGGATTAAGAAACAAGAGACCAATTAAAATAATACAAGCAATAAATACATTGCTGCAAAGCAGAAGATAGGGTTGCAAAACCATGTAAACAAAGCGCGGGGCTTCTTGTGCAATGGTAGCTATCAGCTGTGTGTAATTCGTACTCTTATGGAATAAGTAATTCCTGTTTAAAAAGTTATTGTACAACCTGTACTGTAAATCACTGCCTGTTGCTATTGAAAACTTTAATAGCAACCATAAGGTGGCTGCCGAAACAATATTTGATAAAAAAATCATACTTATCGATAATATCGCAAATGCGATAATGAACTCCTTATCATTATCTATCGGAAGCAGATCATACAAATATTGTAATTGTTGATTTGTATGAATGGTTTCAGGGCTTGAAATTATGCCAATAAATGGCGCGATGCTGGCAGCGCCTACCACTTGAACTATGGCTGAGAAAATAAAAAATAATTGCAATAAAAACATTTTCGATTTTTGTTCTTTGGGCAACAATTTAAAAATATTACGAATTATTTGGAAAATGTACATCGAATAAAAATCCTGTAATTTGTTGTCTATTGATTACTGCTTGAAATAGCTGCAAGAATGCTCGTTCACGAATTCTGTTTTATTAATGCTGAAAAACTTACAATTTGCTTATTCAGAGAAAATAGTTTTTTAGCCCTAAGCTCGGAAGCCAATGAAAATTCTCTCGCCAGCTCCGGTCTGAATACAATTATGTTTATCCTGTGAGCAAGCTCCTGGTAATCACCCGGGGTTATGAGGAATCCATTTTTTTCATGCTCAATGGTTTCAGAAAGACCTTGTAGATTAGATACAATCAACGGGAGCCCCGAAGCCATCATCTCTATACTCGACATAGTAAACGAATCCCATCCCGTCGAAGCAATAACACCAACATGTGAGCCACGCATCAATTCAGGAATATCTGATCTATATCCCGCAAAGGTGACATGCTTTTTGGCGGCTTTACTTTCAAGCAATTGTTCGTAAGCGTCAGCCTCCTTGTTTTTGTTACCACAAATGACAAAGTGGACATTGGAAATATCTAGCTCATCCACTAAATATATAGCAGCTTGAATAATAACTCTTACACCTTTGCGCTCTTCCATATGGCCAGAATAAAAAATAATTTTTCTGTTGTCAGGAATACATAAGGTGTCATAGGTGTAACGTTCGTGATTATAATTGGCATAAAATTTATCAGTATCAACACCTAGATGGATGACATCTGTTGCACCTTCCGCTATTCCTCTCCCGTAAGTTGCTGTTCTGCGCATGGCTTCGGATTCAAAAATAAATATATCAGGCTTATTTTTTGTAATGAGGCATTCCAATTTTTTAATTTTTAATTTAATGCCAGAATTGATACTGCTCATGCTTGCACCCCAATAGGAAATGATACTTTTGACGCCAGCACTTTTGAGTACCGGTATGAGGGGGCAAGGAAATCCCAAATCAAATGCTAATACAGTTACGATATTATGACTTTTGATGAGGGGAATTAATGAAAGGCATGATTTTTTATCAAGATAGTCGCATTCAATAATCTGCGGGTCATTTTTGGTGAACGTCGTTTTATAAGATATAAAAATCTGATCATCTAGAAACCCTGCCTGTTTCGCAGCAGTTAAAAAAACATGCTCCAAAGATGCTATAGCGTAACCCGTATTTTCAGCACAATGAATCATTATTAAAATGGATTTTTTATTCACGCTGAAAATATCCATAGCTTAATAAAAGTTAAATTCTTTAAAATGTTTAAATAGTGGTAATATCCTTCAGGTCTTCTACCTGCTATTCGATAACCAGCACAAAGAACACTGGACTTGGTTAGCTCAACAACACTATCAACAAGTGCGCGTGCTGGCCGCCCTAAAAACTTCTTCCTTGCCATAATTTTTGCGATGTGATGCGTAGAATAAGCACCATCAATGAACTGTTTTTTTATGTTTTCGGCCAAATATTCCCTATCCTTCAATCTATGACCGACAGGTGCGTCAGGAAAATAAAGCAGATGATTTTTTTGCTCAATCATTTTTCTGTAGAGAAGGGTTTCTTCACCAGCAACTAATTTCGCTCCGTTTCTGCCCAACGCCGGATCAAAACCGCCCAACGCAAGAATCAGTGATTTTTTTATACAGAAATTTTTACCGTAAAACTCTTTATGGATATCAGCAACTCTGAGCGACCTGCTCCCATAATCTACCCCGACAAAACATGCCGTGTATTCTGGCAAAAACCACCAGGGCTTATCTTTATCCCAAATAATATGGATTCGACTATAGAGGCAGTCGGGGCGACTTTTTTCAATCTGGAGTAAGTAGGCATCCAACCAATGTGGCGGAATTTCTGCATCATCATCAGTAAATAAAATGTACTCTCCTCTGGCATTGGCAACACCCGTATTTCGTGCATGCGATAATCCCTGGCGCGCCTCAAAAAAATAGGAGCTAGCGATTGATGCCTCACGAGCGAACTTACTATATATTTCTTTTGTATGATCCGGCGAATTATTATCAACCAAAATAATTTCTATATTTTCTTTGTGCTGCGTGACTTGTACCGATAATTGTTGCAGCGTAATAGCTAGCGAATCTGCATTATTAAAAGTGCAAATTACCACGCTGATAATTGGCTTAGAGTTCATGTAGCGTCTCGGTAAAATTTGCAAATTCATTCAGCAATGTTAATGTTCAATATATTTCTGGATGTCGATTTTTTCATTGAGTTTTCTATCCAAAATTCTAATGCCGCAAGTATTTCTCTCATGCTTGTTGAAATAGATTGCAAACGTATTTTCCTTAGCCAAGCCTTAACATAGGTTTTTCGAGTGCCCGGCTTTAAAAGGCGTTTTGCAAAATAGGCGCCTCTACCTTTATCGTATTGTTTCGATAAACTGACGGCATCACTTTGCAACTTTCGTTTGTGATGATGAAAAACCACTACTCTTGGGTCATAGACCCCTTGCCAACCAAGTCGTAACACTTCTGCCATGATATCTACATCTTCACATGGATATTTTTTACCAGCACCAAAGCGCTCATCAAAACCACCGGTCGCCAGCAACGCTGTCCGCCGAAAAGCAAAATTGGCACCGTGAATTACCCCCGCAGCTAAATAACTTGAAGATTTTAATTCTATCTTTGAATTATGCGTTTGAATGGTTATTGGAATATCCTGCGGATCAAAAAGTAAAACCTTCCCACCGACAAAGCCTAATTCTTTATTTTCATCAAGAACTGCAACAATTGAATTCACGAAATCTGCTTGCGGATAACAGTCGTCATCAGTAAATGCAATGTATTCGCCCTTAGCGAGCTTACATCCTGTATTTTTTGCTGCGCTAGAACCCCTAATGGTTTCTATTGTGGCCTGAACAGGTATGCTAGTGTGACATTTAAACGTATCGATAACCTGTTGCGTGTGATCTTCCGAATTATTATCAACAATAATTAATTCCCAACTAAAATTGCTTTGAATATTGTTTATGCTCGTCAGGCAGGCTTTAAGCTGCTCGGCTCTATTCTTCGTACAAAGGACTAATGAGACTTTAGGGCATAGGTTCATACCTGAGTCCTCACAGGTTTCTGTATAGATCTAATGTATCAATGAAATTTCTTTGCGCGGTATATTTTTCACTTAAATTAATAGATATTTTGTTTGCCAAAAGCAATTTACTCACTTGCTCGGCATACCCCTCCGGTGAGTGATTAGCCACTAATAACCTCGGGTAATCTTGTAAGATATCGGTTAGCCCACCCGTATCATGGGCAACCAAAGGCGTTCCTAGCGCCATAGCTTCTAACGCTGACATAGGTGTACCTTCGTGATCAGAACACATAACCATAACATCAAGCGATTTGATGCATGATGCCATATCCTGCCTGTGCCCATGAAAATAAATATGTTCGGTTAGGCCTAGTTGCTGTACCTTCCGCTCCATTGTGGCCCTTAACTTACCATCACCAATAATATGAAACCTTAATGCTTGCGATGCCGCCAGGTGCTTCATTAGTATTGAAGCCATATCCAAAAAAATATCGATGCGCTTTACCGGCTCAATTCGACCTACTATTGCTATATGCTGATGACCTGGTGCATTGATACGAAAATCAGCTTCGCGCGCTTGGGCAAGGAGGCTGGCGCTATCAACGCCATTACGAATAACATGAATTTTTTTTTCAGGAAAGATCTTCACCAGCTTGGATGCCAGCTCCTGCGATACGGCGATGATGGCATGCTGCAGATGCCGACCGGTCCAGTTATCTAACCAGACCTGGATCCTTTGCTTACCTGTGGGAATGAACTCGGGGGCTCCGTGGCTGGTACGCAGTGATTTTGTATACTTGCCTGTAAGCGGCATTGCTATGCAGTTGGCTATGCTGCTCAAAATATTTTCTTTTTGCCGATGAGTATGCAGTACGTCCGGTTTAAAGCTCCGAATGCGGCGAACAATTTCTCGAATA
Source organism: Pseudomonadota bacterium (assembly GCA_040385335.1). Lineage (GTDB taxonomy): Bacteria > Pseudomonadota > Gammaproteobacteria > Pseudomonadales > Cellvibrionaceae > Cellvibrio. The sequence goes on from JAZKHP010000003.1 coordinate 192,448, forward strand.
ATGCCAAGGCCATTGTGATGCGATTCCAGCACTAAGGTAACAGGAATATTTAAGCCTTGTAATCTCTGCGCAAGCTCACCATGATTCATAACAATTACGTGCAGCTGCACGGCTGCATGCAAATGTGACAGCAGGGTGAAGGCTTGCACCTCAGCACCGGCCCAAAGATCGCCAGAAATAATGTGCATAACACGTAATGGGCGGTTTAGAATTGGCATTTGTAACGCATCCTTAGCTAAGCTGCATAACTGCGCACTCAGAGGTTGGGATATTAACGGTTCCTGATCTTTAGGAAAAGGGGCTTTGGAAAAGACATTGAGGAATACAAATGTTGACGATTTTATTTTGGATTTTAGGAATTGCCGCTGTGTACAGCTATTTTTTGTACCCCTTAGTATTAAAAGTTGCAGCGATGATTCGTGGCATTCAAACGGTTCAACCAGCGGAGTCAAATCCTCCTGTTTTTATGACATTGATTGTGACGGCCTATAACGAAGAAAAACGTATTCGCGAAAAAATTGAAAATACGCTGGCCATTCATTTTGATGCAGAGCGACTCGAGTTAATAGTAGCGTCAGATTGTTCGGAAGATACAACCGATTCGATTGTGGCTGAATATGCCGATCGCGGTGTTCGACTGGTTCGTGCGACCGAACGCTTGGGTAAAGAAAATGCACAATTAACAGCCATCAGACAAGCCAAGGGAAATGTGCTAGTTTTTTCCGATGTTGCTACGCAAATCCCAAATGACGCTTTAGTAAAATTGGAGCGCTATTTTTTAGATCCGGCTATTGGTGCAGTTTCCAGTGAAGATCGTTTTATTAGTAAAGACGGCTCAGTCGCTGGCGAAGGGGCATATGTAAAATACGAAATGTGGCTGCGCAAACAAGAGTCGCAACTGGCGGGACTGGTCGGCCTAAGTGGTTCCTTTTTTGCGGCGCGCAAAGAAATTTGCCAGGAATGGGATATTCATTGTCCAAGCGATTTTAATACAGCGTTAAACGCAGTGAAGGGCAAATTAAGAGCAGTTAGCGCACCTGATGTTTTAGGTTTCTACCAGGATTTACAAGATCCCACCAAGGAATATCAACGCAAAATCCGCACCGTAATAAGAGGTATGACCGGCTTATCGCGCCACAGAGAAGTAATGAATGTTAACCAATATGGCTTTTTTGCATTGCAAGTTATTTCGCATAAATTAATGCGCTGGCTAGCGCCCTGGTTTTTCATTTTGTTTTTTATCGTTTCAGCGCTGGTGGCAAACCAGGGATTTATTTATGCAATAGTTTTTGTTGGGCAGATTTTCTTTTATGGTATAGCCTTAGTTGCGCAGTTTTTACCGAATCTACGCGAAGCAGGCTCGGTAAAATTAATTTACTTTTTCGTACAAGTTAACATTGCTTTGCTGGACGCTGCGGTTAAGTTTCTTGCTGGGCAGAGAATGACAACATGGAAACCTTCTGCGCGTTAATTCGTGGTGATTTAGCTCCTGCGGGCAATAAAATTTTATTAGCAAAAGATCCTGATCCATTTGCTTACCAGCTCGCTGGCTATCACTCCGAATGGGTAGACTCTGGAACATCCGCCTTAGCCTTGGCTCTTGCCGATGCCAAGGCTAAGGCTCCGCATATAAAAAACCCGAGAGTTATTATTCCCGGTTACTGTTGCCCTGATTTGGTTGCAGCTGCAGTTTATGCAGGAGTAAAGCCACTTGCGGTGGACATCGATAGTGCTGATGCAAGTTATAATTTAAATGCATTAAAAAGTGCTTTAGGTTCAGACGCTTCAAATTCAGACATAGTTGCTGTTATTGCCGTAAATTTTTTAGGTATTAAAGAACGATTGGCAGATATTCGTGCAATGTTGGTGAATACGCATACAAAACTTATCGAAGATAATGCACAGTGGCTTCCCGCAAGCGCTGAGCAACATGATTTCTCATCAGATTATATTTTATTTTCGTTTGGCAGGGGGAAACCCTTAAGCTTGCTTGGTGGTGGTGTATTATTTTCAAAACAAAAAATTATTACCACTGCTTTAATGCAAAAAGTTTCTAATAATTCGTTAGCTGAGATGCAGCAAGCATTAAAACTACAAGCTTTTAATATGCTCTTACACCCGCACTTATATTGCTTTTTGAATCGTGCGCCGTTTTTGCGATTGGGTGAAACTTTATATCATCCGCTAACAACAATTAGTGCCATGGATAGTTTTCGTCACAGATTATTTTCCGCGAACTTAAACTTTCACCAAAGTAAAAATAAAAATATTGAGCAGGCTTATGATGAGATATGTACAGCTTCCAATATTCAACAATTACAATCCTTAACAACACTGCGGAGACAACAGTTATTACGTTATCCACTATTGTGTAGTGACGCCAATAGTCGGAACAATTTATTGCGCAAATTGAATATAGCGGGACTTGGGGGATCACCATTGTATCAACAGTCCATAGTGGAGATCCCCGGCATCAGTGAATTGATTGACGTATATGAGAATCTTAACAATGCGCAACAATTTGCAAAGCGTCTTTTAACTTTACCTACTCACGAATACGTTTCTATCAAGCACATCCAGCGTATTGAAAATATTTTTAGATCAGTAGCTAGGTGAGGGGTCAGCAGGGAAGCTTCCTACACTTCTCATGTCGCTAAATTTATTGAGCTGCCAATCCTGTGTAATTTTTTTGATCGCAGCTATTTCCTCTCTACAATCAATCGCACAGCCAGCTTGAATAACTACCAAACCAAAAAAGTTTTCTCCCAGTAATTTCGCTTTTAATTGCAACAACTTCGCGAACCTATATGAATCGGTAACACTATTGCCAACATTGAATTGATACAATAGCAATATTTTTTGCGACGAATTAATATTTTTAAGCAACATTAATTCAAAATCGCGAATTTCAATAAGATGAGATTGATCAGCTGGAACCCAATCCTCTGCGGGATACACATTTTGTATATAAGGAACTAACTTTTCTGAAGAAGATAAAGGGGTATATTTTGCCAAGTCCATCCGAATTACCACTCCATCGATAGAAAAACTACGTCTGGATTTTTCAGTTTGTTCGGGGAAGCTAATAGGAACCCAAGCTGCAGACTTTTCTTTTATTTCAGGCACTATTAAACCATTTAAGTTGAGCTTATTGCTGGATAATTCCGCCTGCATGGTGCCCCAAAAAAGCAGTGGTCCTAACAACAAAGCCAATGTAGGAATTAACGGCTTGCACTTGGAAACTCTGACACTAAATTCAATATTCTTTCGAACAATGGGCGCCCAATAGATGGCAGGCATGATGATGATCGTAAATAAAATCCAACCAAACATTTCATGATCATGCATCAATTTACTTTGCATATCGGAATGGTAACCGACCAATACCAATAAAAATATTCTTACCCAGTTAGTGAGCAACCCCAAACCAATAGCACATAAAATTGCAAGCATACTCTGACGTCGGCTGTATCCATTCATTAAACAAATAATATAAGCCAATAACAACGTGATGCTTAAGTAACGTAACCCCGAACAGCCTTCTGCTATGGTTATTCGACCGCTTGGGATCAAAATATTATTGCCTTCAATAATTGCAGTTAATTTGACTGCGTCAACCAACCCACCTACAACAAAACTACTGAGTAAGACTAGCTGGTCAGTCAGTGACGATAGGATTGGAACAACAAATAAAAGTAAACCGAGAAAGGGGAAAAGATCTACCGCTGTTTTTAAAGAGAAGCATGCAGCCAAATAAATTGTCAGCACTACAATTAACAGCAATGCACTAATAAGCTGTACGTTAATACTTTGAAATAAATACCAAACAAATGAAAATAGAGCGAGGACTGCGTATAAAAACCAGTAGGTAGTATCTGAGTTTCGTATCTGCGTTATTGGTATGATTCGCCAAATTAAAAAAACAAAAATGACAAGTGTAGGTAAGCCATGGCTTAAATCTTGATTTAACTTAAGCCATCTGACAAAGAGAGGAGCAATGGAAGGGGAAAAAAGACAACTTACTAACGCGACTAAAGCAAGTATAGTGAGACTGGTTTGCTTCTCTTGCAGCTTCGTAAGCAAACCCATAGCGCCACCTTAAAATCATGAATATTGCTATACTCGATCGTTAAAGGCAACCTGACTAGAAACCTAGGGCAACAAAAAATCGATTAAAGAAAATACATTCCCGAGCATTTCTCATTTAACATCAATAATTTTGGCTAATTCTAATTGATTGTGACAAAGTCACTGTAGAGACCGGAGTCATCATATACAGCGATTTCAAATTTCAAACCTATAGTAGATTTATCAAATACATATTTAGTTGTCGAGTTTCCTTCAATAGTAATGTAGTTAAAAGTGGTAGCTGTAGATGATTTATAACGAATTTGGTAGCCGCCTATCTCTGATAATTCCAGGTAATCTCCATTTTGACGAGCCGACGGTTGTCTCCATTCAATAGTTGCCCCTAAAGCGCCTGCTTGCTTACTGCTTGCTGATTTACTACTTAATGCAATACTGCTTGCCGCTTTACTACTTGCCGCCCTGCTACTTAAAGCGGCACTACTTGCTGCCCTGCTACTTAAAGCGAGAATAGTAGCAGCACTAGTCACCGCGCTGTTAACGCTCGCCTGGTTATTTGAAACCACATTGACACTTGATTTACTAGCCTGGCTACTGGGCGAGATGCTAGCTGCATCTTTACTTGATTTACTGCTTGCAATAGCGATAACCGGGCTACTGCTAGCTGCAATATTAGATTTACTACTAAAAGCTACGCTTTTCGAAACAACGTTTACGGGCGCAACGGAGCTTTCAAGTGAGCTTAAACCTGGCGAAACCTCTACGACTGGATCTTCAGCATCTCTTGCTTTCTCGCCACCACAAGCAGCAAGAATAATGGATATTAGCATGCTAATACTGACAACTTTAACGCGAGCAAAAGTACGAGGATCCATTTTTTATACCTGAACTAGTAATTTATACCTATCCGACTTAAGCCAACTTCAGCTGCCTTAATCCTATAAATATCGGTATAGCAGTTTATCGAATGATCTAATACTCAAGTGCTAGCTATTTCACAATTTCGAGAATGAGTATCCAAAATCTGTGATAAATATGTCAACCACCAATTAAATTTTTTATTTCGTTTTGATCTATAAGATTGTTACAGATTGTCCACATTGCCTTCAATGTCGGAAACGCTAGGTAGCAACATATCGAATTTTTTTATGAGATCGTAAAATGTTGGGCGAGTAATGCCGAGCAGCTTAGCCGCTGCAGATATATTGTTGTCGGTCATACTTAACGCTCGCAAAATTGCGTTTCTTTCGGCTTCTTGCCGAACATGACGCAGATTGAGCGATAAGTTTTCTGCTTCGGCTAAACCGAGATCCTCTCGTCCGATATATTTACTATCAGCCATGATGACTGCGCGTTTTATTTTATTTTCCATTTCGCGAATATTGCCGGGCCAGCTATAACCTTCAATCGCTTCGATAGCATCCGGGGTAAATCCAGTAATGTGCTGGGCGTGCTCTTTAGCAAATTTATTTTTGAAGTGGCGAGCCAGCAGCACCTTATCGCCCTGCCGAAACCGTAAAGGTGGAATTTCCACGGTCATTTCGCAAATACGATAAAAAAGATCTTCACGGAAGCTACCGTCGCCCACCATTTTTTGTAGATTCTTGTTTGTCGCACAAATTACACGCACGTCAACGGGGATTTCATGGCGTCCCCCGACACGCTCAATAATTCGCTCTTGTAAAAAACGTAATAGTTTTGCCTGAAGGCTCAACGGCATATCGCCAATTTCATCGAGAAAAAGCGTGCCTTCATGTGCCGTTTCAACTTTCCCCAAAGTTAGCTTATTGGCACCTGTGAATGCGCCTTTTTCATAACCAAACAGCTCACTTTCAATCAAATTCTCCGGTACTGCAGCACAATTAATGGCAATAAATCGTTTGTTTTTTCGCGGACTCAACTGATGGATTCCACGCGCCATAACTTCCTTGCCCGTGCCGCTCTCACCTAAAAGAGTACAGGTAACTGTCGTAGGGGAAATCTTTTCTAGTTGCCGGCAGATTTTGAGCATATGAGGATCATTGGTAATAAGACCCTCAAGCGGTTTTTGCGCCGTAATTTTAAGACGTCTGTTTTCAGTTTCTAAAGCAAAAATGGTAAACGCACGCTGCACAATTAAATCAAGTGTGTGCGAATCCACTGGTTTTTGATAAAAATCATAAGCACCTAAGCCCACCGCCCTGATTGCATTTTCGTGATCAGTTTTACCAGTCATAACAATGATTTTGCATGTCGGAGAAATTCGTAAAATATCCTGAATGCATTTAAACCCTTCATCAACGCCGTCTTCGTCAGGGGGCAAACCTAGATCTTGAATGATCACCGAGGCCTCGTGTAACCGTAAAGCGGCAATAGCATCGTGACGATTTTCAGCAAACACAGTTTCATACTGATCAAAATGCCAACGCAATTGACTTTGTAACCCCAGATCATCTTCAATAATTAAAAGAATGGGTTTTTGATTAAGCTCTTTGTTCATTGAGATGACTATTCCAACTTATTAAGTGGTATGGATATGGTTATGGTGGTGCCTTCGCCAACGCTACTCATTACATTCAGTGTGCCTTTGAGCTCACTAATGTATTCTCGGGATAAATAAACACCTATTCCCATGCCTTTACCCGACTTAGTGGTTTCAAAAGGTTTAAACAAGCGGTTCTGAATAAAATCCCAATCCATACCTGAACCGGTATCTTCGATAGAAATCACCGCCCAATCATCAACGCAAGCGAGTGTAACATGCACCTCTCCCTCTCCTTCTGTAGCTTCCTGGGCATTTTTGATGAAGTTCGTGATAGTCATCACCAACCGCACTTGATCAGCATTAAGGGTGCGTGACGACTGCGTAATTCTCCCATCAATCTGCAAATTGTTGTGGCGACACTCGGAGACGGCTTGCTCAACAACATCAGTAATGTTTATACGTTTTACCAAATCAGATTCATCGCGCCGTAACTTTTTCAATAAATTATTCATGCGGTCAACGGAGTTGCTAATAGTTTTAAAAGCATCCTCTACAAAAGCAGGATTGTCCTTATGCCTTTCTGCATTTTTTAGCATCAGTGCCTGCTGTGCGATAAGGTTGTTTAAATCATGAATAATAAAGGCAACCAACTTATTGTATGTATCAAACTGCTTACTTTCTGCTAGCTGTTCCGCTTGTTGATATCGCTTTAGATAACTGCCCAACTGCCGACCTATGGTCTTAAGGAGGTCAAGATCTTCCCAATTTAGTGCCGTTTCATCCTGCGGATTGGTCAGCGCCATAAACCCTACCAACTCTTCACCCACAACGAGCGGAAAAATTAACCATAAATTAGGGAAACTGCGTGCCCAGGAGGGGAGCAAATTATTATTATGGCTAATCGCGGCGTTGTCACTACCATCTGGGAAGTAAACCCATTCAGACTCCAACAGCTCACGACAAAAAGGGCTATTAGCTGGCTCCTCTTGTAAATCGACCAAGCTTGATAAATTGAGCTGATATACAGGTTCGTAAAACCCCTGCTTTAACAGCCAGATAGCACCGCCTGGAGCGTGAGTGGTGGAAGCGACTGCGAAAAATGCACGCTCATTCACTTCACTGCTCTCGGCTGGCTGCGCTAAATAATTGATAATCCTTAACCATTCACTGCGATAATCGTATTTATGGTGAAATAAATGTTTGTTAATGAATACTGAAAGTTGCAACCGGAGCCGATCGGAAACAAAGACAGTCGCCATTGTGAGAACCACTATTACGAGCGCGAAACCATAAATAGCCGCTCCCCAGTTACCTCCGTATAGTTGTATGTAATATCCAACAACAGAAAATAGCGTAATTAATATGCTAATGGCGATTAAAGAGGTGGTATAAAAAGCAATGGGCCGCGAAATGTTGAAATTTGCTGTTTTAGTTGATTGCTGTAAAGGCACTAAACCACCCAAAGCCATAAACAAGCAAGTGACAATGGACACGGCTGCGCGAGACTGCCACAAGGGTGGATAGAACTCTTCCTGAAAAATAAGGAGATGGGTATATCGGTATACATCGTAAATAAAAATGGCCCCTAAGTTCATGCAAAGCAATTTAAGTTGGCGATCATTTACTGCGGCGTAACGATAAAGCTGCTCAACACTTACCAGACTAATAACTGCCAGAACCAGTGCACACCAGGGCGCCAACAAAAACACTTTTTCATTAGCAACCAAGGTAACAATCAAAATTATTACTGTCAGTGGCCAACCTAAACCGAATAGTAGCTGAAGACTAGGGGGCAAATGTTGTTGGTTGCTGTGATTACGTAACGAGAGCGCTATAGCCAAAACCCAGCCGTTATAATGTAAACACTCAAAAAAAGGTAGGTATTTTGGCGATAGCATATCGCCATTGAAAGATATGACTATGACGATCAAATACAAGGTGTGCAGCGCTGCGGCGAGCGTAAAAGCATAGCCACGCTGACGATGACAGAATTGATAAAAATAAATTATCGTAAGTAATGCAGCGACAATAGCCGCACTGAAGTAAGCAGTGAAAGTGACACTAGCAAATTCCATAACTTTGACCAAACTCTTAATTTTTATTTTCTGCAGCATAGCATTGAGCCGAGATAGAACAAAATCCCGCGTTAATCACCATAATCTCTTTCCAAGTCTAAAGATTGGCACATATTTAATAAATAATTGGTTATAATGCCCCCGTCGCGCCCACTCCAAAGCGCAAATCATAACCATGAGGAAAAAGACGTGAAAAAGTTATTAAGTATGTTGATGGTTGCTAGCGTAATGACCCTTTCGGGCATTGCTTGTGGCGAAACTAAAGCACCTGACGCTAAATCGACAGACGCTGTGAAAGAACGTATAGCTCCAGTGGGCAAAACATGTAAGGCAGGCGAAGCTTGTGCTGGCGCACCCGCTGCAGCTGCAGCTCCGGCCAAATCAGGCAAAGATGTTTATACTGCATCTTGCGCCATGTGCCACAACCCAGGGTTAATGAACGCGCCGAAATTTGGCAACGCTGCTGATTGGGCTCCCCGCATTGCAAAGGGTATTGAAACTTTGAACACTCACGCAATCGCAGGCTTTAATACCATGCCCCCTAAAGGCACCTGTGCAGCCTGTACCGATGCTGAACTTAAAGCCGCTGTTAAATATATGGTAGACGGCAGCAAAAAATAATTAGCCATCATTAATAAAAGCTAATTTAAAAAGCCAAGGGTGCAAACTCTTGGCTTTTTTGTATGTGTATTTTTGTAGAAATTAATCAAACAAATTTAATAAATTTGAAAGCGTTTCTTCACCCTTGGCAACATTTTTTTCCTGACTTACGATACCAAATCCCTCTCGCTCCACGTCCTCTACCGGCAACTCATCCAAAAAGCGACTCGGCACAGTTTCGCTATATTCACCAAACTGCTTGCGCTTGCCTGCTAGCGTCATGGTCAAGGTTCGCTGCGCACGCGTAATGCCCACATAGGTAAGACGGCGCTCTTCTTCAATATTGTTAGCATCAATGCTATTGCGATGCGGCAATAAATCTTCTTCCATCCCGACGATAAAAACGTGAGGAAACTCCAATCCTTTAGACGCATGCAATGTCATTAACTGCACCTGATCACTTAGGTCTTCTTCTTCCTGCCGCTCAAGCAAGTCACGCAGTACCAATTTGGCGATGGCATCTTCGATGCGCGGCTCTTCCTCATCCTCAGCAGTTTTATTCAAACTCTTTTGCAGCGAATCAATTAAATAAAAAACATTGTCGACGCGCTTTTCAGCGGCTTTGCTGCTGGGTGAGTTTTGATGCAACCAACCGACATAATCTATATCCTCGACCATTTCACGCACAGCAGCTACAGGGTCACCAGTTACACAATTAACCGAAACTTGCTTTAACCAATGTGCAAAGCGAAGTAAACGATCGAGGTTTTTTTCCGCAATGTGGCTAGCTAGGCCAACCTCTTCAATGGCCGCGAATAGACTTATTTCACGCTGGCTAGCGTAACCTCCCAAAGCTTCAAGCGTACTGGTACCTATGTGACGGCGCGGCGTATTAATAACCCGCAGGAACGCGTTATCGTCATCGGGATTCACCAATAAGCGCAAGTATCCCATTACATCTTTAATTTCAGTTTTGGCAAAAAAGGACGAGCCGCCACTAATTTTGTAGGGGATTTGATGTTGCTGTAACTTCATCTCCAGCAATCGCGACTGATGGTTACCGCGATACAAAACAGCATAGTCGCGGAACTTATTTTGTTTACTCATCCGTTGCGTTAAAATTTCGGTGGCGACACGCTCTGCCTCAGCATCCTCATTACTACAACGCAGCACACGAATCAAATCACCTAAACCCATTTCACTCCAAAGTGCTTTATCAAACTCATGGGGATTGTTGGCAATTAAATGATTGGCCACGCGCAAAATACGGCTAGTGGAACGATAATTTTGCTCCAGCTTAATAATTTTTAATTGTGGGTAATCCTGCTTTAACTGCAATAGATTTTCCGGCCGAGCGCCGCGCCAGGCATAGATGGATTGGTCATCGTCCCCTACTACCGTAAGCGTTGCACGATTACCCACCAATAACTTCACTAACAAGTATTGGCTGGAATTAGTGTCTTGATATTCGTCGACTAATAAATAACGAATTTTCCGCTGCCAACGCATTAGAATCTCACTGTGCTGTTGAAACAGATCGACCGGTATCAAAATAAGATCGTCGAAGTCAACCGCATTATAAGCACGCAGTGCCTGATTATACTGTTGATAAACAAGAGCAATAGTTTGTTCGGCGGGGTTTTGATTCACGGCACTTTGTACTATCTCAAGGGCACGCTGGGGAGTGACTAGATCATTTTTCCAATTGGATATTTGGCTCTGCACCAAATTTAAGTGATCTTTATCAAGATCCCCGTCTTTCATCATCAGTTCCTTTAATAATGAACGAGCATCTTCAGCATCAAATATGGAGAAGCCTGGCTTGAAGCCCAGACTTTTATATTCACGACGAATTATATTGAGGCCCAGATTGTGGAAAGTTGAAACCGTCAACCCTTTAGCGGCACTACCCTTTACCAGATTCCCTACTCGCTCTTTCATTTCACGCGCAGCCTTATTGGTAAAGGTAAGCGCAGCTATGTGGCGTGCCGGAATGTCACACTGTTGAATCAAGTAAGCGATTTTACGAGTAATTACACTGGTCTTACCGCTACCAGCGCCCGCAAGTACCAAACAAGGACCATCAATGTATAAAACAGCTTCGTTTTGGCGAGCATTTAACTGGGTCACGATACCTCGGAATACTTTTCGGAATATTTTTTTAAGAGCTATATTGTAACAAGGGCAAACCGACCTGTGTGCCTGTAGTTTTTATAACTACAGCTTTTAAAAAACGGCCAACTGACTTTGTTTGCTATATAGGAATAAATCTTATTTATTATAGTAGGAGCGAGGTGTAGAGTCACACCTAACGAATACCGCGTTTAAAACCGCATTGCTGAGAATATGCTATGAAAGTAGGGATTGGGCGGTATGGAAAAAGCAATTAAAATTTTATTTATTGACCGTGAATATGGCGAGTATTTGCTAATTGCAGATATCTTGTCACAAGTGCGGCATGTTAACTATGAAGTCATCTGGTGCAACCAGCTTGATGCTGCTTTGCCACAAATTCTATCCAATGAATTTGATGTAGCCCTGCTCGATTTTTTTTGGGGTGACCTCAGTGCTCGCGATCTGTTAAACGCCGCAAAAGTACAAGCCAACATCACCCCCATTGTTGTAATGACTGATGAAATGGAAATCGAAGTTGATCGCGATATAATTCGTGCGGGCGCTTCTGACTATCTCATTAAAGGTCAGATTGGCCATCAATTATTAGAGCGCACATTGCGTTATGCTATTGAGCGAAAACAAACAGAACAACATTTGGCGCGCTTAGCTCACTACGATCAGCTCACCGACATTCCCAACCGAATTTTATTTCGCGATCGCTTGGAGCATGTGCTTAATTTGGCAAACCGCGATAAAACATCTTTCGCACTTATGTTTATTGATTTAAATGGATTTAAATTAGTGAATGATAATTTTGGGCATGATGTTGGGGATGTCATCATTCGCATTTGCGCTGAGCGGTTAAATGCATGTTTACGTCGCAGCGATTCGGTTGCACGCATTGGCGGTGACGAATTTACATTACTCTTGACACATATTGAAAACAGTACCGATGTTGCGCACATAGCTGAAAAAATTATTGAAATAATTTCAGAGCCCGCAACCATTAATGGTTATGAAGTAGCTGTGGGTTGCAGTATAGGCATAGCAATTTATCCGCAAGCAGGACACGATGCTGAGGGCTTGCTAAAAAATGCCGATATGGCGATGTATAAAGCTAAACAGGAAGACGGTAGCAGTTTTTGCTTTTTTACCGATGCTATGAATAAAAATGTGCATCGCCAATTAAAGCTTGAGGCAAATTTGCGCAAGGCATTAAAAAAAGATCAATTTTTTCTGCAATATCAGCCGCGCGTGGACATGCACACCAACGAAATTATTGGGCTTGAGGCCTTGTTGCGCTGGAACAACCCGGATAACGGTACACTTGATGCGAGTGAATTTATTTCAGTGGCAGAAGACACGGGGTTAATTACCGCAATTGGTTACTGGGCGATTCGTCAAGCTTGCGCAGATTTAAAAAAAATTCATGCCCAGTTTGATAAAAATTTAGTGATGTCTATCAATATTTCTATGCGTCAATTTAAGGATGAACGCTTGGTACAAGAGATATCCGCCATTTTTGAAGAATTAGACATTCGCGCAGGCGATGTAGAATTAGAACTAACTGAATCCTCCATGATGGAAAATATAGATTTAGTTAGTTTGTGTATGCGACCACTCGCATTTTTTGGCATTAACTTCGCACTTGATAATTTTGGCACTGGCAGCTCATCATTCCTGCATCTACAGCGGTTACCTATTAGTACAGTAAAATTATCGTCGCGGTTTATGTCTGAACTACAGCGCAGTTCCAATGATCGTCGCTTGGTCGCTGCCATGATAACCCTTGCACATAATTTGGGTAAAATTGTTGTGGCAGATGGTGTTGAAACCGTTGAACAAAAGCACTGGCTGCAAGAGGCTGGTTGTGATCATATGCAAGGATATTATTTTGCTCTGCCGCAATCCATAGAAGAGATATGTAAAACATTACTCGAACATCAACAAAACAATAACAGCGTCAATGTATTAACAATTTAGACAATAGGTTCCATCAGTGCATAAACGCATTGCATTGATGTACAGAAATATATTCAATTGAAAGCGTAGTTTTTAAATGTTTTCCACAGTAGTTAATATTTTCTACAACTCTCTAAGCATCATTTTATCGTCAACTAACCTTTTAATGATTTGCATCAAGTTTAGTTTCGCGGTAAACGTAGCGGCGCTTTCCTTCACCAATGCAAAGGCAATGATTCGTTCAATGCAGTGGTGCATGCTATCGACCAGGCACTGGTTAATTCCGTCCAGGAAAAAACTCCAACACAATAATTTATTGCCGATCCAAAGTGCGGTAACTCAGCGCTTCACTCACTTCTTCAGTTTCTGGCTGCTCTTTATTTTGCATATCAGCCAAGGTGCGTGCCACTTTTAATACGCGATGATACGCGCGCGTAGATAACCCCATTTTATAAATGGCATTTTCTAACAAGGCTTTATCAGCGTCACTCAACAAACAATATTTTTCTAATTCCGGCGCGTTCAATTGATGATTAGCTTTTCCTTGCCTTTGTAATTGCAGTGCACGCGCTGCTTCAACCCGCGTTCGGATCACTTGGCTATTATCGCCTACTGGTTTGCCGTGAATTTCCCCTTGGCGTAAGGCTAGCACTGGCACATGTAAGTCGATGCGGTCGAGCATGGGGCCGGAAATTCGATCGCGATAACGGCGTACTTGATCAGCAGTACAACGACTGACAATTCCAAAATAAAATTGTACTGTGATGGCTAATTTGTCCCTTTCTACATATTTGCGGTGTATCAATGTACAACAATAAGATGTATTGTTTGGGAAATAACATCACTCGACTGTACTGGTTTTTACGTGCCTATTCGAACAATCCCTAAGAACTATCGAAACGTTACTGGTATAGGCTCTTCTGTTAAATCAGAGGGCGACAGCGCGTTTGAATCCACATTGGAAAGGGATTTTTACTCTCTTCTTCAATTTGACAATAACGTGCACAGATATGAAGTTCAACCACTGGAAATCAATTACTTATTGGATGGGAAGCAGAAAACGTACACCCCGGATACTTTAGTGCAATACGTCAAATCCACTGGATTGAGCCCAACTATTTTCGAGGTCAAATACAGGAGTGACTTGAAAGAAAATTGGGCGATATTAAAACCGAAGTTCAAAGCGACCATTCGATATGCGAAATCTGTCGGCTGGCGTTTCCGTCTAGTCACCGAACATGAGATTCGCACAACATATCTGAAAAACGTAAAGTTTCTCCTTTCATTCCGTAAACACCCTATAAACGATGCTCACGAAGCACTTCTTCTTATCCGTTTAGCCGAGATGAGAGAAACCAATCCTGCCACGCTTTTACTCGCCGTGTTCCGGGACAAATGGTCTCAAGCAGAATTAATCCCTTCACTGTGGCGCCTGGTGAGTGTTGGTTCAATTGGTGCTGATCTTAATTGTCAGCTAACCATGTCGTCCAGGCTTTGGAGCAAGTTGTAATGAGTCGAGCTACCCTCCGGCCTGCCGCCGTTACGTTGCAACCGGGCTCTTTCATTTACCATCGTGACAAAGAATATATCGTCAGACATATACTCGATTTGTCCTCGCTCCTCGCTAAGAATGTAGAAACGGGCGAGGTCAAACGACTGGAAATTAACGAAATATCTGTTGCGCCGATAAATGATAATCGGCAAACGCACCCAGACTTAGAGTCCATTCCAGACGAGCGTTGGGAGATAGCCCAAACTCGGTTTGACATTATTCGGCCGCTGCTTAGCGACCCCCAGCGCACTCGCGCAAAGGTACAGGCCAGAGCAGTAGAGTTTGGAAAGCATACTAATAGTTTGTATGCATGGATCAAGCTCTACGAAGAATGTGGCACCCTTACGGTCCTGATGCCGCAAGAGCGCAGCGATAAAGGACAAATTAGAGTTGACTCAGCGATCGAACAAATTATTCAGAAGGCTATTGACGAAGAATACTTAACACGGCAACAGAAGAGCCCGGTAAAAGTCTATGAAGCGATCCAAGCAATGTGCAAAAACGCTGGCCTCAAACCACCTCATAGCAACACCATTCGCAATCGTTTAAACGCATTACCTGAATCGCTGAAGATACATCGTCGACGCGGCGCTAAGGCAGCGAGGGATAAGTTTGAGCCAACCCTAGGACAATTTCCTGGTGCCGACTATCCCTACTCCGTTGTTCAGATTGATCACACTCCACTCGACATTATCACAGTTGATGATGTGCATCGAATGCCCCTTGATAGACCTTACCTCACCTTAGCAATCGATGTTTTCAGTCGAATGATTTCAGGGTTCCACATTTCCTATGACCCACCGAGCGCAGTGTCGGTAGGGTTGTGTTTATCTCAGGCTATCTTGCCAAAAGACCTGTTGCTTGCGGAACAGAATGTGTCAGGATCTTGGCCTTGTTGGGGAATCCCAAGAACTGTTCATGCCGATAACGCAAAGGAATTTCGCGGCGCAATGTTAAGCAAGGCTTGTCAACAATACGACATCAACCTCGAATGGCGACCGGTAGCTAGACCCAATTTTGGTGGTCATATCGAGCGGTTGCTAGGAACGGTGGCAAAGGAAATTCATACTCTTCCCGGAACAACATTTTCAAACATTCAGCAAAAAGGCGAGTATAACTCCGTCGCGCAATCTGCGTTGACCTTGGCAGAACTTGAACGGTGGTTATTAATTTATATTACGGGAGTTTATCACCAGCGTTTCCATTCCGGCATTCAGTGTTCCCCACTCAAAAAATACGAAGAGGGAATATTCGGTACTGCTCAGTATCCCGGTTCAGGTCTGCCGCCGAAAGTAGCCGATGAATTGAGATTGCGTCTTGATTTCATACCTTTCGTCGAGCGCACCGTTCAGGATTATGGATTACTCATCGACGATATTTTTTATTTTAGTGATGTATTACGGCGCTGGATAAATGCAACGGTACCGGGAAAATCAAAACTAAAACAAAAATTTATTGTGCGTCGCGATCCCAGAAACATAAGTTGCGTCTGGTTTTTTGATCCAGAGTTGCAAACGTATTTTGAGATTCCATATCGAAACAATTCGCACCCCTCGATTAATATTTGGGAACTTAGGGCAATTAAGAAATATATTCTGGAAAAAGGACTTGGTGATATTAACGAAGATTTAATTTTCTCATCCTATGAGGAAATGAATCGCGTTAAAACACAAGCTGAACAGCTAACAAAAAAAGAGCGAAAATCCTCGCAGAAAAAGAGAAGTAATAAGCCACTCAACCAGGCTAAGGCTAAGGAAGCAGCATCACAAAACAAGACTGAGTCGGAAGAAGTTGGACCAACTGTTGTGAAAAGGAAAATAAAGCCTTTTGATGATTTGGAGGATTTATAAGAATGACTGACCTTAGTCATCTAATAAAAAACGCCGCACAAGCAACAACATTGTCGCCTGATGAACGAATCGCATACATCCGCTCGCCGCGGTGGATTGGATACGGTCGCGCAAAAGTTTTACTCGACTGTCTTGAAGATCTAATGATCTATCCTAAAAAGCATCGCATGCCCAATATGCTTATTGTTGGCGATACCAACAATGGAAAGAGCATGATTGTAAATCGCTTTGCTTCCAAACATCCTGCATATGATTGTCCAGATGAAGAAACTATTCATGTACCCGTCCTTGTGATTGAGTCGCCACCGGTACCAAGTGAAAGTCGGCTGTACGATAAAATTTTGACAAAACTATTTGCCCCACATCGCATCAATGACAAACCGCAAAAGAAGCAGGGCGATGTTATCAAGCTGCTGACAAAAATTGGAACCCGTATGCTTTTAATTGATGAAGTTCATAACTTGCTTGCGGGAAGCTCGAGTAAACAAAGGGAATATCTCAATGTTATAAAAGAGCTGGGGAACGAACTGCAAATACCGATTGTCGGTGCCGGAATAAAGGATGCACTCCGAGCAGTAAATACCGATCCACAACTCGGCAATCGATTTGAGCCCTTTATATTACCGCGCTGGGAAAATAATGATGAGTATTTACAACTATTGGACAGTTATGAATACATGCTCCCGCTAAAGAATCCTTCAAGTCTCAGTGACGAAGAGATGGCGATGAAGCTTTTAGTTATGTCTGAAGGGCTCATCGGTGAATTATCCGAAATTCTTGTTCGATCCGCAGTTCAAGCAGTTCAGGATAAAACTGAAATGATCGACAAAAAAACGCTTGAGAAAATTAATTGGATTGCCCCTTCTAAGCGAAGATCGATGTGAGCAATCGCTTATAAATAACTCATCTGGAAGAAAGCATATGGCGGAAGAAAGAATGTTGACTCCACCGAAGGCTCGGCCTTGGAGTCTTGAATATCACAAAGATTTTTACAGTTTTAAGGCGCAAAGAATTTTGTGCTTAGACGATAAAACACGCGCAGAAAATATAATTGTAGACTTGCAAATGGAAACACACATGCTTAGGGAGTATTACGAAATTCCATTAATGCATTTTATGCAATATCGTGTAGACCTTCTGCAGCGTCATTTAGGGCGTTATAGGGGACAACTAGGGTGCGAGGATGGCGACTATTCATTGCATCCCGAGCTCTTAGTAAATGACCTTCTGAATCTGGTTTATTGTTTGGCGGGGTACGGGCCCACATATCAACATCCGGTCGATGACTAGTCAAAAGATCACTCTTACTAACGCCTTGTGCTTTCCGAGATTTGCGGTATCGGTTCCAGTCGAGACCCCCTTCCCACTTTGATGTACTCACACAACGGATCGGCAGATTTTGCACTCTTTTCAATCAATTTTTTCAACGCACTTTTTGGGCCGTTATTCTCTATCAAAATCCAATGGCAACGTTTTGCAGAACGAGTGGCTGCTACATAAGCCAATCGGAAAACTTCGCGTTCCTGTATAGCGTCGTATTCGGTTGGGGGCTGGCCCGGAAGATATTGGCGCAATACGTCATTTTTGATGTGATTTCTTTTTCCATAAAAGCAGTCTCCAATAAGTATTACGGATTCAGCTTCTAATCCTTTGCTCCCATGAAACGTATCGAATAGAACGCGGTCGTCTGAAATTCGCGTCTTCAGGTCGCCTGACATTGTTTTCCCCCTCGACAAGACTCGCAATGGCTTATCTAGTGTCGGTTTGACGATGCGCATCTCCTCCCTAATAAAATTCACAATTGAATTGATTTGATTGCTTTTTGAAATTTCAAAAACGCGTGGTAGAGGATCATCGGGTGACATATTGAAAGCGTGTCCACGCTTGTCCGTTTTATAATCGTCGTCAATTAGTTCGATTATCGCTTCCCCAAAATTAATTATATTTTGGGTGCAGCGGTGATTAACTTCCATTTTTATGAACGAAGGCGATTCATAAGCCTCAAACTCTTCCTCAAATTTTATAATGCAATCTACCATGGCACCCTTCCATCCATAAATCGATTGAAAATCATCGCCCACTGCCACCATAGATCCCGCTTGGCCTGTTCTGTTTGCCATTGAGTACTTTATTGCTTTGATAAAATTTGCGTATAGCGGATTTATGTCCTGAAACTCATCAATTAAAACATGCTTAACTTTATCAAGAACCCAGGGGTCTTTATCTTCGAGTAAATCAAGCTTGTGTGGTTGTATTTCTAGAAATAACTGGTTAAATGTTACGAAGTTTTTATCTGAAAGATATTGTAAATAAACGTCATAAAATATCCGGGCCGCCGCCACAAAATCCTTATCGTCCTTAGCATTTCCATTTAATGAGCAGTAGTCAGCCCAGCTGGAAAAGTCCAGGCCATAACCCTCTACAAATTGAATAAGCTGAAAGAAACGAGTTGCAATGTGTTTGGCAGCTCCTGCCTCAAAATCGCCTTGTATTAGGTAGTCAAATGCAGGAGCATCTGCGACTGTATCGAGGCTGTAGAAGCGTAGAAATTTCACAAGATCCGTGAGTTCTCGTTTGCTGTGCAATTCCAGCAGCGGTTTATCACTTTGCATGAGTACTCTTCGTTTTTCGTTCAAAAATCTACTTAGCGTTACCGCTGTTCCTTCAATGCGCTCTTGAGCATCTTCCTCGCGGGGAATAAACAGAATTCGTTGGCCTGATCCTTTAATTACAGCGTTCACAAAAATATCTGCATCCAATTCCTTGTAATAACTCGATACATTAAGAGTTAATACATCATCTACTTCCTTTTCCGTACAAAACATTGAAGTTATATATTGGGTGAGTCTATTGTCATGTGTCTGGATAAAGATTAAGTCAAGGCGCTCGGATTTAACTTTCTTAGCGATCATAGGGCATAAAAATAATTTCCTAATCAGCACTCGAAATTTTTCTGAGTTGGTATATGCGATATGATACATTTCTTTAAGGTGAAAATTGATAGCTTGGCTATCTTCATCTGTCATGTCGACAAGTGGATTATATACCTCGGGTATATCCTCTTCCGAAATATCTTGCTGCAAAGAGTTTTCGTTCAGCTTCTTTTTCGAAGTGCTTTTTCCAACGAGCTCGAAAATAATTCGATCTTTCCTTTGCGAGCGCCTTTCTATGAAGAACGCGTAGGAATGAAAGGTCCTTACAACATCTTTTGCAGTAGCATGCTCTATATCTTCACCTAAAGCTGTGAACGTTTTTATTAATTTGTCCATTAAGTCTAGTTGGCTGTTTTTGGAGAATGTAAAAACAGAGATTTCATTCCACGGAATCTTCATGTATTTTCGCATCACGTAGAGACGAAGAATCAATGTGGTAGATTTACCTGATCCAGCTCCTGCGTTGACGCAGGTTAATGGATTTTCGGATAGGATCATTTCCCATTGGCTTGGATTGGGAACTATGGGCCGCTCAGGCTTTTCTAAGAACAGCTGAGCAAGTTTATCTTTCTTTTTTTCGAGAGATCCCCGAGCGCAAAAGTAAGGCCCTGCCACTGCCATTTTTGTTTCAGATGCCGCAGTTCCCGGAATTCCGACCTGACTGAAGCGATTCTTCCACTTTTCAGCTAAAGCTTTATTAAGTGCAGCATCGCTCCGAACTTCATCCAAAGCTAATCTGCATTTCTCTGCCACTGCTTTTAATTTCAGTTTCAGATCATAAATTTCTTTTCCTTTGTCATTCAGGTCTTCATCGTATTTAATTTTTCGAACGAATTTAAATTTATTAAAAAATTGCGCAATCATTAGCTTTGCAGTTTCAATTATCGATAATTTCTGTAAAGAATTTTTGGTATAGTCGGTCAACGTAGGTTCTTTCTGTGTCATCAGGTTTCTTCTGTGGGTGACGAATTAGTATGCCGTGGATATGCGCAAGGTGAGCGGGAACTTTCCAAAGAAAATCACTATTGGAAAATGCTTCTAACACGTCCTGGACTTCTCGCGTGGTCAGCGCTTCTGAATGAAGCGATCTTAATAAAAAGGTGGGAAAACAATCGAGCTGTTTGCCCTTGTAAACTCTTGCTTCAACCTCCAGCAAATAGACCACACCCTTGTTGTAACTCATTTTTGCCACCACAGCCCTGCGTCGCAATTTGGCGGTGTGCACGTATCCCTTGATGTAGTCGATAAAACTGAGTTTGGAAACACGACCCTGTTGTGTCAGTGTTAATGGCAATACCGCGCATCGCGAATCATTACGATCGGCCGTTGGGCAAACGTATTCGCAAGAATTAATATGTTTATTTTTTATCAGCAAATCTATCGCTGAAAAGAAGTACTCAAAGTTGATAGATAATTTCGCCGAGGTATTGAGGTCGTGTTCTTTCCTTTGCAGCTTTGCACTTTGATAAGCATCTCTTCCTCCCGCCCCTACACCTTCATTAAGTTCTTCCACTGGATCTGGTTGGTACCCTGGTTCCGAATAATGAGTGTAAGGGTCAACTCGCCGCTTTTCCTGATAGATGTCGTCCAAATATGGAAAACGGCTAGGCGAGCTTAGCTGATAAGTGGCAGTGCCAAAAATAGTATTCGCGTCTTTTTGATCAATGATTTTATTCTTGCTCTTCTTTTCATTGTCTCGAGACCTGACAGTCATGGGTTGAAGTTGCCCTTGATCGGCGTCAGGGTTTGTATCGCCCGCCATATCTTTAAAAAATGAAAATGAAGTGAACGGAAAAGGAGCACTACAGGACTTCAGTTCATAACAAATAAATCCTCGTTTTCCATTTTTATAGGTTATGAACTTACCTTTCATCCCCATCGTTGAAGACTCGGAAATGGGAAGGACAGTTTTCGGAAAAATCGATTGTTGATTTGCGGACTGAGCGATTAGCGAATTGCGCAGGACATTGACTGCCTGCCTTGCCTTCGGACAGAAACAAATACGGCCAACATCCGCAGCCGATACATAGGGCAAATGAGCTCTCATGTGAACATGCGCGTGTCCATTTTTTTCTTTTACGCTTTTATTACTATCAAAAAGATCTTCGAATGTTGCATTTACATTGAATACAGATTCTATGAGCTGGGTGGATGAGCCAAAGTAAAATCGAATAATTTCCCAATGCGGGATCAACAATAAAGAACCATCATTTAATTCGATCAACTCAGCAAATGCCCGCGTAAATAATTTGTGGTATGGGTGATAGAAATAAGGCAGTAAGAACTCAGGCTTTTCCAAACCTTTTGCCCAAGGAGCAGCGTCACCTAAATGAACCGTCACCGCACTTTTTATTTGCTCTCGGCTGAGTGAAAATTCAGTTTGTTGGTAGCAATGTGGCGATAGCGAAGTCTGATTTTTTGACCAGAAATCGCCAACTTTCAGAATCGGAAGCATAGCGATGGGAATTTTTTCAATCCGCTGGTCTTTCGTCAGAGTGAAATCCGTTCTCCAACAATTAGTGGGTGTCGGCTGTTGGGTTGACTTTGACACAGCGATTGAAATTGTTGGCTGGCTTTCGAGATCAAGTCTATCGGCGTAAGATAAAGTACCTAAACAGTCGATCCGCCAATGCTCAATTGATTCAACAAAATTTGATACCTTTGGTTCGCTTTCATCAACATCGGACACGTAAGCGCTCCACAATGCAAATTCGTATTAATACAGTTTTGAGATGTACTGACTTGGAAATATGCAAAACTAACAGACAAATTAAAAATCTGTAACATTTTTTTGAAAAATATTTACTTGTGGATGATCTTGGCGCCAAAATATTTTTTGCGAGGAATTGTAGGTGGCTCTATCAGGCTCTATTCTTCCAATCCATCCGAACCCACACGCAGGAGAATCCTTAAGTTCCTGGCTAACACGGCTTGCCATTTTTCATCGTGTAATTCCTTCCATTTTTTTCCGAAACGTCATTCGAAGCCAGGCTGAAATCTACAAGCAGGATATTGACGTGAGGTGCCCATTATCGACGCTCCAGGAAATAAGTATTTTGACAGGCACGCGATTGGATGTTGTTGAACGAACAACATTCAAGCCATTCCTGAACAATTTATATTTGCACAGCGAAACGTCGACGGCTTTGCCGAGATGGATAGGACCGAACTACATACGTAGGAACACCTCGCATCACTATGGCTTGAAGGTGTGTCCAAAGTGTATGGAGGAATCACCGTATATTCAGTTATTTTGGCGATGTGTGTTTTTCGTAGTATGCCCCAAGCATAAAGTGCGGATGAGCGAAAAATGTGAACGTTGCGGATCCCCAAAATCCAGTCGCAAAATATTTCCCAAGCTCTATGACGACTATCCGGACGACGCGCTTTGTTTTTGCCACAATTGTGGTTGGGATTATCGGGAGGGATCCAGCCTGGCTGCTACAGACGCCGCTTTAGCGCATGTTGTTACACTCTTGAACGTGTTCGAACAAGGATTTTATAGATCGAATACACTTCAGATTGGGTATAGCCATCTATTTTTCGAAGGCATACGTTTGCTCATGAATGGATTGTTTCGTCTAGACCAAGTTTCAAATGTGCAAGCAGAAAAAAATTCTGAATTAGAATTCAAATCAATTGATACCGTGATCTCTTTGATGGGCAGAACATTTTTCTTTCTCCAAAATTGGCCCGTCGATTTTGTCCATTTTTGTATTAAAGAATCAATTGGTCAATCCCATTGGGTGCATCCCCGGGAACTTGCTCCCTACTGGTTACTGTCAGTGCTGAGATGGCATTTAAATTTCGCAAGACATTCAACCTCACTGGAGGAAATCAGGTGCGCTGCCACCTGGCTTCAGCAGACCGGCAAAGTTTCGAGCAGAAAAAATATTGTGTCTTTACTCGGAGTGAATGCGAGACCAAGAAGTCTTTCCATTCTCGAAAAAAATACTTTTCCCTTACGACTAAGACTTCGTCAGGAATTGAGTTTTTCTCAACTCTGTAGCCGTTGCCTATCAGGAAGCCACCTTAAATTCGTGCGACTGAGGACACTGCTCTATTCCATAATTTTTCTATACACTGATCTTGCTCATAGTGAAATCAGCGCGCTCGAATTCAACTCGGAAATTATTCATCGTGATAAATTTCAGCGATGGCTAGTAAATCTTGGGTCGACGTTTATTGAGGAAAGATATATTGAGGACGCATGGGAGTTTTATAAAAAATATATTGAAGAGCGAAAAAAATGGGCGAGTCACATACATCATGGTGAATTATTATTCTTTTCGACGACGGGTAATCCTCTAACCATTAGCCTTGCTGTTAAGTCTATGAATCACCTTATCTTGAAAAAAGATTTAAATCAAAATTAACTTTTGTATGGAAATATCAGTGCCCTGACTATTGGAGATGTCGTCGTTATTTTTATACAGGAGTATTGGATTTTGGTTACGTGATATGGACACCTTCGGCACCCTGATTAAATTTTGGTGTGCACATCCTTCTTTATAAGGAACTTTGAAAGGGGCTCGCGAAAATGGTCGGCATATTCAACCTGATGCCATGAACTTCAATCGTACATCTCCTGGTTTCGCAATAAACTACTTGGCTACTTTGTTAGTAGCCAAGTGCTGTAATGTTGAATGAACCGCAATTTCACTTCGAACAATATTCACAGACTGCGGCGCGTCGAATCCGAGACGTACCTGGCAACCGTCGACACTGCAAATAGTTACTTCGATAACACCATCGCTGGTGTGCAAGAAAACGGATTGGCTTATATTGCGGGTAAGTTTTAACATGCTTAATTCCTTTTAAGTGAATGGTATTGTCACTATCATGTAACATCTAACCTGACCATACTAGTAGTTACTATCACTTTTTCTTGCGTGATAAATCGCACACACAACGTCGTTATTACAGATATTGAAAGGCTCGCATTATGCTAATTCTTACCCGCCGTATCGGTGAAACTATCATTATTGGTGATGATGTAAATATCACTGTCCTTGGCGTAAATGGGAATCAAGTTCGACTAGGGATCAATGCTCCGAAAGATACACCGGTTCACCGTGAGGAAATTTATAACAAAATTAAGCATGAAAAAGACGGTGATTAGATGCACTGAAACTTATATCAATATGTTTTTGCATCACCATCAACTGATGAAGAAGGTTTCGAATGTGATTGTTTTAGAACATGCCACTTAACAAGTTTTCTGGTATAGATCTTATGGTACAGACCGAAAAATCCATTGTTGCAATGACCACAGGTGTTCCATTCTCCGATACATCTGCACTTATTGACCGCATACAAAAAGGCCTGCCCTATAGTTCGTTTGAACGCCTTGGAAAACACTATGAGGTAAGCAGAAAAGGGCTGCTATCGATGATTGGTATCAGCGCCTCGACTGCCGGGCGTCGACAAACGAAACAAAAAATGTCCATCCATGAGGGAGAAAAAATTGTACGTTATGCCCGTTTGCTGGATTTAACTCTGGGGTTAATGGATGGCAACAAAGAAAGTGCGCTTCGGTGGTTAGCATCGCCCGCGCGCGCATTGGGCGGGAAAACTCCGATTAGCTATGCAAGTATTGAATTGGGCGCCCAACAAGTGGAAAACCTTATTGGGCGAATCGAACACGGTGTAATTAGTTGAAGCCGCATAATTAATGCGCATAATGGACTGGGCTTCACCTTCGACTCAACCAATACAATCTGCTATGAAACCAAGTGGAATCTGCGGCATTGTCCTCGGGCCCTATTGTACGTTGGTCATGATCCCTTCCTAAATTGGATGTCGCCTCTATCATTAAATGTGAATAGAACTGTAACTATTATGCATTTTTTGTAAAAAATTCGTTATGAATTGTTTAATTCGTCGCTTAAGTTATTGGGCACAATTGTGGATTTCAACTAACATAGGCGACTTCTAACCAGCCTCATCATCATAACAAATTGAAATGAGCCGTTGACCTGATTACCACTTGCACGGAGAGCATCAGTTGTTTCAGTCGAATACCAAACCTGCTTACACAACAACCTTCGGGTTATTGGCACTATTGTTAATCCCGTTTGCATCGCTTGCCAGCGCACAAACCCTTTCCACCACAGATAGCAGCCAGGAACTTATTCGCCAGCAAGAACGTGAGCGCGTCTTGCGCGAGCAGCAAGCGGCGGTTCCCGATGTGCATTTGCAACCGCCTGTCACCGCGCAAGAAAGCGGTTATTTACCCACTACTGAAAATCCCTGTTTTACGATTAACGCCATCACCCTCGATGGCGATGCCGCCGAACAATTCCAATGGTCGCTGGTTGCTGCCCATAAAACCCTGGCAGGTTTACCCGATAACGCCATAGGTCGCTGCATTGGTACCGAGGGAATTAATCAGGTGATGCGCCGTATTCAGAACGCGATAGTCGCGCGCGGCTATGTCACCAGCCGAGTGCTAGCGGGAGCGCAGGATTTAAAAACCGGCGTTCTTAAACTAACGCTGGTGCCGGGACGTGTGGGACAGATTCGGTATCCCGATACCCTGGAAACGGCAGACTGGTATGCTCGGCCTATTCGTGAAGGCAGCCTCTTGAATTTGCGGGATGTTGAGCAAGCCCTCGAAAACCTGCGTCGCGTACCCACGGTAGAATCCGATATTCAAATTGCACCGGCGGCAGATGCGAATGCCAAGCCGGGCGAGAGCGATATCCTGATCCATTGGGCGAAGCCATCCTCTTATCGACTGAATGCCTCGGTCGACGATGCCGGTACACAAGCCACCGGGAAATACCAAAGCAGCCTCACGCTATCGCTCGATCATTGGTGGGCGCTCAGTGATTTGTTTTACCTCACAGTGAATAAGGATCTCGGTGGCGGCGAATCGGGGGATCGCGGCACTCAGGGTTACAACGTCTATTACTCAATTCCCTTCAGCTATTGGCTGTTTGCGGTGACCACCAGCAACAACGAATACCATCAAGCTGTCGCCGGTGCGTTTGAAACCTACACCTACAGCGGCGAGAGCCTGAATACGGATATCAGCGTGGCGCGACTGATGTACCGTGATGCCGTGCGTAAAACGACCTTGACCTTACACGGCTGGTCGCGGGCCTCGAAGAATTTCATTAACGATACGGAAGTAGAAGTGCAGCGTCGCCGCATGGCGGGTTGGGATTTGGGTGTAGCACACCATGAAATTATGGGTAACAGCACCCTCGATATCGCGCTCGACTATCGCAAGGGCTCAGGCGCGCTGGAATCTATACCGGCTCCCGAAGAGGCTTTTGGTGAGGGGACTTCCCGCCCGGAAATTATCTCAACCACGGTTCAGTTATCGCTACCCATCACATTGAGTGAGCAGCGCTTTCGTTATTCCGGAACCTTGCGCGCTCAACAGAACAACACGCCCCTTGTACCGCAGGATCGATTCAGCATCGGCGGGCGCTATAGCGTGCGTGGTTTTGATGGCGAAACCACTTTACTTGCCGAGCGTGGCTGGCTGATTCGCAATGATCTGGCGTGGAGTATTTTGCAAACGGGACAAGCGTTGTATGTGGGCGTGGATTACGGAAGCGTAAGCGGCCCGAGCAGTAAGCAACTCGTGGGTACTCGTTTGAGCGGCGCGGTGCTGGGAATAAAGGGTGGTTACAAAAGCCTGAGCTATGACGTGTTTGTGGGCCAGCCACTGCAAAAGCCCGAGCGTTTTAAAACCTCATCCCAGGTAACGGGATTTACGGCCAACTGGGCATTTTAGGAGGAAGGATGTTCTTTGATACCGCACAGCTCGACGTCATTGCACCCGGTTTGATTGCGCAACCGTGGAATGAAGTCGAAGTATTGGGCAGCGCAACCTGGTTGTGGATGCACTCCCGCTTGCATCAAAATCTGCCGATTAAAACGCTCTCGGCCTTGTTGCTGCCTGCACTGAAACATCGTCAATTTATTCTTGCCTCGGAAGCGGGCCGCCCAGTGTTTTATCTGGCGTGGGCGAATTTAAACCTTGAGGCCGAAGAACGTTACTTAAAAGACCACCCTGTACATATGCAACATGAGGACTGGAACAGCGGCGAGCGCGGCTGGATTCTAGATTGGATTGCACCCTTCGGTCATACCCAGGTCATGAGCCGCTTGCTGACGCGGCAGCTTTTTGCGAATCGTTTTATGCGTCATTTGTATCATCGCGGTCATGAACTGGATAGTGCTGGACTAAAGCGTGGCCTGACAGTGAAAGAATTTTGTGGCCGCGCCGTACTGCCGCAGGCATCCCGTGAGTGGTTCGCCACTCACCCCATTGCCACTACGCCCACTTCCCATAGGCACACCTTAACCCACAGGGACTTTTCGTGAACAAACATTGCTTTCGCCTCATATTCAACAAAGCCCGTGGCCTCATTATGGCAGTGGCCGAATCCGCCACCAGCCAAAGCAAGGCCGCGGGACAAACAACCGCAACCAGCGGCGCTCGATTTGAACAAAAGCCCCTGATTGCCGGTATTCGCCTGCTGACTTTTAGCCTATGGCTGGCGTTAGGCATGGTGACTCTGCCGATACACGCAGAGATTATTGTCAATATTAATGCACCCTCAAACGAGCGCGCTACGGTGTTGAATGCGGCCAACGGTGTACCGCAAGTCAATATTCAAACCGCCAGTGAAGCCGGCGTATCACGCAACAGCTTCACCACGTTTGATGTGGATAAACAGGGCGCGATCCTGAACAACTCCCGCACCGATGTGCAAACCCAATTGGGTGGCTGGATACAGGCAAATCCGTGGCTGGCCAAAGGCGAAGCGCGCATTATTTTGAATGAAGTGAATAGCAGCAACCCCAGCCAATTGCTCGGTTATATTGAAGTCGCAGGCCGTCGGGCTGAAGTGATAATCGCCAATGCTTCAGGCATTACCTGCGATGGTTGTGGTTTTATTAATGCGAGTCAGGCCACCCTTACTACAGGTGTACCCCAGTTTCTGGACGGTAATCTAAACGCTTATGCCGTGCAAAAGGGGATTGTCCGCATTGATGGTGCAGGGCTGGATGCGAGCACCACGGATTACACCGCCATCATGGCGCGGGCCGTGCAAATCAACGCCGGTGTCTGGGCAAATAAATTAAAAATTACGACAGGCGCTAATCAGGTAGATGCGGCTGCTTCCGACACAGCCTCTCTATCGGGCACGTCACTATCTGGCACGAGCGCTACGCCTGCATTTGCTATCGATGTATCCCAACTGGGCGGTATGTATGCCGGTGTGATTACGCTGGTGGGTACGGATGCCGGGGTCGGCATTCGCAATACCGGCAGCATCGGTGCCAGTGCCGGTTCCGTCGTGGTTACTGCTGACGGCATGATTGAAAACAGTGGCCAGGTGAGCGCAACCGCCAATGTCCACGTGGATACAACGCACGATATCCAAAACAGCGGTACGGTCTATGCGCAGGGTAATGCTCAACTAGCCAGCAACGGCACGATCAATAACCAGGGAGTTATCGCCGCCCAAAACAATACCGCCCTGGTTGCCAGTGGTACTTCCAGTCAAATCATCAGCAGCCAAGATTCTGTATTGGGTGCAGGCGTGCACGCCGATGGCACCTTGGGTACCAGTGGCAACCTCAGCCTGACGGCGACCAAAAACATCAGTACCCAAGGACAAACCCTCAGTGGCGGTGACCAAACCCTGACCGCCCAATCGTTGAATCTGAGCGGCAGCAGTAACAGCGCCGACAACCTCACACTGAATGCGAGCATTGGCGATATCACGCTCACGGGCGCAACGCTTGCCACAACCTACACGCTCACGGCGAACACCACGCAAACGTTGCGCACCGACCAGGCGACGGTGTCCGCGAATCAGCTCACACTCACTGCCCGCGATTTATCCAATGTAAAAGGCGAATTGGTCCAGGTAGGCACGGGCGACTTAACCGTCAATCTCGTGGGTACGCTCAACAATATCCAAGGTCGTATCGCCAGTAACAGTGAGCAATTAACTCTTAAGGCGGCCAACATCAACAACAGCGCAGGCAGCATTGAACACGCCGGAACGGGTGAGCTAAACATCACTACCCAATCCCTGAAGGATGCTGCAGGGTTGATTTCCAGCAATGGATTACTAGCGATCAAAGCGACCTCCACCGTTGTGGATAACGGCAGTTTGAGTGCCGCGCAGTTAAAGATCGATAGCCAACAGTTGTCCAATCGCGGCGGTGTTATCACTCAGCGCGGTACGGCTGCGACCGAGATCATTAGCACTACACAATTTGATAACACCAGTGGCTCGCTGATCAGCCAGGGTGCCACCACTCTTAATACCGGAACACTGACCAACCTGGGTGGAAAGATTCAGGTGGGAGATAGCAATCACACGGCCGATTTGCAGATCACCGCCAGCGGCGCTATCGACAACGGCCTGCAACAAGGTATGTCAGGTATTATCACCGCTACGGGCAACACAACGGTGAATGCCAATAGCCTGAACAACACCCAGGGACACATCAGTGCGACACAAGCGTTCTCTGTCACGACCACCCAGGCAGTCACTAATCAACAGGGCATATTAGCGGGCAATGATGCCGTCACAATTAGCGCAACCCAGATCAACAACAACCAGGGCACTATTGGTTCTGTTCACCAACAAACTCAAGTGACCGCCACCACCGGCAAGCTCGACAACACCGCCGGACGCATAGAAGCCGCACGCGCCGTTACCGTTTCCGCCACCGGGATAAACAATACCGATGGAACCATCACGGGCAGCAACTTGACGGCTAATAGCCAACTGCAAACGCTCGATAATACCCGTGGCACGCTCGCCACCACCGGTATAGACGATGGCGGCGCACTGGATCTGCAAACCGGTGCGTTAATCAATGATGCCGGGTTAATCCAGTCGCAGGGTACTTTAACAGCCGATACTCACGGCCAAATTTTACGTAATACCCAGACCAGTATGGGCCAGCAGGGTATTATCAGCGCAGGGACTATCGACCTGGCTACGGGTGAGTTGGATAATAGCGACGGTTATTTGGGCAGTGCGGGCAAGTTCACTACGCACAACAGCGCAATTAATAACATGGGCGGCAATATCGCCAGTAGCGATGCCCTCGATCTTAATGGCACCACCTTGAATAATCAGGGTGGGCAAATTCAGGTCCTGGGCGATACCGACTTTAACGTCACGGGACAGCTCGACAATACCGGCAGCCTGATTCGTGTGGGCAATACGCTTACCATAACAGCGGCCACTCTCACGAATGCCAATACCACATCGACAAACCAGGGCATCGAAGCACAAGCCGTTAATCTGAATGCAACACACATCAATAATGTCCAGGGTGCCGTTCGTGCGGATGAGAATCTGACTGTTATCAGCCATGGCACTATCGACAATCGTCAGGGATTACTCTCGGCGGGCGCAACCGCCACCCTGACAGATACTGATCTGGCCAATCGCACCCTGCAAATCACCAATACCGCCGGTACCCTGATTGCGGGTGAATCACTCAATGTAAATAGCGCAGGCTTAACGAGTGACGGCAAGTTGCTGAGTCAAGGCGATTTGGCCATCACTCTCGCGCAAGATTACACCCACACGGGCGAACTTCAGGCCAATGGTTCGGCAAGTCTTGAAACGACGGGTACATTGACCAACCAGTCCCGTTTGCTTGGCGGTACGGCACTTACTCTCAAAGCCGCCACGCTTGATAACCAGGCCGGTGCGGAAATCAGCGCTGCCAACCTTTCTTTGACGGCAACCGATAGCCACACCTTAACCAATCGCGGATTGATCAACGGCGGCGTCGAAACGTTTATCGACACCATTACACTGAACAATATTGGCACCGGCCGGATCTACGGCGGTCACCTCGCGATAAACGCCACAACCATCACCAACGATGTTGAAAACGGTGTGGCCGCTGTCATGGCCGCACGCAACCGTTTGGATTTGGGTGCGCAAACCATTACCAACCGGGAACATGCATTGATCTTGAGTCTGGGCGATATGGCGATTGGCGGCAGTTTGGATTCGAACCATCGAGCCACCGGCCAAGCCGCTGTGCTGAACAACACCAGCGCCACCATTGAAGCGCTGGGCAGTTTGAACATTGCGGCGCAACAGCTCAATAACATCAATGCGCACCTTGTCACGCAAGCTGTAACCACTAACGAAGATTTAGTTGACTACGAAGGTATTACCAACAATCAGGGTGTCGGCATTATTTATCGAGCTGGCACTCCGGATGTTTATGTGTTTAACGACCAGTCAGATCATTTGCACACACCCGAAGGCGATTATGAGCAGTGGCAAGCCTACCGATTCAATCGCACCGTCAGCGAGACATTGCTAATCAGCTCCGACCCTGCGCACGTGACTTCGGGTGCCGGCATGCACTTTGCCGTGCAAACGCTGGTCAACGATAACAGCGCAGTGATTGCCGGTGGTGCTATTACCGGTACGGTAGGCGATCTGCAAAACAATAATACCGAAGCCCCGCGTGTGACCACGGACGTAGGCACCTTGACCGATTACTGGCGAGACTTTGAAAAGGGGCGAGATAAAACGGGCAGTAAAGAACGTGATTATTTGCCACCACAAACGATAGAAACCATTACGTTGATTCCGGTGGCGTATCAACAACACACTGCCCCTGCGAATACCGGCACTCAGATCACAAGCTTAACGACCGGCACCGTGACTGCAGCTCCCGCGAGCACCACAGCAGCAGTTGTGATTCATAACGCCCCGGCCATCAGCCCGATTACCCAAATAGCGGCTTTAACCTCTCTTAACAACAACGGCACAGCAACCGTCGTACGCACCGGTGGAGTCAATACTCGCTTACCCAACAACAGCCTGTTTCAACTCAATCCTAGCCCCACAGCGAATTACCTGATCGAGACGGATCCTGCGTTTACCAACAATCGCTTGTGGCTGAATTCGGATTATTTGCTGGCTGCATTAGCCATTGATCCCGCGCTCACCCAAAAACGGCTGGGCGATGGTTTTTACGAACAACAATTAATTCGTGAACAAATTGCGTTATTGACAGGTCGCCGTTTTTTAGAAGGCTATGCGGATGATGAAGCCCAGTACCAGGCGCTGATGAACAACGCCACTACCTACGTGCAGGATTACACCTTACGCCCCGGCATTGCGCTCACCGCAGAACAAATGGCGGCACTGACGAGTGATATCGTTTGGCTCGTAGAAACCACAGTAACGCTGGCCAACGGCAGTACCACCAAGGTCTTAGTGCCGCAAGTCTATGTGCGGGTACGTGAGGGCGATATTAACGGTGCCGGTACGTTGATATCCGGCAACAGTGTGGATCTGAATCTGTCGGGCGATCTTACCAACAGCGGTACGATGGCCGGTCGCACCGCACTTAAGCTCAATGCGGAAAATATTGAAAATCTGGGCGGGCGTTTAAGTGCTGAAACCGTCGCTCTCAATACCCGTAAAAACTTGGTGAATCTGGGCGGTAAAATCGATGCTGTCAGCAGCATGAATCTGGAGGCGCAGCACGATATCATCATCGCCAGCGTTACCAGCACCGGCACAAGTGTCCAAGGTACCCGAACTACAATTGATCGTGTGGCAGGACTTTATGTCACCGGCACTAACGGCACTCTACTTGCCACTGCCGGACACGACATGACCATCAGCGCGGCTCAAGTGATTAATCGTGCGCCCACTACAACCACAGAATCAATGACTGCCGATACCGGTGGTATTACTCGCCTCAGTGCAGGCAACAATCTCAACATCAACAGCCTGACCGAAAGTGCCACGCAAACCATCGCGGACAACACTGCAAAAAATGAGCTGACAAAAAGTGGAATCCGGGGCGGCGCAGTCAAGCCTGACACGCATACCAGCAGCCATCACACTGAGGTGGCTAGCTTGATCGACACCAGTGGTGATCTGAAACTGCAGGCCGGTAATGATCTGGGTATCAAGGCCAGCCGACTTAATGCCGATGGCAATGTCAGCCTCGATGCTGTTCACGATGTCAATCTGACGGCGGCGGCAAACGAACGACATCGCGAGACCACCACCGGCAATCACAAGGGTGTGGATACCAGCATCACCCACACCCTGGTGGATATGGCGAGCGGCAGTGCCATAAGTATTCACGCCGGTAACGATGCCAACCTCACCGGTACCGCCATCACCTCTGCAGGCGATACGGCGATCAGCGCCTTGCGCGATACCAACATCAGCTCGGTTGTCGATTCGGAATACCATTACAGCAAAGATACCGACAACAAATCCTTTGGTCGCCGTACCACCACCACGACAGAAACCCTTAACGAAACGGTGGTCGGTGGCACTATCGACAGTGGTGGCGATGTCTTTATCAATGCCCATAAAAATACCGAAGGCGAAGTGATTACCGAGCAAAGTGGCAACGTCAATTTGGCAGGCGTGACGGTCGCGGCGAAAAACGATCTGGCAATTGCCGCCGATGAAAATGTGAATATCACCGGCACCCATTACGAAACCCTGGATTATCAGGACACTAAAAAAACCGGCTCACTCGGGTTCAGCAAAAAAGAACAAGGCATAGTCGCGAGCGATAAGCACCTGCAAAATGCCAGTATTTCTGCAGGCGGCAATGCCCATGTGCTGGCAGGCAACGACGTCACCTTGGCTGCGACCAATGTGGTGGCTAAAGGCAATGTGGACATGCAAGCCGTGGATAACTTGCTCATCACGGCGGGTGAAGCCATTAGCAACAGTGAAGAGTGGAGTAAAAAATCCGGCCTGTTTAGCAACGAGAGTCTTTACAGCAAATCCGAACATAAAGACGGTGAAGGTGTGACCTCGGCACAAGCGTCCAATATTCACGCCGGTGGTCAGGTCACCACGCACTCGGGCACCGGGCAAGTGATCGGTTCCAACGTCAGTGGCGATACCGGCGTTAAGTTGGTGACTGATGCCGGTGATCTGGACGTCCTTGCTGCTCGCAATACTACCCAAGCTTATAACCACGACAAAACCATGACGGTGGGTGTTGGCGATTTAGCCAAAGCCGCCACCCGCCCCGACCAGCTGGTGCAAAACAAAGATGGCCGCGCAACGGTGAAAATTGCCGATGCGCAATTTGATTCAGTCGACGGCAAAAGCACAGCCACCGCCATGCAAGCCTCGAATATTGAAAGTCGCGAAGATGTCACCCTGATTGCAGGCGCAGGCAATCTCAATGTGAAAGGTTCCAACGTCGCAGCAGACACCGACAACAATCAAAGCGGTAATTTGGGATTGGCCGCCGCAACCGGTGTGAATGTCCTTGAGGCCACCGACACCTATGAATCCGAAACCAAAGAAACCCACGGCTCTGCCGAGTTAAGCGTAGTGGTACAACACCAGGCCGTGGAAGTGGTGAAAGCAGTTATCGCCGTCGATAAAGCCAAAGAACAATTGGAAAAAGCCAAAAAAGAATACAAAGCCTACGAGCGCAATCTTGACGACTTAAAAAGCCAGCTCACACAGCTAGAAGACGACTACAAAAACAAAACTCCCGGCGTTCAATACGATGATGTGCTGGAACTGCGCGATATTCTCAAAGATGCCAAGGGCGATAAGGAATGGTATCAAGCAGGCGTGGCGCTGGCGGCAGTGAATCTTGCCAGCAGTATTACCGGCCTTGTGCAGCAAATTGCCGCCGCAGTGCAAAGTACCGGCACTTACGGTTTTAACGCCGGCGTGCAACTGGACATTGATGCGACCAAAAGCAAAGCGACTGATACCACCACCACGGCGGTGGCTTCCAACTTATCCGGCAATAACATCCTGATTCAAACCGGCACAGCGAACGATGACGGATCCTTAAATAAAACCGGTACTGAAACCAATATCCAGGGCAGCCACCTAGCCGCCAGCAATAACATCACCGTCCAAACCGGTGAGCTGAATATCACCAACAGCAAAGACACCAGCGAGCATAAAAACGAAACTGAACACGGCCATATCACTGCGCAAGTCACGGTGTATGGCGCCAGCGGCGGGGCCAATGTGAGCGGTAGTTTTGATCGCAGCAAAAGCAGTGATACCAACTCCACGATCAACAACAGCACCCTCGGTGCCGACAGCATTAACCTTGAAACCACGGGTGATACCAATATTCGCGGCGGTAACGTGCATGCGGATTCTGCGTTGGTAGTCGATGCCGGTGGCGATTTGAATGTGGAATCGCAGCAAAACCGTAGTCGCAGTAAAAATACCAGTATGGGTGTGAGTGGTGGTGTAGGTCTTGGTGCCGATGGCAACGCCGCTAGCGTTAATGCCGGAGTGAGTGGCGGCAACGGCATGAGTATGACCAAAACCACCGTGCTCACTAGCTTAACGAGTAGCGGTACTGCGGATATCAACGTGGAAGGCAATACGCAAATCACCAGCGCGTTAATTGCCACGGTTGATGCGGAAGGAAAAGACACCGGTCAACTCAACCTCAATACACAAACCCTGCACTTTACCGAGCTGCGCGATACCAGCCTGGGCAACCAAACGAGCGCCGGTGTCAGCACCAACATGGCGGTCGGCGATACCAAACCCGACCCGACAAGACCCACCATTGCTAAAGGCCCCAATGGCAAAGAGCTTAATGTTCAAACCACAAACCTGACTTACGCTAACAGCCAAACCAACGCTGCGAGCAAAACCCTCGCCACATTGGGCCACGGCAACATTACGGTGGGTGGTACAAGA
The DNA here is from genome assembly GCA_040385335.1 of Pseudomonadota bacterium. Lineage (GTDB taxonomy): Bacteria > Pseudomonadota > Gammaproteobacteria > Pseudomonadales > Cellvibrionaceae > Cellvibrio. The sequence continues at coordinate 228,791 of JAZKHP010000003.1, forward strand.
CTTGAAGAAAACGGTGTTCTGACGGAGGCAGGCAAAACTGCCGAATCACTGATTGCCTTAAACCGCGATACTGAAAACACCACCAAAGAGCTTTGGAATAGCGAGCAAAGCCAGACCGTAGACGTCACGCTGGATCACCGGATGTTGACGACGGATGGTAGAAAAGCCATTGCGGAAGATTTCAAGCGCACAGAAATTGCGGGCCAATCGGTCATTGAATTGACTGACAAAAGTGTTTCGCTGGTCGGCAATGGCGAAGGCGAAACCAGCCTGATCCAACACATGAGCGATAATCAAAACTACTTTACGGCGACCAAAGAGTTTGCCAACAACCCGGACAACAAAAAATACGTTGAAACCTTGGCCAATGGTGGAGCCACACCTGCGGAAAAAAACGAGGCCTACACTGTGCTCGCCAATAGCATTGCAACACAAATGGGTGTAAGCCCAATAGAAGCCATGACGCTGGTGCAAGACCACAACAATCTCAATACCCGCACTTATGAAGGTACTGATGTCAACCAGCGCATCGAAGGTGCATTTGCATCCAGTCCCGATGGTAAGCAAAGCTCAGTTTTTATAGTGGATGACAACATAAAAAACACCAGCCAAGCCGTGGATGTGCTCGGCCATGAAGTGAGCCACGGTGTGGATGCCAGCCGAAACGTTGCGGGGATAAATACTAAAACCTATGAAACCAACCGCGAGAGCTACGCCGACCTGATGGGCGCCGCCACGGTGGATTACACCAACTACAATTTTGCCAGCAACGACTACACCGCACTGGGTGCTGCTAATTTGCATACGGATGCTAATAAAAATAACGCAACAGTGCAGGCTAACAATGCCAAATTCAATTCGCTCGATCCGAGCACTGTGGATTATCGGCAGTTGTATGCGAACGAAATGCAAGCCATTCGAAACGCGGCACCGGGCATGGTAGCCAAAGAAGGTGGAACTGAAAAAGAAGCCGAAAAACGCATGACCGCTGAACTGGTCAGTTATGTGGATGCCAGTTGGAAAGCATCGCAAGTTGCTGCGGGCAAACAGCCAGATACAGTAGCGTCACGTTATTTGGCAGAAGCATTGTTAGCGGTAGGTGAACAATATGCCCCTGCCAGCAATTCGGATGTACCGGTTGTAGGGGATAAGCCAACAAACACCTATACGGCTGACGATGTACAAGGGTTTTTAACAAACTATAGCCAAAACCACAGCCAGGAGTACAACGACCGCACTCTTGGTGGCGATGATTTATCCAGTCCTCTGTCGGCACAATCGCAGTTCTACACAAAAAACTTTAGTGAAATACCCACACTAAAAGACGGACTTAACATTACTGACGGCACTTTATCAGGTTATATGGATGCATTGGGTGATGTTGCCAAAGGGTTTCAAACAGCAGTGCTGCATCCGATTGATACAGCGGAGGCTTCATCGCTGAGCGTGCAAGGTCTTATGTATGACCCCCTTGGTGCGGTGAATGGGGCATGGAGAAGTTACGAGCAAACCCAAATCAATACCGCACTCGACAGCTATCAGGGAGACCATTTCAATGCGGCTCGCAGTGATGCGCGTATTGATGCTGAAGTTGTATTGGCCTTGGGGGGAGTTATGTTTCCCGCCACAAGAGTTGGCGAGTTAACGACTGTAACAAATATTGGAAAAAGTGCTGCGATGACGGGCGACGCCTACAATGCAGTGTTGGCTTCAGATCGACTAGTTCCCAATGAGTTGCAACGGACCACCAATGGATCATATTGGGCCGAATCAGATTTTGGTGTGTTAGTAGAAACCTATGAACCAAGTCCTCTGAAAATTCCCGGTCTTGAATCTGGCCATTCGTTTGCTAGATCCGTTACAGATGGAGGTACGGGCCGCTCTGTTGCCGGTCATGGTTCGTACTGGTCACAAGATGGCGTAGTTATTGTACCAGAAGGAGCTTCGGTCACCTTGCCAAGGCCAGACATTGCGATAATGGATAAGACTGGTAGATTTATCGAAAACGGTGACTGGAGTGGACTGGCACGAGCAGCAACCACCAATGAAAGGATTGCTAATGATATCGAAGGAATGGCAACTTGGTTGCCGGGTTCTGAAGTACCAAATTACACATTAACAAAGCCCAGTGGACTCAATATATATTCACGCTCTACCAGCACTAAATTACCCGAAACATTGGATGATTTATTGTCATCTAATATGGGTTGTGTAAATTGGGCTGCATGTACGGTTTATATAGATAGCGCTCCGACAACATTGATAACCCCCATAAAATCAGAGGTGAAAGCAGGGTTAAAATCTGATGTTTTGCAAAACGAATCCAAAGTTCGAGCAGTTGATGAGGTAGAGAATCTAGCACCGAAAAGTTCATTATTGGAAGGAGAGCAATTATCAGGGGCAAACACACCATCAGCGTTTAGTGCAATAGTCATTGACGGTGGATTAGTCGCTCAAGAGACCGCTGGCGGGCATTTGTTACTCAAACATGTCGGACAAACTGAAGCGCAGTTACTCAACAGACTTGCGGCAGAACCAAAAATAACTGGTTCCTCCTCGTTTTATGATCGAGCAACGGCTGAAGCCGCGATCTCTCATGCTTTAGATGTGAACATGGCGGACATCAATGCTTGGCTTAGCACCTCGAAACCGCAGATGGTACTGGAACATACACTCTCGGATAACACAGGCATAATAGTTCACCGGGGAATGAGTGATGCAATTGATACACCTAGCTTGCGGCTCATATTGCGTAAAGACCCGAACATGCCTAGTGGCTTCAGAATTCACACAGGATTTCCGATTCAATGAAAACTACATATCCAAATTTATACGAATTCTTTGCTGGATATTTCCACCAAGACTGGCTTGAAGAGTCTCCGACTGCCACTGGAATCGTTGAGCGGTATTTGGACGAATTTCCAAAAACTGAGGTGGGTGGAGCTTCAAGAGAATTACGCGACCTCTTGATTAATATTCCGTCAGAAGATGGTCTTGCGATAATCGTGAATCAACTTGGTAGTTATTACAATCCGCAGGCTGACGGATTAACTTATCGGGAATGGTTGCTACAAGTTTGCACCTTATTGGAAAGCCATGTAGGAACAAATAGCACTGGTAAAACAATATAGTGGGTATGCTTATTACCGGACCGAATGGTAATACTGTTCCTGTTCGAACAGGATGGATAATAGGCACGAGATTGAAACCATTTGCAGTCAACACATATGGTAAAGCTGCCGTATTAAGATAGTTTATTAGTGGAGAAATAAATGTTTTATAAAGATTTATCGTTTTATCAATATTACAGATCATCTCCAATGAAAAATCTTTTAAATGTTGGCTGGCTGGATGATAAAAATGAATTCTTGGTTGGTGCATCACCATTAGATTTTCGCCAAAAGCTCGAATCAATAATTATTGGCAACAATGATTTTGATGCACATTTCAATAGAGTTAGATGTATCCATTCATGCAATATTTGTGGTGAGCGAGACATAACTATTTCAAATGGTAAAACAGAGTCCGTGTTGGGTATGAGTGAGATTCTTGTGCCCCAAGTAGAAAATAAATTATTTTTTGCAGCGCCATCAATGATTATTCATTATGTAAATGTGCATAACTATCTTCCTCCTCAGCCGTTTATAGATGCTGTTATGCGTTTAGATTTGGCGCAGAAATATTGTGCAGATTACATATTTGATGGGCTGTAACCTCAAGTCACGAAATAACCCGGCATGTTGAGAGTCTAATATTAAAGATGACGCCGTGAATCCAACTTCTGAAGAGATTTTCAATTCAATCGCATCTGGTCAATTAGGGAAAGATCTAGGAGGTATAGTGTGTTTTTACGACCTGTCACATATTAATGGCAATACGCGACCGATCATAGTGAGTATATTTTGATAAATATATATTTAAACAGGGTACATCTTTAACTTTATGTTTCGGCGTACAAGCATTTCTTGGGTCAATGCCACCTCATATTTTCTTATTTTCTCTACTATCGTTGTCAAATGCGGTGATGGATTACTATTTAAGTAATCTGAATTTTTTATCCACTGTTTATGAAAGGTTTCAATTTTATTTAAGCGACGTAGCGTCTCGTCGCTAAGTACTTCATCTATATCATCGGGTAGTACTATCCCGTTACAGCCTACTGATAGTGCCATGGCTAAGCCAGCGGGATCAAAATCGAAAAAACCGAACAACTTGCACGTAGATGGTCTAGCCTTCAGAATTTTATAAGTGGTTCTAATTCCTGATCCATGCCCTCGGTACATAAGTAGTGATTCAGAACAATCCATAGGAAGTTGTAAGGACGACCAATTGGCAAATACTGTTCCATTTTCTATTAGAACAACTGATTCATAAAATGATAAATCAAAATCGCCATCCATTAATGCAAGTCCAGTATTTCCTGGTGTAAATGTAGTACCTCTTGGTGTTTTGATTGGCAAATTGGCGAATCTAGCTACGTGGACATTATTTGCAAATACTTGATAGCGCGAAAGTTTTTCATTGTGGGTAATGCCAGATAACGCAATTCGGTCACCTTCTGCTACCGTAAAAAGAGGGTCAATTGACAGCTTATGAAGACTCAGCTCCCTGATTTTCTCTAAGTCGAGTACAGAAAAATGCAAACGATTTGCAATAATTTTTCCTACGTTGAATTCGGTGTGAAAAACTTTCCATGTTGAAGTTAGCTCAACCGTTTTCTGTCGAGTTTTTACCACGCGCTGTAACAATTCATATAGCCTCTTACCGATCTTCATACGATTGACCCAATTAATATATCGTTAACTAAATAATTTCCGTTATAAATCGGCATTACTTCTTCAATCATTGTCATTCTATAGAATTGCTTATCATGTTCACTTAGGGATGAAAAACTGTTGATAACGGACATCAGCCAAATCTCTAATGAATATTCCCGATTTGTAATTTTGTAAAATTCTAGTGCTGAGTGCATAAGGGGCGATACATCTGCTTTATCAAGTAACGTTAAAAAATCACGAATCATAGGAGAGATTTCGACTAACTCTTCGGCATCCTGATCGTCAACAGTAATGAATAATTCTGTCTCAACTGGAGATACATCATTTTGGCTGCTCCTTCCAATCCCCTGCAATAGGTTAGATAAAGCTTGAGTGAAAATGGAGCCGTAAATATTAGGAAATGCTTCGATTTGATGAGCATCAATAAAATTTACTTCAGGTGGTATAAATGAACACTGATCCAATGTGTTTGGTATGAAAGCAGGATACTTATTGTATCGTTTTAAGGCAGAGTCAATTAATTTACTACGATAATGTTGTTCTTGCAGGGTGAATAACATATTTGTTAGCAAATGTAATGACGCAATTAGCTCTTCACGACATGAATCAAGTGTTGTCGGGAGTACATGACAAAATAATCTTGTTAAAAAAATATCTGACCCTGAAAATTCTGTAAGCTGGTTGACGGATAGAAGACTGAGTGCATCGTTTAAATTTCGCGCACGGTCGATAGTTTTTTCGTTTTCTTCTACACGTAGCTCAAGGTCAATTACATCTGAAAATCCATCCATTACCTTTGATCTAAAAACATTTGTCGCGGCGACAATATTCTCTGCCAAATCATAAACCTGCTCTTGAAGGATAAGGCTATACCTTTCAATGTCCTGTATCGATGCAATTGTTTTTGCACGTCGATAAAAGTAGAGATTGTCTTCTATTTCTAATATCCGAGTACCCATATCTATGCTTACATGGCGCCGACTTGAACGAATTAGTGCTCTATCCAAAAGCTTGGTCAAATCATTTGTAAGGTGAACATGCTCGCTATCGTCTGGTCTCCATACCATGCGATCTTTCGATAACTGTTCAACAACTCGCGTGTTAACAGCATCCTCTTGAATGATCCCATTATGATAGATATAAGCGTTTGCAATGGTCGTAGAATATCGGCCCAAGCGCTTTAAAATAGCTTCAATCTCATTTTGTTTTGTCATTGCTAACTCAGTCGAAGTTGTTCGCTTTCGATGGTTTCTTCATCAGGTGAATTTAATTCAATAAATTCTATAATGTCGTAGAGCAACGACCACTTCCCGGTGGCTCGAAATTGGATTCCCTGGCGATCAATTTCGATGAGGTAATTTTTTTGCACAAGTTTAGACAATACAGCACTCAGCTGCCCATCCACTTTTAAACTAGTTGATCCTATGAAACTTGATCGAGCGATACGTGAAAGTTCATCACGCCTTGATGGCGCGTTTTCAATCCCTGTTAACAATTTGCTCTTATACAGATTGTCGCCAGGCACGAGAGGAAATTTATCTTCTCTGCATACAGTAACCAATCCAATCCAGCGCACTAAAGGCTCTAAATGATGAACTGTTTCTTTAAAAGACTGGCGGATGCTAGATTTTGCGATTGGATCGTTTGGATCAGCATAACAAAGTGTAATAGCTCGACCATCGCGCGATCTACGGAGCGTATAACCAATCCGACGTACATAGTCCTCAACTTCCTCCAGTGAAGTAACATTGGTTAAATACCTAAATGCACTTTCGTCACTTTGCTCACAAATTATTTGGCCAGCAAGCAACTTATGTATGATAGTTGTGAACATACGTTGACCGTCTAATACTCTGTCATCCATTTGGGTTACCTATGTAGCCGAGTCGGCATGTTTAAATTTATTTGTTTGATCCCAACGCGCATGTCAATTATTTTTCGCGTATCGAAATGATTGAGAAGATGCGGATCAGTGCTAGGGAAACCGCTAAAAAAGAAGATGCCTGAATCATTAAGCATTTTGAATAATTTAGTTATATTCTGGGGTGACAGAATGGCTAACTCATCGATAGGCCAATGTATTTTTATGTTTTCATCCGCACATAAAAACCGAGTTAGACCTCTAAAAAGAATACATATCGCCAGATAACTTAATCCGTTACTGCTTGCTGTGTTGAGGTCATTATCACTGGAGATCTCCCTAAGCTCTCCATTTTCGATTAAGTTGATTGACATTGAGAAATAGCTCTCAAGCTCATTTGATATTTTTGCTGCCTTGAGTGTTGATAAAGCCTCACTAAGTGCGTTTTCCAAGCTGATGCCAGGCAACTCAGACGGATTGGTTGTTTGCCACTCGATCCATTGTTGATTGAAAACAAAAATCTCGTTCCAGAACTCTTGGCTTTCAATGGTTGCACGGATATCGATATGAATATCTCTCAAGTTATCGATGATCTGGTTGCTTTGGATAGCATCATCAATTCGCCGTCCCAGTGTGCTTATAGATTGCTTAATTTTTATAAATCCGGAATAGAGATTTTCAATTTGGTGCCCGATTGCCCGTACTTTCTCGACGGTAACTTTTTGCAACTGCGGCAAGTTATTATCGATGAGATATTCAAGGTCTTGCGGCAGGTATTCGGTCAATTTAGGGTCGGAGGGATCTATTCCCGCTATTGTTGCTCGTCGTTGACATAGAATTTCCCACGCATTTCTAAGTTCTGATTTAGGAAATCTTTCGATGATTTCGCGTGCGCCACTCATTCCTTTTTGAATCGAGGATTTAAGTTCAATATCGCGATTAAGGCAAGTATTAGCTTCCGAGAAAAGGTCAGATAATGATTCGCTCGTTAATGGGTGATTAGAGGCAAACCGGCCTAATTTTTTTAACACCAAGTCGATTTCATATAAGTCTTCCTTCCTTCTGGCTATGTTGGTGAAAATTTCCTTTTGGCGGGAAATAAGCCGCGTATTTTGAGATTTATACAAGCGCTCATCGCGACCAATCTCATCAATCAACCCAGCGATAGACTCACCTGTAGCTTGAATAATTTGGCTGTAACTATCGCGTTTTGACCATTCGTTTTTTTCCCACCTTATATATTGATCAATCATCGGTGCATATCCCTCTACACGCTCGACACGATTTATTAGCTCCTTAATCTCACTTTCAATTTTTTCTATCGCTGATCTGCTATAACCGTGATTCTCGCAAGCGTCTAAAAAATCCTTATTTAACGAAGCTAATAGTAAGTTATGGCGCTCCTTAGAATCCCTTTTTTCCTCATTCAATTCGTCCAGGCGCATTGTGTTGTCGATTAACATTGCGGCCGCGAGATTCTGTTCATGGTCAATGAGAGAAGTGTAACGCTCATCAAGTTCCTTCTCTTTCAGCAGTAGCAATAGTTTTAATTCTTGAAGATCTTTTTGCGCATTTTTTTCCGCCTCTAATGCTAGAATCTTTTGCGCATGTTTATAACTTTCAATTTGGTTCTTGAGTTGCTTTAGCTGCAGCGTTTGATGTTGTTGCAAATTCTCCAAGTGTAACGATTGCCGGTAAATTTCATCTTTATTTTTTTTCCTATTATTCCACGTTAGTAATGCTGCTTCAGTCACCTTTTCACATTTTACTTGATTGGTCCGTTCGATTTGTAATTGCCGATCTACTAGTTGGATGTCGTTTTTAATTTGCGCGTCGCTTTTGGCGTGTGCCGGGACATCAAGATTATCGAGGTTGACAGACCAGCCGTAAAATGTATTAGTTGCATCTATTTTCGTTGGCTCTAGGTCTATCCTGTTGAGTAATCTAGGTGAAATTATTTTTCCGATTGACTTATGCCACTCTGGGTCATTCGCTTTAAGTGCTGCGAGAAACGTGCTTCCGCCCGGCTCCAGTTGCGATTGCAATGCTGCTAAATCTGCATCAAAACTAATGATATTCTTGTCAAATTTTTCCAGATCTTTTAGTGAGTTATTGTAATTGATTTCCTCGGAAGCACAGTCTCGGTCGTGCTTTTTCAGTTCCTGTTTACTCATATGTAGTTTCGCAGCAAGGTCATCGAGTGACTGCTCCTGTGCAGCTAAGTCGCGGCGTTGCTCTTCAGTTTCTGCGATATTTTGTGCTCTGGTTCTTTCTTGTGCAACTAGTGATACAAGATTTTCAATATCTTTGCTATAAGATGTTTGCAGTGAGCTCCTTTCGCTGGATTTTTTATCATTAAATTCTTGAATTTTTTTATTTAATTCGGTTTGTATAGACGTATTGCTGTCTGCTATGGATCGAGAATTTTCTGAAAGTTTAGTTAGAAATGTTTGATGGTTTGATTTTTCCTGTTCAACTATTGTGTAGTGACGATATTTTATCTCATCAACAGCACTCAACATAACGTGACTGCGTTCTTGCGCCTGCTTCAATTCCCCTTTATAAAAAACTAAAAGCCCATGTTCGGCCATTTGCAATGAAATATCTTTTGAATCATATTCCAGGCGTTCATTTTCCAGGGTTCTCAAATTTCCCCTGGCTGCTTCGCGGCTATTTTCCGCCTCAATTTTTCGTTTGTTAAGACTGCGATAATTTTCTGCATGATTGTTTTCTAATTCAGTTAGCGTTTTTGTACAAGATTGATATTCTGTTTCTGCAGAATTTAATTCTATTTTTTGATTCTGTTCTGTGAATTGCAGCTTTCCGCTCAGCGTTACGAACTGTTTAGAAATTAGGAGCTTTTCATGAAAATCATTAATGACTGATCTAAAATAGGCTCGCTTTTGGTTAAACCCTCTTAGGCACGATAGATCTTCACGAACTCGTTCGTTTTCTGAATGAGTTGGCTGGGCGGGGATCGCGATAGATTGTTCTTTTAATATCGAGCCAATCATTACCTTTAAGCTCTCAAGAAGCTTTGAGCGCTTCAGTACAGCGTGCGTTAGCTTTTCCATGTGCCGCATATGTCCCTGCGGGCCTGGCACAGAATAGCGTACAGCTAGCTGCTTGAAGTTTCCTTTGTTGTCGTGCTCTTTAAGAAGTTGACGATCATGTTGAATAATCGCACGGTAGTGCACTACAGATTCGATTTGCGAACTCACGTCATAGCCATTGTTGTTTAGCGCGTGAATGATCTCGCCAGCACTTAAAGATTTGAACAACTCTGAAGACGATGCGCCTATTAACGCAGCATCAAAACTTCCTTTTGCGAACCTATATACCGGAGCCTCCCGGCTTACATGTCGATAGACCATCACAAAATGATGACCATCCTCTCGAAGGTATTCAAAAATGACCATACTGCTGCTGTGGGGAAGATACCAATCAATGAAGCTTTTTCTCCTTTTGACGGGTCTCATGAGGTTGAAAGGCTCTGCTCCCCAAAAAAAGGGGATTAGCTGTAGCATGGACGACTTACCCGCCCCGTTGTCGCCCGAAAAATTAATATTCCCTTCACAGTCTGCTTGGCATAAACGATTTGGTATAAAAGAGTTGAGTAACACAATGCGAGTAAGACCATACATGGCAAGTAATCCCAAAATGAGTATGATGTCAGTGTACTTCAGTTTTTCTTTGTTATGCAATTAAATTGTAGTACAATTTAATTGCATAACACAACTCTTTGAATTGTAGAGATTTTTATGAAAGAAGTGGACACACAGTTCTCTTGGCAACAGATAAAACGTTTCGAATTTATCGAATGGCAGCTACTTTGGGAACGCCGACTTAATGCAAAGCCGCTTATGGCTTACTTCGGAATATCGCGCCATCAAGCTACAAAAGATGTACAAAGTTACGTTGAGTTGGCGCCGCAGAACATTCAAGTTTATGATCCAAAGCTTAAATATTACACACCCTCGGTAGGATTCAGGCCAATATTCGCGAAAGAGTCACCAGATGACTTTGTTGAAAGTAGAACCGGGTTAAGTAACGATTCTGCGTCCTTTATCGAAAGAATTCACCCGTTAGGTCGACGTGTTATACCAGGGGTGTTACCGATTATTATGGAATGCGTCGATAGTTCCTGCGCTGTGGATATCATCTATGCTTCCGCTCGGTCTCCAAGTGGTAAAGCTAGGCGGATATGGCCTAAAGCGTTAGCTTATGCAGCTGACAGATTGCATATCAGGGCTTTCTGCGCGGAGAACCATGAGTATAGGGATTTTAACGTATCTCGCATTCTCGATATTCCACATAAAGTTAACGCTCCATTACCTTCGTCCATCGATGTGGCGTGGGAGCTTGTGCTCGAACTTGCTCTCAAGCCTAACGAAAATTTAACACCTGATGGGCAAAATTTAATAGCCGCGGAGTTCGATTTGAAGGGAGGGAGGGAGTTGATTCGAATTAGAGCGGCTTTACTTCAGTATTTTCTTCAAGATAATTTGCTCCCGCACACGCCCGAGCAACTTATCGAGGCTCATCGGAATCCATGGAAGTATCCAGTGATGGTTGAAAATTTAGAAACCTTTGAGAAATGGTATTTTTAAAAGCCAAATTAGTTAATAAGAATATTTATCTACTAGCTCATAGTGCTGCAACACGAAGCTGGCGCAGATTTCTTGATAAGCTAACATCTGATACTGCTGGGCCGACTAGCTAAAGAAAGCAATAAAAAACAAGATAATAGTCGAAACACTTATGAACACCTGCCTTGCACAGTCCAAACGTTTTATCGAGGATGCATCAGCGCCGTAAAAACTTTTAAATGTTTAAGCAGCGATATCAAATGTCACAAGTCAAATCAGCTAACACCTCATTAAGGTATTAGAATGTTTACAAAGCAAGAATTAATGGAAACAATTAGCTCTATCGATAAAAAGGAATTGGACCTTGCTAAACGCGAATTTAATTTACATGGTTTCATAACCGATGCTGAATTTTGCTTCTCTCGAGTAATCTACAATCAGGTTGGGGATTTTTTATTAAAATTTTTATCAGAAAATGGATTTAGTGGCACGTTGAACTATGCAGGATGCTACGTTGCTGGCGTGGGAAACGTGTATGGAATATTTGACGAACGTTTATACACATATTTAGAAGTTTTGCATAAGTTAAAAAACAAATATTACGATGTATAACAGTTATAGAAAAATGAGTGAGGTCCCTGTATTGGGGCAAATATTTTTAGGTATAAGACGAATCAATTCTGAATCCGCAATTGAGAGGCGAACCGTCAGGCAGCTAGAGCATTAACAGACGCCTAAAAATCCCATAGTGTGCGCTGATGATAGGGTAAGACAAACAAATCTTTCCAGTACAAATAAATAACTGTAATTTGATTCCCAAAAATATGTGTTGAAAATTCTGTTATTTCAAGAAAGCAACTCAACCTTTAGTCTATGAGTCACATGCATACAACTTCACGCTTTTAATTGCTGGTCTGGTAGTTTTCATTCGTACGCCTGACTTTAGGGGCAATTCACTGTATCTTTCAATCGTCTACCCACATTGCTTTTCGACTCTTGGTTTCGATTGAAATTTCCGTCAAAACTAAGGAGCTTGATAGGAATTTGCTTTTTTTACTTAACTTTGTGGCTCGACATCAATTTGGCTAACTTCAGATAACATCGCCTCGACCTGCTTAATACGTTCCATACAAATTTTGTAGGCTGCAGTACCTTGCTGAACCATAGGGATTATTGCATCCACATCTGGTACATCCTGACTTGATAGAGCTTCGGCAGCCTCGCGAAGTTTGTTATAATTTTCCAGATATGTGCTTGTATTCTTTTCCAATCTCATTCTCCTAATATTAATGCGCTAATTTTGCCATCTTTCATGTGAATAGAAATCTTCCGTCCTGATTTAAGATCGCTCGCTTTGGTTAAAACTTCATCGCAATCGTTTTTTATATATGCGAAGCCGCGGGATAAGATCTTTTTAGGGTCTTGCAGCAAGAGCCTCTCAATGAGTAAGGTAATTTCACTTTTAGATTTTGAAACGTTCATTTCTGCGTAGTTTTTCAAACTATAAAATTGCTTCGTTAGTCCATTTTCGGCAAAAGATATTGTTTGAAGAGCTCCAGCATTGATCCGCTGATGTTCGCTACTTATCGCTTTTTTTAATATAAAAATTTTGTAATTGCAGCCGGATGAGAGCTCGTTATTTAGTCTCACTAATTTAGTACGTGCGTTGTTGACCTTACTGCCGCTCGATGAAATCAAACGTTCAAAAAAATATGTTCCGTCAACCTTTGCCTTTTGAATGCTCGTCTGGGCGCTAAATGTTATTTCCCGTCGTAAGGTACGAACTGTTTCCCCCGCAAGTCGAACATATTGGGTCGACGTGTTCTTTAAGTTTTGGTATACAGCAATGTCCGAATACTTTGCCTTTTGAATTATCGATCCAGCTGTATAAATTAATTCTTGTTTGTTTCGTAGCAATGTCTTTTTGCTTTTCTCAATTTGCTTTTGCGCTTGAACTTCCACATGCCGATTATACAGGCTTAAGTCCTGTTGAGCTAAATAACAAATTCTCTTTGATGCACCTATGAACTTCTCGTAGTGCAATTGCGCTTCGCGAGAATTCCTAACAACGCAGGTCTTAATATAGCTGGCAACTAATGATGGGGTAGCAAAGCTTATATTTGCTACCTCGTCTAGTATCGTGGTATCACGGTCATGACCAATGCCGACCATAACGGGGATAGGAGATCGACAAACCCCCCGAGCTATTTTTGCCTCATTAAGTTGAAATAGGCCCGCCTTATCACCGCCACCACGTATTATTATTAGCGCATCGTATTTTGATCCTGCTTGGTAACGCCTAACAACTTCCGACATCGCGGTTACTACAGACTCGACAACGTTGTTTCCCTGAAATTGAGCCGTAAAATATTCGAACTTACACAGCCCGAACCTTTGAAGAGTTTCAATCTGTCCGCGAAAATCACCCAGTCCGGCTGCTTCGACTGGAGCAATTACCGCTACAGACAAAAAATCTCTGGGTACAGGTAAGTTTCGATTTAAGTTAATTTCGCCCCGATCCTGTAGCCGTTGCCTTATCAGGTTAAGTCTTAGCTCCATATCACCTAGCGTGAAACTGGGATCTATTTCAGTAATATTTAACGACACACCGAATTCGGGATGAAACTGCACGGAACATGCAAAAAGTATTTTTAATCCAGACTTCAACGCCATTCCAGTCAGCCTTTCAAATTTACTAACTATATCGCTATTCGAGCTCCATATGACGCCGCGCACTTTTGCTTTTTGTGATTCATTGTCATAGCTACAGAGTTCGATTGACCAATAATTTTTTTTACTGCAATTAAGTATTTCAGCTCGTACCCAATATGTTCCGGGTAGCTCTTGCTTTATCGCTGCAGCAACATTATTTAAAAACTCTTCTAATGGAAGACCTTTGACAGGCGGAGCAATCTCAACCATTTTAATCTCGTGCAAATTGATGTTCCGTTTATTCCAGCCAAAACTGAAGTTTTACATCACAAATGGTGTTGCATAGGCAATAAATTCAGTGACTGGCGTGCGTTCTGTATCCCATCTTCGTACTGCAGCGCTTGGTAAACTTCTTTGATTACATGTAGTCAACATTAGTCGTTTTTTTGCTCGTGATACTCCAACAAAAAATGCGCAGCGGTTTTCATCTCTGTTGCCAAAAAAAATCTGATTCTCTACCGCCATGATGATGACGGAATGAAACTCCAGTCCCTTACACTTATGTATAGTTAATATTCGCACAGACTGATCGTCTGAGAATTTTGCCAATGCTGTTGCAACGTCTTTGTGCGCATCTGTCAATTTTTCAAGGTGGTTTCGCGTGTCGCGTATCACTTCCTTTAACCGAGTCTTCGATTCATAGTCCGGGGATAATGACGTTATCGTATTCAAACCTATTTTTTCCAACATTGTTTTAACGCATTCCCAGCGTTTTGCAAAGCTATTATCAATCAGCTCAGTCAATAGAGCTTTCCCCCGCTCTACTTTTACGAAATTTTGCCAAATTTGGAGAAAATCTGCCTGGATATCCTCATCTGCAAAAGGTGTCAAACTATTCATTAGTCTAATCCACGCCTTGGGTTCACGAGCACCAAAGATCACCGTAAGATAATCTACGATCAAACGCGCAACAGGCTCTAAAGATAGGTCTTGCATATCTTGTTCGTTGCGAAATGGAATTTTCTTGTTTGCCAGTTCGAGCATTAGGTTTTCTGTGTAAAGATCGGGTTGCTTTGAGATTAAAACTGCAACTTCCGAAGGTGAAATTCCTTCAGTAGTAATCCACTTACTTATTAAATCTGAAATGTTAATAGCTTCTTGCTGACTTGTTTCAAAGTTCATTACATGGATTTCTCCTTCATCCCCAATAAGCTGTTCGTCCGGCATAACAGACGTTGGGTCAAGGACTCGAATAATTTCATTTTGCATTCTTAACAAACGTGGTTGGGATCGAAAATTGCGATACATATTTAATGGAATTGCATTGAAATCAGTGGCGAACGTTTGAAAGATTCCGTCGAGTGCACCCGCCCAACCCATGATTTTTTGCTTCGTGTCACCAACTGCAGTCAGCCTTACTGCTGTGCCTTCGAAAATTAATTTCAACAACTCATATTGATCACCTGTACAGTCTTGGAATTCATCTAAAAAAACGTCGCTATAGGTTAGGCGTATAGCGTTACGAGCAACTACGCAGCTTTCCAAGATTTTAACCGCTAGCGGCAATAGATCTTTGAATTCTATTTGTGTCCGCAAAATTTTCGAGCTTCCGATTTTGTAGTCAGGCTCTAATGCATCTTCCCCAACTAGCACAGGCCTGAAGCGATCAATAATACGTTTGGCAAAAGCGTGAAAAGTATAGCTATCAAACCTTGCAGAATAATCGGCACCACATCGACGACGAACTCGTTCTTTTAGGTTTCGGCTCGCGTCCACTTTGAAAGATATGGCGAGGATTCGCTTTGGATAGCGGCACATGCCAGTTCGTAGTAGGAAATCTGCCCGCTGAGCAAGCGTTTCTGTTTTGCCCGCTCCTGGTCCTGCGGTGAGGGCTAGGCATCGATCTGGCTCAATCACAGCTCTATAAGCGTTCGGTTCAAGAATAAGGTCATCTGCGGGCCTCCAGGCCTCTATATCAATCACTCTGGTAACTCCGCCAACTTCGCAATGATCGCATCAGTGAGTCGACTAAGAGAGGGAGGCATAAAAATAAATAACTCGTCATCCGAAAGTTTCGAAAGGGCATTTAAATGTGCGGCCGGCTTGCTACCAAGATTGAAACGCTTATGGTAGGTAGCAAACAATTTTAATTCGTTCTCCGTGTATTGGTTCGAATCGTGATGGCTTTTACCCAGCACTGATTTAATCGTTGAGGTGTTTGGTAAGCCCTTCGTCAGCTTTGCATCGTAGGCAACAGGAAAGCTTGTTAGCATTGCAAAATCAAGATCCAGCGGATAGGAGTAGAAGACGTTTCGTTCTTCAAATGCGACAAGATATTTGGTATAAACTCTGACTTTGGATGAATTATCGTTCCAAGCTGGTATACCATAATTAGCAGCTAAAATGTTTTCTGGCTGATGTGCTTGCAACTGGTCGTTTGCATACTTGAAGCGTCCCCAGCCACCTTGATATCTTGCGACATCGAGATCGAGAAGTGTAAAAAACGGTATTTCCAGCCCGGCGAGCAATCGCCAAAAATGATTAACATGCTTACCGCCCAACGGAGCAATTGTGACAGCCGATTCATCGACTGCTGATCCTTTGGCTTTCATCAACCTTGGAAGGACAATTTCCTCACTAGCACCCTCCCCAAGCACTACCAAGCGCGAGAAATATATCTCAGGGAATGCCTGGACGGCTTCTCTAACAAACTTGTAGGCATCATCAGCCACTGGTGGTAATAAAATTTTGCTTACGATTGTTGAACGGCTTTTTGCCAGCCGTAAATACAGTATTTGTTCCGGTTCTATTCGCCGAAGCATCGAAGGTGCATGTGTTGCTATTATCGCCTGAGCATCGGTTTTTGCAGTGATATTAGTAAGAGCCGTTACGATCCGTCCGAGATAATGGGGAGACAAGCTGTTTTCTGGCTCCTCGACAGCGACTATTGTATAAACGGGCGGACGAAGCTTATCTACATCGAACGATTTATCCCCCATCAGCACTGCTCTGCCAATGGCTTGAGAGGATAAAACTAGTGACAGATACAACATTGATTTCTGCCCATCACTTAAACGCGAAAAGTCGACTAATGCCTCGTCGTGCCCAGGTGAAAACGAAATGGAAAGATGGCGAAGTAGCGCTTCGATTTCATTGGATACAAAAGTAATTTTTGCGTCCGCAAAAAAGCTACCCTTATGGAGATCTGCCCAGGTTTTTTTAAGGGTATGAGTAACTAGGTTTACAGAAGCATTCTCCGCTAAGCTTTCGCTAATCTGATCCGTTAGCTCGGTAACCTGAGCCCGTTCCGCCTCCCAATTAACTGCACGAAGCATACGACCGAGGAGGGCATTGGCGCTATAAGTAATATGATCGGCCGGGTCTCGTCTTGCAGGTAAATAATGAACATGTATGTGATTGCGTTCAGCTCGTGGGACTTGTGCAAAGGTTAAAGGTGATCCATCAGGTGCAAGATCAAGTATGTAAACAAGTGATTCATCAATGTCACCATCTAAACCAATAGTCGCTGTTAGCCGATAGCGAACTCGCGGTAAGCCGTCGGGATCGTCCAGGCGCATGTGATTGAAATGAGGAGGAACTGTTGAACTCTCCCCTCCATCTATGAGTTCTGGAAAAACAAAATCGGCTTCGATCCAAAGTTTTCTTTCTTTGGGCGCGTCTATTTCGTCACACGGGACGTGAAAGTCAGACTTTTTAATCCGTCGAAGTGAAGGATCAAACGCAAACATGCGGCACAAGGCATGCAAGCTCGCGGTTTTTCCAGATCCGTTTGGGCCTATTAAATAAGTGTTGGAACTGAGTTCAAGCGCAACTGGCTCTTGGCCAAAGGACTGAAAATTTGAAAGACGCAGTGTCTGAAGCTTCATGCTTTGATCCTTTGGAACCACACGTCGGCGGTAGTTAATTATTCGTTAGGCTTCCCATAACTAGGAATGTAGCACAGCTTGTGTGAGTTAGCGGTATGAGATAGGAGTATAAATAGCCGGTAGGGTCGGTTTGATATAGATTTAAGATGGTTAAATCCGATATTACTGAACTAGGTTAAATAGTATTTCTAAATTTAATTTAAAAACGTTAATGTTTCACGTCAGCTGCATACATTGTCGACTGGCATCAAATATACAAGAATCATCAAAAAATAATTTTGGGGATTGATAAAATCAATCAAGCAACTCTCTCTATTGAGCTCTATCGCCAGACATAAAGAAAAATAGATTTTATTCTTCGAAGACCAGCATAAAAAACCCTCTGGCCTTTTCATTTTGAAAATTTCTTCAAAATAAACAAATTAGATTTTCCGAATGTAAAAACTATTTTTGATTCGTCGTCAAGTAACATGCCCGCCTAAATCTTTTAAGCTGTCAATTTTTTCTTCCAACTGACGGAGCGATTTGTTGATTAATTCGTTGTGTCGCCTGTAATAAATTTTGAAATATTTCATGATGGAAATATTTTAAAAACATTTTCCATACAATGGAGATGCTCAAGTGTGCTTCTATTTTGTAGGTGGAAGTTGTAAAACTCTGCACTTGTATCAAGCGGGGCGGTGACAATTGAACGAACGTCAATTTTCCATTGCTTGGCCAAATAATAAAATAAAACTGCTTTCGTATTTATGACAAATTCGTCTGTATCCGGATTTACACCATATTCGTAGCGTAATATAGCTTGCTGATCCGGTTTCAGATAAGGATGGATTTTAAGGACTATCGGCGTCGTGAGATGCCAATCGTTATCGGCGTTTAGATCTTCTCCCTTGTTAGCATACATTTTTGACATTTCGGTGACTGAAACAAGTCGAGAAAAATTAAAACATTTAAAGCTGCCTGTATTTGCTTCCAAATTTTTATGATATGCCCTAAACATCCAAGACATCCCATCATAAAAAATTGCGGTAGGAAATAGTGTTCTATCGCCATGATTGCTACTTGTAGCGGAAAAATATTTGCAACTAATTGCAGATTTTTCACTGATTGCCCGGGTTATTCTAGAGACAAATTCAACATTTAGCTTTTGAGAAATATTCCCAATACGGACATATGGCAACAAGGAATCTTCAAGAAGTTTATTTTTGTTGAACCCATTCGCCAACATCCCCAACGCTACTTCAGATTCCAAATGAATTAATGGGTCGAATGATGCGCGTACGATGACATTTTTCCCCAAACTCCTTTCATATTCAACATTATCAGGGCGGAGCTCCCTATATTGAGCAATTGCCTTTGAGGCCGCTGCCTCTTTCAATCCAAAAAATGCAGTTAAGTCAATTCGACTCAACGCGCCCTTGAACTGCAAAACAAAGTCAATAAAAGCGAGCCTCTCGGCTTCACGCACCCCGTACTCTCTTTGCAAACTATCAAATGTATGTTTTTTGATCACAATATTTACCTTGGCCATATTTTTATTGTAATTGGATTTAATTCACAAAAATACCAAATATTGGCGCTAATTGTTGACTACTTGATGACCTACAATTAGTATAGGTGGTAGCTACACAAATTGCAATTTGATCAATATGTCGTGTTGGATTTGATTAGCTATAACAATATCTTGTGGTTTATATAGGAGGCCTTATGGCTACTAATGGTAAAAGTGGTGATGATAGACGACATGGCGCAGTCCGCGACCGCTCGCAAACTCAAACTCCGTCAGGATTATGGGTGAAGCGAGATACGGGTACCGGCCAATTCATGGACGTTAAGAAAGATGGAGAACGATTTAAGGGAGTGAGGCGTGAGAAAAAGTAAAGGCAAATAGATAAGACATCCACTTGCCTTTGGATGCCTAATCAGATCTAGGCGGCGTGAGAACCTCTAGTATCGTTTTAGGCATCCTCTTAGTCAAGTGAACCAATACACAATTTTTTCTTGGTCAACTAAGAGGGCCATATTATGTCCAAATTTGACGTATCAATATTTATACAGAATCAATCTTTATCAATTTTTCCAGGGTTACAAACTGGCGACGAGCTTTATCGCCTTGGTAATATCTCCCCAGAAAATTACACTTTATCCGTAGACGTCAGCAATGAAGTTGATATGCCCATTCATCCTGATGATGTGCTTATTGTCAAAGGTGGGGAGCGATTGGTTGTATCACAGAAGTTTTGTAACAACACATCCAGTAATTTTCCACTTCATACTCCAATACCATTCTTTTTAAATGGTGTACTTTATACAGAAAGCAATGCATTTCAGAAAATCAAAATCACAACCCGTGATCTTGAAAATATACTTGATAATAATCAGCTTAAATTTATCGTGGATATTGATGGATTGTCTGATGTGATTTTGCCAGACAATAAAAATATTATTGTTGGACCAAATTGGTCTATTTTGACTATTACCGATAACGTTAACTGTGAGCCTACCGATCGCGAACACTGCGATGATGTAAATTCTGCGCACAAATATAAAATCCGTATCGATGATGAAAAATATATTGTTCACGTTTCCAAAAAAACCGGGCGAGATATTTTGCTTCTAGCTGGGAAGGAGAATCCTGAACAGTACGACCTTTATCAACTATCCAAAGACGGCTCAACCAAAATTGTAACCCTCGATGAAAAAGTTGATTTTTCCTGCCCCGGTATTGAGCGATTTATCACAATTCCCCGAGACATGACTGAAGGATTGGAGGTGCGTCGGCAATTTCGCCTTCCGGCAAACGACGAAATGTTTCTGAACGGTTTAAACCTTATATGGGAAGCTGTTATTGACGCTGGTGTACGTCGAGTGGTTATCCATGACTTGCCGCTTCCTGTTGGTTACACCAATAACACCGTTGTAGTGAACATGCGTATTGAGTCGGGATATCCCGAATCGCAAATCGACATGGCATATTTTTTCCCCTCAATTGCACGAGCTAACGGTAAACCGATTAATGCTATATCTTCTGACATCTTTGACGGAAAGGAATGGCAACGATGGTCCAGGCATCGGACAAGTGAAAATCCATGGCGCCCGGGATTGGACAATGTTGGAACACACGTTGCGGCCATACATACTTGGTTAATCACCGAATTAGATAAGTAGAGGTAAGGCGATGAGCATATCTATTCGAATTACCGAAACGCATTACGATCAACTGATCCAACACTTACATTCTGGTGACGGCAAGGAGGCCGTCGCTTTTGCCCTTTGCGGCAGAGCAGAATTTAAGGAGGATCAAAAATTGCTTGTTAATGAAATAATTATTGTTCCTTATGAGGCCTGCTCAATCAGAAAAGTTGACCAGGTTACTTGGAGTTCCAATATCCTTCAGCCTGTGTTGGAAAAAGCAAAGCGTAATAAGTTTGGGATTATTAAGTTTCATAGCCATCCAACCGGCTACGCAAGTTTTTCAGAGACAGATGATATTTCTGATCGCGCTTTATTTCCCAAAATATACTCTTGGTTAGACTCAAATAATTTGAATGCGAGTGTAATAATTTTAGCGGACGGTAAGCTAATTGGTCGTACTGTCGATAAATTAGGAAATTTTTCTCCTATAAATTCATTTTGGAGAATAGGCCATGAATTTAACGATCTATTACATAGTAATATTTCTTTGGATGAAGACTTGCCAACATTTTCAAAGCGTATATCTCAAACGTTCGGAAATAAAACGTTCAACCAACTTAGAAACCTAAAAGTTGGCGTTGTGGGCTGTTCTGGAACTGGCAGTCAGGTAATCGAACAATTAGTCAGAAATGGAGTTGGGAGTATCGTGCTGGTCGATCCAAAAACATTAAATGATGGAAATCTTAATAGGATCACTAATAGCAAAGCGAAAGATGTTGCTGATAATAAACCGAAGGTCTACATGCATGAGGATGCAATTAATGACGTTGGCATTGGAACTGTAGTGAACGCTTTCTATAAAGATTTATTTGATCCTCAAGTTGTCAAGGCGTTATCAGTTTGTGATGTGATCTTTGGTTGCATGGACTCTGTCGATGGACGGCACTTGCTAAACAAGCTGGCAACATTTTATCTTTTACCGTATTTCGATGTCGGTGTAAAACTAGTATCAGATGGAGATGGAGGAATATCAACGGCATGTATGCAATGTCATTACATTCAGCCAGGCAAATCAAGCCTTTTTAGCCGCGGCGTTTATACATTGAAACAACTAGAAGCTGCTTCATTATATAGAACTGATCCAGAAACTTATGAATCGCAGCGGAAGGATGGTTACATCGACGGCGTGAATATTGATCGCCCTGCGGTGATTACTGTAAATGCTTTAATTTCCTCTTTGACCGTCGATAATTTCTTGTCAAGAATCCACCCTTATAAGAGAGTTAGCAATAAGGATATGGCTCAAATCAGAGTGAGTCTCACAGATATGCTATTGCTCAAATCTGGTGAAACAGCGCAATGCGAAATGTTAATAAGCTATGTTGGGCTTGGTGATATTGATCCATTGCTAAATTCGCCAGAATTAAGTGAGCGATAAATGATTAAATTTATCGTTAATAAATTTAATAGTTTTGCGGCTTGGTTTTTCGATAAAGAAAAACTCTACGAAAGTGAATATGTTCCTGACATCCCTAAAAAGCTAGAACTTTATAAAGTTTATATTTTGGGCGGCAAGAAAACCCCGTTCCTATCTGTCCTACGCTGCCCTTGTGGTTGTGGTGAATCTTTACATATGAATTTACTGACTTCCCGCGATCCTTGCTGGGACTTATTTGTAGAGCCTAATGGTTCTGTAACTTTTAAACCATCACTATGGAAAAAGACCGGCTGTTGCAGTCATTTTCATTTAACTAACGGAGAAGTTAAATGGGTGCAGTAAGGATCTCGCTTTGGCAGACTATGCAGAAGCGATAAATTTTAGACATTAGAACACGAGCGCTCACCAAGTTCTAAGCAGACTAGAAATTATTCAATTATTGAAGACCTAAAGATAAAGTGAGCTAACTATATTTTTGACGAAATTAATGACCAATCGAGATTTACAACATGATCAGCGACGTCTTAACTGCAATTAGAAACGTTAAACCCTTCTTTCTCCTGAACATCTTTATAACGCTATCGTTGAGCTTACTAGTTTGTGGACAAGAAATATTAATAGAGCCAATATCCGTCAAAACACTATCGATTCCGATTCTTGGGCTAATTAGTTATGGATTGGTTTGGTATTGGATTGATTTTGTTATTTGGTTTAAATACCTTCTACCTAAAGAAGATCTTCTTAATTTAGGAATTTGGCTAGCTTGTTTAATTTTAACATTTGCTCTTCTACTAACTTTTTCTTATCTAGGCGATAAGAATGCTGTGGGAGAGCTTTTTAGACGCCCAGGGTTCACTTACACACTCACACTATATTTGTTAGCGTTTGTAACGTTTGAAACTTCTAGTAGATAATTCTTCGCGGTAAAAAATGAGAAATAAATCTTAATTCTTTCCACTCAGGCCGGCCAATTACCAAACGCCAATGCAACCTCGAATGTCTGATGTTGGCCAATTTTGACGTCAGATTTGGAACGCTGAACTGGGCCAGAAACTCTTAAAAAAACCAGGGGGAAAAAGCAGCAGCGTAAATTAGCTATTTGCTTTTTTATTGCTTTACGAAGGCCTGCAGTGCTTAGAGTGAAAGTTTAGTGCAACTAGTAAGTAAATTTTATCCTCGTACGGTTACCATGGATCATAAGAAGATGAGGGGGCTGATGACGGATCATTTTTAATAAGCCAATCGTTGAGCATATCAAGATCGCTAAACTCAATTATTTCTAATTGATTGGTCTCCGGATTGTCTAGCATTACCTCAATTCCACCGTCGCCTGTCTCTCCTAACGACAACAGCCAATCAGTGTATTGCTTAAAAACATTAAAGTTCGCTCCAACTATACCATTCAGAAAATCGGTGATTAAAATATCCGCGTACATTCTTCCTGAAGAATCCTTGTTATCTGCTAACAGCATGCTTCCGGGAAATATTTTCTGATTGCAAATCTCTGGGTAGTAGCGGTTAAAATATAATTCTCGCGTCTCTTGCTTTTTGGACCAAGCTACGAAATGACACATTAAGCTTTTATCGAGTGCTTTATAATCTTCGCTTAAAAGTTCGCACATTAGTTTGCGCAATTCCTTTTTGCCTTCTGACGGCAGATCAAGCTCTTCATACTTGAACTCAACGAGGACGAAGCTTGTATCGGTTGTGAATATATAGTCCGCGCCGAGGATTGCGTCCTGCCCGTCCAATGAAAATTGGTAGGTGTTTCGCCCATTCAACGAGCCAACTCTGTGAAGATGTTTAACAAACAAATCGATAAGTGACTGCTCATGCTTTCTGCGCATATTTTTCCCTCTGGAGGCTTGGTGACTTTTCGAATGACTATGGTTTTTTCTGTCTGTCAATTGGGAAACTTAATGTCCGCTTTAGCCGAACGTTTCGATACTAGATATTTTATAATATAAACCACTTTGCAGAATTACTTATGAGACGCCACAATTTTATCTTATTATGTCATTTACGAAGGGGGTATATCGATTTTTAAATAATCCCACTTCATACTTCACGGCTCGAAAAAACATCTAGACTACGCGACTAAAATAACAGCCTTAAGTGCACTTCCCTTTTGTCTTACCTTGCGATATTCATCGAAGTTGATCAACTTAAACACCACGGCTTAGTTCGGCGTTATTAGTAAGTCCGAGCCTGCATTAACTGGAATTTATGAATGAGCAAAAACGCGAACGAGGAACCAAACTATCTATACGGTGGCATCGCTGGAATTAAATTGCCTGTTGAGTCCTTCGTAATTGGGGAGGGTGTAGAACTTCGGCAGATATACTCACATCTCTTCTCGGCCAACATGATGGCGTTTGCTCCTCCAGGCCCGGAGGGCTATCACCCAGCTCCGTGGAAAGCCGCCAAAGGGGGCTTTAATTATGATATTGAAATTGAAATACGTGCTCCAAACAAAACAACGCTGGGAGAATCGTTCGATGCGAAAGAAATCATTTGGTGGATTGCTGCACTTATGAGGCTGGCGAGATTTCCGTACTTGTCTGTCCCTGTGATCTCGAATCGATCTTTCCGTGACATTCCGAATTCCAAAGAAGAGCCAACACTTACTCCATTCGAGACGGAAGGTCGGATTTTTGGTCCAGCCAAGGATGCAAATTCCACGTTGGATGTTAACCACTTAGCATGGGTTGCGGAAAAATGGATTTCTGCTGGGCACCTCCTAAATCGCAATCCAAAGTTTTACAGTGCCTTCAAAGCTTTCGATTCAGCCACACTGCGTGGTCGGGCATCGGCATCAATGCTCGCACTTTGGGGTGGTTTGGAGCAACTCTTTGCGCCCTCAGCTGGTGAGCTTCGTTTTCGTGTAGCGGCACTTATCGCGTCTTATCTTGAAGAACCGGGAGCCGCTCGACTGGAGATTTATAAGCAGGTACTCAAGCTGTACAACCAAAGGTCCGTCGCAGCACATACCGCGCAAGACGTTGAAACTGAACCGCTTGTTCAAACTTATATAATTATGCGCAATGCACTCGTGCGCATGATCGATGAGGACAGGGTGCCAACACAGTCAGACCTAGAGTCCTTACTTTTCTGTGTCGACCCGCTTTCTCAGCAAAACCCATAAAAAAGGCATGAAATAGAGCCTAATCAGTGGTTTTCAGCGACCCGACTTTAGCGACCGATGAATTCGTCGTTAACGCGGAATGTCTGCTCTTGGCCGGATTGGGAATTTTATTCTGAAGATCTATTTTTGATGTTACTTATGAAAAACTCCTTTAACCATATTTTATCTAAATTGATGGCATCCGTTCCAGAAATCACATGCCCAACTAAGTCGCAACTTAACGTGCGTCAAATTATTGATAATGTCGTTTCATTAGATATCCTCATCCAAATAAGTTAATGTTTCAGTTAATGAACTGATTTGGTGCGACAAAGCGGTATGACTACGGGTTAGATGTAATGCCTTCATACCTACAGCCTTTGGGCCGGCATAATCCGCCTCAAACGTGTCACCGATAAATAAGCATTGTGCGGCTCCGCAATTAAACCGCCTTAAAATAGATTCGTATATTTGAGCCTCAGGTTTGATGATTCCTAATTCGTAACTGAGGAACTGCTCTAGACCAAAATCATTCAATAACTTACCGATAACAGCACCATATGGCTGAGCTAAGTTTGAGCAAATCCCGATTTCAATACCACGAGCTTGTATTTGATTAAGCGTTGGAATGACATCATCAAATAGTACCAGGCTAGACAGCTCCTCACTAATTTGCTCTTCGAGTTTACGGATCAACTCAATAGGTGGATTTGTTCCCAAACCATAACTAATTGCTTCAACACCCCCGTTAATGGTCATGACCCTTCGTGCATCGTCAGGCCGTACCGAGCGGCCATTTTCGCGAGCCCATTTGAGGAGTTGCCGGAAAGGATGGTGTTGTACACCAAATTTAACAAGCGTTCCAAAGAGATCAAAAGTAACGTGGGTAATTTTCATTTTACGATTGCATCACACTCATCTGGTTTGATTTAATTGGGGCGCAACGAAGCTAAGTCAGGGACCAATATGACTTCGTTTCTAGGGAGCTGCTTAACCTGGTTGTTCAGTAGAGCTTCTATAGGTAACCACCGTTCAGCAAACGATATCGCGGTCTTTGCAAATGATGTGAATACAGCATGTCCGACCGCAATCGCAGCATACGAGATTGCATAGAAAAACATTTCGTTTAACAAGCTATGTTTGAAGAAATTATTATCCGCAATAACTTTTAAATCTAATGAGCGCCAATTTAATCCAAAACAGATTTTACATTTCCTTATTGAAAAGCGCTCCGATATTTTACTCACATTTGCATAGCGTGCATTTCGAAATTATTTAGTTAATGCTTCGCACCTGTTACTAAATTATCTCAAATTTTAATTCATCTTTGCGCATTGGCTTATGCCCTAGCATGTCAAGGCGGCTTCTGATGTAGCGGATAGTGGAATCTTTCGCTTTTTGCTCAGAGCTAAACTGCTCTGATGTGCGCGTAGCGTCGGCGTTAGTTTCAACACGCGTAATTCGGATGGCCTACCGCTCATTCTTCATCTTTTATACCTTATAAGCGAAAAAATCCTAATCGCATTCGAACAAAAAATATCGCTACCAATTCAATTGCTGATGAGTTAACGTTGCTCAAATCGTATAACTACCCACAACCTGCAAAAGGAGCGTTTATGAGTAACCCTAGAAACGAAGCCCTTCATATTCGAGCGCAATTAAAGTCTATACCACGGTTTAATCTTGAGTTTAAAGCAGCGATTTCCACGCTATGCAGAAACCACGGGGTAGAAGTTAGTGACGAGTTTTTAAACGGCCTCACACTTTCCACCGTAGATGAACTACATGGCGCAACGACCGATGTTCCAATTCTTCCAAAGCCGAACGTTGGGTAATGTTATCTGCACTGCAAATTAAATTTCTTCACGATGGAGTCGCTTCAATTAGCGGCTCCAGCCATATAGATCTCAATTGGAATGATTTGAATGACGAGCGCTGGGAGAAAGCTCAAATTTACAAAGGAAAAGAAGTTGTTTCGGATGGAAGCATTAGAAAGGCGAAGGTAATTGACAAAAGCTTCATACCAGATGCATATGACCTGATAGAAAAAGAAATTAGAAACAATATTTTTGCACTTGCCCGAGACCACTTCAACGTTCGATTCGACAAAATCATAGGTAGTCAAATTGTCAAATACGAAACGGGTGACTTTTTTTTACCGCATATTGATTCAGGACGAACTTATCCCGAACGAGTTTTAACAATCATTAAATATTTGTCAGTTGGTTATTCAGGTGGTGAAACCTATTTCCCGGAAATTGATTTGACCCCAAAAATAAAAGCTCCGGATTATCTTATCTTTTTTCCTGAATTGCTGCATGGTGCCCACCCAGTGTTGTCTGGTTCAAAAGTGGTTTTTGTATCGTGGCTCTGTAAGGACATTATAAGTTGGTGAGATATGAAGGAAGATTTATTTGAGATTCTACGCGATGAATTATGTTTGGCATCAATTTCCCAAGCCTTACTTATTCCGACTGCTCCAAAAGCTTCCTTTTTTATAAAATGCCTTTTTAATCCAATTAGTTTGCAGCTTTTTGTATCATATATAAAAGATAAGTTTGATAAAGGCCACTTTCGCTTCATTCCATATCCTAGCCCAGCCAGTTATGGTTTACATAATGATGAGCTCGGTCTAGCACTCAGCTATTTATTTAGAAACTCTCTAGAAGTGTTACTCAATTTAAAACTGAAGCCAAGCTATTGTTACTATTCCTTTTATCCCGAAAATGCCGTATTACCTCCGCACAGGGACCGCGATGAATGCGATTTGACTCTAGCGATTTATCTACATGATTCTTATCAATTTGAGTCAGAAAGAACACTTTTGTGCCTCAATAATGGAATGCCTGATGGTGCGGAAATCAGAGGTACTTTTGGTGATGCAACTATCTTTTTTGGCCGCGAAGTTCAGCATTGGCGCACTCCGCCTGAAGCGACCCCCGGTCAGGTGATGACCGCAATGTTTCATTACTCGATAAAATAGTTATGAAACCGGAGTTACACTGATGGACAGTGTCACTTCTGATAGGGGCAAAATTGAACGTTATCATCGACAAAAACTACAATAATCGCCACGAACAAATGGCATATGCGAGCGTTTCCATAAAACGGTTCCGCAAAAGTTTTATCAGGTGACATTTTGCAAAAAGCTGTACGCTAAATTAGAGGAGTTGCAGAAGGATCTGGAAGAACGGAAAGAATCTACAAGTAAAAGATTTATTGTTTTCTGAAAGTGCCAACATCTATTTGCCCTATAATTTTTCTGACAACTACATCGCTATTCACAACCCAAAACTGCTGATGTAGAAATTAAGTTATTAAGGGAAATACACAACAACTGCAGGAAATGTTAAACCATGTTCGAGTCTAAGTGCTTTCTCGACAGTCTGTTGCTTGAAGACTTACGTGAATTTCAAACTCGCTTTGATTTGATCTACTTTTTAGTAGAGCCGGCAACTGGCCTGACACAGAAAGTTAGTGCGTCTACTAAATGATTTAGATCAGCGCATCTATGTCCGCTCTCAGCAAGGCATCAAATCAGTAAAAAATTACTTATTTACAAAAGGGAGAGCGATCGTTAGCTCATAAGCAGGGCAGATTTGTTAAGTATCGGCGTAGACTACGTAAGCTCATTAACTTTTTCTACTCGCTAACCTGATCTTCCGACACGTTTCGATGTCGGCTTGAGTTATGCAACCAGTGGCCTTCCTCTATGGTCGTTAAGTATGAACCTATTGACCTCTTCCTCGCCTTGTCTAATTTACGTAGCACGATTAACGTTTGTTTCGTGAAACGATGGCTTTAGCCAACACACTTGCTTTTTTGAATTGCTCGGAGCTGCTCACCTCGTTCGGGTCAATTTTGACAGTGCCCCGACCAACGACCTGAACAGAATCATAGGAGTTTTTTACTAACTCACGCAGCTTATAGTCACTCTTACTTGGGCTTAACCCCAGCATCTGTAAGACACCCATTAAAATGCTCCCACTATTTCTTTATTAAATAATAGGCTGTTTACCCACATAAATATATAACTCTATTTGGGTGACGAAAAGACACCTTTTGAAATCGCGAAGTTATACTCTTCGATAACTATTTTTTTTAATCAAGTCGTTGGCCGTTTATACTCTGTAATAATTTTTTCTGACAGGAGCCCAGATTGAAAGATAAACCTTTAGACCTCGAACGACTTATTCATGAATCCCTTGAGCAGCTTGGATGGACTGCAGAGGCTGCAAGTATTGCGGATAGGGTTAAGAGGTTAAATATTGGTCTTCCACTAGAGGATGAGTTTTCAATTATCTGTGGCTGGCTTGGGCAGTGCAATTTGATACATAAGCTAGATCAACAACAGTACCCAATCTCTTCGAAGGAATCGTTTCAGGTTCCAGACTTACTTGCCAATTTTCGTGTTCGTGGTGCGAGAGAAACGACTGTTTTAATTGAAGTTAAGTCTTCGGAAAAAAATGTTTTGTCGTTCAGACCAGATTATGTTTCTAAATTGAATGCTTACGGTAATTTACTTGGATTACCAGTTTTAATTGCGTGGAGAAAATACGGTATTTGGACTCTCGTGCACTTGGACGTTTTTTCGAAAGCAAACAAGAACTTCAACCTCAGTTTTAACGAAGCGATACGAAATAGCTTAATGAGTAAGGTTGCTGGAGATTTCTCTTACACCCCGCAAGTTAATTCAGGGGTTCACCTCAGTTTCAAAAAAAAGAAGCTTTTAGAAACCATTGAAACAGATGAGGGTTTGCAAGAAAACTGGCAGACGGTAGTCGATGATGTGTACTTTACAAACGGTGACGGTGGGATCATAAGTAAACTATCCCCAATCGCACAGCAACTATTCCATTCGTGGGACCTGACCACAACTGAAACACATTCTGACAGCCATGTCATAATGCATAACATTATCGAAGAGGAATCCTGTAAGTTTGCGCATATGGCATTAACAAGGTTGCTCTCTTTTCATGGTCAGGAAGACGAGGTTCATTGGCAGCGCCATTTGCAACAAGATGCATCGATTTCAAATATTATGAATTTTAGAAGTGGCATTGATGAAAATTTGAAAGCAGGGATTATCAAGTATATCTTTGATATTGAACCGATAAATGTGCCAGGGTTTCTCAATTAGATATAACACCGCATGTTCGGACGGGTTTTGCGCTACGATTCAACCAGCCGAAAGTACAGACATTATCGCAGAAAGGAAAGTTACACTTTGATATATTGTCCCTACAGTGATAAAGAAATTGCTAAAGAAGAAACCAGCAGTGAGCATATTCTTCCTCTATCTTTGGGCGGAATTAATTCATTTGAAATTCCTGTTTCTAAAATAGAAAACTCTTCTGTCGGATCGAAATTGGATGGATTACTTGCTGAAGACTATTTAATAAAAAGAGCAAGAAATAGATATGACATACGAGGGCACAGCAATAAGAAACCATTTGTTGAATTTAAAAGAGCAAGGTGCGCAATAACACAAAGCCCTCTAAACGTTAAATTTGACGCACTGGAAGGAGTAAAAGTCTGGTCTCATCGGGAGCAGAAAATACTAGCTGACGAAAACACACTTGAGCTTTCTCTTCAAGTGGATATTGATCTTGACTTAATGTTTGTTGCAAAAGTAGCTTTATCTGCAGGTTATTTTGCTTATGGTGAAAAATTTAGGGATCATGTGCAGCATCATGAATTTCGAACAATCATGAACAATAGGCCGAATGAGGTGAATCAAAAGCTAACTCCACTTAATGCCCGTGTAGATTCCAGATTTTCAAAAACTGAAGAAGAGCCTTTGAAAATTTTTCGCTTATTGTGTGAAGCGGTAGAGCCCAGTTCAATTGTCGGTTTAATTCCGGGGCCATCGAACTTTGGAGTATTTGTAGGAGTACTTGGAAACTACATTGGAACAATTAACGTACCCGCAAATAGCGAACACTTCCCGAATGAAGGCCGTTATGAGTTAGGCCATATAATTTGCCCTCAAAATGGAAATCTAGTTAGGGTTTCATTTAAAAGAGCACTTGAAAAGTTATGTATATAAATTTAAATCTACAACTAGTGTATGTAAAAAAATAAAGAATTACCTAAATCGACTCTTTTGTATGGAGTGTGAAATTTTGTCAACGCCTGCTTTTGGCCGATCTTGCGAAAAATAATCTTTAATCACTTACATTAAACTGGAACTCCGCTCAAATTCAACCCATTTTAATTAATTTCATTTTCACGCACTCTAACTCTTACGGCTGGCTGCCTATAGTTGCGCGATAGGCCGGCAAGTCCAAATAAATTGCTAGAGTTGCGTTCGACAATGCCTCAAGATTTCGGGTATTCTGATAGTCAGCATATTTGGAAAATGGCTCAGGCATTTCCTCCCATGCGTGCTTAAAATTTTCATGGAAAAGCTCTGTGCCTGTTAGGAGTATAACCCAATGCTTCGGCGAATATTTTTCTTGGTCTTGAGGCTCCCTTGCCCAACTGACGAAATTTGACAGCAGTTTTTTTTCTTCATCCGAGAAGTTGGTTTTTAATACAGAAATGACGATTAGTGAGTTTGGCATAATTTCGCCAGCCAATTGCAGTTGCATGATATCTTTTTCGATGATTGCCTCTTTCGCAAAAGATTTCGCTTCTCCTATAATTAACCGTGGCTCGTTATATTTTTCATATGACGTTTGTGCAGAAAACCACAATGCAAAATCTATTTCACAACGTTTATTCTCAGCAATAATATTCATCGCCGTCGTAAACGTAAGACGCCCTGATGAACGTTGAAAGTTATTGAAGAAACGTATGGTTAGTAGAGATGCGTATGCTCCTTGCGCGTAGTCTGGTGCAGCAAATGGGCCGATGACTCTGTACTTCCAATTTTTATTATGTGGGAGTATCTCACCTTGCGGAAATAAGTAGACTTGGAGGCATCTGCTACATTTTATTTCATATGAGATTTCATCAAGACTGTTCCAGTTACGTTCGTAGCAATAAGTACATGCTGTCTCAAGTCCAACGCGAATTACATTACGTTCGATATATGCTGCTAAGTCTACCAGCCGATGGGCTCCGTTATTTATGCGTTTTGATATCATTGCTTGCCATTCACCAATGTGAGCAGCGCGTCCTGAATACTCCTCCATCAATTCATTTTCTGAATTGGTTTTGACTTTGCTACGATTAGCAATTTTATTGACAAAAATAATAGCATCTTTGTCATCAAAAAGATTAAGCCCCCAAAATCCACCCAGAGATTCAAACATTTGCTTAGCAATTCGGCCTGGTTCAGATAACTCCGCACCTATACCCATTAATTTGAACCATTTGGCAAAAGCAGTATCGCTTTTAGAAAAGTAAATCGTTTGAGAAGAATCCTTAAATTTTTGACAAAATACCCATCCTTCGCGCCCATTTATAAATCCCGATAGGCCTGGCCGCAACCAATCTTCGTTAAACGTATTGAAGGGAAGTCCCAATGCAATTCGCTCATCATTCTGGATATCTTGAATAGTTAAAATGTTTACCCAGCGATTGTGCGCTCCACTATGGGTGGTTGCGAACTCAGGTGATAGCGTCTCAAAATTTGAATAAAGTTCTTTGGATTTACTATCGACGTCAATGGTTATTGTTATGCTTTTCTTATTCGCGGTTACGGACAATCTTTCAGGATGAACTATGTAGTCGTTGTCATAATTTGTGGCCCATATCGAGGTTCTCCAAAACTTAAAATGAAATGACTCACGCGGTAGCGCGGAGAAGAAGGGCAGTATTTCTTGTTCCGCGTTTTGTCTTGAAAATGATCTGGATACTTCCACCGTAACATAGTGCATAACGCCGTTTTTATTATTACGTAACGGGCGGTGATTGCGTCTTATGAATTCGCTCAGCGGTTCGGCCAAATCTGATAACCATGATACTGGCACAGGATAGAATTGCGCGTGTTGAGCACGCATGTTCCATGCATCGATTAAATCTATTGTTTTTTGAGGGTCAAATATAAAAATGATGGGCTCATCCGACCCATAATAGGATGACTCAAGGTGTGACCTGGTAAGTGATAATGGCGTAATGGCCTGTTCACTAAATATCTTGAGCCACGTTTCACTATTTGACGAAACTACTGTTGGCTGGAATGTATGGTTGAACTCGGTTTGCAGGTATTGCATCCTCGGGTCACTTGGATAAGCCCCCATACAAAGTTCAGCGAATGCGTCACTAGATTGTTCTGGGATTATCGACGGGTGAGCATCACGAAGTACAAATTTTCTTTCGGAATGGAAGGCATCGATAATTACGTCAATTATATTTAGCCCAAATGTCGGTCCATGTTTACCGTGATATTCTGTTTCAAAAAAATTGCTGAGAGCTTCGGCTGACGATGCATAATGTTTGTCATTCCTCAAAAAGCCTAAGCTTGTTTTTTCAAGCATCCCCTGAACGGATTCTACGAACACCTCCGGTTCAAAAAACTTAATGTATCCTCTAGTAATGTCAATCGTTGGCTGAAAAGAGTGGTTATTCCATTCGGGAGGACATTCGTCGAAGATTGGAATAATTGGATTATGAATTCCACCCCAAAGGCATACATTTGTACGCATGATAGTTCGGACAGACGCGTGATCGTAAGGCGATACCAGAAAACCAATACGTGTGGGCCGAAGACGCACCTCTCCCAATAACTTTATCAAACCAAACTCCTCGGGTTTGTTTTCCCTTAGTTATTAATGGAATCACCTGACGGTGAGAATCTTAATAGACCTATAGGCATAGCCGCAACATTACTGGTCGAACAAAGGAGTCAAATACTTTCTGATTCGTAACAGTTGAAATCGTTAGAAATTTACGTAGCAACGCGTTTTTTATTTAGTTTAAAAATTAACATTTAGTTTTCACACAGTCGCGGCCAAAAGCGGTCTCGTCAAGCTTTAGATCTACCGGCTAAAGTATTGGCGTTAATGCAGGTATCACCCGAGAGACTTGTACTATTTTTCCTTCCTAATACTACGCATGTTTTAATAATTTAAGCGAAATTTCCCATTATCACCACAACCGTGCATTTACCAATACTCTGGCTTTCGAATTGCTTTTTGTTAGTTGGTATCAAGATTGGTAGTTGGGCGTTTTCTAATTCTTCGTTCTTAATAAATTTTCGTCCAATTCGCGCAATTAACCAAAACTCGACTTACGGATAATACCTCACAACGAGCATTAGTGTTTCTGTTTCCGAATTGCGGGCGCTCACCAAATTAATAGCCAAATCGAAATAGCTCTAAGCACAAGAAATGCTTGAAGCGTCAGAATGAATTTATTATGGCTAAAATCGATGACGCACCGGCCTTTAGCCTATCCTCTCCTTAGTGTCTTCTATAGCATGTGGAATTCCGAATTCTTAACGTAACATTCAAGGAACCATCATGGGAAAATCAGTTGTCTGTAAAGAGTGCCGCACTCCGGTGAATAAAATATATGCGAAAGGTTTATGTAGCGGTTGCAACGCGCGATCTTCTGTTAGGAATAGAAGAAAGAGAAAGTATGATTTGGCTGGGCATGGTAGCAAAAACACCATTCAAAAGGCATTTGGTGTAACGGGAAAAACTCACGAATCGGAGCATACGATTGGCTATGCCGTGTTGAGCCCATATAAACGCGGGAAAAGTTCCGAAGCAAGATCGTTAGAGAACAACGGTTTAGCTTATCAAGAGAAACACTCACACCATCGAGCACATATTGGAACCGGAAGTCATGGTACTCCAGATGCCTCCAATCTTAACTCCTCACAATATCGAGAGTCTCAAGGCGCTGCCTTGGAGGAGGGCTCGGTCTCAAACGCAATTCAATTGAATCAGTTATGTTACGCTTTTATTGATGGTTTTCAAAATGACATGTCTGACGACATGGAAAAAGCAAATGGCTCTTTTGCTTTTATGTTAGCGAATGCCTCGCGAGTGACATATGCAAAGGCCGACGGCAGTACCATACATGTGGGCGTCAACGAAGTGGCCCGTTGTGAATCTTACTTGGCTCGACTTTGCGCCGGTACTGGAGCATGGCCCACTGATAAGCAGATAGGAGACGCAAAGAGGCTTTTTGGGATACCTACAAATCTTTAGAGACGACATCACTATAAACTTGGCAGCGTTTAGATTAATTCAGTTTTCTGGGGTTCCGGAACATTTGGCGGAAATGTTCTGGAACCCCATTAAGAAATCATTTATCGAAAAGTATCGAATATCGAGGCCTGGCATCACAGTCATGATTAGCTTATCTTAAAGTTATTAACGTATTCATACTTCTGATTCTACGGAATTTAATTTTTCATCATAGCCGGCCAAAAGCATACATTAACACTTCATTTCTTGAACGCTTATTTGGCTTTTGTGAGGAACCAGGGAAGCTGTCGTGCTGATGTTAAGAGAAACCGAAAGGCAACCCCGTAAGGTGTGAGTATCAACGCAAGGCCCAGGGGCGGAGCCACTCGTAGTAGTGATGAAGCGGCTGTAATGGCAGTTGCAGTTGCAGTTATATGCCTCCGATGGTTAAACGTGTCGAGATAGCGAAGTCGGATGGCAAAATGCGCCCACCTGAAATGCGCTAGCGCGTTAGTCTGTTTCCCTGGGTACGTAACACTTCCTCCATGCGGGCTTTTACTTGGCCTGCAGATTCAACCGGGCGAGCTGGACCATTAGCAGCATTGTGTTTGATGACTATTGACTCAGCGCGCGCTGTTTCACGGTTTCGATAAAACCCTGCGCGATGTGTTCCAGAATGTAGAAATTCCACTTTACGACTCCACTGACGGCTTTGCTGAACAGTAAGACATTTTAAGGGTACTAAAATTTCAAGCTCCTAAAACTGACCTATCCCCTTACAATTATCCAAAGTATATCAGTAAGCTTTTTATCCAGCCTATCAACAATATTAAAAGAATTAAACATGCAAGCCAATCCATTCTTAAGGGTAACGGGTGAAACTACTAGCATGAGCTATCTGAATATACGTCGTAAAGGCCTCATCAATACTCGGTACAAATTAATCTTATCACAGTACATTTTAACGATGTTCAATCGTAAATAACGATGTATTTGTCAACGACACCGATTATCGTTATTACCAAAATAGCCGCACGGACAAGGATTCATCGCGGCTACCAACTGGAATCGAGCAGGAAAACAAATTTGCGCACGCGCACGGGATATACGGATCTCCCCACTTTCCAAAGGCTCGCGCAATACTTCCAATACAGCGCGTGGAAATTCAGGTAGCTCATCCAAAAACAACACACCACAATGGGCGAGCGAAACTTCACCAGGCTTTGGATTACTGCCTCCTCCAACCAAAGCGGCGGCTGAAGCGGTGTGATGCGGCGAGCGAAACGGGCGTTTCCGCCACGAATGCATAAATGATTGCGCAGCAACTGAATAAACTGTAGCGACCTCAATCATCTCGCGCTCATCTAGTTTGGGCAGAATGCTGGGCAAGCGGCTAGCAAGCATAGTTTTACCGGTGCCGGGAGGACCATAAAGTAATAAATTATGGCCACCACTGGCGGCTATCTCCAACGCGCGCTTCGCTTGTGCCTGACCTTTTACATCACACAGATCCAGAATCTGCCCTTCATTCTCAGCTTCTAGTGCACTGGCTTGGAATAAGTGCTCACGATCGTGCAAATGAGCACAAACTTGCAACAAACTTTGTGCGCCAAAAACCCTTAAATCACTCAATGCAGCTTCACTGGCACTCGCATAACTAATAATAAGTTCGCGCTTGGCATAGCCACAAGAAAGTGCGGCCGGTAATGCTCCGGTTACTGAACGCAACTCGCCGGATAGCGCGAGCTCCCCTAAGAACTCATAACGGCTGAGGACAGGCACCGGTACTTGTCCCGATGCGGCAAGAATTCCCAGTGCAATCGCTAAATCATAACGACCACCTTCCTTTGGTAGATCGGCAGGTGCGAGATTCACGGTAATGCGGCGGGCGGGAAACTCAAGATAACTGTTTAAGATAGCGCTGCGAACCCGATCTTTGCTTTCCTTGACCGCGGTTTCTGGCAACCCAACAATAGCAAGACTAGGTAACCCGGCAGATATATGAACTTCGACAGTAACTAAGGGGGCACTTACCCCTAATTTGGCACGAGTATAGATAATGGCGAGCGACATGGGCGATCCTTGCTGAATAAAATTAGTGGCTTCATGGCCGATAGTAGACTAAAACTGAAATGCTAAATATAAAAAATTCAACTCATAAAGCAAAATGCGTTTTACTTATTTTCAAACACTTCTGGTTTATTTGTATCGTCTTGCGAACTGTAGTTTTCGAGCTGAGCACAACGTTGTTCAAGAGCTTCAAGCTTCATTCTGGTACGTTGTAATACTGCAGCCTGGGCATCAAACTCGTCCCGAGTTACCAGGTCCAACCGTGCCAAAACGGATTGTAAGGTAGCTTGCATTTCACGTTTTGGAATTAAGTTGCCTAGTAGAGGTAGGGCTTGCTGCAGCTCTTGGCTAAGTCGCTTGGCTAGTTCACTAATCATAAAATGCTCCAAAAAATAAATACAAATGCAGTGTAACGACTGTTCAACACCGGGTCATTAATGACAGGGACAAATTTTTCACCCCATCCTTCATTTTGGATGAAAAATGATTTCATCCCAAAACAGTGCTTTGTGCCCGCACCAATGCTTTAATTTAGTGCAGACCATATTGTTACATTTCGGTTTTAACCAATTTGATAAGCAGTTATATCAACTATGCGATTGAATTTAAAGGAGTATTTTTTTTTGGCCTATAAAATGCAAAATCAGATTTGAATGAAAAGTCTAATCAATTAGCTAGCCAAACAGCTTAATTGATTTATCTTTTGCGGTTTAGATGTTAAAGAAAGTTGTATTTCAGTGCTTCCTACATAGATATGTAGGATTTTTGAGGAGTGCAGATATGAAGTTAATTGCAGCAGTTATAAAACCATTCAAGCTAGATGCAGTGCGCGAGGCTCTATCCGAAATTGGCGTACATGGAATGACAGTTACTGAAGTTAAAGGCTTTGGTCGGCAAAAAGGCCATTCCGAGCTGTATCGCGGGGCTGAATATGTTGTCGACTTTTTACCAAAAACCAAAGTGGAAATTGCTGTCGCTGACAGCGAGGTGGATCGCGTAGTAGAAGCTATTACGAAAGCTGCCAATAGCAGCAAAATCGGCGACGGAAAAATATTTGTTTCCAATCTTGAGCAGGTAGTGCGTATTCGCACTGGCGAAACAGGTGAAGAAGCTCTTTAATCAATAACAAATTAAAAGTTGGATAGTCAGCTAACTAGCATTCCATAAAATTACTTAGGAGTATTCACCCGTGAACAAACTTTTCAAAAAGGGCCGCTGGCTCGCACCAATCGGCCTTGTTTTCTTGTTGGTACTCGCAACCTGCAATGTTTTTGCACAAGATACTGTACCTGTCGTGACCGAAACCGTTAGCGAAGTTGCGCCAACTGCGGTTGCGGCCCCCGAGGCGGCTGCACCAGAAGCAGCTGCATATGTTGCGCCCAACTTTAATAAAGGCGATATCGCGTGGATGCTGACTAGTACCTTATTGGTGCTGTTCATGGTTCTACCAGGTTTAGCATTATTTTACGGCGGAATGGTTCGCTCTAAAAACATCTTGTCAATTTCCATGCAAATATTTGTAACCTTTTGCTTAATCAGTCTTTTATGGGCAATTTATGGTTACTCTCTGGCATTCACCAGCGGCAATAGCATGATCGGCGGCTTCGATCGCTTATTCTTGAAAGGTATGCTTGACTCCGCTGGCAATCTCACAGCAGCAGCCACTTTCAGTAAAGGCGTATATATCCCCGAGTATCTTTATTGCGTATTCCAAATGACTTTCGCAGCATTAACTCCGTGTTTGATTGTCGGTGCTTTTGCTGAACGCATTAAATTTTCCGCTGTGCTTTTATTCATGGTGCTTTGGTTCACCTTTTCTTATTTACCAATCGCTCACATGGTATGGTTTTGGGCTGGTCCAGATGCTTATACCACTGTTGAGGCCGCCGCTACCGCAGCCGCAGGAGCAGGCATGTTGTTCCAGTGGGGCGCGTTAGACTTCGCTGGCGGTACTGTCGTACACATTAACGCTGGTATTGCAGGCTTGGTTGGCTGCTTGATTATTGGTAAACGTAAGGGCTTTGGCACAATGTCATTAGCGCCGCACAATGTTCCTTATACAATGATTGGCGCCGCGTTACTATGGGTAGGCTGGTTTGGTTTCAACGTTGGCTCTAATCTTGAAGCTAACGCTTTTGCCGCTCAAGTATTTATTAATACTTTCCTGGCTACCGCTGCTGCGGTATTAGCATGGACATTTGGCGAGTGGGCAGTGCGGGGCAAACCCACTATGTTAGGTGCTGCATCAGGCGCCGTAGCTGGTTTGGTGGCGATTACCCCTGCCTGCGGCTGGGTAGGTCCAATGGGTAGTATTGCAATCGGCTTAATTGGCGGACTTGTCTGTATGATTTCCGTATTGAAATTAAAAGCAGCCTTAGGTTATGACGATAGTCTTGACGTTTTCGGCGTACATTGTATTGGTGGGATTTTAGGTGCGCTTTTAACGGGCGTATTTAACAGCCCGGATTTAGGCGGTACTGGAGTTTATGACTATGTTACGGGTACTTGGGGCTTTATCGGAATTGGTCCACAAGTATGGATTCAAGCCAAGGCTGTTGGCATGACGTTACTTTGGTCCGGCGTTGTCTCTTTCATAGCATTTAAATTGGTCGATATAGTAATAGGCTTACGGGCTAGTGAAGAAGTCGAAACTGAAGGTCTTGATACTGCTGAACACGGTGAGCGTGCTTATCATATATAGTTAGCGCGCCCTTAAAGCTCCTTGTGACTCACAAGGAGCTTTTTTTCTTCAGCGAATATGAAGATACGCATGAATCAGATATCCTACTGCCTTACAAGAAGATGGTGCATGACAAAAGGTGCTTTTCGTAAACCCAGCGTGTATCTTAGAAAGACGAAATAATAGACATACAACAAGTGCCAGCCCTGTTTAATATGTACTAAACTTAAATCATGCTGCACACTTCAAGAACCATCACCAAGAATAAAGGAACAAGCAATGAAACTTATTACTGCTGTTGTTAAGCCTTTTAAATTAGACGACGTGCGCACCGCGCTTTCTGAAGTAGGCGTGCAAGGTATGACTGTTACCGAAGTTAAAGGGTTTGGTCGTCAAAAAGGTCACACCGAATTGTATCGTGGTGCCGAATATGTAGTGGATTTTTTACCCAAAGTAAAACTTGAGCTTGCGGTAGATGACGCTATGGTGGAACAAGCCGTTGAAGCCATCAGTAAGGCTGCCCATACCGGTAAAATTGGCGATGGTAAAATTTTTATTACACCACTTGAAGAAATTATTCGTATCCGTACCGGTGAAACTGGCTCAGATGCAATTTAGTTAAGCCCGCTAATAAAAAAGCGCACTTTATGTGCGCTTTTTTATTGCTTCAATATTATGTACCCTTTGTAACTATTTCACGGTCGCGAACTTTAGTAACACTCTTGGATAAA
This sequence comes from Pseudomonadota bacterium, assembly GCA_040385335.1. Lineage (GTDB taxonomy): Bacteria > Pseudomonadota > Gammaproteobacteria > Pseudomonadales > Cellvibrionaceae > Cellvibrio. The sequence goes on from JAZKHP010000003.1 coordinate 269,821, forward strand.
AACCAAGCATTAAAAAGTACCAGTTACTTATTGAGTGGCTTAAGTGAATGCGATAAAATTTTTTCCCGCAATATGCATTGCACCGGCGCTCACGCACAGTAGAATGCATTCAGATACAAATTAAAGATAAAGAATTTTAATAAGTGCCTGGGCTTAAATATAAATAATTTGAAAATTAATGTGTTCAGTGGTGACGTTTTGTAAACTCTGAGCTATAAATTAGGCATAGTCAGTTGTGTGAATGATCCCAACAGCGACCAAACATAGTATTTAAATGAAATGCAGGTGAAAATTATGAGTGTTGACCCCACAAGTGAAGAAGATGATATCGAAGAGCCTATTGATGACGAGGAGGACGAAGTTGATGAAGAGCTGCCAAGCAGTGATGATGTCAGTTATTCTGTAAGTACTAAAGCTCCTGTTGAGGCTATTGAAGATTTTAGTATCGCCTCACGCCAAAAAATCCGTGCTGAACTAGAAGCGCAAATGGCTGCTTTTTTAGCACGCGGCGGTAAAATTGATGAGGTGAAGCCCAATGTAACGGCTGACCCTCCTAAAAAACCAGCTCCGGATTATGGCGGTCGCCCTATCTAGCTTTTTAAATTGGCCTCGCATTGCGGGGCCAAACTATATCTCCACCCCGCATTTATATTTTTGTGACCCACCCTTAGTTATTTCGACGATTTTATTTCTCTCAATTAAACAGGTTTTGCGAACCCTGGCGATACATGCTTATTGCTGGATTTTTGTTGCTTTGTGTGAGTAAAATGCCACACTTTTTCCTCTGATTGTGACGTATATTTATGCGCCACCACGTTAACTTACGCCTGTAGATTCACTACAAGGCTTTTGTCTCACCACTACACAGGAGCACTCACGAGTTGAACGAGCCGCGTTCGTTGTTAATTCTTAACAATTTATCCAAAGCTTATCGCGACAATGTAGTATTGAGTGATTTCAGCCTGACCATTTATGATGGTGAATTTTTTACATTACTGGGCCCCTCTGGCTGTGGTAAAACAACCGTATTAAGAATAATTGCCGGGTTAGAAAATGCTGACATTGGCGAAATTCATTTGGCCAGCGAGGAAATTAGTTTTTTACCTGCAGAAAAGCGCCCCGTAAATACCGTGTTTCAAAGCTATGCATTGTTCCCTCATATGAGTGTATTTGAAAATGTCGCTTTCGGCTTAAAGATGAGTGGGGTAGCCAAAGACGAAATAAAATCGCGCGTAATAGAAGCATTGGAAATGGTGCGTCTCGCCGACTTCGCAGAACGTAAGCCTGCACAATTATCTGGAGGTCAACAACAGCGCGTTGCTATTGCCCGAGCGGTGGTGAATCGCCCAAAGCTACTTTTACTTGATGAATCCTTATCCGCACTTGATTATAAATTACGTCAACAGATGCAAATTGAATTGAAGCGCTTACAACGCAAATTAGGCATAACATTTGTATATGTCACTCACGATCAAGAAGAAGCCTTGTCAATGTCAGATCGCGTCTTGGTGATGCACAAAGGGATAGTGCAACAATTAGGCACACCGCGTGAAATTTACGAACAGCCAGCCAACTTATTTGTGGCAAGATTTATTGGCGAAATAAATCAACTCGATGGAATTATTGTTGCGATCGATGGCAACCATCAATACGAAGTAAAAGTTGAAGGTATGCAATGGGCACTGCATGCCGAGCATAATTTCAAGGTGGGCGACAGAGTCAATGTGTTGTTGCGGCCCGAAGATTTGCGCGTGGAATATATTGACGATCCTCACGCTGATCAAGTCCTGGTAGGCACGATTGTTGAGCGAAATTACAAAGGTAAAACCCTGGATTCCATTATCCGCTTACCCTCAGGTGCGGAATTGATTACCAGCGAATTTTTTGACGAGGATGATCCATCCTTCGATTACAGCTTAAATCAAAGTGTTGCAGTAAAATGGGTTCCTGGTTGGGAAGTGGTGCTACCCTATGAAGCCGCTTAATTTATTGAAGCATGTTAACCAATTTCGCTTCTGGGCCATAGGCCTCGCCAGCGTTTGGCTGACCCTTTTTGTATTTATGCCCAACCTGTTAGTGGTTATCACCAGTTTTTTAACACGTGATGTAACAGCCACCGTTAGCTTACCCATCAATGGTAATAGCTATTTACGCACGTTGGACACACTTTATTTGCAGGTCTTGTGGGATTCATTATTGATGTCCATAGAAACCATGCTGGTGTGTTTAATTATCGGTTATCCCTTCGCAATGTGCATTGCAAAGCTACCCAAAAAATGGCAACCCATTATTTTATTTTTGGTTATTTTACCCTTCTGGACTAATTCCCTCGTGCGCACTTACGCACTGCAATTTATTTTGGGCAACAAAGGCGTCATCAATAATATATTAGTGAGCTTGGGGATTGTTGATGAGCCATTGCAGTTGCTTTATACGCAATTTGCAGTGATCGTTGGACTTAGCTATATCTGCATTCCCTTTATGATATTGCCATTGTATTCTGCCATAGAAAAATTAGACGTACGCTTGTATCAGGCCGCGCAAGATCTAGGCGCAGGTGCATGGAGTCGCTTCTGGCATATTACAATCCCTTTAACATCGCCGGGCATTATCGCTGGTTGTTTAATGGTGCTAATACCCGCAATGGGGATGTTTTATATTTCCGATTTATTAGGCGGCGCAAAAAACTTACTGCTGGGCAATGTGATAAAAACGCAATTTTTACTTGCGCGTGATTGGCCTTTCGGCTCAGCGCTAAGTGTAATGTTAATTGTCTTGCTCGGTTTTATGTTATGGCTTTATTACAAAGCCGCTAATTTCGTTAGCAAACAAGGAGGCATCAATGGCTCGGACTTCTAAAGCGCTACGCTTCAGTTATCTTATAAGCATTTTAGTGCTCTTGTATTTACCCATTGCAGTCTTAGTTATCAATTCATTTAATGCATCAAAATATGGTATTCATTGGGCGGGTTTCACCTGGAAGTGGTATGTAAAATTATTTGCCAACGAGAGCCTGATGCAAGCTGCAGGGCATTCTCTGCTAATTGCAGTCACCTCGGCCAGCATCGCAACTATTATTGGCACGCTCGCTGCGGTAGCTTTACATCGCTACCAATTTAAAGGTAAAGCGATTTTATCTTCGATGGTTTTTATTAGCATGCTGACACCGGAAATTGTATTAGCAATTGCACTACTCATTATTTTTATCTTAGTCGGCATCCAATTGGGGTTTTGGTCGCTATTGCTAGGGCACATTACATTTTGTTTACCCTTTGTCATTGTTGCAGTCTATTCGCGACTAAAAGGTTTTGATATGAAAATGCTGGAGGCTGCACGCGATTTAGGTGCAACTGAAGGACAAGTATTTATGAAAATAATTTTGCCGTTGGCCTTGCCAGCAGTAGCAGCAGGTTGGCTTCTAAGTTTTACACTGTCGCTCGATGATGTCATTGTTAGTGCTTTTGTAACCGGCCCCGGGTATGAAATTTTACCGCTCAAGGTTTATTCCATGGTGCGTGTTGGCGTGTCCCCGGAGGTGAACTCTATTTCGACAGTTTTATTGGTGATATCTTTAATTCTAGTTATCATTTCTCAACTTTTATTGCGGGAGAAAAATTAAATGAAAAAGTGGCTAGCTTTCCTTTCAGTAATATTAATGAGTGCTTGTTCTAAACAAGAGGCACAAGCTCCGGCTGCTGATGCAAATGTTGCAACACCCGCAGCTGTATCAGAAGCGGCACCGCCAGGTGAACAACAAAAGCTGGTTATTTACAATTGGACTGAATATTTATCTGAGACAGTACTTGAAGCATTTACTAAAGAAACTGGCATTAAAGTTGAGTACGCCACTTATGAAAGTAATGAGGCTATGTATGCAAAATTAAAATTATTGGATGGAAAAGGCTATGACATAGTGGTTCCCTCCACTTTCTATGTCGAGAAAATGCGTAAAGAAGGCCTGCTACAACCTATCAATAAAACGATGCTAAAAAATTATAACAATTTGGATGCATCGGCCATGAACAAAATGCATGACCCCGACAATCAATACAGCATACCTTATCTATGGGGCAGTACTGCTATCGCCATAAATGGTAAAGATGTTGATGCCAGCAAAATTAAAAAGTGGGCAGATTTATGGAAACCGGAATATAAAGGTAAAATTATGTTAATGGATGACGTGCGCGATAATTTTTATGTTGGTTTACGAGTTTGTGGTTTTAATGATAACAGCACCAATGAAGCTGAAATAAAATGCGCCTACGAAAAATTAAAAAGTCTTATGCCCAGCGTGAAAACATTTAATTCCGACTCGCCTAAAACGCCTTTAATTCAAGGCAACGTTAGCATAGGCGCAATCTGGAACGGTGAAGCTTACAAGGCTTCAGAAGAAATGGAAAACTTACAATATGTTTATCCGGAAGAAGGTGCGGTTATATGGATCGACAGTTTTGCTATTCCTAAAGGCGCGGTTAACATTGAGGCCGCACACAAATTTGTTGACTTTATGTTGCGAGCTGAAAGCGGTAAAGCCTGCATTGAAGAACTTGGCTATCCCGCACCAAATACCGCCGCAACTCTTTTATTGGATGAAAAGTTACGCAACAACAAAATCATATTCCCCAACAAAGAAGATGTTGCCAAGGGCAGCATTCACACTGACATAGGTGATGCGGGTTTAATTTATCTGAAATATTGGGATCTATTAAAAGCCGGTAAGTAATTTTTTTACAAAAAAAGCCAGAGCATTTACTCTGGCTTTTTTTTGTAAAAATATTGGGGGTCTTTTGATTATTCCTTTCCTATTGACCTCCATCATCCATCAGTAAAACAATATCTTTTAATCAGCGGCAGATAGCTCCTTTTACCGCAAGCATCGCAGCAGCAGTAGTGGGTTTATTTGCCTGGAAACCAAAGCTAACTTTTTGGCCTGGCGCTATGTTGCCATTCCAATCATAATTTCTAGCGCTAAATCCAGCCGTACTAGACGATGACGTAATCGCATTCCAGGCATTGACAATACTGTATGACTGTAAAAATTGAACTTGTACTTGCCAACCTGCAATAGCTTGCGCACTTAGATTTTCAATTTCAACATCTGCATTAAATCCTTGCCCCCACTCAGAATTTATTCTAATTCTGCACGCAGCTTGTGCGAGTCCAGTTGCAGAACTCGCGGTGGAAGATCTAATGCTCGACAGATTGCTGGAAGCTCTGCTTGAAAGAGCACTAGATGAACCCGGTACACTGCTGGAGACTCTGCTTGAAGAAATCATCAAAGAACTTACCGCAACACTGGACGCAATACTTGAAGAGATCATTGCCGAACTTGGAGTGATGCTGGATGCCCTGCTTGAAGATATCATCGAAGAACTGGGAGTAATACTCGACGCTCTGCTTGAAGAATTCATCGAGGAACCTGGAGTAATACTCGACGCCCTGCTTGAAGAATTCATCGAAGAACCTGGAGTAATACTCGACGCTCTACTTGAAGAAATCACCGAAGAGCTGGGAGTAATACTCGATGCTCTACTGGAAGATATTGCCGAAGAGCTTGGGGTGATACTTGACGCTCTGCTTGAAGAAACAACCACAGAGCTGACCATACTGCTTGACGCTCTGCTTGAGAAAACTGTTTGAGAACTTACGGCAATGCTGGAAGAGCTACTTGAAGGAGAACTAGCACGCGCAAATGTCACTTTAAATTTACCACCGGTACCGGCAGGCAATTGCAGGGTTCGAGTAGTACCATTAAATGCAGCGTAGGGAACACCATCGCGTTCAACTGCCGTCACAATTAATTGGTCGTCTTGAATATCAATTGGCGTTAATTTAATAGCGCGTGCCTGCGCAGCAACTGGATATTTGTAATAAAGCTGTACCGGTTGCAATTGATAATAAAGTTTACCGTACATATAGGTATAGTAACCAAGCTCAATCGAATGATAACCCGCCGAAAACAAGCCGCCTTTATCCGCATCGACAACGACGGTCCCATCTATATTTACTTCCGCCCAGATATCACCTAACACTGTATCTCGCATATGAGTCATAAAGAAATCGAGGGAGCCATCGGCCACCTGTAAATAGATATCTTTATCAGATTGATTAGTGGCGGTGTAATAATTGATCATGCCCGAATTAAATCCCTGCTCAAGTTTCCAGTGATTTTTATTGCTGCTCGTCAGCTCTCCCGTTTGCCAATTAAGAGTGGAGTAAATACCTCCGTTCACTTTATCAAAGGTATTAGCCTTAGCCAGATCCATGAAAATCCCATGGGCCGTATCACGATAATCAGTACGTGTTGGATTATTTAAATAAGCCCGCAATAACACCCAGGATGTTTTGTATAAATGGCCAATATCCGCTTCTCTCGTATTGAAATCAATTTGCCAATTCGTATTAAAAACTTCTGGAAAACCTACTGCAGCCTGATTCATGTTGCCTGCAAATCGAGTAACAATAATATCAGCGAGATCACGTAAACGCTGTTCATGCATCGGATCATCGTAAAGCGTTGCCAACATTGCCGCGTGAGTCGTTATGGCGTCGACAGTTGGGGTAAAGCCTTTACCAGTGCCGTTAGTCCAATTCCTGTCAATATATTCAAAGTAACCCAGTCGCGACGGATCACTATCCCAAAGACGATTGTAATTACTATTAACACCACGGTTTAACCAGGTCAAATCTGTCTCGGCTCCATCACCCCATGTCATTTGCCCTCCAGTTGCTTCTACCATTGCCCCCATACCCAGCAGCGCATAGTGTTGCTGGAAGCTCCACCAACGCACATTTGCAAATTGATTGGCAATGGGTACACCTCTGTCATCAGTGACAAAATACCAACCTTCTTGCCAGGCATGGTCGTATAAAAAACGGAGCGCGTGATGTGCATGCTCCAAATATTTATCGTCGCCTGTCAGTTGAAAAGCACGCGTAAATCCGTAAGCCAAACGCGACTGGCCATTCATTGATTTTTGATTTGCACCTGAGGGTGAGCCATCACGATTAATAAAAGTATGAAATCCACCATTTACATTGTCGCGAGTCCCCAAACGAAATTCTGCTATCTCACGAACGAAATCGATCATTAATTCGGGGTTAATTAAAAAATTACTTTTCGGTTGATAACCTACAACAGTGCCTTCGGGCACACCATTTCCACTGAGACTGATCAATAATTGCGGTTGGTTTTGCGCATTACTGTCAATGCGTAAAGTGCCCGTAAACTCGCCTAAAAAACCCGGGCGATAGTTAACATTAATCTCTGTACTGGAGCCCGCCGGCACACTTAAAAGGCTCTGTCCTTCCAGAGTGAAAATTGAGCTGCTGGTGCTGATACTCGTAATATTGAGAGGTGCTCCACCAGAATTAGTGAGCGTTATGATTTGCGTTTTGCTTTCACCCAGAGGCACAGATCCAAACATTAATGCGGTAACCGAGGCATTCACTGCCGGAAAAGCGCTCATCACCTCCTGGAGGCTAACATTATCGAGATATAAACTACCGGTATTTAAACCCGCGTTAAATTCAATCCGCGCGCTAGTATCCGTAGGTTGATTCATTGTAAATACAAAAGAATAACGGGTGGCCGTCGGTGTTAAAGTCACTAATTTATTGGGGAAAGAGGAGTAAGAAGTATAAGCACCGGATGCTTGACCTATATTGACCTCCACTTGCTGCAAACCGGAGTTTTCCGGACCTTTAAAGGCATCAAAGCTGAACCTATATTGTTTTCCCTGTTGTAATAATTGGCCGCCCTGCTGCAATTGAACATTCCACCAGGCAGAACCCGCTTGGCTAACCAGTATTTTATAGCGAGCATTATCAATACTCCCTGCAGAATTACCGCCATAACGGCCCAAAGTCCAATTAGCGGTACCTGCAGAAAAATCACCATTCTGCACTACTGCAAATGCGTATTGATTTATGGTTAAGGCTGCTGCAACAACTAAAAAAGCGGCAATAAACTTTGTAAACTTACACAAAACAGTCCTAGACATATCTTCTCCTCTTACGCCAAAAAAGCGTTAACAAATTAAAAATTTACACTGTTGGATAAAAGCGGCAACAATCTGACGTTAATAGCCAGTGAAGCAGGCTAACATTTATCCAGAACAGTGGCGTTAAAATAGATGCGAAGTGAGTCATAGCACCCGTAAAGAAATGTAAACTCAAGATCAATCAAATGGTCAAAACGAACATAACAGCACAGCAGTTCACTCCTTTTAATTAACAACAAACAGCAAAACAATTCGCTAATTTTAATTTACCGGGGGAAATTTATACTTGTAGTCAATACAACAATTACACGTAGAAAAATTATTGCGATGAATAAAACAGAAGAAACTTGAAAATACAACTCAACTTAACATTTAAAAATTAATATGAGAAATAATTTATTAACATAGATTGTTTTTTGAGTGGTTATATAAAAAATATTAATACTTTATAAGATAAAAAAATAAAAGATACGTCAATCTCACAGATTTAATTTCTAAATAATTTTTAGTGCGGTTTCAGATGTAACATATTTTTCACCTAAGGCCTCAGCCACTGCACAACAAGTATAAACATTTCGATAGACATTCAAACCATTTCGCAAATGAATATTGTCTAACAATGCCTGGCGCGCACCTTTCTGCGCTAACTCCATAACAAATGGTAAAGTAGCATTGGTAAGTGCCATTGTTGAAGTACGAGCAACTGCACCAGGAATATTCGCGACACAGTAATGGATAATTCCGTCAACAATATAAGTTGGGTTTTCGTGTGTCGTTGCACGACTGGTTGCAAAACATCCGCCCTGATCAATTGCAACATCCACCAACACAGAACCTCTTTTCATGAGCAATAGCATCTCGCGCGTCACTAATTTAGGCGCAGCAGCACCTGGAATTAATACGGCACCAATAACTGCGTCGGCCTCTCGCAATTGCGCTTCGATAGCAGTCTTGTTTGAAAATAACGTTTTAATGCGTCCATTAAAGTTTTCATCAATAATTTTTAATCTTGACAGACTGCAATCAAGAATAGTTACATCAGCACCCAAACCTATTGCCATACGCGCGGCATGAATACCCACCACGCCTCCGCCAATGACTACCACTCTGGCCGGTTCCACACCAGGTACTCCACCCAGTAAAACACCGCGGCCACCTTGCGCTTTTTCCAAACAATGGGCCGCAGCCTGAATTGCCATTCGGCCCGCAACTTCACTCATAGGTGCTAGCAATGGCAAGCCGCCTGCCGCATCGGTAACCGTCTCGTAAGCAATACAAGTGGCGCCGGAGGCAAGCAATAATTTCGCTTGCTCAGGATCAGGAGCAAGATGAAGGAACGTAAATAATATTTGGTCATAGCGCAAACGCTTACATTCTTCCGGTTGCGGCTCTTTCACCTTCACAATCATTTCTGCACGCAGAAAAATTTCTGTTGCCGATGCCAAAAGCGTTGCGCCAGCATTATAGTAATCCTGATCACTAAAGCCTATCGCATCTCCACAGCCAATTTCTACAATAACGGTGTGGCCTGCCATCACCAACTCTTGCACTCCTGCGGGTGTCATACCCACCCGATACTCATGATTCTTAATTTCTTTGGGCACACCTATTAACATAAAAAAATCTCCGATTTTTTTATAATTTATTATTGATAATAAATTAAGTTTATGTGTTATCGCACTAGCAACATCTACTGAATTTGAAACAAAATAGTTGCTTCAGCAATGTACCTATATTAATTTCCTCGACACTACACATGCATATAGCTTGAATATTTTTACAACAGATAGTAATGCAAATTAAACGATTAAATTATATTGATACCTGGCTAGATATTTATGTTAAAAATGCTTATCAGACTACATAATTTCTAGCACACAAAATGATTTCATAAGTATGTATCTACTAATAAATAGCAAAAAAATTATCTAATAAAAATTATAAAAATGAAAAAACATTATGTGCCTATCTGGCATTTCTACATTGCGCCGACTGAGGCGTTTGCGATGCATTCCAGTTGCACAACACAGCGCTAATTGGGCGCCATATTCAAATACTCTTCATTAACCGTAACGAACAACATAAACGGGGGAGAGCCATTGGCCTAAGATGTCATCCAAGATCTACTTTGCCCCGCAACCCACCAGTAAGCTTGCCAGAACACAAGCTATCACCATAGCAACAAACAATATAAACACAGACTGGAGACGGGTTTTCATACATCGGCTTCCTTGTAACGATTATAAATAGACATTAAGAGGGTAATTTTTATAGCCAATACGGTTGTATCCTGCAGCGATTCTCCACTTTTTTGAGCTAAATAAAAAGTGGTCCCAACCCCTAACAGTTTTATTTGCAAAAATTAACAATCGTACCGGCAAAACCACGCAGTACGACCTTAACGCCATTTGTCGGCATAGTGATACCCAGCTACATAGCTAAGGAAGCTATAAGCTCAGACTAGAAGGCTGTAATAGTGCAAAACTTATGGGCAAGCAAAATATCGGGAAATAAAATTACAGGTAATGTACAGTTTGTGATGTTTAATAATGCTCCATTATAAATTAATGAATCCGCAGAAACTCGTTGGCTGTACTCGAAAAATGCACAATGCAAACTCACGCTAATCAAAATAGAACATATGCTATGCAAAAGACATCAATACATGACGCTCGCTCCCCTATCGTTTTAAAACCAGGTGAAGGTAGACGTTACGACATGGGAAAACTATCGGCAATATTCAAAGCTGACGCCCTTGAGACCAACAATAAGTATTCTATCTCTGAGTGGTGGTTGGAACCGCACACTAAAGGTCCCGGTGCTCATTCACACGATGAAGACGATGTATTCTACGTAATCGAAGGCACCATGAGTATTTTGGTGAATGACGAATGGCATGATGCAGCCAAGGGTTCATTTATTTTAGTTCCGGCGGGAGTTACTCATGATTTTGAAAATCGCAGTTCCTTAAGAGCAGGCGCGCTAAATTTTTCAGTGCCAGGTGACTTCGAGCAAAATATGCCATCTATCGTAGATTGGTTTTCTGAAAATCCCCCCGGCTGCACCCAGGATTAAGAGCACTGACTCATTGCAGAAAATTGTTATAAATTAAATGTACACCTGTACCGAACCCTTAAATCAATTCAATAAATTTCATGGAGAAAACAAATGAAAATTATATTTTATATACTGCTACTTGCAGTTATATCGCAGCCTGTTATCTCTGGTGATATTGTTCATTCCCCTTTAAGTATCGTTAACCAAAGAATGGACTCTTACAACAGGCATGATTTGAAAGCTTTTTTGTCCACCTATTCGGAAGAAGTTAAAATATATACTTATCCGGACAAGCAGCTAGCAAAAGGAAAGGATAACCTCGCATCAATTTTTGAACCTATGTTTAAAGAGCAAGGAGGGCATGTGACTATTCACTATCAGATCGAAAAAGACAGTTATGTCATTAATCATGAGACTGTTGCGTACGCAGGCAAAAAAACTCAGTATGTATCAATTTATAAAGTTGTAAATGGCCTTATAACAGAGGTTCGTTTTGTGAGAGATTAAAAAAACAAGGTTTCCAATATCAATATTTAATTTTCTAAATGGTCATTTACTATGAATAAAGTTGATGCTAAAGATGTGCAATGTCCTTACTGTGGCGAAACTATAGAAGTTCTCATTGATTGCTCGGTACCGGAACAGAATTATATTGAAGATTGTCAGGTATGCTGCTGTCCTATAAATTTCGACGTTGTGGTGGACGAAGATGGTGAATCCACCGTGTATCTCTCAAGTGAAAACGAATAAAAATATAAAACTAACTCTATTTATTTAAACACCAGTACTGTAATGCGACCTCTTTTAAAAGGCCGCATGCCGAACTAAAAATTTGCAAAATCTTAAGCAACATCAGCCGTTTTGCCGGACAAACGTTTTAATCTCTCCAGTGCTGTTTCACCCGCAGTATCTGCTTGTGCTACAGATTTACGAATTGCGTCCAACTCAGCTTGTTGATCAAGTGGTTTTTGATTAATGTTGGCAACAATTTTTAAACCTTCTGCTTCATTACTTACTTTTTGTGCGCGGCGGGATAATGCATCTAGTGCCGTTGAACGACTTTTAAGCCCACCGAAACTAGCAAGTTGTTGCTGGCGATCTGCTCGCAATTCTTGCAAGTCGCGTTGCGCGTTGGCCGATGCCAAAGCTTTCAGGGCTTTTTTCGCCGCTGCATCAAACTCCATTAATTGTTTAGATAAAGCTTCAACTACTGCCTGAAGTTCTTTCATATACTCTGCAGCGTCTGCTTCTTCCTGCATCTCCACGGGCAAACGCGCCTTATTCGTCTCTAATTCATCGCAAAACATATTGACTGTAGCTTCACTGATCGTACCGGCAGCCAAACGTGCAGCTAAGGTATCAAATGCTTTTTCATCAGTTTCAATAAGCGAACGCAATTTCACAACATCCTGGTGCTCTTTATCAAAATCAGCACGTGCGGCGGCTAATTTTTGCGCGGTTTCACGCAGAGTATCAGCCAGGCGGTCACGATCTGCTTCAGTCGCCGTTTCCGGGTCAAAGTTAGCAATTGCTTCTGATATTTTATCGCCCAATACACCAAAATGTTTGGTAATTAAACGTGCGGTTAAACCCCAACCTTTTAAAGTACTCATCCTCTTATTCCTCTCATTGAAAAATTAATTTATTAAAAAAATCTTATCAAAACCATACCAAAAAAATTTATGCATAAAAATTATAAAATTGTGACTCGTTCAAGATCCACCGGAATACCTACCATAAAATCTACGTGAATTTGGCGTTTACTGTTATCCCCATTTTGGCTTTGAACAATTTCCGTAGTAATAAATAGATACTCTATATTACCTCGTTCCTCCCTGCCCTTTATCTCGCGTTGATAGGGCATATAATAAATTTCCTGTTTCACTCCATGCATCCCCTGCGCATCATCCAAACGCGTTTCGGAACCAACAAAAGGTTGTACAAATTCTTGTTCTGGATCACCAGCATCGCGCCAATACTCGATGGATTCTTCACTGCCAAATGCTGCGCGCAAATCCGCTTCCGCGTAACCCAACTCTGCCAATTGTTCACGCCATAGACAATAACTTCGGTCCCCCAAGCCATAGCCCGACAGACCCATAAATACTTTTTGATCCTCTTCGGTTTCGGGAATAATCCGCGTAAGTTGCGAGCAATAAATCACATCCTTCACCTCGCCTTCTGCATCCGAATAAACCTGTAAAAATATTTCTTTTTTCCCACCATCACCTACGACTAAATAATAGCGATATATGCTGCCAGAAATCGTTAAATTAACGCGACTAATAGCTTTAATAATGTTTTGTGAATCTGTCGGCATTTCAATAAATGAGCCATTAGTTATCGCATGAATAAATGGCGTTTTTTGCAGCTGGATAATGCCACCAATACGTGCACCCAGTGGCAAATGTAAATCCTGCTGCGCCTGACCCCCCGCACCTTTTTTTTCGGTGATGCCTTTTGCATATTGAAGTGCATCTTTCCAGCCCATGCTATTAATTCCCAAAGGTGTAATTAGGTTTTTTGTTTAGGTTATTTTTCTTCGCTCGCATAACACTGGTTACTAATTTGTAAAGCCCGAAAATAATTGCGGCCCATAAAGCGAAGCGCAGGAAGCTCACAAAAAACGATTCTTTTTCTTCCACCGGTGGCGACATGTCCGCCAACGGCTCAGCAACCTGACCATCAACATTGCTTAGGCTGCTCTCATCACCGGGATTTGCTACCTTGCCCTGATGATTTTCATTTTGTGTATTTTGATTTGCCGCTGGCTGATGACTTCTTGCCAGAGAACTACCTAACATAAACCACATAGCATTATTCAAAAAACCACCGCCACCGCGCTGTTGCATTGCGCCCGGTTGTGCAGCGGATTGCACCGGCGCCGATTTAACAGCAGATGGGTTGCCCGAACGAAACCAACCAGAATTACTTGTACCTGCTGTGGTGCCAGCGACACCTGCTGCACCTGTCGCAGTACGTGCGTCATTAGCTTTTAAGGCGTTACCTTGTGCCGCATTGGTATTTAAGTCTTTACTCATGTTTAAGGGTTGCCCGCTCTGAGGTGCTGCACCGGTAGTAGCAGGCTTGGCGCGACCGAAAGACCCAAACATACTTTTCGGCTGGGTAGCTTGGGCGGCCGGTGTAGCTTGGGCTGGTGGCGTGGCTTGCGGTGCGCGCTGTACCCTGGGTGCGGGTGCCATACGTTGCGACCGAAAGCCTCCACCGAAGGATCGACCCTTTGCTTCACTGTAGCTAGCGAAGCCTAACGACAATACCAATAAGCATGTGAATGTTTTAATAAATTTCATTTTTACCTCTTATAAAATGTAGAACTATCGTTCCAAATGGGGCGACGATGTTAACAGGCTTTGAACTCGGATATGATTGCTTCCAATTCAAATCTACAAATACCTTCGATGACGCAGCATAGGTACCCGCCCGCAAACGTGCATCGGTAATAAATAGGAAGAATCACCATGACTCGCCGTTATTCAGATATGAACCAGCACGATGCACTTTATAAAATCGCTCGAGCCTACCCCGGTGGAATAGATGCGTTGGCCATCAAACTGAATATTTCAGCTAATGTTTTGCGCAATAAGCTAGCGCCCGGGATCGCCTCCCATTACCCATCATTTGAAGAAGTGTCAATGATTATTAGCTTGTGTCAGGAAACTGGTGTAAAGGAAGCATTGCTGCCACTGCACGCGCTCTTAAGTCGTCACGGGATGGCTGCTTTCGTGGTCCCTGAACCCGATCAAGTGAGCAACGATGATTTATCGCAGACTGTTTGCCGAGTGATGAGCCAAGTGGGCAATGTAGCCGAAGCAGTTTCTGAGGCGTTAATTGACAATGTGATTACCGAACGCGAAGCAGATTTAATTGAGCGGGAGTTTCAGGGAGCACTGAGCGCACTGGGGGATTGGCGAGCGCGCATTCGCTTGCATAGAGAAAAAGCCAATTCAAAATAGAAAATTAATCAGTAGTCCCAATAATGCAGTTAAAGCTTTTTCTCACCTGACACTGTTTACTCCTCATAATTGTTGCGAGCAAGCAGTGTTGAAAATAATCATCCCGCCTGACCCTTTGCAATATTTTGCTAACCCCGCGCTAAAGATATTTTCAAGCCGTGAATCCAGATTGATGTTCAATGGATCTAAGAGTTATTGGGGCAACCAATAATAATCATTTAATGATAACTGCAAACCTAAGCAATAAGGAGAGGCAATTATGCCTGAAAACTCAACCGACAGAATAATAACCATAGATGCATTGCGCGGGTTTGCTCTATTTGGAATACTCTACGCCCACATGATATTTTGGTACGCAGGTGGCGCTTTACCCGAACAGCTTTACAAGGAAAATTATGGAATCCCTAGCGGTATCACCCTGGGATTTTATTTTATTTTTGTCCTGGCAAAATTCTTTTCTATTTTTTCCTTTCTCTTCGGCTTAAGTTTTTATATTCAGCTTAAAAGCTTAATGAAGCGCAATGATAATTTTATTCTGCGTTTTAGTTGGCGATTATTGATTCTTGGTATCATCGGATTTATTCATCACACGCTATGGCGCGCCGACATTCTGTCTATTTATGTTCCGCTTGGGTTTTTGCTTATTTTTGCCCGCAACCTTAGTAACCGTACGCTTTTAGTTATCGGATTTATGTTAATCCTTAACCTTCCGACAAAAATATATGAAATTATTTCTCTCTTTATCAATGGTCAACTACCCTTTTCCAACGCACCTATAGCAGAGGAAGGTGCACACTATTATGAGATAATGAAAAATGCTCCCTTTTTAGAAGTTGCTTTGGATAATATTAAAGCGCTGCCGACAAAATTAAATTACCAGATATCCAGTGGTCGACTACTAATTACTTTTGGATTTTTTCTCCTGGGCATGTTTGCCGGTCGTATGCAGTGGTTTGAAAATCTTAACGAAACCAAACCTGTTTTTCAAAAAATCTGGAAAAAAACAGGATTGATTTTGCTTGTTGCCATAGCCATTGGCATATTGCTGGGAGCATTAAGCTTTAGCCTTGGTTTGAATTTGGAAAAAAATCCATGGGCAATGTGGGTCGCAGGACTTTTTGCAGACATTTTCAATTCAGGCTTAACCTTATTTTATATTACCGGTTTTACCTTGTTGATGTATCGTAAAAAATGGATTCGGTTTTTATCGCCATTAGCAAACGTTGGCAAAATGGCATTAACTTCCTATCTTATGCAAACATTATTTGGCCTGCTAATATTCTTTAGTTTTGGTCTCGGCCTTTTCACCAAAACAACACCCGCTATCAATACCCTTATTAGCTTCGGCATATTCGGCCTGCAAATTATTTTTAGCCATTGGTGGCTGAAACGTTTTCACTATGGGCCCATCGAATGGCTTTGGCGCTCTGCAACCTTTCTGAAACCGCAGAAAATGCTGAAATCTGACACTCCATTAGCAATTGCAGCAAATCAGGTTTGGCATTTAGAGCAACCCGAGTCAAAGGGTTTAGAAAAACCTGGCAATAGGTTTGATTAATCGTCCACCGGGCCGAAGAATGTCGCAATAATGTTCAACTCCTTACCTTTTGTGTTGGGTGTAGTTGCAGAGCATTGTACAATGGCGGCCAACTTATTCCGGTGGAAGATTATCCATGAACGAACCAAAGACTACGCATTTTGGCTACGAGCAAGTTGCCGTTGAAAAAAAAGCTGAGCGTGTGGCTGATGTATTCCACTCAGTAGCAGCCAAGTATGACTTAATGAACGATTTAATGTCTGCGGGCGTACACCGCCTATGGAAGCGTTTTACCATTGAAGCTTCAGCCGTGCGTGCCGGTCATAAGGTGCTGGATATCGCCGGTGGTACAGGTGATCTGAGTTATCAATTTGCAAAACTCGTCGGCAAGGATGGTCAGGTCATTCTTGCTGATATTAACTCTTCAATGCTCAATGTTGGCCGCGATCGCTTAATTGACCGAGGCGTAGCAGGCAATATCCAATTTGCTCAAGCTGATGCACAGTACCTGCCTTTTCCCGACAATACCTTTGATTGCATCACCATCGCCTTTGGCTTGCGCAACGTTACCGATAAAGATTTAGCCTTGCGCTCAATGCTGCGAGTGCTCAAACCTGGCGGTCGTTTACTGGTGTTGGAATTCTCCAAACCACAGCACAGCTTGCTCGAAAAAGTTTACGATACCTATTCGTTTAAATTGTTGCCGATGATTGGCAAGCTCGTCACCAATGATGCTGACAGCTATCGCTATTTGGCAGAATCAATTCGCATGCATCCCGATCAAGAAACCTTAAAAGGCATGATGCGTGACGCGGGCTTTGTAAACACCGAATTTCACAATATGACCGGTGGAATTGTGGCGTTACACAAAGGCATAAAACCTTAAGAAAAAATATTTAACAAGAGTCTCCTTGTGCGGCGAAAAGGAGAACTTGCACATCTGAATACCTCAACACGAGAACGATTAATGGATGCGATGTTTATTACGGCAGCATTGGCCAGCGCTGAAAAAGTGATTAACGCGGCGCTCAATTATGACCCTGCTACACGTATAGCGCTTGGCAAGCTTGCACCGCAAGTGCTATCGATAAAATTGACTGCGCCGGAAATCTGTATCTATGTTGTACCTACAGAGGATGGCATCTGCTTGCTTGGCCATTACGAAGGTGACTTTACTACCCAAGTACAAGGAACTGTGCCAGCGTTAATGTCATTATTAAAAAATGACCGAGTGAATCTAAAAGACAGCGGTGTTCAAGTTATTGGCAGTTCAATTTTTTTAGCGGATCTGCAACATATTCTGAAAAATCTCGATATCGACTGGGAGGAAATGTTGAGTCAAATCTTTGGCGACATTATTGGTCACCAGGGTGCCGAATTCATTCGCCATAAAATGCACTGGGCAAAAGATCGTGTCAGCAATCTTAGCCGCCTTACCAGCGAATTTTTAACCGAAGAATTACAAGCCTTGCCGAGCAAAGCTGAAGTTACTTATTTTAACCAGCAGGTAGATGAAGTCCGGCTTGGCGTGGATCGAATTGAAGCGCGCATTAATCAAATGCTGCAAAAACATTTACAACCATAATATAACTGAACCTTTGCCACTTATAGCGCGCGGATCCGCATGCAAATCCGGCAAGACCTTCAAATTAAGAGCGCATGCAATAGTGATTATTATTTTTCGTCTTATAAAAATTCTGCGCGTTTTTCTGCGCTATCGCCTCGATACCTTATTACCTAAACAGCATTTGCCGTTGCGGGTTAAAATATTGTTACTACCTTGTCTATTATTTCCCGCCTCTACATTAAATCGCGGCGAGCGCTTGCGTCGCGCGTGCGAAGAGCTAGGCCCCATCTTTGTCAAATTCGGCCAATTGCTTTCAACCCGCCCGGATCTTGTCCCCGCCGATATCATTGCGGAATTAAATTATTTACAAGATCAAGTTCCACCCTTTGCTAAAGAAGACTTTCGCAAGATGGTTGAGTTGGCACTGGGCGACGCAATAGAAAACATTTTTAGCGATTACGATGCTGAACCTTTGGCCTCTGCTTCAGTAGCACAGGTTCACGCTGCCACCTTAAAAAATGGCCGCAAGGTAGTGATTAAAGCGATTCGCCCGGGGATTGAACATGTAATCGCGCAAGACGTCGCTTTACTGTTAAAAATGGCCAAACTGTTGGAGCGGTTCAGTGTTGACGGTAGACGGTTGCGTCCCGTCGAAATTGTGCAAGATTATCGCACCACTATTTTCGATGAACTGGATTTACAACGTGAAGCCGCCAATGCGTCGCAATTGCGCCGTAATTTTTCCAACTCCAATTTGCTCTATGTGCCAGAAGTTTTTTGGGATTACACGCGCAATAACATCATGGTGATGGAACGCATTTACGGCATTGCTGTTACCGATATTGATGCGCTCACCGCACAAAATACGGATATGAAAAAGCTCGCCGAGCGCGGCGTTGAGATTTTTTTCACCCAGGTGTTCGAACACAATTTTTTTCACGCCGACATGCACCCTGGCAATATTTTTGTGGCACATGAGCAGCCCCACGCATCTGGACCACAATACATTGCCGTCGACATGGCAATCATTGGCTCGCTCACACGCGCTGACCAATACTATTTAGCGCGCAACTTGCTGGCAATGTTCCGCCGCGATTATCGACAAGTTGCCGAGCTACATATTCAAAGTGGCTGGGTGCCATCACACATTCGCGTAGAAGAATTGGAAGCCGCTATTCGCACCGTGTGTGAACCAATTTTTGAAAAACCATTAAAGGAAATTTCTTTTGGTCATGTGCTATTAAATTTATTCCGCACGGCACAACGCTTTGAAATGAATGTTCAGCCGCAATTGGTATTGCTGCAAAAAACCTTGTTGAATATCGAAGGCTTGGGACGGCAGTTGTATCCCGATTTAGATTTGTGGAATACCGCGCACCCCTTTTTAGAACGTTGGATAAAAAATCGTTTTCATCCAAAAAGTTTGTGGGGCGAGCTTAAACGTTATGCACCGGAATGGATGGAGAAATTTCCACAGGTACCACAACTGGTATTTAACAGTTTGCAACAATTACAAAACATTGGTCAGCTTGCACCTGAACTGCATAAAACCGCGCAGCAATTACAAAAACGCAATAAGCCATTTATACGCCAGCATTGGTTAGCGCTTATTATTTTTGGTTTAGCCATCGTAGTTGCGAACCCTGTCATCAATGATTGGCTCAGTGAATCCTGGCAGGCGCTGCATTTTTCCACACCCAGTGTTATTCTTGGTTTGTTGGGGTTGGCGATTATTTTAAAAAGAAAATAGACCTGGACAATAAAATCCACACAGAAAAATTTAGGCTTTATATTTTATATTGCGCGTTGCGGCGAAAATTTTATTTAAGGGTAATTTCGCTGTTCTATCAGCAAACAATAATCCGTTTGCTTCTTGAAAAGTATCGGCGAATTGCGTATAGCAAAAACCGCTGAACATTGCCGTGTCATTTACTACGTCTAATAGTCCGCGATAACCTGTGTAATATTCTTCATCACTAAATGCTTGCGCATATCCCCATATTTCCTGATCGTGTTTTTTTCTTTTTTTCGCGTAGGCAATGCCACCAAATTCTGTCAAGACAATCGGTTGTCCGCGATGCGGATAGCCATCCAGAGTCAGTATTCTTCCTCCTGGCCTGCGGCGGTCAAATAAATCCTGTTGTCCGGATGATCCGTAACGTGCCGCCAAGGTATGCGGATTAGTATCGTAATCATGAATCCCAATTAAATCTGTAGCAGAGGCCTCCCATCCATCATTGCCAATAACAGGCCGCGTTGGATCAAAGGTGCGAGTTAAATGATAGAGCGCTTCGACCGCGTTTCTATGTGCTTGTGTCGAGGTGAGATTGGGCACGCCCCATGATTCATTAAAGGGTACCCAGACAATAATGCAAGGATGGCTGTAGTCACGGTCAATCACTTCCGCCCATTCGCGCACCAAACGTTTTACCGATGTTGAAGTAAAACGATACGCAGAAGGCATTTCCTCCCACACCAACAAGCCGAGTTTATCGGCCCAATAAAGATAGCGTGGGTCTTCAATTTTTTGATGTTTTCTAACACCGTTGAAACCCATTCCTTTAGCGAGTTCTACATCACGACGCAATGCTTCATCCGAAGGCGCTGTTAATAATGTATCCGGCCAATAACCTTGATCCAGCACCAATCGCAAAAAATAAGGTCGCCCGTTAAGCATAAATCTATCGCGGCTAACATGGGCTGAGCGCAATGCTGTGTATGAATAAACCCTGTCTATTATTTCGTTATTGCGCCATAAATAAATTTCTGCGTCCAGTAACGTGGGTCGCTCCGGGCTCCACAATAATTCATTGCGTGAATCATCAATCCCTGGATCTGAAAGACTGATTTTTCGCGATGCCTCATTGCCAATCACGCGGTAATAATCATCCGCTAATAATTTTCCGTAATGAAAAATTTTTACTTGAATGGTGTGATCAGATTTGAGATCGCCGCCAATAGTGGTATCGCAGCCAATTTCAAAACCATCAAAATTAGGTGTCCAGCGAATTTTTTGGATATAGGTGGAAGCAACGCATTCAAGCCAAACAGTTTGCCAAATTCCGGTGGTGCGCGGATACCAAATTGAATGCGGCTCCAGTTGCCAATCCTGCTTACCGCGCGGCTTTGCCAAATCATGTGGATCGTCCTCTGCATGCACTGTTACCACATGATTTTCAGCAGCACCGACCGCATGAGTAATATCAGCGGAGAAAGGTGTATGGCCGCCTTCATGCTCCACAACTAAATGTCCGTTAACCCAAACGCGCGCGCGATAATCAACGGCACCAAAATGTAATATCACGCGCTGATTGTTTGCTAGCAGTTGGAATTCGCGCTGATACCAACACGCGTAATGATAGCCGCGATCGCCAATACCGCTGGCTTTTGATTCAGGGGGATAAGGAACAATAATTTCAGATGTCCAGACGATTTTTTCAGATAAATTCTGGTATCGATTGTCGTTATCGAATGAAAATTTCCATTTTCCATTTAAGGAAAACCAATTTTCTCTCACTAGTTGTGGTCGTGGATAGGCAAAAATATTGTCAGCCATTTTCGGCTCCTGGCAGCTAATTCTATATTTTTTTAAAATTTTTCATAAAAATAATTTTAGCAAATAAAATATAAAATAAAGTTCGTTAGCGTACAGAGCTACTACATTACGGTCATCCATCATAATTTCCAGACAGCATAAAGAATCACAAGTAAATGAAAAAAAATTTATTAAAAATTATTCTTATCTTGTCTGTCAGTTCGATGATAAATGTGCCGTATCTAATGGCGCCCAGCTTAGTTATTGTTAAAAAAACAGTTAATTCGATTGTTAAAAAAATTGAAATTTTTAATTCATTGCTAACACCGTAAAGCCGAGCGGAGATGTAACGTGAATTCATTGCCGAATATAAATAGCGATTATCAATCCATTTCAACTGCTTCACCATTTAACACTTTTTGGCAAGCAGGTTATGAAGGTGCTGATCATGTAACTCGGGCACAGAGGCCACTGTCAATGAATGAAGCTACAGGACATTTAACCAAAGCCAATGGAGATTATTTGTTATTGTATGAGTTTGGAATTAAAACAGTGCGCGAATCATTGGGCTGGCGTTTGGTAGAAAAAAATGGTCAGTTCGATTTTTCAGTTGCACTTACGCGCGTGCATGCGGCGCAGGAATTAGGCATACAAATTTGTTGGACTTTATGCCATTACGGCTGGCCCGATGACGTTGATGTTTTTGCTCCGGAATTTGTCACGCGCTTCGCTCGGTTTTGTCGTGCGGCTGCAGAATTTTTCGCACCCTATTCCCAATCGCCACCGGTTTATTCGCCGATCAACGAAATCTCTTTTACCAGTTGGGGCCTGTCAGTCCATTTATTTCATTGCAAAAATATGCATGACCCACGCGCGCAAACTGAAGCCAAGCGCCAGCTTGTACGTGCAACTATTGCTGGTTGCGATGCTATCCGCGAAATCAATCCCGACGCCCGGTTTTTGCACTGTGACCCCGTCATTTATGTTGTACCACCGCCACACCAGCCTAGCTGGGCGCAATGGGCAAAAGATTGGACCGCCGCACAATATGAAGCCTGGGACATGTTGTCTGGACGGCGTGAGCCAGAGCTAGGTGGTCACCCAGGTTATCTGGATGTCATTGGAGCTAATTACTACCACGACAATCAATGGGAATGCGGAACCCACGCCAAGCTTTGGTGGCACCTCGGCGATTCCCGGCGCAAGCGCTTACACAAGATGTTAGGCGAACTCTATGCGCGCTATCAACGACCTATTTTAATTGCAGAAACCAGCCATGTGGGTAGCGGACGCGGTATCTGGATTCGCCAAGTGGCCGAAGAAATAGCCTTCGCCATCCGCAAGGGAGTCAACTGTGTCGGGATCTGTCTCTATCCTGGAATCGATAGACACGACTGGGAAGACGCTATTTTTTGGCACCGCAGCGGATTATGGGACGTCGATATTGCCTCGCAGCACTTGACTCGAGTTCTATCTCCATCTTATTCGACGGGCTTGCGACAAGCACAAAGATTAATCCAAATCACTCAATCAAAAACAAATGTCCGTGACGGACAAGCAGGAGAAAATATGAAAACCATTATTGTGTTCTGTCATCTTCGCTGGGATTTTGTTTACCAAAGGCCCCAACATTTGCTCAGTCAATTAGCACAAAATTATAAGATTATTGTGGTGGAAGAACCGTTTTATCAGCCGGGAAAAAGTTTCCTGAAAACCTATTCTCCAGCGGCAAACATTACCACTTGCCAGCCTTACACCCCTGTTAGTGCGGGGGGATTTCACGATGACCAACTCCCTGAACTGGAACCCTTGATCGCCGAACTCACACCAGCAGAAGAGCATCCTATCGCCTGGCTCTATACACCTATGGCTTTACCTTTGCTAAAGAACCTAGAGGCGGAAATGGTCGTCTACGATTGCATGGATGAACTCTCTGCGTTTCAAAACGCCCCCAAACAATTGGTTACGCGCGAGCGAGCGCTATTAAGTATTGCCGATATTGTTTTTACTGGCGGACCCAGCTTGCATCAATCCAAACGCAACTTAAACCCCAACGTGCATTGTTTCCCCAGCAGTGTGGATGCGGTCCATTTTGAACAAGCTTTGGATCGCTGCAATGGACATCCGGCACAAGCCAATATTCATCAACCTCGACTAGGATTTTATGGCGTGATTGATGAGCGCCTTGACCTTGAATTAATTACAGCGCTCGCAGATTCGAATCCAACATGGCAAATTGTTTTAGTAGGCCCCGTTATTAAAATTGATCCAACTTCATTACCAGAGCGCATTAATATTCACTACCTGGGCCAACAACCTTATCAGGCCCTACCGCAATTTCTCGCCGGGTGGGATGTTTGTTTGTTGCCCTTTGCCCTTAACGATGCCACACGCTTTATCAGCCCGACCAAAGTACTCGAATATATGGCCGCTGAATTACCCATAGTGAGCACGGCCATTAAGGATGTGGTTGGCCCTTATGGCGACATTGTTGCCATCGCCTATAACGCCCAGGAATTTATTGCAGCTTGTGCAGCAGCATTATCAACTTCGCCGCAGCAAAAAAAAGTCATGGCGGAAAAAATGCGCGGCATTGTCACTGGCACGTCCTGGGAACAAACCGCTAACAATATGATTCAGTTAATGGAAGCGACTGCATTCGAGAACAAAAAAAAAGCTGCAGTAATATCCAAGCGGAAGAATCTAAATAGCGTCGCAGCCACGCAAATTGTATCCACTCAAATTCTACCTACCCAAATTCAAACTAAAGTGACACCCACGCAAGCCGTAAATAGGTTGCGGCCAATGCCGACGAAATCAGTTAACAGCATCATTATCGGTGCTGGCCCAACCGGTCTTAGCGCGGCCTATCATTTAGGTGGAGACACAATTTTATTAGAGCGCAATGCAACAGTCGGCGGATGGTGCAGATCGATTAAGGACAAGGGTTTTACTTTCGATTATGCAGGCCACATTATGTTTTCCAATGATCCCTATGTGTTAAAACTTTACGATATTTTGTTGGGCGACAATCAGCACTGGCAGAATAGAGAAGCCTGGATCTACAGCAAAAATACTTATACGCGTTACCCATTTCAAGGCGCGCTTTACGGAATGCCGCCAGAAGTTATTAAAGAATGCATTGTCGGCGCTATAGAAGCACGTTATGGCGGCGCACAAAATGACGCATCTTTTGGCAAACGATGCGCAAGTGCGCAGGTCGAAGATTGCTGCGCCGATGGTACAACTGATCTTGCACATGCTGGCACTGCAACGAAACGCGAGACGCAAAACTTTGAAGATTTTATTTACAAGGTGTGGGGTGCGGGAATCGCAAAACATTTTGCCATTCCCTACAACAAAAAATTGTGGACGCTGCCATTAAAACAAATGGAAACCTCGTGGCTAGGTGGCAGAGTGCCATTACCAGATCTCGGTGAAATTATCGACGGGGCGTTACAACCTGTGGGCAAACCCATGGGGCCAAACGCTCGCTTCGGTTATCCTATTAAGGGCGGGTTCCAGGCGCTGGTATCAGGATTCGTTCCGCATATCAAAGGTAAGATTGAATTAAACGCGGATGTAGTGCAATTGTTACCTTACGAGCACGTCATTGTATTGGCTGATGGCCGTCGCTTTCAGTATGACAATTTAATTAGCACCATGCCGCTACCAGAATTGGTTCGGCTCATGGGGGCGGAAGCTCCGGAAAATATTCGCACCGCAGCGCGTGGCTTGCGTCATATCTCAATTCGCTGTGTCAATATCGGAATTAATCGCGACCAAGTCACCGACAAACATTGGATTTATTATCCAGAAGATACAATTTTTCATCGCATTTTTGTGCAAGGTAATGCGAGCCCGGAATGTAACGCACCGGGTGGTTTTGGTTTTACATGTGAAATTTCTTATTCACCCTGGAAACCACTACCGGTGGATGGCGATGAGTTGATTGCGCGCTGCGTTGAAGATTGTATTAAGGTCGGCCTGATGCACCCGGAAGATAAACTGATTACCGCGAATCTGGCTGATATGCCTTATGCCTACGTAATTTATGACCATGAGCGCGCCAGAAACGTAGCGACAGTGAAAGCCTGGATGGAAAAGCACGACATTGTCCTGGCAGGCCGTTACAGCGAATGGGAATACTATAATTCCGACCATGCATTTCTTGCAGGAAAAAAAGCGGCGGAAAAAGTTGCCAGCCGGTTTAACTCTTTAGCACCTGCAGTAGAAGTTGAATCTTAATTTTTACTACTGAATTTAAAATATGGAAGTTAAGTAATCCAGGCAAATAAAATGGTGAGCGAAGTAGTTTCTGTAGATGAACGTACGACACTAAAATATTAGCCATCACTCATACCTGGATGAGAAAAAAACCGTAGCAAGTGGAAATGAATAAGCTGCAAAACGTTTACGACAACAAAGCCCTACTCACTTTCGCATAAAATTTCATTCTCTTTCTGCAGAGGAGAAAGTAACCCGTGAAAATCTTGTCAGAGGATATGGTAAGAATCCAATATGCAGAAAATTTTCTGACAGATATTTCTGCCGGTATTACCGCAGGTATTTATTGGGTCAAGGGTGCCGAAGCAATTCGCGTCGTCAAAGCGCCAGGCCGCGTGAATTTAATTGGCGAGCATACTGATTACAACGACGGCTTTGTGTTGCCGATCGCGATAAACTATTACACCTACATTGCCTTCACTCCGCGCGCCGACCGTCAACTGCATATCATTGCCAAAGACTTTAATAATGCATCGGTTATTATTTATATCGATCAACCCATGCAACGCGACCCTGATAATAGCTGGTCAAACTATATTCGCGGTGTTGTTCAGGAGATGCGACGAAAAAATTATGCTTTAGCGGGCGGCAATCTTTTTATCACCGGCAACCTTCCCATGGGTGCTGGCCTGAGCAGCTCTGCATCCCTTGAAATTGCAACCATCCGTGCCTTAACTGAATTAAGTAATGAAACGATTACTCCAAGCGAAGCGGCATTGGTAGGCCAGGCGGCTGAAAATAATTTTGTCGGTTGCAAGTGCGGCATCATGGATCAATTAATTTCAGTACTCGGACAAGATAGCAGCGCGCTCTTAATTGACTGCGAAAATTTAGCCACACGCAGCGTATCGATTCCTGCAGATTGGGAATTGTTAATTGTTCACAGCGGCGTCAAACGCGGCCTGGCGAACAGTGAATATAATCAACGCCGCCAGCAGAGCGAAGCGGCAGCAGCATACTTTGGTAAAGCAAGCTTGCGCGATATTAATTTGGAACAACTTTTAGCAGCCGAAGCAGAATTAGATCCACTAACTTTTCGTCGCGCTCGCCATGTATTAACTGAAAATGCTCGTACACTTTTAGCAGCGGGTGCATTGACGGCAGGAGATATGCCCACCCTCGCTAAAGCCATGCAAGAGTCTCACTTATCTATGCGCGATGATTTTAATATCACGATGCCAAGCATTGATGCCTTGGTCAATATACTCACCGTAGCAGGCGATGGGTACGCAGGTGTACGCATGACCGGTGGCGGCTTTGGTGGCTGCGTAGTGGCAATTGCACCAAAAAATATTATTCCGCAACTTACCGCTGCCGTAGCGCAGCACTATGAAGTTGACACAGGCTGCGTAGCAACACTTATTCCCGCAAAAGCAATTGCGGGAGCTTTCGCAAATGGCGCAGAAACTTTGCAACCTTCAAAGTTTTTATGAGTCAGTTTCTCTACAAGCTGTAGAAAATTTTTTGTAAGCTTAGAGCTTAACTTTTTAGAAATGAATTTCTGACAAGCCGCTACGTAGATGATATTCAAGGTTGTTAAATGACTCAGGCAACAGCAGCTATTCCCGTTTGGGGAGGCATCGAATGCACAGTACACAGGATTCGCGACCGCTACGGTGACCAGTTAATTCGTAGCGGACACTTCTCGCGTCTCTCAGATCTTGACCTCATCGCCGATTTAGGCATTAAAACATTAAGATACCCAATGCTTTGGGAAAAAATAGCACCGGATGGCTTAGCAAAAGCAGATTGGCATTGGACGGATGAACGCTTTAATCAATTAAAGGAACTCGGTATAACGCCAATAGTGAGTTTATTACATCACGGCAGTGGCCCCAAAAACACCAGCTTAATTGATCCGCAATTTCCTGCAAAATTTTCTGAATTTGCAGTAGCAGTGGCAGCCCGGTATCCCTGGCTCGAATTATTTACACCCATCAATGAACCCTTAACTACCGCCAGATTCAGTTGCTTGTATGGACTTTGGTACCCACACGCCCGAGATGATTATACGTTTTCATTCGCCGTATTAAACCAATGCAAAGCAACTATCATGGCGATGCGTGAAATAAAAAAAATTATCCCAAAAGCAAAACTTATACAAACGGAAGACATGGGGAAATGTCACGGCACTAAGAAAATGCAATACCAGTGCGATTTTGAAAATGCGCGAAGATGGATTTCGTTAGATCTTCTTACGGGAAAGTTAAATGACAACTCGATAATGTTGAAATATTTTCGCGAAAAAGGAAACATAAAAAAAACTGAGCTTGACTATTTTTATAGCAATAAATATCCACCCGACATTATCGGCATTAACCACTACATTACCAGCGAAAGATTTCTGGATGAAAACAGAAAGCGATTTCCAGGATGGTCTCACGCAAAAAATGGCAGAGATAAATATTGCGACGTCGATATTTTAAGGGCAGATATTCACCAAAGGTCGGGCCATTACAACATAGTAAAGTCCGTTGTTGAACGCTACAGGTTGCCCATAGCCTTAACCGAAGTTCACCTTGGCTCAAGCAGAGATGCCCAGCTGCGATGGTTTATGGAAGCCTATAATGCAGTAACCAAATTAAAAAAAGAAAACATTGATATTAGAGGTGTTACTGTCTGGTCAATGTTTGGTGCTTACGATTGGAATAGCTTATTAACAAAAAACAATGAGTTTTATGAGCCAGGCGTTTTTGATGTTAGGTCAGGCGAGCCCAGGCCTACCGCCATAGCAGCAATGATTAAAACGTTATGCAATGGCGAAATGCCTGACCATCCGACATTACAAACGAAAGGCTGGTGGAAAAACCCCGAACACGTGCACTTTATGTTTGGTGTAAAAAAAAATGCGCGCGGCATGCCCACTATTGAAAGAATGTTTCCCGAAAATTTATTTTTATCGAAACATAAACCTGTGCTTATCATTGGCGCAACGGGCACTTTAGGAAGGGCCTTTGCGCATATTTGCAGTATGCGGAATATTCCTTATATGCTTTTTTCCAGAACAGATCTGGATATTACCAGCAAGAGTTCAGTAGTAAATTTAATAGCGAATCATCGGCCCTGGGCGGTCATCAATGCGGCAGGATTTGTCGATGTTGATGCAGCAGAATCCAGGCCCGACGTCTGCTTTAAAGAAAATGCTACTGGCCCAGTCATTCTTGCCGAAGCCTGCTTGCACTACGACGCGCAATTTTTAACATTTTCCAGCGACCTGGTATTCGATGGCATAACGCAAATACCTTATGTTGAAAGCAGCCCAACAGCACCGCTAAATACCTATGGCGCCGCGAAAGCTTATGCAGAAACTCATGTGCTGGAATCTAACCCATCAGCCTTGGTGGTAAGAACCAGTGCTTTTTTTGGGCCGTGGGATGAGCATAATTTTTTAGCAAAAATGATTCACTCGCTGGAACAAGAACAGCATTTTTTAGCGGCGAATGACCAAATAATATCGCCCACCTATGTTCCTGATTTGGTCAATAACTGTCTTGATCTCATTATTGATAAAGCCAATGGGATTTGGCACCTGGCAAATTCAGCTGCACTCACCTGGGCAGAATTTGCCTTAAAAGCTGCACGCGCAGGAGAGCTCAACATGCAATTGATTAAATCAGTTTCTAAAGCTGAACTCGGATTAAAAGCGCAACGGCCTGTGTATAGTGCGCTGGGAACCGAGAAAGGAAATTTAATGCCGACGCTTGACGATGCTATTGGCAGGTATTTTTCGGAGTGATGTTTTGACCGAAAAAAACTGAAGCTGTTTGGGCTTCAGTTTTTTGAAATGACAAATTGACATCCATTTCCAATTATTTTTAATAGTAGTTTCTTAAAAAATCTCCCGTGCCCCATCTTGCGAAAGAAGAAAATAAGGCACGTGAATTTAACGGTGGTACGGAAAATTTATACCGACTTTATTTCTTTCCACAACATCCGCAAACACTCATAGGCAATTGCTTACCTGTTTTCGCATCTTGATTGGTCCACTGGCCATTCCAATTCAGTAGCGATGAAGAATTTGAACAAGTGGTAGGGCAATTTGCAACTGCATCCTGCTGGCTGTTAATAAGGCTGGCTGCTTGAACATCCAAACATGCATTTAAACCCACCGCGATATCATCAAATATATGGCTTAGGCTACCTGAAGTTGTATTTTTTCCTGTTGCGGGATTACCCGTACCCGAATAATTATGACAACCAAAGCAATTGGAAATAAATTTCGCATCTAACTTAACGTCTTGATATTCCGTTTCAGCAACTGTATTAGCTAAGCGCAATGAACCGCGTTGATTGCTAATAATTGAACTCTGTGTGATATCGCTTACCCATAGTGCGCCCACATTAAAATAATTGGTCAGCACTGCATAATTGCCCGTGAGATAAGGCTGCACATTCGCGTTAAGGGAAATAATATCGCCCGTATTTTCATCGTACTTCAAATCAGTCGGAGCGGAACCATAAGGGTATTCACGACAAATTTCTGTCGGTGTTCCAGTCACAGCAGTTTCTGGTTGTGGATTATTAA
This sequence comes from Pseudomonadota bacterium, assembly GCA_040385335.1. Taxonomy (GTDB): domain Bacteria; phylum Pseudomonadota; class Gammaproteobacteria; order Pseudomonadales; family Cellvibrionaceae; genus Cellvibrio. The sequence continues at coordinate 300,306 of JAZKHP010000003.1, forward strand.
AACGACATTGCACAACACCTAAGGCATCTTTAGTTTGCAATGCAGTAGTGCATGTTTTGTTTGCAAACGACCAACCGGTAGTAGTGCTGGGTGCTACGCAATCCGGTGAATTAACCTTATGTTCAAACGTAGACCACACAAATTCCGGATGATTTGGTGTTGCCACTGCAATATGAAAACCGATCATCCCCAGTTTAGTAGTGCCTTGTTGGGAACCTATTTTTGCATCAATAGTGAGATATTTTTTAGCATCGTCCGCAGAAGTTAATACTTTCCAAGCCGTTTTTAGCTCAGTTGATCCGCCAGGAAAATTTTGTTTTAGTTTTATGCCGTTGACATCGCACATATTTTTACTAAAACGCACATCGTAATAAACAACATTTTTCGCTTGGTCATAAATAGTTGCACCACCACCGGCCTGGCCAATACGTTCAGGAATTAAAAAAGGGCTACCCGCTTCTTTGGCTTTTAGATTGCGAATAAAAAATCTGTTGCCATCGCGCTTGTCGTCACATGAGTTTGCGGGCGTTCCATTATTGTTCACTTCAAGCTCAAAATATTGCTTGGTATCTTCAAAATTACGTACATTGGAATCCGTTTTTGATTGGGCCATTAAATAAGCCATGGTTTGCCAGGAGAATTGATAAAAATCGCAAAAAGTACTACTGCCATCTTTCGCACTTTTTTTCACTTCGATGGGCATGCTCGGGTTAGTAAACCAGGCTTTATCCGCAGCACAATCAAAGCTGGCGGATGTTGATGATGGCTGCGTTGATGTAGAACTTGCATCAGCGGCGTATGCGCTATTAAACCCAATGCCGCAGATAGATACTAACGCGGAATTTAAAAAAACATGAATATTTCCTTTAAGCATTTTTTTCATCATATTAATTCTCATTAATGTATTGAAATATAATTATGAGAACACTGATGCATCTCTCTGCAACGTGAATAGTGTTCTATCTTGTCAATAAAGCAGACGTTAAAGAGTGTAGTAGTCATTTTTGATTTCAGCGATTACACGAGATTACAATTTTAAAAGTAATATCACTCCCATTTTGTAGCTTTATGCGACTGCTTTATGGCACGCAATTGCATATTATTTAAATTCGCGCAGTGAATGGTTTGATAAAATTAATAGAAGGCAGTTAAATTTATAAATATTATTAAGCGAGATGATAATAACTTTTTAAGCATCAATGCAGTGCGATCAATAAGATAAGTCAATCCCTCAAGAATCTCCGTAGCTGTTGCAGCACCTTCAGACTAAATTTATTAAAGGATGTAATCCAAACATAGGCCATAGGCACATCTTATGGTTTATGTATGGATATCTTATGGAGAAAGCGAAAATCGAAATTTGAGGATTTTACTAATGTGGTGAGTTCAATTCACCCATTAATATCTGGGTCCTAATACATGCTATTCCATCTGCAATAAAAACGTTACAGGACCATCATTAATTAAACTAACTTGCATATCGGCGGCGAAAATTCCTGCTGCTACCGCAGAATGTTTATTGCGAAGTTGTGTTACAAAATAATCGTATAGAGCTTGCGCAGCAGCAGGCGCTGCGGCTTTCGAAAAGCTTGGGCGCAAACCCTTATTGGTATCTGCCGCTAAGGTGAATTGCGATATCACGAGCACTGCGCCATTTATATCGCGCACACTGCAATTCATTTTATTTTGCTCGTCGGCAAAAATACGATAGGCAAGTATCTTATCAATTAATTTATCGGCAGTAAGTTGTGTGTCATTTTTTTCAATTCCCAACAACAATAAAATTCCTTGAGCTATTTCACCAACTCGTTGGCTATCTACATCGACCGCCGCACTTTTTACGCGCTGAATTAAACCTTGCATTTATATTTCTCTACTTAACTTACTGTCACTTTTTACTGCATTGCATTTCGTTGCTTAATCAAAATTTATTTGGTGAATAACGCAGTATACATTCAGGCAAAAATGCAAAAAAATTAATATTTTTTGCTAGTCTTAAAATTAAAAATGGAGCCACTAAGGACTCCATTAAAAAAATGAAAAAATATTTAGTGTATTTACGCTAACTGATCCGGCCGTTCCCCCAGATTTTTTGCCATTTCATTGGTAGCGCGAATGAGTGCATCCACTATCCCTGCTTCGCGTGACGAATGGCCTGCCTCACGAATAATATGTAACTCCGATTCTGGCCAGGCTTTGTGCATTGCATAAGCATTATCGAGCGGGCAAATAACATCGTAGCGGCCGTGCACTATCACACCGGGAATGCCTGCCAACAAATATGCATTACGCAAAATTTGATCTTCAGTTAAAAATGCATTGTTAACAAAGTAATGCGCTTCTATTCGCGCAAGTGACATAGCGCGATGAGTCTCGGTAAAGGAATCAATAACTTCCTGACAGGGGCGTAGCGTCGCGGTGCGGCCCTCCCACAATGACCAGGCTTTTGCGGCTGTCATTTGCTGTATTTGGTTATCGCTGGTGAGATGCCGATAATAAGCGCCCATAATGTCATGGCGCTCTTCTTCAGGAATGGGATGAATAAAGTCTTCCCAATAATCAGGGAATAAACGACTAGTGCCGCCTTCCTGATAAAACCAGTGGAAATCCACTGGCCGACAAAGAAAAATCCCGCGTAAAATTAAGCCCAATACTCGTTCGGGATGGGTTTGCGCATAGACCAAGCTCAAGGTAGAACCCCAGGAACCACCAAACAAAACCCACTTATCTATGCCCAGGGTCACGCGAATAACTTCGATATCCGCCACCAGCTTTTCTGTGGTATTACCCTGTAATTCTGCATGTGGGCGCGAACGGCCGGCACCGCGCTGATCAAACAAAACGATACGATAGACTTCAGGATCAAAAAACCTTCGATCGAATTTACCGCAACCTGCACCGGGGCCACCATGAACAAAAAGCACAGGAATGCCATCGGGGTTACCCGACTCGTCGACATATAATTCATGGGGGGCTTCAACTGCGATTTGGTGACGCTGATAGGGCTTTATTTCAGGGTAAAAAGTATGCATGAAAGGTCCTTAATTGCCACAAATTTCTTTAAAGGTAGCACAATGCAGCGCGTCAGATACGATTTTTTACCGACAGATTCTACGTCGATTGCGTCTATGCATAGCTACAGCGCAAATGAACATGTTTATTTCGGCTGCCGTTTCTTTCGGCCAGCTTAAATATGGCTAATTCGTTTAACCGTTATTCTATTTTCACAAGCTGTGAACTCAATTAACTATTTTGTGCCACCGGATAGATAAGCTAGAGCACGGATAATAATAATGCTTCCAGGAAAAATCTTATGGCACTTTTGTACCCCAGATGTAGCGGATGGATTGTTCTACTGTTTTCACTCCTGTTAAGCGCCTGTGGCGGCGGATCCGGCGCAAGTACGGCAGTACCGGGAACAGGTATAGATAACATACCAGGCAGCAGCACATCGCTATCATCGTCTGCCACTGCTTTGATTTCAAGCTCATCCGCCAAATCGCAATTGAGTTCGCGCAGCTCGGTGGCTCTGAGTGCTGTAAGTTTTTCGGCCAGCATGCAATCCTTACCCAACAGCAGCGCCATTTCTAGTAGCCCAGTCAAAAGTAGCAGCTTGAGCAGTTCAAAAAGCAGTCAAAACAGTCTGATCAGCACAAGCAAAAGTAGTATGGGAAACCCAGGCAGCAGTCTTGCCAGATCCAGTATCACCCACTCCAGTATTGCCACCAGCAGTATTAAGAGTTCAAGTATAAGCAGTCGCTCATCCATCAATACCAGCTCGAGTGTGGCTGCCAGCAGCATCAAGAGTTCAAGTCCAAACAGCAGTTCGTCAATCAAGACTAGTTCCAGCGTGGCGATTAGCAGCATCAAAAGCTCAATTGCAAGTAGCCGCTCTTCCATCTATACCAGCTCCAGTATGACGATTAGCAGTATCAGGAGCTCAAGTGTAAACAGCAGCGCGGTTATCAACACTAGCTCCAGCAGCCCCGCTGATAGCAGTGCGCGGCAACTTAAAAAATCCCTGACGCAAACGCTAAACGGGGTACAGACCCGAATCAGATTCCTGGAGTACTTACCGGAAACTTACGCTTCCAGCAATGAAACTTATCCACTCATCATATTTACCCATGGTTCTGATGAACGCTCTCACAACGACGCCGTCACTGCCGACGCAACTGAATATCCACGCTTGCTTAAACATGGGCCACCGATGTTAATCAATTCAAGCCAGGATATGTGCTTCACAGTGAATGGTAAGCGCTCCTGCTTTATAGTGATTTCCCCGCAATCACCGCAAATTGATTCCTGGTGGTCAGTTGATCGTATTCGCGCTGTGCTTGATTACGCCAAGACCAATTTACGGGTCGATACCAGTCGTATTTATATGACTGGGCTGTCCATGGGTGGGGGTATCACTTGGGCATTTGCTCGTTCCAAACGCACTAATCCCACGCAATTTTATGGCGCTGAACTAGCGGCAATTGTGCCTATTGCAGGAGCTGACGCGGTGAGTGCAGCGGCTTGCAATATGGCCAAAGAAGCCTTACCTGTATGGGCATTTCATGGTGCCGCGGACACTACAGTAGTACCGGAACGATCAGAAGAATTTGTGGACGCCTTGAATGGCGTGTTAGTCAAGGACGTGCAATGCACTCCCAATCCTGAGCGAGCACTGCTCACTGAGTACGCCAGTGTTACCCATGATTCCTGGACACGAACTTATAATCCCCTTAATAAATTCAACCCTGTCACGGGCCTGGCTGATGCTTCAGGTGTGAATATTTACGAATGGATGCTCAGTCATACCAGGGTTAACGCCTCCCGGTTAACCCATGGTGAACGAGTGTTAAGTGCTGGCACCTATCACACCTTGGGCTTATCCACAGCTGGCACTGTGATGGCTTGGGGTTCAAATCGCGGCGGGGAGCTGGGTATTAAACAGAACGACCCTGTGACTAAATCCACCCCCTTTACTATTGGTCTGGACGATGAAATTATTGCCCTGAGTGCAGGCGGCTATCAAAGTTTGGCGCTAAACCGCGGTGGCCGCATCTGGTCTTTTGGCTCCAATGAAGCAGGCCAGCGCGGCGACGGTAGCAGCCAGGATTATGCCAATGGCACCCCAGTATTGCTGAATAATCTGCAACATATCACCAACATTTCCAGCGGCGGGCGCCACAATTTAGCCCTGACCGCAGATGGAAAAGTCTATGCCTGGGGCTCGGATGATAATGGCCAGGTCGGGCGCGGCCAAGCGGTGCAAACCCAGGCCTGTAATGTCACAGTCGCCACTACTGCTGCCGCTTATAGGGTGGGCACTCCGTTCCAGGTTCCACTTGCGGCTAAAATAAAAAGTATATCTGCCGGGTATTGCGGTAGTTATGCATTGGATGAAAATGGCGAAGTCTGGTCCTGGGGATTTGGCGATTATCAGGCGGCCAATCTTGGCCAAGGCGTTAAGTCGGTTCAGGCAATTAGTACTCCGGCAAAAATTTCCGGGTTGACCTCCATAGTTGCAATAGCCGGTGGTGAAGGTTGCGCTTATGCGCTGGATAAATTTGGCTTGGTCTGGGCCTGGGGAGTCAATCGCACTGGCTGCGTCGGGGATGGTACTACCGCAGTGCGCGCTACTCCGGTGGTGCTCAGCTTAAGTCATGTTCGCGCAATAGGTGCCCGTGCCCAGGGTGCTTTTGCCATTACCGAAAGTGGTCAATTGTGGTCTTGGGGGGAGACAATGTATGGCTCAGTGGGCGACGGTACCAGGGTAAACAAACCCGCGCTAACAGAAGCAGATCGTTTGCTAGTTCCCTCGCCGGTACTGATCAATACTCTGACTGAAGTCTTAGCCATTTATGCAGGCAGCCCCGCCAATCACGCTTTTGCCTTGCTTGGCGATGGCAGCATCAAGACTTGGGGGCGTAATAAATCCGGCAATCTGGGCAATGGCAAGATCGGTGATGCCGACAGCACCAATAGCACACCCGACGACGAGAATGCCGCCTCGCCCATTAGCCTCAATTTCTAGCCAGCTCGCAATGTTAAAAAACGCAGCCAACGAAATTCGCAAGATTTCGTTGGCTGCTGTATCTAAAACCTGCTTATCTTAATCAGCACTTTCGCCGTTTGAAAACGCAAAAAAATCATCTACTGACAGCGATTGTCAGCTGATCAGATTAGACTGCTTGCCTTGTTAAACTATCTCTTTTGGTTAAGCAGAATACCCTATGCAACGCGCCGAACGCCTATTTCAGTTACTCAGCCTATTGCGCAACCGTCGCACCGTGATGACCGCGAAGCAACTCAGTGAGCAGTTGCACGTTTCTGAACGCACCATCTATCGCGATGTACAATCGCTCACCCTTTCCGGAGTTCCCGTCGAAGGTGAGGCTGGTGTTGGCTACCGACTTTCACATCGCTATCAATTGCCGCCGCTGATGTTTGACCGCCATGAAGTAGAAGCTCTGCTATTGGGTGCGCGCATGGTGAGTAGCTGGGGCGATTCTGATATGGCGTTGCGGGCCAAGCAGGCGATGCAAAAAATTCTTGCAGTACTGCCTGACAACTTGCGCTATAGCGATGAAAATTTGCCATTGCTAGTGCCGCATATGGCGGACGTGCAAAAATTTTATACCGCGCACAGCCAACAAGTGCGCGAAGCGATTCGTTTGCGCCAACGTTCCATTATTGAATACGCGCGTGCGGATGAACAGGAATCGTCGCGCACCATTGAACCCCTTGGTTTAATTTTTTGGGGCAAAGTGTGGACACTTGTGGCCTGGTGCCATCTGCGCAATGATTACCGCACATTTCGTCTCGATCGCATTAAAACCCTTAGCGTGACAGCAGAAATTTTTACAACTCACGACCAGAAAAGCCTCAAACATTTTTTAGCTATCTCAAAAGAAAAATATCAAGCAGCGGATAACCAGGAACAGCAGGAATAAATTATGTCAAACGAAAAATGTCGCTGCTCATGGTGTGGTACAGATAAGCTCTATTGTGACTACCATGATAATGAATGGGGCACACCTTTATACGACGAACAAAAATTATTTGAATTTTTAATTCTTGAAGGCGCGCAGGCAGGCTTATCCTGGATTACGGTTTTGCGTAAACGCGAAAATTATCGCCTGGCATTTGACAATTTTAATGCAGAAAAAATCGCTCGCTATACCGACAAGAAAAAATCTATCTTATTGCAAAATGAAGGCATCATCCGCAACCGTTTAAAAATCGACAGCGCGGTTAAAAACGCGCAAGCCTTGATAGCCATGAAAAAATATGGCGAAAATTTTAGTGAATTTTTATGGAGCTTTGTGGACGGAAAATCAAAACAAAATTCCTGGAAAACACTGCGCGAAGCACCAACCTCAACTTCAGAGTCAGACAGCATGAGCAAAGCACTAAAGCAAAAAGGCTTTAACTTTGTTGGCACAACAATTTGCTATGCATTTATGCAAGCAACAGGAATGGTAAATGATCATATGATCGATTGCTATCGCTATAAACAATGTCAGAAACTTTCCCGCAAATAACTTAACGAAATTAAATATTTTTAATAGCATCATTTGCTGTAAGTAAATTAATTTACCTAACAATATTGCATTCAGAGCCTATGAATAGTTTTTATTCACTTTTTATTCCAATTTAATAAAGTAACAACATCGACTTGATCACGACTTTATAAATAACGTCGTCGATAAAATTTAATTCCAAAAATTGTGAGATAGCCTACAACAGCTACTTCCTGCGTATGATATTTTACAACCTGCAATTTAAGCATGACAAATAATTTTCTGTGACGGATCCGGCCATCATCCATTTTCAAATGCAATATAACCACGCAAAACTTATTTTGTGGCATATATGCATTTTAATTTTCAATATGTGCTTCTACAACTTAATGTAAAACTCACATCAATTTCATCTATCTATAGCGAGAAAATATATGAAGTTCATTCGTATAAAAAAATTTGGCAGAACATTAACTGCCGTTAGTGCCCTGCTCATGGCAATGCTCTCCAGTTCAGTGCAGGCAGCTACTGTAGATTTATTAGTGCTTTACGATAGCTATACCAATGATTACTTTAAAGGTGATGTACAAACCGCAATGCTAGGCTGGGTCAACCAAATGAATACTGCCTATAAAGATAGCCAGGTAGATATTCAATTGCGATTAGTGGGCACGCGGCTACATGAACAAGCTGGTGCCAATATGAGTGAAGTCCTCACAAACTTAAGAGTCGACAGCACTGCCATCGCATTGCGTGATCAATTAGGTGCAGATTTTGTTTCGCAATTACATAAAACCGGATCTTGTGGCATAGGTTATTTTAGCGTTAATAAAAGCTGGACCTGGAATGTGTTAAGCCCGAATTGCGGACCCATGGTTATGTCTCATGAGTTAGGTCATAACATGGGCTTAGCGCATTCGCGTCGCCAAGGGGACGCCACAGGTTCACGTTATGGTTACGGTTTGGGTTACGGTGTGGATAATGTATTTAGCACCATTATGGCCTACCCTTCAGCTTTCAATACATCGCGTTTTAACCGCTTTTCAAATCCGAATATTCTCTGCCGCAATTTATCTTGCGGAGTTGCTGTTGGTCAGGCAGATGAAGCTTATGCGGCACTGGCACTGCAAAATGTGCGCGACGAAATAGCGGCCTTCAGACCTACCGTTGGCACTCAATCAAGCAATTCCAGCAGCACAGTTTCCAGTAACACAACCTCCAGTTCCCCGAAAAGCAGCAGCACCAGTCTTGCTAAAAGCAGTAGCCCCTCAAGCATTGCCAACTCCAGCCTTAACATAACAAGCAGCAGTCGTATCGCCAGTAGCAACGCTAGCATCGCGCCATTTAGCTTGACCATCCAGGCTGAAAATGTTGCGGCTTACAGAGGCGTAGCGGCGCAAACCACCACTGATATTGGCGGCGGTAGAAATGTGACATCTATAGATGCAAACGATTGGATGCTTTACGACAATATCACTCTGCCAACATCCGGAACCTATACCATTGAATTTCGCGTAGCGAGTTTAAATGGCGGCGGTGAAATGGCCTTTGATTTATTTGATCCTTACACAGGCCTCAAAGTTTTAGCGATAATTCCTATTCCTAAAACAGGCAGCTCGCAGGGCTGGGTTACTATTTCAGAGCAGATAAACATGAACGCAGGCACTTATAAATTTGGCATAATCGCAAGAAGGGGCGGCTGGAATATTAATTGGTGGCGGATTACAAAATAGTTCACTTAAGCTGTACGCGAAGCCCACGCGATTACAACAATTTTGCAAAAATAGTTGTATGGAAAATACTTGCAAAAAAAGGTTTAGTGCAGACAACATTAAACCTTTTCAAAAAAATTGTCTCATCACTCCGCGTGGGCCGATAATATCCGGCGTCAATAGTATTGTTAAAATCTGTGCTATTTTTATAAAAGTTACTTTGAGTTCTCGAGAGATATTAGTATGAAAGCAACCCCCTTTTATTGGGCTTTCGCCGCCCTGGCAGGAATAATTTTAATATATGTTGTTGCCAGTAAATTTAATCGTGCGAATAATACTGAAAGTAAAATGGTATCCGATAAAACTGCAACTACCTTGGCTACTGCTACTACCATTACACCTTTGCCACAAGCGCCCGCTACAACTCCTGCGCTCCCTGCGCAAAAATCAAATAATAGTATTCGCCCTGAATTCCAGGAAAGATTCAGCGCTATGCAACAGCGCAGGCCCAACACCCAATTTGATGTCAACGCCGTAGAAGCCGCTGTTAAACGTGAAAATCTATGGGCTACAGTCGAGCAACCCGCCAAGACCTTGACCTTAAAACCAGAAGAGCTTACGGATGGGCGCCAATTTATTCATTTTGATAGTTTAAAAATTGAAACACTTATGCCAGGCGATAATTTAAAAATTGCTATTGCTGAATTCAAACAAGATTATGAAGTAGTCATAGATCGAATCGAACAACACGATTATGAAAATATCAGCTGGCATGGGCACATTGATGCAGGTGACGGGCAAAACTACAATGTCAGTTTCACTCGCGGAGAAAAGCTAACCGTAGCAGGCATAGACACGCCTGAAGGCAATTACGTATTACAGGCACATGGAGATGATGGCTGGATTGCGTCCAGCGGCTTATTATTCAAGGTTGATCCTGACGCAAGTGATGTGATCTACCCGCCTGCAGAATAGGACCAGCTGCTTTGATTTCAATAAATAAACATTAGTTTAGTCATTTACCTACTGGCCACACCAAAACGCAATCGCAGAATTTTTTTACCTTTCTTCATTTAATTATCGCCAATTGTATTTGTCCTACAGAAGCACTACTTTATGCAACGAACTTCTTGCGAAATGGCTTCATTTACCCAAAGAGGACAATATGGCATTTATCACTCAACTTATTCAGCGGCCTCTGACTTATGCCTTATTAAAAGCTAAAAAAATGGTGGTGCTGAGTAGTTTAACTTGCGCTGTTATATTTTTTTCTGGCTGCGGTGGTGGTTCCTCCAAAAACAATACTCAAGCTTCAACACCCGCCAGCCAAACGACAAGTCAAATTGCGAACCCAACCAGCAGCGTGCAAAATTCTTCCGGGACATCGGCCACTCCTATTGGGCTTCAAACAAAACCTTCCAACACCACTTGCCTTGCGCCAGCCGTCGTTAGTACCGGGGATGCATCCGTTATCAGTTGGCCCGCCGCCTTTACAAGCTTACCCAATATTGCCTCACCTTCAAGCATGTTTCAGCTGCCAGGAAATAATAATGACTGGTACGTGTTGCGGCAAACCGGGACCATTGTGCGCTTTCCAAATCAAGCAAATGCGAGCACTCTCACGGTAATGTTGGACATTACTGATCGCGTGGACAAAGGCGGCAATGAAGCAGGACTGTTGGGCGTTGCTGTACATCCACAATTTGCCAACAATCGTTATGTTTTTCTCTTTTACACTGGCAGCAACGCTACGGCGGATAGCGGACTGGAAACGCGCGTCGCCCGTTACACAGTTAATAGTGATGGCACCTTTAATCCCAATTCTGAACTGGTATTGCTGCGCATTCCTCGACCATACAACAATCATCAAGGTGGCCAGCTCGCCTTTGATAGCAAAGGATTTCTATATATTGCTTCGGGCGATGGGGGCTCAGGCGGTGATCCGCAAGAATATGGGCAAAATCTTAATACCTTACTCGGCAAAATTTTGCGGATTGATGTCAACACCACCAGTGCCGGGCGTAACTATGCCATCCCCAGCGACAATCCATTCGTCGGCGTGAGCAATGCACGGGAAGAAATTTGGGCCTGGGGCTTACGCAATCCCTGGCGCTTTAGCTTCGATACCAAGACCGACGAGCTTTGGGCCGGAGATGTCGGGCAAAACGTTTGGGAAGAAATTAATTTAATCACGAAAGGTGGCAACTACGGCTGGGGAGATATGGAGGGCGACACTTGTTATAGCGGTAGACCAAACTGCTCCACGGCTAACAAAATCAAACCCCTGTATGCCATCAACCAAAGTAACGGCTCTTGCTCTGTCACTGGCGGCTACGTTTATCGCGGGGCCAGCTATCCTGGCGCCTATGGCAAATACTTTTTCACCGATTATTGCGAAAGCACCATCATTTCCATTACGCGCAATACCAATAGCACCTTGAGCATTGGCAACCACGGCGCCGTATCCGCCAATATTGTTTCCTTCGCGCAAGACAACCTGGGTGAAATTTACGCGCTCGGCCAAGCCAGCGGTATAGGTAAACAAATTTACAAAATGCAGGCAACTACGGGCCCACAACAACAACCAGGAGTAATGCCTGCTAATCTTTCACAAACCGGCTGTGTCAGTGCCACGCAGCCGCAACAACCGGCCTCCGGGTTAATTCCCTATAGCGTTATTGCTCCTCTGTGGTCAGACGGCGCAGAGAAAGAACGCTATTTAGCAATCCCTGACAACACGCAAATTAACCTCGATAGCAGTGGCGATTTTAATCTTCCGGTGGGAAGTGTACTGGTGAAGCATTTCAAGCTCGCTGACCGCTTTATCGAAACCCGATTATTTGCGCACGGTGAATTAGGTTGGCAGGGCTTTAGCTACGAATGGAAGGATGACCAAACAGACGCATTGCTATTGGCCGGTGAAAAGGATAAAGCTATTGGCAACATAAATTGGCATTTTCCAAGCCCCGTGCAATGCATGACTTGCCACACCGAAGCAGCAGGTTTTTCGCTGGGCGCAGCAACACTGCAACTTAACAGTAGTATCACCTACCCGACATCTGGCATCACTGCCAACCAACTGAGTACACTGGAATATATCGGACTGTTTAGCAGCCGACTCAGCAGCAATCAGAAAATAGAAAAATTGGTTGCGCTCGATGATGTTAATGCAACTCTCCAAGAACGCGCTCGCAGCTATTTACACACTAACTGTAGTAATTGCCATCAGCCTAATGGCACCACACCGGTGAATATTGATTTGCGCTACAGCACCACCTTAGCAGACACCCACATATGCGACATAAGCCCTAGCGTAGGTGATTTAGGCATTGCCAATGCCCGCATTGTGGCGCCTGCCGAACCTGCGCGCTCAATACTGATCGCACGCATGCAAGCTACTAATGATACGCAGATGCCACCTTTAAGTAGAACTGTTGTTGATAGCGCGGCCATAACTGTTATTAGCAATTGGGTTAGCAGCCTAAGTAATTGCATTTAATATCGAGTAGCTGCATCTAATACAAAATTTTCTTATGTGATTAATACCCTATTTATTCTCTGCTTATTTTAATGCCCTTCATCTTCATACTTGCTAAAATCCGCGTCAGCCTTAAATCAATAATCAAAAAGACACTTCCCGTAATCCATTACGAGAAAGCCGCGACATTCGCACCCATGCCAAGCAATGAGCCTTTATGAAAAACTTGTATCTCGCGCAAACTGATAACACCGAAGCGCTGTTTCACAAACCACAACCTGAGGCCTTAGTGACTGGCGTATTGGTTACTAACTTGGGCACACCTGATGCACCAACCGCAAAAGCGCTGCGAGTCTATTTAGCAGAGTTTTTAGCTGACCCGCGCGTAATTGAAATACCAAAAATTATTTGGTGGCTGGTTTTGCACGGTATTATTTTACGAACACGTCCAAAAAAATCTGCGGCTAAATACCAAACGATTTGGACAACCGAAGGCTCACCTTTGCTTGCCATTGCTAAACGTCAGGCAGCGTCAATTCAACAACAGTTAGGCAATACCGCGCTGGTGAAGTTGGGTATGCGTTATGGCAATCCTTCCATCACGCAAGCCTTGCAAGAATTCCAAAAACTGGGTGTACGTAAAATAATAGTGCTGCCACTTTATCCACAATATGCCGCAGCAACGACTGGCTCTACTTTTGATGCAGTGGCTAAAGAATTAAGCAAATGGCGCTGGGTGCCTGAACTAAGTTTTATCAATAGCTATTGCGATAACGAACATTATATTGCGGCGCTGGCAAACTCAGTTCGTGAACACATTACTATTCACGGGAAACCACAAAAAATTATTTTTTCTTATCACGGCACACCAAAACGAAGTTTGGATCTGGGAGATCCTTATTATTGTTTATGTCAAAAAACGACGCGACTGGTACAGGAAAAGTTAGATTTAACGAAAGACGAATGTCTAAGTACTTATCAATCACGTTTTGGCTATGCAGAATGGCTTAAACCCTACACCGACGAAACACTGAAAAATCTAGCACAAAATAATATTAAAAATATCGCCATATTGTCACCGGCATTTAGCGCTGATTGCCTGGAAACATTGGAAGAGCTAGCGGAGGAAAACCGTGAGATTTTTTTACATGCGGGAGGAGAAACTTATACCTATATACCGGCACTGAATGATCGTGCAGATCATATCAAAGCGCTGGCGGAAATCATTAGAGAAAAACTGTAGCTACAGAAATGCGGCACGGAATTAGTTTGCTGGAAAGAAATATGGTGAAAGTAAATTGCAGGATTTAATGTGCGAAAGAGTCGCTTGTTAAAAGGCGTATTGTCGCACTGCAACAATACGCCAAGTAATGACTAGCTGAACATTACCAAGTATTTCTTTTAATGCCGGACATTCTGGAAAACAAAATTCCTGCCACACCCAGAATTAACAATATCACCGACGCAGGTTCTGGCACTGCAACCACCTCAACATCAGCGGATACCACCTCTGTGCTGACCCCCCCACCCTCATAAAAGGTACCATCACCAAAATTGAGATGGCGGTCCCAACAACCACTCAGGTCGAGAAAATCCAGGGTCTCACCAATTGCTTCAGAAAAGTCACCGTATAAAGCCAGAGAAAAAGAATTTCTTTTCCCTATGTCATTATTATAAATAGTTCCTGTTGCCCGAAAGCTACTATAACCCGAATATTGTGTAGAGAACTCAACCGGCGCATCCGTATCAATATCGTAGCGAATTCCATTTAAGAACATATAACCACTTTTAATGGGATTTAAAAAACTCCCTTCAAAAGGGTTCAAATTCACATCTGCCGCCAAATCATCAAAAACAAAAGAAACCACACCCGTCCTATCAACTGGATAATTAGTGGGAGAAGGCGGAGCGTTGAAATTATCATAAGTCAATTGCATCAGAGAGGCTGATGATTTATACGACAACAATAACAAAAGACTAATTAGAAACTTATATTTATTCATGCTAAACATCCTATTAAAATTTTAAACACGTCAATGTATCGATTTGTTTTATTTTATTCCTTCAATATAACAAAAAAGATAAATGCCCACTCGGCTAAGGTTTCGCAACCCTAGCGCTGTCTTTATATCATTCTTTCTTAAAAAAAAGCAGATTTTAGTCACCCCTTTTGGATCTTATTTCTCGATCTTTGAACTTCTTATCTTTATTGTAGTTCACCCATCACCATTAGGAGAAAAATCATGGACGGTAGGTTTTATGGATTATTTTTAGATGGGGGATTATGTGGAAGTGATTGCAATTGAAATGAGCAAGCAGGATTAATAAAAGGCGCATTATCGCTCCGCAATAAATACGCCAATAAAATATGATTGCTATACGGCACTGGCTTTGATCACACGCTTTCTAAAAAGTAGAATGCTTGCTAGACCCAGACTTAACAGTATTGTGGAACCAGGCTCTGGCACTGAAGCCACGTCAGTACTAACAGATCCGCTTTCGTAAGACTCAACAACTTCGGAAGAAATAAGAAGGTGATTTTCATAACAACTTGCCAGATCAAGATTTGCTAAAGTAACACCCATATCTTCAGCTAAAAAATCACCCCCTAAATACAGATCAAAAGAGTCTCTCTTTGCTAGCTCACTGTTAAAAATACTCCCTGTTGCTCTAAAAAAACTCCTTGGAGAATAGTGCGTAATAAACTCGATCGGCATATCTATATCAATATCGTAGCGAATGCCGCTTAGAAACATATAACCGCTTTTAATTGGATTTAAAAATTTCCCATCAAAAGGATTTGCGTCAATATCCTCTACAGCATTATCAAAAATAAAAGAGACGACGCCAGTCATATCTACTGGCCAATTGGTGGGGGAGGGAGGAGCGTAGAAATTTCGATATTCCAATTGCATCAGCGAAGCCGATGATTCATGCGACAGTAACAATAAAAGAACAATGATTTTAAATTTATTCATAATAAACATCCTATTAAAATGTTTAAACGCGTCAACGTATCGATATGTTTTACCTTATTCCTGCAATATAACAAAAAAAAATAAAGCTCCACTATGCTAGCTTTAATAAATTTTTAACGCTAGTGGATTCTTTATATCATTTATTTTCTAAAAATAAACCTATGGAAAATCTCGGCCCACGCAATTCTTATTAGGTCGCACCAACCTCACTCGGAAATAACAGAAAAATAGCTGGCAGATAGAACAGTTTTTTATTTAGAGAAATTTGATGATTAAATTCAGCTAGCAAAGCTAAGTTTAGCTAAAACATATAAATATCGCTTTCACAAATATTTCCGTTAAAACATACCTTAATAATAGTTACAAAGTGATCTCTAAATATTCATCGTTACAATAAAAAAGAGATTCTGAACTCTATAGCTCAAGGATCGAGTAATAATGCAAAATTTTAGCTATTAAAATTATTTTAATTTTATCGTGGCTTAAAATAGCCTGAAAGATAAAGACGAAAACCTCATATGCTTCCTACGAAATACGAATGTAAAAAAAGGGTTGATCCTTCCGAATCAACCCTTTTTAAAATATTTTAATCTTTAATCTTTTAAAAATTTCTTAACGCCTTCAAACCACCGCGATTGCTTGGGCGAATATTTTCCGCCTTTCATAGTTGCCTGAAAATCTCGCAGTAATTCTTTTTGTTTACCAGTGAGATTAACTGGCGTCTCAACTACAACCCTGCACAGCAAATCTCCTTGCGCACCACCGCGTACTGGCGTTACACCTTTACCACGCAATTTAAATAATTTACCAGTTTGAGTTTCGGGTGGAATTTTTAAATTCACACGACCATCCAGGGTGGGCACTTCCAATTCGCCACCGAGGGCGGCGTCCACAAAGTCCATAGGTACTTCACAGTATAAATCCGCGCCTTCACGCTTAAAAATACTATGCTCTCGAACATTGACTTGAACGTACAAATCGCCCGCTGGGCCGCCATCTGCTCCAGCTTCACCTTCTCCTGTAAGTCGAATGCGATCACCGGTATCCACACCCGCCGGCACTTTCACCGCGAGAGTTTTTGTTTCTTCAACTCGACCTTGGCCATGACAGGGCTTACAAGGATCAGAAATGATGGTGCCGCGCCCACGACAGCTGGGACAAGTTTGCTGCACTGAGAAAAATCCTTGCTGCATGCGCACCTGACCATGGCCACCACAAGTAGTACAACTTATTGGTTTACTGCCCGGTTTTGCGCCCGAACCACTACACACTTTACAAGAAACCAGGGTGGGCACTTTGATTTGGGTGCTAGTACCCTTTACTGCTTCTTCTAAGGTTAAATCGAGATTATAACGTAGGTCGGAACCGCGACTTGGGCCACCGCGGCCGCGGCCACCACCACCAAAAATATCGCCGAAGACATCACCGAAAATATCGCTGAAATTACCAGCTCCACCCATGCCTGCTTGTTGCTCTACGCCAGCGTGACCATGACGATCATAGGCCGCTCGCTTTTGTTCATCTGACAATACTTCATAAGCCTCATTCGCTTCCTTGAACTTATCTTCTGAAGATTTATCATCGGGGTTGCGGTCGGGGTGATGCTTCATCGCCACACGACGATAGGCTTTTTTTAATTCTGCCGCGTCTGCACCGCGCTCAACCCCAAGAATTTCGTAATAATCACGCTTTGCCATGCTTACACCAGTTACAGAAATAATTTACTAACAGACAACTATTTCAAAAAATAAAATTGATTCTTCTGACATGACAAATGCGGGCAAGCCCGCATTTGTTTGTTTACTTTTTTTGGGCGCAGCAAGCGGCGCCCCTACACATTATTTATTTTCTTTTACTTCTTCAAACTCTGCATCTACTGCACCATCGTCGGCGGCTTTGCTCGAACTGCCACCCTCAGCGCCGCCAGAACCTTGCGCACCTGCTGCTTGTTGCTCTGCATAAAGTTTTTGTGCAAGAGAACTGGAAGCTTCAGTTAACTTAGTCGTGGCAGCTTCGATTTTACCTAGGTCTTCACCTTTCACGACTGAGTGAGCTTCTTTAATAGCAGCTTCAATCGCAGATTTTTCATCTGCAGTAGCTTTATCACCAGCCTCTTTTAAGGTTTTTTCAGTTGCATGAATTAAACCTTCAAGCGTGTTACGTGCAGCGACTGTTTCAGTAAATTTACGATCTGCTTCCGCGTTTGCTTCCGCATCTTTTACCATTTTGTCAATTTCTGCATCGCTTAAACCAGATGAGGCTTTAATGACAATTGATTGCTCTTTGCCGGTAGCTTTATCTTTCGCACTTACGTTCAAAATACCGTTCGCATCTATATCAAAAGTTACTTCAATTTGTGGCATGCCGCGCTGAGCAGGTGGAATATCACTTAAATCAAAACGACCGAGTGATTTATTTTGTGATGCTTGTTTGCGCTCACCTTGAACCACATGAATGGTCACTGCTGATTGATTATCTTCTGCAGTTGAAAACACTTGCGATTTTTTCGTAGGTATAGTGGTATTTTTGTCGATCAATGAGGTTGCAACACCACCCATAGTTTCGATGCCCAAGGTCAGCGGCGTTACGTCCAACAGCAATACGTCTTTCACGTCACCAGACAATACTGCGCCCTGAATAGCGGCGCCTATGGCGACTGCTTCATCCGGGTTTACATCTTTGCGCGGCTCTTTACCGAAGAAATCAGCAACGGCTTTTTGCACCATTGGCATACGAGTTTGACCACCAACAAGAATAATATCGGTGATGGCGCTAAGGGCAATGCCGGAATCCTTAATTGCCATTTTCACGGGTTCCATAGTACGGGCAACTAAATCTTCAACTAAAGATTCTAATTTGGCGCGAGTCAACTTCATCACCAAATGTTTTGGACCAGTGTTATCGGCGGTAATGTAAGGCAAATTGATGTCAGTTTGTTGGCTGGATGACAATTCAATTTTCGCTTTCTCAGCAGCTTCTTTTAAACGTTGCAGAGCTACCGAATCATGATGTAAATCTATACCTGATTCTTTCTTGAAAACCTCTGCGAGATGTTCAATCAAACGCATATCGAAATCTTCACCACCAAGGAATGTATCGCCGTTGGTAGAAAGAACTTCAAATTGGTGTTCGCCATCTACATCAGCAATTTCAATAATCGATATATCGAAAGTACCACCACCTAAATCGTAAACTGCGATAGTGCGATCGCCCACGCCTTTATCCAAACCGTAAGCGAGTGCTGCTGCAGTAGGTTCGTTGATAATACGTTTTACATCGAGGCCCGCAATACGACCAGCATCTTTAGTAGCTTGACGTTGTGAATCGTTGAAATAAGCCGGTACAGTAATAACCGCTTCTGTCACAGCTTCGCCGAGATAGTCTTCAGCGGTTTTTTTCATTTTTTTCAAAACTTCAGCAGAAATTTGTGGCGGAGCACGCTTCTCACCTTTGACTTCTACCCATGCATCACCATTATCGGCAGCGATAATTTTGTAAGGCACCATCTTAATATCTTTTTGCACAACGTCATCTTTAAACTTACGACCAATTAAACGTTTTACCGCGTACAAAGTATTGTGCGGGTTGGTTACTGATTGACGTTTGGCAGATTGGCCAACCAAAATTTCGCCTTCATTGGTGAAAGCAATAATTGATGGTGTAGTGCGATCGCCTTCCGCATTTTCGATTACTTTTGGCTTGCCGCCTTCTAATATAGATACGCATGAATTGGTAGTGCCCAAGTCAATACCGATAATTTTACCCATGGTGCTTCTCCTAATTTCAAAATCTTTTAAAAAAATATTGCACAAGTATGGTAACTAACCTTGCACGAATTTGTTGAAACGTTAATAAGACGCATATTAAGTTTCTATCAACATTGCTTTCTGTCTACGTGAATCTCTATATTGGCGCAGCTATAAATAATTCAAGCCCGCTACTTAAAAAAACCTACAAATTTAAGGGCTATAAGATTAGCCTGGACTAATAAACGGTATTTTTACTTAAGAGGCTTTCGAGACTACAACCATTGCTGGACGTACAAGACGACCGTGAAGTGTGTAGCCTTTCTGAAATACATTGATAACTGTATTTGGCTCTACTTCCACATTCACTACGGCTGATACTGCTTGATGCAGTTGCGGATCAAATGGCTCACCCTGTGGATCAACTGCCACAACCTGATAACGGGTAAGAGCATCTACTAGTGACTTATGGGTTAGCTGAATGCCTTCAACAACTGATGCAAAAGAAGTGTTATTGGTATCTATAGCCGCCAGCGAGCGCTCTAGATTGTCGACGACTGGCAACAAGTCATTTACCAGCTTTTCCAAGCCAAATTTATGGGCTTTTTCAATATCTTGTTCTGCCCGACGACGTACATTTTGCGCTTCCGCTTGCGAACGCAAAGATTGTTCTTTTGCTGATTCGAGAGCAGCAGCTAAAGTCGCCAACTGGCCCTTTAATGTTTCAACAGTCACTTCATGTGTGGTTTCTTGAGCTGGCTCTTGCTGCTCGTCAGTTGCTTGCTGAATTTCAGTATATTCTTCGTGGGACACGTTTCTCTCCTATAGCTTTTTGCAAGTTGCCAGTTTCGGGGTAATTACCCGCAAAACAAATCAGTGTTGGCTATATGGGGATGACTCTAACTTATTCAAGCGCGGAAAATTTTAATCACAACAATTTTTAAGATGAATTTTAAGGTAAGATTTTTCCCCAAAGACTAGTCCAAACGCCAGAAATGCTGTATAAAAACACAGATAACTTATTGAATTTGTTGGAGCCCCTATGCTTACTCATCTCAGCATTCAAAACTTTACCCTTGTCGATCGCCTCGATCTCGACATGCGCGCCGGCATGACGGTTATTACCGGCGAAACCGGTGCGGGTAAATCTATTTTGCTGGGTGCACTTGGTCAAACCCTGGGCGACAAGGCCGATGGCGAGCGCGTAAGGTCAGGTGCGGCCCGTGCGGATATCACCGCAACTTTTGACACCTCCGCGATTGCTGCTGCGCAGGACTGGTTACTCAGTAACGATTTACAACAATCCGAATCACCGCAGGAATGTTTACTGCGACGCGTAATTAATAGCGATGGTAAATCCAAGTCCTATATCAATGGACAACCCGTTACTTTGCAACAGCTGCGTATGCTCGGCGAAATGCTGATTGACATTCACAGCCAGCATGAACATCAATCGCTCCTGCTTAAAGATACCCACCGCCGCCTGCTGGATGAATTTGCTGGTCAGATAGAACCCGCCAAACAAGTGCGCCTGGCGTTTAGCGAGTGGCACAGTCGCTTACAACATTACTTACACCTGCGCGATAATGCGGCTGAAGTCAGCGCTCGCTTTCAGCTATTGAGTTATCAGGTAAACGAGCTGGAATTACTGGGTTTACAATCTGGCGAACTCGAAAAGTTGGAGACCGAGCAACGCAGCCTTGCTAATGCAGGTGATATTTTGCAGGGAAGTCATGAGCTAATAGCCCTGTGTAACGATGACGAACAGGGCTTGAATATCAATTTACATCGCGCGCTACATATTCTGCGCGATATGCCGGAAAAGACAGCGTCCTTGCAAGCCGCTGAAGAGTTGTTGCTTAGCGCGCAAATTCAGGTAGAGGAAGCCTGCCATGAAATCGACCATCACATAGATACTTTCAATCTTGACCCGGCGCGGCTGCAACAAGTTGAGGAACGCCTTACCGCTATCTACGATATAGCGCGCAAACATCGCATCAAAGCAGAAGAATTACCCGAGTTAATCGCACGTTTGAGCAACGAATTGGAACAGCTACAAGGTGGCGATACCAAGCTTGATATCCTTGCGCAACAAGTGGCGAGCGCGCAAAAGGCATACCTTCAGTTGGCTGAAAAACTTTCTGAGCAACGCCGTAAAGCCGCGCTTAATCTCAGTAAAAAAGTGAACGCGCAGCTTAAGTTATTGGCCATGGAGCATGCGCAACTGACCATTAGCCTCACTCCGCTTACGGATAAAGCCAGTGCCAACGGTTTGGAAGACATAGAATTTTTAATCAGCACCAACCCGGGCCAAACACCACGTGCACTCGCCAAGGTTGCTTCTGGCGGCGAACTTTCGCGAATCAGCCTTGCCATTCAAGTTATTACCGCGCAAACCTCTGCCACCCCCACACTGGTATTTGATGAGGTGGATGTGGGAATCGGCGGCGCTACGGCAGATGTCGTGGGTAAGCTATTGCGTCAATTGGGCGAGAACGGCCAGGTTATTTGTGTCACCCATCTGGCCCAGGTAGCGAGTAAAGGTCATCAACATTTATTGGTTAGCAAAAAATCCACGGCGGCCAGCGCGGAGTCAACCCTGGAATTATTGGAAGGCGAAGAGAAAGTGGCGGAAATAGCGCGCATGCTGGGTGGTGCGAAAGTCACTGAGCAATCTTTAGCGCATGCGCGCGAGATTTTGAATTCCTGACAAACTATAGCCGAAGCGCTTAACATAAATAATAGACATATTATTTTCATAGATTCCCCTGTAGTGGTCAAGTAAATTTGGCCACGATTTAAGAGTTACTTACGTAAAGTCGC
>JAZKHP010000004.1:0-14258 GCA_040385335.1 Pseudomonadota bacterium
GTCAGTGTTAAAAATGCGAGCGCTGTTGAGTTAGGAACGATTGTTGCCAATGCAACCACCGGTGCTTATTCCATTACGCTGGTGACTGCATTAATCAATACTGAAACGGTAAACGTAACCGCTAAAGATGCAGCGGGAAATATTTCTGTTGCAAGAGTCATTGTCGCACCGGATTTAACGGCACCTTTACAACCTACGGCCGTTTTTAATACAGCAGGCACAACTATTACGGGCACTGCTGAAAAAGGCAGCAGGATTAATGTTTACAATGCAGCCAATGTCAACATTGGCAATATTAAAACCAGTACTAGCACCGGTATCTACACTCTAACTTTAGCAACGCCGTTAACTCATGGTGAAGTGGTTAGAGTGGCTGCCAATGATGCGGCGGGAAATATTTCTCCGTCGGCATCCGCTACCGCACCCCTAATCGCATCAGGTGATGTGACGCCACCCACACAACCCACCGCTGCCTTTAATTCTACCGGCAAAATTATTTCCGGTGTTGCAGAAGCGGGCAGTACCGTGAGTGTTAAAAATGCAAGCGCTATTGAAATAGGAACTATCGTTGCGCACGCAACGACAGGGGCATATTCCATTACGCTTGCCACTGCGCTTATTAATAAAGAAGTCGTAAACGTAACCGCGAAAGATGCCGCGGGAAATATGTCTGTTGCAAAATCTGTAACTGCACCCTTGATCCTGCCAACCGATGTGACGGCACCTACACAACCCACCGCTGCATTCAATACCGCCGGTAAAATAATTTCCGGTATTGCAGAAGCGGGTAGCACCGTGAGTGCGAAAAATGCCAGTATTGTTGAAGTGGGTTCTATCATTGCCAATGCAACGACAGGTGCTTATGCAATTACGCTACCCACGGCATTGATTAACTCGGAAACGATAAACGTAACCGCGAAAGATGCGGCAGGAAATATTTCGGTTGCGAGGACCATTGTCGCACCGGATTTGACGGCACCTTTGCAACCAACGGCCGCGTTTAACACAGCAGGAACAACCGTCACCGGCAATGCGGAAAAAAGCAGTAGAGTCCATGTGTACAATGCGGCAAACGTGAGCATTGGCAATATTAAAGCCAGCAGCAGCACTGGTAATTACAGCATCACCCTGGCAACACCTTTAACCCATGGTGAAACGGTAAAAGTGATTGCCAATGATGCGGCCGGTAATCTTTCTGTGGCTAAAACAATTACTGCGCCGGTGCTTACAACTGCTACAGCGGCATCCATCATGACCGTAAAAATGTCGGCACCGTCTTCCACGACTGCGCAGGCAGATGCATTGATTCAAGCCATGGCGACGTTCGCACCACCGACTGCGACGCAAACAAAAACATTGATTGGTTATTACGATAATAACCAGCCGATGTTGGTGAGCCATGGTTAATTGAGTTTTGTTTGTAGCTCACATGAAGCATCGCGTAATAAGGGGAATGCTCCCGTATTGTGCGATGCTTCATACGGACTACAAAATTTTAAATTTATTTTATTTTTTATATTTGATGATATGGGCCGCACTTGTCCTACGGCAATCGCGGTTACCTTTGAGGTTTTATATCTATTATTAATGTTAAGGGAGCTAGTCAGTAAATTACCGAAAAAAGTCGAGTGAAAATTAATCGGATCAATGTCCTCGCCCCATATCAACAATTTAATATTGTGATCATATGATGCATATTTACCACATGCCTGCCTATTAATGGGTCAATAAAAGCATCGCAGTGTCCTTTCAAAAAAGATCTAAAAACATTTAGCTTAATGACTATCGCTCTCTAGTCTATTTCGGTTAAGCTTGGCGCCGAACATACCAACCATTTTCATTACCCGCCTAAACAGGTTTGGATAACAAAGCGCCGCCCTAGCGTAAAAAAATGGATGTAAATATGGAATACTTCTCAAAACTAGAATTTATCGACGTGTTACCCAAAGTTTTTAGTCATACGACCAATTTGAATTGCTACATCCTTTTAAATCGCTTACTCATCGTTAACACCATCGTCAAACTTGCAAACCGGGTATATAGCTCTTGTCGCCTTTTTAGGTACAGTTGGTATTAATTATGCTTTTTAACAGAGGCATTAAATGGAAAAATATTATTTTATTTGTTCAATATATTCGCTAGTTACTTAATGCCATGCGTGGCTTTGATGGTAATTTCACATTTTAACGGTGTTAGATATGACAAATTCAACTGTGCAATTTGATGTAATACTAGTGTATTTCTGAAAACTATTTTCACCAAAATAATTTTCACGAGTTTGTTACTTATCGTTTTTAATTTAATTAGCTTTACATGGAGAAATGCAATGTCTTTTATCAATGAATATATATCAGAAGAAGATGTAAAAAATTACGGCGTTAAAGAGGCTTGGCGAAGAATTTCTCCTGGTGTGGCGGGATCAGATTATTTTCCGTCCGAATTCACATGGACTGTAGATAAAGAAAAAGATATTTATTTTATCCCCATGGTGTCAGGCAGAGAAGAAACTTCAAATCAAAAAATTTGTGCTTTATGGTGGAAGGGTACATTGCTTAGTGTAACTCTAGAAAAATTTGGCCCACCTGAGTTAGCCCCAAATACCATTCGTTGGGATTTAACATATATTTGGAAACCAAAAGACTCTACCATTTTGGATGAAGACATAAAGCCTGTTTTGAGAGAGGCGCTATTAACTTACGGCGCAAGGGGAATTTATAAACAACGCCCCGAACTTACTGTTACTTTTGGATTTTAAGGAGGAATTATGTCACTCACATTAGATCAAGCAAAGGCTATATTAGCAGACCCAAATACCCGCCCAAAAACTATTGAGGGCATCAGAAATTTAATTGGTCAATTGGATGTTACTGGAACCGGCACAAAAACTATTCTCTTCAGTGGTGCTTTTGGTGGTGGTGTAAGTACCAAAGGTATTGCTAATGCACTTGCTGCTAGTAATCCAGATATTCGAGTTATTGATAGTACAGACGCAGCGAAGTTTCTAGATGTAGAAAAAACCCCGGACTTATTAAAAGTATTTGATAGCATTTGGGTGGGCGATGCTGCTGACCCAAGTATCCGTGGCTCAGAAGCCAATCAATTCCTCAATAATCTTGACTATAAGGGAGAGCTTGGCGCTTGGGCAGCAGTTTCTAAAAACTATGTAGAATCCCCTGCGACTACAGGCAATGTTCGTGTTATCGCGCCTTATGCAGACCCAACACGAGTATTTGCTGAAGTTGAATTAAAAGCCATCATGGCCAATTCGAGAATCACTGCCATTGATGGCCACCCCAAAGGTGATTTTGTAAAAATAAGTAATGCAGCAATTGCTGCTGGGCGCGATCCCAAAATTATATTGCTTACCGCCATAGTCAATAACTCGGGTGATGCCGTATCGCGTTTACAATTAGAAGTTGATAACAAGGGTGTTGCACAAACAATTGACGGCAAGCCTAATAATATAGGTACTGATAAATACTTTAACGATGGCAAAGTAACTGGTACACCCGTTCCGGATGGAGTGAAAACTTACACTGCCGCCAACGTACTTCTGGCTGCGCAAGGCTACAACCAGAGTGCGATACTTAAAAATACTGATATAGCAACACATTTGGATAATTCGAAATTTGCTAACGAGCAAATGAAAAACCTTGCTACTGAACGCGTTAATGCCGCAATGGCAGATGCGGGCAACACGGTTGCTTTGGCCAATGCAAAAGATATTTTGAATAAAATAGGCGTAATCGGTGATGCGCTCGCACTAGGATTTGCGATTCAACAAGCTAACGCAGCTGACCAAGCAGGTGATCCCGATAAGGCCATTGATATTTTAACGACTTGGGGCTTGGAGTTTTCTGGTGGGATAGCAGGCGGTTTAGCGGCTGCGGCGTTGGCCAGCTCAGTATTAGCACCCATGTATTTATTAGGACCTGTAGGCGCTGTCATAGCGGGCGGGCTTAGTTTGTTGGCCGGTATTGCCGGTGGCGTGTTAGGCGGTGAGGCTTTCGTTCGAGTGTTCGGCGGTTTATTCGGGATTGATCAGAATAATACTGACTATCCTCTTCCTCCTCCTCCAGAAATCCCGGACCCAACACCTGCATCGCCACTCGTGTTGGATTTAAATGGCAATGGTATTGACACCACTGGTTTTAACAGCGGAATTTATTTTGATAACCAAGGCGATGGTTTTAGAGAATTGACAGGCTTTGTTGCGTCGAGTGATGGTTTATTGGTACTGGATAAAAATCGCGACGGAAAAATTAATGATGGTCGCGAATTATTTGGCAATAGTACATTGCTTGCGAATAACACTAAGGCGGCAAATGGTTTTGCTGCCTTGGCTGAATTGGATAGCAACATCGATGGCAAAATAAATGCGAGCGATGTTGCTTTTAATCAGTTGCAAGTGTGGCGTGATCTTAATCAAAATGGTGCAACCGATGCCGGCGAATTATTTAGCTTGGCAGATGCAGGTGTTGCAGAAATTGGTTTAAGTTATTCCCACTCGACTCAAATAGATCAGTTTGGTAATGCACTTAATCAAGTGGGTAGTTACACCACCACCACTGGAGCATCAAGAAATATCACCGATGTGTGGTTTGCCACTAACCCGACGTTGAGTGAAGCAGAAATAATGGCGGTGCCTATGGCAATTCATTTGCTGCCTGATGCAAAAGGTTATGGTAAAGCTCATTCGTTGCATCAAGCCATGGTGCGTGATGCTTCCGGCAGCCTGCAACAATTAGTGCAACAATTTATTAATGCAACAACTCACACAGAACGTGTTGCAATAACTGAAAAAATTATTTTTGCATGGACAGGGCAAACCGGTGACTACCGCCCATTTTATCAAGCCTCGATTGATGCGCGAAAAATTGGTGCGCTGGAAACTTTTTATGGCTACAGCGTCGATAATCCTCGAGGTGGCGGGTGGCAATATACAGAAATGTATAACCAATATTTTGCCAATCTTCGTGATACGGTTTTTTATCAGCTGGCGGCGGGAAGCTATTTAGCACCAGTTTTTAATGCTGTCACCTGGGCTAAAAATGCTACCACCAATGTTTGGGTGGGTGATTACTCAGCTGTCCCTGTTATGTTGCTCGAATACGCTCAAAATGACCCCGCCAAAGCCCAACTACTTTTGCAGGATTTCATGCAAAGCCTTCGTGGCATTAATCCCTACGATACTAATAAAACTAATTTGCAAGCTCTGCGCAGTGCATGGGGTTCTTATACGGAACGCAACAATTTATCCGGCTATTCTGTTGAAGCTCTGCAATTGGTTAACTCAGCCGTGTTCTCTTCTCCGGATAACGCAGATTTACTGAGTGGCGATGCTTCGACCAATTTCCTATTTGGGTGGATAGGCAATGACACACTGATGGGTAACGGTGGTAATGATGTACTGGATGGTGGTTCGGATAACGATGTATTAAATGGCGGTGCGGGTAACGATGAGTACCGCTTTGGTGTGGGCTATGGTAAAGACCGCATTGACAATCAGGATTCTACGGCAGGCCGTCACGATATTGTCAAACTCGTCGGCAATCTGATGCTGGCCAATATTAATTTAAGTCGTCAAGGTGATGACCTGGTTATTGCCATTAAAAACACCAACGATGTATTGCGTATCGTGGGTCACTTTGAAGCAAATGGTGGTGCTAAAAAATATATTGATGCCATAGTTTTTAGCGACGGCAGTAGCTTAAATGTCGGGCCTGTACAATTTGATAGCATCATCACTAGTTCACAAACAATAACGACGGGCGATGACGAGATTCACGGTACGTCCCTTGCTAATAGCATTGATGGGCTTAGTGGCAACGATACTATGTATGGTCAATTGGGTAATGACACCCTGATTGGCAATTTAGGTAATGATTTGCTTTTTGGTGATGACGGGATTGATAACTTAGGCGGTGGTTTGGGTGACGACACTCTTTTCGGTGGCCATGAGAATGACATCTTGCTTGGCAACGAAGGACAAGATCGTTTATACGGTGATGCGGGCGGCGACACACTTATAGGTGGCGCAAACGACGACATTTTAACTGGCGGTGCTGATAATGATATTTACATCCACAACCAAGGCGAAGGTCTTGATTTAATTCTTAACGGAGGCTCAGTAACCGATAACGATATTCTCACATTAGGTGCAGGTATTTTACCCGGCGCTGTTCGCTTGCAGAGGTTGGGTGCGGATTTAAATATTGTAATCGCAGCCGGTACCGATGAAGTTCGAGTGCATGGATTTTTTAATGCAAATACCGGAGCAGTCATAAAAGGTAATGCCATCAGCGCCATTCATTTTAACAATGGTGATGTTTGGGATAACACGCGAATTAAATCTGAAATTACTAAGTATGCCGCTACAAATGGGGATGATACGATTTATGGTTATGATTCCAACGATGTACTAACGGGCGGTGCGGGTAACGATAAACTTTTTGGCGGTGCGGGTGATGATACCTATCAGTTTAATCG
Source organism: Pseudomonadota bacterium (assembly GCA_040385335.1). Lineage (GTDB taxonomy): Bacteria > Pseudomonadota > Gammaproteobacteria > Pseudomonadales > Cellvibrionaceae > Cellvibrio. Next base: position 6,490 of record JAZKHP010000004.1, read on the forward strand.
TGGCGATGGTGTTGAGGTTATCACCGATACTCTGGGTAAAAATCACATTGAGTTAGGTGCAGGCATTGCGCAAAATCAAGTTTCAGTGAAGCGGGTTAATTCCGATTTGATTATCTCCTTGAATACGGGAGAGCAGTTAACCGTTGCAGGTATGTATAACAATACCAGAGCTCTGGCTGACGGCATAACTGATCCTGCAATAGCAACTATTATTAATGGTTTAACGTCTCACTGGTTGGCTGAATCTGAATCGCTTATTGAAACCTATTACGGCTTAACGGGTAGTGGCGATATTAATTTACATGTTATTCAGGGAGTTCCAGGTGGAAGACCTGCGCATGTGAATTCTTCCTATTCAAGTAGTAACCCCACCAAAGCGGAAGGTGTGACCTTAACGATTGAGTTGGCAAATATTGATTTATCAAACCTGCCAAATGGTGGGCAAGCTCCTTTGTATTTGGATCGCGTTATTGCTCATGAAATGGTTCATGCGGTAATGGCCCGCAACATGAATGTTCTGCCTTTACCTGCCTGGTTCCAGGAAGGTACCGCTGAATTTATTCATGGTGCCGATGAGCGTGTTAAAAGCGATTTGAGTCTGTTGAGTTCTCAAGCAGCGTTTAATAATTTGTTTAAAGTGACATCAGGCTCACCCGAAACCAGTGCAGGTTATTCTGTCAGTTATATTGCTGTGAAATATTTGGATTCTACTATAAGGCAAAATGGTGGATCGGGTATTAAGGAATTATTTGATCAATTAAAAGCTGGCAAAACATTAGATCAAGCCTTAACAGCGGTCAGTAGTTCACACACCAGCCTGGCGGCTATATGGCACGATCTAGCTTCATTTGAAAATAATTTCAAGATGGTTGGTTTTTCAAGGATTAGCTCTTTATTAAACTTGAATAATACTGATACCGGTGCAATTGCGGGATCTGATTATGGCAATACTGCGCTAGATGCAATCAATGTGTTACCTGATAAAAATGTAGGTGCGAGCCGTTATTTTAATCTAATTGTTCCGCAAGAATATTATAGCAGTGCATCTTTTACTATTAGTCGTCCCATCGACAGCATTCGTTTTTCAGATGGCACAGCATGGAATCTTGCACGCATTCAAAATGAGTCATTAAAAGGCACTCTGGGTAACGATACGATTTATGGTTTTGCAACGGATGATGTTATTGCTGGTGATAAGGGAAATGATCATATGTATGGAGGAGCTGGTGATGATACCTACATATTCAATGCGGGTGACGGCATTGATACGATTACTGATACTGCAGGTAAGGATACTCTTCAATGGAACGCTAATATTATCGAGAGTAATGTTACTGCTCGCCGCAATTTTTCTGATTTATTATTAGTAGTTAACACTGGCGAAACAGTCACTGTTAAAAATATGTTTAATAGCTCAACGGGCGCACTCCTGGCAACCAATGCACTTGAAAACATACAATTCACCAACGGTAATCAGTGGGATATCGACCGTATTAAGCAAGAAGTACTAAAAGGTACGACAGCGGCTGATACCATTTACGGTTTTGATTCCAACGATGTTCTCACCGGGGCAGCAGGCAATGACGTGCTCAATAGCTTGCTGGGAAATGATACGTTAGTAGGCGGTAAAGATAGTGATCAATTGTTTGGTGGTGGTGGCGACGATACTTATCAATATGCATTCGGTGATGGCTCTGACACCATTACCGACACTTCAGGAAATGATTCGATTCTATTGGGTGAAAATATTTTTGAAAGCAATGTGACAATTTCCCGTAGTTATTCTGATGCAGTGATCACGTTACACACAGGTGAAAAAATTACTGTTAAAAATATGTTTAACTCTGGTACAGGGGCCATTACAGAAAATACGCTTGAAAATATTCAGTTTGCGAATGGCAAGGTGTGGGATTTAAACCGGATTAAACAAGAGATTGTTAAAGGTTCGAGCGGGAATGACACCATTTATGGTTTTGATACTAATGATGTAATTACGGGTGAGAAAGGAAATGACATCATTAATGGTTTTGCCGGCGATGATACTTACGTTTTTAGTCGCGGTGATGGTGTAGATAATATTTCCGACCGGGGCGGCAATGACACCCTGCGATTTACTGCGGGGATTAATCCTGCGGATGTTATCGTGCATCGCAGTGAAGGAAATGTTTATTTTATTTTAAATAATGGCGAAATGATTAAAGTAATCGGTGCTTTAATTGATAACACGCCCGATGTTACTCGTACCATCGAAAATGTTGAGTTTGCTAATGGCGTGATATGGGACTCAACAACCATTGAACAAAAAATTATTGAATCGCAAAATAATTCCGCGCTCAAATTAGGCCGAGGCCAATGGGATGAGCTGTATGCGGGCGCGAATGCGCATTTGCTTTATGGCTTGGAAGGACATGATGATATTCGCGGTGGTGATGGTAATGACACGCTCGCCGGTGGCTCGGGGCTTAATTTCTTAGAGGGTGGCCTTGGTGATGATACTTACCTCATTACCGGAGAAGGTGGCACGCATTTTATTGAGAATTTCCGCGGTGATAAGGACCGTGTTTTATTTGCTGAAGGTATAAAACCTGAAGACGTTGCTGTGAGATTTATCACTGCTCGCGATGAGTCAAGTCTAAAGGATGGTGTGCTTTACGAATATTCCATTCCCCAATCCAATAATTGGAATTTAGCCTTAACCACCGCAACCTCAACCGTTTATCTGGATAGCTTATTTGCCTATGACAGCCTTCACAGCGGTGCCAGCTTACTGAATCCTGCTGTGCGTGTGGGCACGGTAGAATTTTTTGACGGCACTGTATGGAATATTAATGAGTTGATGCAACGGGCGCTGCTCGGTTCTGCTACAACTGATCGCATTGTAGGGTCTGCTAACGAGGATGTTATAAACGGTTTGGATGGCTATGACACTATCACCGGGCTTGCAGGTAATGACACACTGAATGGTGGTGCGGGTAACGACATTATATCTTCGGATGCGGGCAACGATGAAGTGACAGGTGGCAGCGGTAGTGACAATCTTTATGATAATTACGGTAATGACCGCTACCATTTTAATGCAGGCGATGGCGTAGATGCGATAGAGGACATGTCAGGTCTGGATACCATTAAATTTGGTGCGGGGATAACGAAGGAACAGGTTGTATTGACCCCAACCGGAAATGACATGGTAGTTTCTTTTGTCAATTCGGCAGACAAGATTACGATTAAAAATGGTGCGCTGCCTGTCACTGAATTTTATTCCGGTGGACAAGTTGAAGTATTTACATTTGCCAATGGTGATGAATGGAATTTTGATCCCAGAAATTTCCCTGTTGTTAAAGAAGGTGATGCTGACGATAACTCAATCGTAGGCGGAACGCACAATGATATTTTAATTGGCAATGGTGGGCGAGATTATCTTGACGGTGACTTGGGTAATGACGAGTATCGTTATGCCCTTGGCGACGGCGAAGATTATATAACAGAGGCTGGCGGTAATGACCGGATTGTGTTGGGAGCATCCATAACACCCGATCAAGTTAGCATCCAACGTAACGAAAATTCGTTTACGATAAAAATAAATGATACGGATTTAATTCATTTTGGTGATGCGAATTGGAATGCAGAAAGTACGTTAGAGATGAAAGCAGGTTCTTTAGTTGAGTCACTGGTTTTTGCCAATGGTGTTGTGTGGGATATACCTTTCATGATTGCAAAATCCCTAGTGTCCACTACTGGCAATGACAATCTGTACGGAACTATCTTGGACGATGTCATTAGTGCTGGCGATGGCGACGATCTGCTTTCAGCCGGTGCTGGTAATGATACTTTAGCGGGCGGAAAAGGAAATGATGATTTGCGTGGAAGTATTGGCAATGACATCTATCGATTTAGCCTTGGCGATGGTGCCGATACCATCATCGATTTTGGTGGTGCTGACACTATAGAATTTGCGGCAAATATTCTGCCAGCAGACGTAACTTTTCAGCGCACCGAAACAGATTTAATTCTTTACGTAAAAAATGCAAACCCCGTTACTATCAGCAGTTTTTTTAATACCTCTGAAGGTCGTTCGGTAAATTCTACTTTTTCTGTTGAGACAATTAGTTTCACGAATGGTATTCGCTGGTCAATGGCAGATATTCTCAGCAAACTTTCACTAACGGGTACTAGTAATAGCAATACTCTTTATGGTTACGACAATATTAATACTCTGGATGGCAAGGGTGGCGATGATTTTATCTTTGCCGGAGCTGGCAATGACACTCTGATTGGTGGCACAGGTGCTGACAACTTGTATGGTGAATTTGGTGATGATCTATTGCAGGGTGGCGATGGTGATGACGTGCTTGAAGATGCATATGGGCATAATATTTATGAAGGTGGTAAGGGGGATGATTATTTAAATTTATCTTATCCCGCTATCGATCAAACCGCAGATTCCGCCGTGATTCGTTTCGGGCTAGGCGAAGGTGTCGACACGATTTATGGCGCACCAAAAAATCCTCTCCGTATTGAACTTGGGGCAGGTATTACAGCAGATATGTTGTATGTAAAATCTTACAATGTTGATAAATCTCAAGGTAGTTGGATGGGAGGTATTGAGAACAGCTTTGATCTCGGTATAAAGGGTAGCTCTGAGCAGATTAAGGGTTTATACACAACGAGTCCTCTGGAGATTAAATTCGCTGACAACAGTGTTTGGTCACAACAGCAATTAATGACAGAGGTTAATAAGTCAAAAGCGTTGCTCTCTTCTGATAGAACTACCCTCAGTGGCATTACCAGTGCGGGATTAAAAATTACCGCTTCTTATCGCAATCAAGATAATTCGATTACTGCTTATCCAAGCGTCTATGCAAATTCATTGGGGCATTATGCATTTAATTTTGCATTTCCAATTCGCGATGTTGCGCGCTTAACTATTACAGGTCAGGACCCGTCTTACAATATTCTGCCCATAACGGTTTTTGGTCCAGAGCCTGATGTTAGTGTACCCAATGCCCCTACGGCTGAGTTTGATGTGACGGGTAATATTATTAAAGGTGTGGCAAGACCTGGAACTTACGTGCATGCAACCGTTGATGATGTCGTTGGAGGCGGTGGTGTATATGCAGATATTATATCCGGTGCCTATCTCATTAAATTGTACGTTGCTCCTAAAAACAATCAGGAAGTTAAGGTTATTGCCAGTGTGGATAATTTGACTCAGTCTGTTCCGACAATATTAAGGGCACGAGACTCTACTGCACCGAATGTACCCTCCGCGTCATTTAATTCCAGTGGCACCAGTTTTTCAGGTATAGCTGAACTAAATTCCACTGTGCGTGTTACTGATGTGTCCAATAATCTTTTGGGTAGTGCTGTTGCTGATCCTGTCACAGGTGCTTACGTTATTAATTTTTCGCAAGCGATAAATAATGGGACACTTATTAATGTAGTTGTTCGCGACGCTGCGGGTAATTCATCTAATTCGCGGCTTGTTAAATCGCCTGATTTAACTGCGCCAACAACTATTTTTGCTGCTATTGATAAAACCGGAAAAATAATTAGCGGGTTTGCCGAGCCTGGTGCCAAGGTAGTAGCACGTAATCTTGCGGGTAGCTTGTTACGTGAAGTGTCGGCTGGAGCAGATGGTGCATTTAAAATCACCTTAACTACCGCTTTGTTAGCGAACCAAACCATAAACCTTAAACTTATCGATGCAATCGGAAATCCCTCTGCGGTTTTTCCATTGACAGTGCCCGGTACCAATTCACTCGCACAACCCACTGCAAATTTTTCTACCGATGGCAATGTTATTTCCGGTATTGCGAGCGTAGGTAATACGCTTGTTATTCGCGATAGCAATAATGTTGAAGTAGGGCGTGTGAGTATCCAGTCCGTTGATGGCAGTTACGCTTTTACATTGCCACAGACGATGATTAATCGGGAGGTTTTTAGTGCGTCAGTTGTTAATACGCAGGGTGATTTTTCAGCGGTCACTTACATCAAGGCATCTGATAAAACTGCACCAACTATACCATCGGCTGCATTGAATACTTATGGATATGAAGTTACAGGTTATGCGGAAATCGGCAGTACAGTCGCTATCAGAGATAGCAATAATGTTGTGATTGGTAATGCTACTACTGATTTGCAAACTGGATATTTTACTGCGGGACTAAATTCCAGCTTGCAGAATAAAGAGCACATTTTTATCTCCTCAACAGACGTAGCTGGAAATAGATCGCAATCACGTGAATTGATTGCGTCTGATCTAACTTTACCAAATGTTCCAACCGCCAGTTTTGATCCAATGGGCACAACAGTGAAAGGGATAGCGGAACCTGGAGTTCTTATTTATATCACTGAAAATATTCTTGGTAGAAGCAACCAGGCAGTGCTGGGCAATACAGTAGCCAGTAGTGTTGATGGTTCATATAGCGTGAATTTACCACGCTCTATTATTGATGGAAGTTCAATCAATGTTTATGCAGTAGATGCCTCAGGTAATGGCTCAAATACTCTAATCTACTCTCCAGATCTCACCAGGCCCCTACAGCCAACGGCTACAATTGATAGCACCGGTAAAATCATTACTGGCGAAGCAGAATGGACTGAAGAAGGAGGCACTAGCGTTACCGTTATGAACAGTACAAATACTATTGTTCTTGGCACTGCAGTGCTGGATGCATATACGTCCCAATATCAAATTACCTTGAGTACTGCATTAACGAATAACAACCACGTTAATGTAACTGCAAAAGATGCTGCAGGTAATATTTCCCATGCAGTTGTTATTAATGCCCCGGATAAAATAGCGCCTACACAGCCGACAGCTGCATTTAACGTGACAGGAAAAACTATTAGTGGCAGGGCAGAAATACGCAGTGCGGTGATGGTAAAAAATGCGGCGGGAACACAAATCGGTTTTGGCATTGCAAACGCAACCACAGGTGACTATACGATTACCTTAACAAACGCCTTGGTGAACAAAGAAATTGTTACGGTAACGGCAAAGGATGCTGCTGGAAATGTTTCTACTGCTGTATCCGCTACTGCACCATTAATTAATGCGGTGGATATTACCGCACCTACGCAACCAACTGCTGCGTTTGATGCTACCGGAAAAATTATCAGTGGCGTTGCAGAAGCAGGCAGCACAATCAGTGTTAAAAATGCGAGCGCGTTTGAACTAGGAACTATAGTTGCAAATGCAACGACAGGTGCTTATTCAATTACTTTAACCACAGCTTTAATTAATCAAGAAATTGTAAACGTTACTGCAAGAGATGTAGCGGGAAATACTTCTGTTGCGAAATCAATTACTGCACCCTTGATTGATGTCGCTCCACCAGCACAGCCCACCGCTGCATTCGATAATACCGGTAAAATTATTTCCGGTATTGCCGAAGCAGGCAGCACTATAAGTGTTAAAAATCCTAGTGCTGTTGAGATAGGCACTATTGTCGCAAACGCAACGACCGGCGTTTATTCAATTACGTTAATGACAGCTTTAATTAATAAAGAAGCTGTAAACGTTACTGCAAGAGATGTAGCGGGAAATACTTCTGTTGCAAAATCCATTGCCGCACCGGATTTAACAGCGCCATCACAACCTACTGCTGCATTTGATAATACCGGGAAAATTATTTCGGGCGTTGGAGAAGCAGGCAGCACGGTCAGTGTTAAAAATGCAAGCGCTGTTGAGCTGGGAACTATTGTTGCCAACGCAACGACAGGTGCTTATTCAATTACGCTAACGACGGCTTTAATTAATAAAGAAG
>JAZKHP010000005.1:0-40840 GCA_040385335.1 Pseudomonadota bacterium
GTTTATTCACAGTACAAACCGATGGCACTATTCACCCGGAATATTCCCAGTTTTTAGAAACTATATTCGACGCTCGGAATATCGCGGGGCGCAATGTCAGTGAATTTTTATTTACCGGAGCTACCCTTGGTAGTGATGCCTTGTCTTCTATCCGTGCTGCCATTTTTACCATTATCGGTGAAGATGAAATTAATTTTTATTTTAATCAGTCTTTGCTGCCTGATGAATATGGGATTGACATTGACCATAAGAAAAAAATTCTGTCCCTTGATTGGAAACCCATTGTTGCAGGGAATATTGTTACTAAATTAATGGTATCGGTGCGCGATGTAACGCAACTGCGACAAATGGAAAATGCCGCGCGAGAACAAAAACGGCAACTGGATATTGTCAGTCAGCTACTCAACCTGGCCGCCGAAAAATATCTCGCGTTTGAAGAGTCAACCGCTCGCTATCTGCAAGCAAACCGCACGGCAATTGAATCCTGTTCACACAACGACAAAGATATCATTGCCCTGCTATTCAGGAATATGCACACCATTAAAGGCAATTGCAGAACTTTTGGTTTTACTTACTTGAGCAATACTGTGCATGAAGTGGAGTCGACTTATAGCGCTTTAAAGTCAGAAAATGCTGTGAGTTGGGATCCCTTAAGGTTATTGAATGATTTGCAGCTGGTTGAAAAAGCCCTGGCCGAATACGCCCATGTATATCGTGCTGTGTTGGGGAGAAGCCATAGTTCCGGTACAGCGCAGCGCGGTAGATTCTGGATAACTAACGAAGTGGTCCACAACATAAAAGCCTATATAAAAACCCGCAAAGTGGATGAGCTGGATATTTTTATGGATCGCCTTAACGCCATCACGCTTGAACAAAACCTCGCCGATATTATTGCTTCACTGGCTTCCATTGCGGCACAGCTGGATAAGCGCGCACCGGTGGTGGAGATTATCGCCAATAAAATATTGATAAAAGATTCAGCGCAGGAATTAGTGCGCGATGTTTTTTCCCACATTTTACGTAATTGTGTGGATCACGGTTTGGAGTCTACCCAAGAGCGTATTAGTGCGGGTAAAAGTGAATTAGGGTCCATTGTTATAGATCCCCAACTTAAACAAGATGTATTAAGTATTGTGGTACAAGATGATGGCCGCGGTTTAAATATCGAAAGTTTATTCAAGAAAGGAATAGCGCTAGGAAAATGGAATGAGCATGACAAGCCGGATATTAGCGAGATCGCAGAATTAATTTTTGATTCCGGTATTTCTACCAAAGACGTGGTTAACAATATCTCCGGGCGCGGCGTTGGTCTGGATGCGGTAAAACAATTTTTGCAGGAGCAAGGCGGTAGCGCTGCGCTGGTGCTGCATCGCGAACTGGCTGTTGATCAAGTCTTTATACCTTTTGCATTAATGATCAGCTTACCTGCACATTTATTTTTTGCAGCGGAAACCTGGAATGCACACTAGCACAGGTTAAGCAACCTCGTGGTGAAATCGACTGCTGAGCAAAATAAAGATTGAGGCTCGTAGGACTTCTTATGTACAACCAGGACTGGATTCTAACTTTCTCTCATTTTTCCTTGATTCAAAATCGCTATAAGTCGTCCTCGCTTTAAGTTTTTTATTGATCTTATGGTGTTTTAAGTCACTACATAATGCTTTTCCCTACTACACTTAAAAAAAGCCATACATATGCACGTGCACGTCAGTTTCCATGACATGCCATAGCACCTATTTTATAAAATTTGTCTAGCTTATCCGGATTCTATTTATGAAAAATGTTTTTACATCTTTGCCTTTATCTAGCTGTGTTTCTCATAAAGCGTCCAGTTTGATTGGGTTGCTACTGCTCTGCATTTTATCAACCACCTCGGGCGTGGCCGCCAGTGTTCCTGAACAAATCAGTTTTCAAAATATTTTGGAAAATAAAGATATCGCCATGGGTGAAGGTGGTGCGCTATTTCAAGATAGCGCAGGCTTTATGTGGTTAGGTGGCTCGAATGCGCTGATCCGTTACGACGGCTATGAATTTCGTCAAATTTACGTCAGTGCAAATAGCGACAAGCCTAACGAAAAAGAATCCGTCAAATTTGTTCAGCATATTTTTGAAGACAGCAGCCATAAAATTTGGGTAGCCACACGCACGGGAGTTTTACAGTTTGATTCCAATAAAGAAAAACTTATCCGTATCAATAATGATGACAGTCAGGAAGTAAAAATTTCGACTTCGGATTTTTTGCGCTTTGTCGAGTTGCCCAGTGGCGAGATTCTTGCGTGCTCGATTTCTGGCCTCTTTGTCATTGACCCTAAGTCTTTAAAATATACCCTTATACTCGCTGACAAGGCCAAACCCAACTGGCTTAAAAGCAATCGCGTCAATACCGCGTATGTGGCCGGAAATGATATTTGGTTAGGCACAGATGAAGGCTTGGAAAAAGTCGACTGGAAAAGCAAAACTTTTACGCTGTATAAACTGGATCCGGAAAAACCTGATTCAATTCCCGATAACCGTGTCGCCGATATTATTTCTGATAAAGAAGGTAAGTTCTGGCTGGCAACGTCTAACGGGGTGGTTCACTTTGACCCACAAACCAGGCAAGCCAAGCGCTATATCCATGATGCTGCGGACCGCTACAGTTTAGGTAACAACGATGTATGGAAATTATTATTAGATTCACAGGGGGCTTTATGGGTCGCTTCCGATGGCGGCGGCGTATCAGTTTTTGATAAGGAAAAAAATCGTTTTATCAATCATCAATATGAAGCCGGTCGTGCGGGCTCAATTAATTCAAATCAGGTTCGTACGGTATTTGAAGATAAAAGTGGCGATATTTGGGTCGGTAACTATCCGGTAGGTATTAATTTTTTTGATCGCTCCAGTGCGTCGATTATCTCCTACGCTCGGGATATTTCTAACCCTAACAGCCTCAGTCATAACGCCGTTTTATCCATTCAGGAAGATAAAGAGAATAATTTATGGGTCGGCACTGATGGTGGCGGTTTAAACTTTTTCAATCGCGAAACGGGCACCTTTACCAGTTTTCAACATGATCCGAATGATCCATCTACGATCAATGGCAACGCAGTATTAACCACTTATATTGATTCTGCGGGCTTGATATGGGTAGGTGTGTGGGGCGGTGGCTTCGCCAGTTTTGATCCGGTGGAAAAAAAATTCACACGCTATCCGTTTGATCGGCAGCGCAAGAACACTGCAAGAGAAAGCACGTCAATGCGGCTCAACAGTGCGCCCGTGTGGTCGGTTCGCGAAGATAAAAATGGCGAACTCTGGCTGGCAACACATACTGGCGGCATCAGCAAATACAATCGCGAAACGAAAATATTTACGCATTATCCTCATATTGACGGTGATCCTGAATCTTTAAGTAGTGATGTAGCCTGGAATACCTTTGAAGATTCAAAAGGCAATTTTTGGGTAGGTACTAGCTCAGGATTGAATCTGATGAATCGTGAAAAAGGTTCATTTACGGTTTTCATTACAGATCCTGAAGATCCTTCCAGCTTAAGCAATCCATCAGCTATTTCAATTTTTGAAGACAGTAAGAAGAGGCTCTGGATTGGTACCGATGCCGGTCTCAATTTATACAACTACGATACTAAAAATTTCACTGCTTTTACTAAAAAACATGGCTTTATTGATGACACCATTCGCAATATTTTGGAGGATGCCGATGGTAATTTGTGGCTGAGTACCAATAATGGCTTTGCTTCGTTTGATCCGGAAACTAAAAAGATTAAAACCTATAACCGCATTAGCGGGCGATTAGTGGGTAGTTTTGCAACTCACGCCGGCATAGTCACTAGTCGGGGCGAAATTAGCTTTGGTGGCGTCAATGGCTTGCGTATTTTTAAACCCAGGGAACTTACCGAAAATAAAATGATACCGCCGGTTGTCTTAACCGATTTTAAAATATTCTCCGATAGCGTGGCGGTAGATGGCAGCGACGGTATTTTAAAACAAGCCATTAACCACACCGACAGTCTGGAGCTTGATTACACAAAATCCATGTTTGTATTTGGTTTTTCCGCGCTAAATTTCCGCGATACGGCAAAAAATAAATATTCTTACAAGTTGGAAGGTTTCGATAAAGATTGGCTGGATGCGGGCAATCAACGAGTTGCAAAATACACCAACTTAAATGCGGGCAAATATGTTTTTAAAGTGAAAGGCAGCAACAATGATGGCGTTTGGAATGAAGTCGGCAAGTCAGTCACCATTATCCAATTGCCACCGCCCTGGAAAACCTGGTGGGCCTATACTTTTTATGGTTTAGTCGTATTGGGTATCCTGGCATTGTTTATCCGTCACCAGCGCAGAAAACGCCAACTGATCGAAGAGCAAAATCGCATCCTGGAAGTGAAAGTGACGGAGCGGACCGCTGAGGTTCGCGAAAAAAGTAAAGATATCCAGGCGATGCTCAGTAACATGCCGCAAGGTTTATTCACGGTGCAAGACCAGGGAAAAATCCATCCTGAATATTCACACCATTTGGAATCGATTTTTGAAACCAGAAATATTGCCGGTCGCAATGCCAATGAATTTTTGTTCGAGGGCGCTAACATTGGCAGCGATGCTTTGGATTCTGCGCAGGCGGCGATGTTTGCGATAATCGGCGAAGATGAAATGAATTTTGATTTCAATAAACCCTTGCTGATTAGCGAATATGACATTGAGATTGGCAACAAGAAAAAACACTTGTCCCTGGATTGGAACCCCATTATTGCTGACGATCTCGTCAATAAATTAATGGTTTCTGTGCGCGATGTAACCCAATTACGACAAATGGAAAGTGCTGCGCGCGAACAAAAGCGGCAACTGGAAATTATCAGCCAACTACTCAATCTTTCTGCAGAAAAATATTTAGGCTTTGAGGAATCTGCGACCCGCTATATTCAGGTCTGTCGCGATGTGGTGGAAGCAACCGCGCAGCGCGATGAAAAAGTTGTAGCACTGCTATTCAGGAATATGCATACCATCAAAGGCAACAGTAGAACCCTGGGGTTTAATTATTTAAGCAATGCAGCTCATGAAGTTGAATCAACTTACAGTGCATTAAAAGTCGCAACAGAAGCCCCTTGGGAACCGTTGAAATTAATTGAAGATTTAGAGTGTATGGAGAAGGCCCTGGCGGAATATGCGCACGTGTATCGCGCTGTATTAGGCAGGGGCACGACTTCAGGTTCGGAGCGACACGATGGTTTCTGGATGAACAATACCATCATGGATAAAATCCAAACCTACGTCGACACCAAAGAGATTGCAAAACTAAAAATTTATATCAGCCGAATTAATGCCAACTCTATCGAACAAAATTTGGTGGATGTTATTGCTTCGCTATCTTCCATAGCGTCGCAATTAGATAAGAAAACACCGGTTGTGACGATTGAACCCAATAACATAAGAATCAAACTTAAGGCCCAGGAGCTGATGAAAGATGTTTTTTCACATATTCTGCGCAACTGCGTTGATCATGGGTTAGAAAGTACGGAAGAGCGCATTCTGATTGAAAAAAATGAACACGGTGCGATCTATATTCGTCCTGAGATTATTCAAGGCGCGTTACATTTATCAGTTCAGGATGATGGTCGTGGCCTGAATATCATCGGCTTATTTAAGAAAGGTGTCCAAATCGGACGCTGGAAAGCGAATGATAAACCAGATGTTTTAGAGATCGCGCAAATAATGTTTCATTCCGGAGTAACCACCAAAGAGGCGGTTACCGACATTTCGGGCCGCGGGGTTGGTCTGGATGCAGTGAAACAATTTCTAGCGGAACGCGGTGGCAAAGTATCGCTAAAGCTTCACAGTGAACAAGCAATTATTGAAGGCCATATTCCATTTGAACTTATTGTCACTTTGCCAGCTGATTTATTTTTTGAAGCAAGTGAAGAAACGGAAGAGGCTCTTAACGAGTTGCCTTTGTAAGACTATGCGTTCCAAAGCTGGAGCTTTGGAACGAGAGTACGAGGTTGAACGAGGGTGGTACTGGGTTCTACAGGGAGTGGAATCACTCTATATCCTGAGCGATGCGAAAACCAAAATTAGTATTGCGCTCGGCATCTGGAGCCGGGTGATATATACGTGCTGCCACACGAAGCCAGAAGGGATCAATGTGATACTGTCCCCCTAGAGTGACGTGTTTGCTGCAGTCACCGGTTACCCAAGCGCTACCATCCGTAGGTGCACCTACATAATTGGGATTCCAACAGTCCTGTACAAATTCAGAGACGTTGCCAAGCATGTCATGAAGCCCAAATTTATTGGCTGGGAACTGCCCAACCGGTGCAGCGTACAACCATTTGTCGGCACCGCTCGCAAACAAATCGCAGCATTGATCTTTACCGTAATTGGCAAAGGTATGATCTGCACTATCACCCCAATAATATTCGCTAGTGGTTCCAGCTCTGACGGCGTATTGCCATTCCGCTTCACTGGCGAGACGAAACTTTTTACCGGTTTTTTGGCTCAGCCATTTCGCATAGTCGGCCGCTTCCCACCAGGTAATATTACCTACGGGTTGCTGGCCCCTCCCGTTGCCTTCGTCGGCTGGTTTAGTTTTGCCAGTCGCCTCAGCAAAGGCATCGTATTGCGCAAAGGTAATTTCATATTTACTTAATTTAAAAGTTTTAATCTCAACTCTATGAACGGGTAGTTCCGCTGCTATTGCTTTAACTCTGAAGGGATCCTCAGGTACGAAGTTATTGATATTTCCCATCCTGAAGCTACCTGCGGGAATCTTGACCATTTCGGGGAGAACAACCTTTTGTGCTTGCTTAATAGTTTTGGAATCTGAGTTTTTTTCATCGACTGCCAAGGTTGAGGCAGAAATCATCAAGAGTATGGTAAATAGAGCGCGAAACTTTTGCATAAACGTATCCTAAGGTAAAAAGAGTTTAATGGCATCCTTGTTGCGGAAGTCCACATCGGGGTGAGATTTGACTAAAATGCATCACGGATTTCTTACATTTTTTCTATAAGACAGGGTTTTAGAAAAATGATAGAAATTGACGGCTATTCAGTCGGAAATTTCTTCTCATTCCCAAGCTCCAGCTTGGGAATGCATATCGTATTTAAAAAATATTTTTTTAAATTTTTGACGGAGAAAAATTCCAATTCGTTTTTTTAAAGCTACCCTAGCTCCAAAACTGGAACTTTGGAGCTAGGGTAGCTTTGTCAACTGATTTGCTTTTTGAAGCCAGCGATGAAACGGATGAGGCTATTGACGAGTCATCTTTGTAAAGCTATGCATTCCCAAGCGGGAGCTTGGGAGCGAGGGGTGCGTGGCTTCGAAAATAAAAGCAATAAAAAAACCCGCCTAAGCGGGTTGATGTAATTTAAAAATACTTTCTTTTACAATTTATTTTTTCGCTTGTTTATCAGAAATCCCATGCATTTTATTGGAGTATTCTTTGAGGAGCAGTATGGTGGTTATATCTGAGTCAAATATGCCATACATACCTTGCTGTTCTTGAGGTGGGTCACCCATGTAATCGTCGCCCTCTTTCCACCAATAATTAGCATTGGTGGTGCGACCTGCGCCGTTCCATGCCCAGAAATTATATCCAGCAATGGGATCACCGGCGGCCGCGCGGTTAGATACTATTTCAAATATTTCGCGATAAAATTTATCGCGGTAATGAGTGGTGGATTTAATATCATAAGCACCACCATCACGATCCAAACCAAATTCTTCCAGCACAATGGGCTTGCCCATTTTTTTCGCCAGGTCGATATGACTATTTAAATAATGTTTACCTTTTGTTAAAGCGTTATCCCAGGTTTCTTCCGGTTTTTTCTGATCATACCAGCCCCAATTTCTCACCCACATATGGTAAGTAAGGTAGTCAATATGAGGCGATGAATGCGCATCCACGAAAACTTTTTCGTCATTGACGGAACCCATTAAACCTTCACTGCCACTGCTCACCAGATGGTTTGCATCCAGGCTATGAATATATTTTGCAGTATCTGTCACCCATTTCACATAAATGGCTTTTTCCTTGGATGAAGTTTTTGAATTGCCTGGGCGAGGTTCATTGGCCAATTGCCATGACATAAGGTTGGGGTCATCCGTGTAAGATTTCCCCGTCACGGTATTCACCCGGGTGACAATTTTTTTAATCGTTTTGCGAAATTCTTTTTGCGCTTTTTTACTTTGATAAAATGATGCAGATTTTTGCATAAAACTTTCATAATCATTGGTAACGTTAGGATCTTGTACCGGCTTGCCATCGATCCAACTCATGTACTGCGTCATACCGCCGGACCACTGCCAAAAATTATTGAGGTATAACACCACCGTGATATCGCGTTTTGCTGCTTCCGCCATAAAAAAATCCAGGCCCGCCAACAGCTCTTCATCGTATTGACCAAAGCCGTTAGTGGTGGATGGATGCACGGCGCTGTTGATTTCACTTTTTTCCGATACGGCTAACACGCGTATATTATTGATGCCGAGTGCTTTTAAATTATCCAACTCTTTTTCAAGCCGAATGCGGTTGCCAACTTTTCCCGCTGAACCCAGGTAGCCGCCGTACCAAAGATTGGTGCCGACAACATAATAAGGGTTGCCTTTATGCGAAAAATGGGTTCCCGCAACAGAAATAAAATTTGCTTTATTGGCTTCGTGATTGGCGCCAGATTTTTCACTGGCGATTGCCGTTGTGGCAATGCATGGGAGCAACATTAAAGCGAATAACATTTTTAAGTATTTCATTTTTTATCTCTACTTTAGTTATAGATTTTCTAGTCTAGTTGTATTTTTGTTAAATATCGACCCGCTTCGATCATCGCACGACCATTATGATAGGGACATTTCCAAAACCCGACTTTGTAAATAGGCTCGGCTTGTGATCTATCCAATGCTGAGTTGTCTGGTATTGACGAGCTTTCTAATACGGGCGAGCTGTCTAATACAGATGACCAATGCCACTCACCGTGTTGCTGATCGATTTGGTATTTTTTGATAGCTTGCCACAGGTTTTCCGCTACCGTTAAATATTTTTGTTCGTTGCTGGTCACGTACGCGTAAAGAAACCCAACCAGGGCCTCAGCTTGTACCCACCATACAATGTTGGCATTAACTTTACCTGATGCAAAATCGCAAGAATCCATGACTTGCCCGTAGCTATCAATACCTTCTTGCAAGGTAACCGCAGCAATTTTTATTAAGGTGGGTGTTAAGGCTGCGGTGTATGCTGCGTCATCCAGTGCATCCAGTGCTTTAGCGATTAACCAGCTCGCCTCTATATCGTGTCCATAAGTCACGCCGGGAGAGAAATCATTCCAGTGATTATCTAAAAACATTCGTAGGTGAAAAGTTTTTTTATCAATTAAATATTGATCAAACAATTCGATGTTATACCGCAATGCAGTTTTAATTTCTGGCGTTGGGTGAATATTGTAAAGACTGGTGTAAGCTTCCAATACATGTAAGTGAGTATTTTGCGATTTGGGAAAATTCAAATCTTTATCGCTAAGACGCAAATCTTCCATCTTGCCCCAGGTGCGGGTAAAGGCTTCAAGATAGCCTTCGCATGCGCGATCAATAGTTTTTGTTTCAAGCAACTCGAAACAATTTAACGCCAGGGCCAGGGCGTGTTCACTGTGGGTGAGTTTGTAATAGGCACTGAGCGCATAAATGGTAAATGCCTGTGCATAGGTTTGTTTTTTTGCATTAATCGGGTTGCCGAAACAATCTAATTCCCAATAAACTCCACCCTGTTTTTTATCAAAAAAGTATTGCAATAAATAATCATAGGCGCGTTTTGCGCACTGGCGATAGGCTGGATTATTTATTTCCAATGCCACTTCGCTAAAAAACCATAAAATCCGCGAATTTAAAATAACGCCTTTGTTGGCATCTTTCACGGGAATATTTTCTGCGCTTATCTCGCCGTAGAAACCCCCTAGCTCCTGGTCAACACTATTGGCAACCCACCAATCTGCAATGGCAATTAATTCTTGCTTAAATTCTTGTTGGAGAATGGGTAAGCGCGCAGACAGATTTGTCCTATCCATTGCTACACTCAATGCCCCGTTTAAAATAACATTCGCCATAACGCTTAAACCAAATTCTTTAAAATGGCGAGATTTGCGCTAATTAATGTATTGCGAGTTGCAACGGAAGCTGCAGAACGCAATTTATCTTCTGGCGTATTTTTACAATAATCAATTAATTTTTCGATGCTGGTGGTGGCAACATGCATGCGCGTATCGGATGAAGCGTAATAAATAAACACTTCATTTTTTTCATTGGCGATCCAGCCATTGGAAAAAGTGACGTTGCTAACATCACCTACGCGCTCGTCGCCATGAGGCGCAATAAAATGACCAGCGGGGCTATGAGTTACAATCCAGGGGCGTTCTAATTCGGTTAAGAACAGGTAAAGCACATAACGCAAACCGGCAGCGGTATTGCGTACACCATGCGCCAGATTTAGCCAACCTGCGGCGGTTTTAATCGGTGCCGGGCCCTGGCCATTTTTAACTTCTTTGATGGTGTGATAAATTTTTCCATCAACAATAACTTCGGTTTTCACTTCGGCGCGGGTCATGTCATCTACTAAACCCCAGCCAATTCCGCCGCCGCCGCCCACGCTAATAAATCCATCTTGTGGACGGGTAAATAAACCGTATTTTCCGTCAATAAATTCCGGGTGTAATACAACATTACGTTGTTGGCCGGAATAAGTAATTAGATCCGGCAAACGCTGCCAGGTGATTAAATCTTTGCTGCGTGCAATACCGCACTGGGCTTCTGCCGCTGAGGTATCTTCGGGACGGGTCAGATCTTTCCGCTCAGTACAAAATAATCCGTAAATATAGCCATCTGCATGCGCTGTTAAACGCATATCATAGACATTAGTGTCAGGGCGCTCGGTTTCTGGCAAGGTGATCGGGTAATCCCAAAAGCGAAAATTATCTATGCCATTCGCACTTTCAGCTATGGCAAAAAAAGATTTACGATCAACACCTTCTACGCGTACCGCCAAAATATATTTGCCTTGCCAATACAATGCTCCCGAATTAAATGTTGCATTGATTCCTTGCCGCTCCATTAAAAACGGATTGGTTTTTTCGTTCAAATCGTAACGCCAAAAAATGGGCGCATGTTCCGCGGTAAGAATGGGGTTTTTATAGCAGGTATAAACCCCATTGTTATTGAGTTTGGGCGAATTTTTGTTTTGGATCAAAGCTTCGTACTGCTCAAGTAAATCCTGAACCGATTGCTTAAACTGACTCATGTACAATTACCTTTTGTAGTAAAAAATAGTTTAGATTTTTTTTAATAAATGTTCGTCATTGGTACCCAGCAATAGCTGCGGTGGTATGTCATTGGGATAGTCTTGCAAATGGATGTACCAATTTCTCCACAAGAAAAGCGTGGCAGCTGCGGCCACTGCTAAGGCGATTGCAAACTCTTGCCAATACTGAATTACCATGAAAATAGGTGCGGCAATTAAACTGGTTTGCCAACCTATCCCGACGACAACATTGACCATGTCGCGATAAAAGTTTTTGTTAGCTGCGATGTCCGGATAGTCAAGCCGCGCAGCCTTTTGCACTGGGCCCCAATAGCCCCAGGGGCGAACTTTTAGATAGAATTTTTTCAACACTTCTAAATCGGTTGCGGGTGTGAGGAGTGCACCTATGACGCAAGTACATAAGCACAGCGCAAATAAATAGGGGAATGCTTGTAAGACGTTGATACTGGTTTGTGATAATGCGAGGGCGCTAATAATGCCAACCAGCATGCCCCAGAAATATCCGTAAGAATTAAATCGCCACCAGTACCATTTAAGAACATTAGATGCGGTATAGCCGCCGTATAAGCCACTGACAACCCATTGCAAAACGCTATTAATACTGGGTACAAAGAAACCCAGTGATACTCCCAAAATGACAAAAATAACAGATACGAAATAGCTCAAATGTACATATTTTTTGGGCGGTGCATTGGGGTTGATGTAGCGTTTATAAATATCATTCACGACATAGGCAGGCGCCGCGTTAACAGTAGCGGCAAAGTTAGACATAAATGCCGCCAGCAGGCCAGCGATAAGCAAGCCAAGCAATCCAGTGGGAATATAATTTTTCAACACGAATGGCAAAATTTGTTCGAAGTCTACATTGGCACCCATGCCGCGCAAATCATTCATATAAAATGCCAAGCCTAAAATAGTTAAGCCAGCAATTAACATATAGCGCGGGAACATCAAGACTACCGTCACAAACCCACTCATTTTTGCGGCGTCGCGCGGTGACTGCGTAGAGAGCACCCGTTGCATATCATAATTCGGTGCCGGGCCCGCAAAGCTGAGCAGCACCCCTTTGTAAAGCATCAACATAAAGAAAACGCCAAACAGGGAGTAGCCATCAGCGGCAATTTTTGCATTGGCGGCATCCAACTGATCAGACCAATCAATGTCCAATTGCCAGCCGAAAGTGATATTGCTCCAATTATCTGGCACTACCGCTGCGAGCATCTCGGGCGATACCTGATGCATGGCAATAATGCCAACGCCAACACTGGCAATGGTCGTCACAATAAATTGAAATACTTCGGTGAATACCACTGAGAACATTCCACCCTTAATTATGTACAAGGTGGTGATGGCCGTCATAATCAGGCCATAGTAGGCATCGTTGGTATGCGCATCCGCAGACAGTTTCCACGGAAAAAATACTGAGGCAAATTTGCCTATAGCGATAAACCCGTAAGCGGTAAACGAAATCACACTGATTAAAGCAAAAAATACCACTATAACGTTGGAAAGACGCGAGCCCAGGCCTTCCCCAAAGCGAAACGTAATCCACTCGGCACCGGTCATTACGCCCGAGCGGCGCAGCCAGGTGGCCAAAAAGACCATTAAAAAAATCTGGTTGAAGGTGGGCCATAACCAGGGAATAAACACGCTTTTTAAGCCATAAATAAACAATAAATAAACCAGCCACATGGTGCCCGCTATATCAAACATGCCCGAGGCATTGGATAGGCCGAGCATGTACCATTTAAGTTTGTTGCCGCCGAGAAAATAGCTATTCATATCCTTTGAGGCGCGGGCCGACACCCAAAAACCAACGCAAATAGTGGAACAAATAAAAGTAAGGACAATAACAATATCGAGCAACGGGAGATTCATGTCGTTTTCCACTTATTATGTTGCCCTACGGATAGGGCATTAAAACCGGCTTAATGAAACGGGCATTTTTATAAAGCCCTCTATTTTTCTCGCTAATTAATTCTTTCCGCGCCACTAATGTAATCGGTTACAGAGAATTTTGCCAGCCAAATTTGCTGACGCAATTCAAATCAATTGCCGATACAGTCGCAGCACCTGGATATCTATCGCCCTTGCCACAGTGAATGGTCAATAAACGCTTCTTTCAATCGGAACCAAGCAACCATTGACTGAAGTTGACCGTTAAAGCTGGTTGGCGGTTAATTTCGATCAATCAGAAAGACCTGTTTTCACTGGTGAATTTTAATGACATAATCCAAGGAATTTAATAATACAGTCTCGATTGGGCCAATATAGCGAGGCTGCTGTTCCTAGTGTTGAAGGTGGGTTTTTTGCTTTCAGTCAAAAAAAGTCAAAGGGTTTTTATTTTTATCAATAAAAATCATTTGCAGCCGATTTAAATCAAGAAGAGAGCTTATGTCTAGTATTCGTGAGGTCGCCCGCGCCGCCGGAGTTTCAGTTGCCACAGTGTCGCGCGCGCTTAGCATGCCCGAAAAGGTTGCTAGCAAAAGCTTAGCTAAAGTTCACGCTGCCGTTGCAAAATTAGATTACAAGCCGAATATGCTGGCGCGGAATTTCCGTTCTGCCCGCTCTTATGCGGTGGTTGTGTTGGTGCCCGATATCGCCAACCCCTTTTACGGTTTATTTATTCGCGCATTGGAAGATCGCGCCCAGCAAAAAGGTTATGCGGTACTCTTGGGTGATACTCGCGGCACGGCGGAGCGCGAGCAAGAGTATATTCGTCGTGTTGAAACCCGTTTGGCCGATGGGATTATTCAGTTGCGTCCCAGCTCCGAGAAAACTAAAAATAATATATCCGCCGATATTCCCTGCGTGTATGCCTGCGGCTGTGAGTACAACACCGGCCCGGCAATTCATATCGACAATCGCGGTGCGGCAAGAACCATGGTGGATTATTTGCTATCGCTCGGGCATCGCCGCATTGGCGTCATCTCCGGCTTAAAAGATAATCCGCACACCATTGATCGCTTGGAGGGTTATAAAGAAAGTTTGCGCAATGCAGGAATCGAGTTTTCTAAAGAATTAATTGCGGAAGGTGATTTCACCATGTGGTCTGGTCTCAACGCCGCATTTCAGTTTTGCAATATGAAGCAGCGTCCCACAGCGATTTTTTGCATGAATGATGAAATGGCTATTGGCGCCATGCAAACCTTAAAAGCCCAAGGTATACGTATTCCTGAAGATATGTCGGTAACGGGATTTGACGATATTGCTTATGCTAAATATTGCGACCCCAGTCTTACGACCATTTCACAACCCGCAGAAGAAATGGGAAAAATGGCAATGGATATGTTGTTGCGTATTATTGAAGGTGAATCACTTAGTCAGACGGATTGCGTCTTGCCAACGGAATTTATTATTCGCAAGAGCACTGCGCCAGTGAAATTAATATAAATTATTTTCTCATCCTTCGTTACTGGGCAACACCTGCGTCCTTAAATAATTTATCCAGATACCCAATGTTTTCTGATTCGTGGCGCAGTTGCGTTTCAGGAATCCCCTTGCTATGCGCAATGGCCGCCACACGGCCCTGTTTGTAAAAAATAGTTTTGGGAAATTGTTTCGCAATGACATCCTGATAAGCTCTTTGTGGGCTAATTATTTTCCAGCCTTGTTTCCGCAGCTCCATGACTAAATCATCCACAAACAAAGCGGCCGCATCATTTTCGTGTAGCAGTAGCACGTGACGCGGAGAACGCTTTAAGGTTTTTTTTGCCAGAGCATCATAAAATTCAATACTATTAATCAAAGTCTGTACGTAGAAATCCCGCGCTTTATCGTAATCAATTGTTCGCTTTTCTTCGGCTGCTTTGGTGATGAGCGCACTGAGATACCAATCAAAATTATCAATGGTGGTATAGCCGTCCTGGTAACCTAATTGCCGTAGTTCCAAGCGAAGATACTGAATGGATTTTAAATCTTTTCCATAATGCAAAAATGGAAAGCGGTGGTAAGCTAAAAAATTGGGCAAATCTTCAATCAATAAGTGAGCACGATAGGCATCCGCTAAATAATCATCGGTGCTGATATCATGAGCCGAGCGATGGCTGAAGCTATGATTGGCTAAATGAAAACCGGCATCGGCATATTGCACAAGTCTTAGTCGCGTATCTGTATTGATAGCATCGGCTTTAATAAAAAATAGTGCATCGGGTACTTTTGCTGACTTTAATGCAGCAATTAATTTTTCGGTGCGCTCATTGCCAGTCATTAATGCACTATTCTGAGTTGGTGCATCATCAAAAGTTAAAGCGATTTCGCGAGCGAAACTGGACGATACCCAGGCAGACGCAATGACAACATATCCGAGAAATAGCGTTTTTAAAAACATAAATAAATTTCCATACGGGGTTCTTATTGAATTTCTTTTATAAGAAGATTTCTAACATATTCAACAGAATCCCTATCATTACCTGCGACGGCAACCCATAATTTGCTGGTTTCGCCCATGGCAATACATTTGACAACAATGCGGTTGCCTTTGATATTTCCATAAAGGCCATATTCATTTTCTGTCTGGTTTTCAACCTTAAGTTTTTGCAAGATAAAGGAGCTTTGGATTTCACACGCCTTCGCTGATTTGTTTAAATCTTTAAACCAGGACCATAATTCAGGAGGAGTGGATTGACTATTCGCGTAGCTGAGTGGTGATAAAACACATAAAAATGCCAGAATTACTTTTTTCATAATTTACATCCTCTTTCGCGTGCGCGGATAATTACACCTTGTTCAGTAGGCGTAGTCTACATTCAGGAGCGCATTATGATAGCTTTTTTTAAGCCGCACATTTATTTATTTTTTTGCATTTCTGAATCAAGATAATGTATTTGCAACAATATATTTTTAAGCTTAATCCCACTTTCGGTGAGTTTATATTCGGTTTTTGGTGGAACCTCATGATAGGTGATTTTGGCAAGTATTCCATACCGGGTTAATTTTTTGAGTCTTTCCGACAGCACCTTTGTTGAAATACCTTCGATGTGTTTTTCAATGGCGCCGGGACGAACAATTCCCTCCGCAACTGCAGAAATCACGGATATCGACCACTTGCAGCCTACAATATCTTCCAGCTTTCGGTAAGAGGACGGCGAATTGCGAATTATTTTTTCTTTCATATTCAATAAATTACACCAAAAAGTGCGTAGCTAACCGAAATGTGCCTGCTGGGAAAATTAACGCGAGTCTCTTAATATTTTCGTTGTGCAATAGATGCACCCCACAATGAACTTAGGAGAATTGCCATGAAAACGAAAGCTACCTTTTATCATGCAGGATGTCCAGTTTGCGTTGAGGCCGAACACAGCCTGGTCCATGCTTTGGATTCACAACAATACGATGTTGAAATTGTCCATCTTGGTGAGGATAAAGTTAAAATTTTTGAAGCGAAAACGCAAGGTGTTAAATCTGTTCCGGCTCTTTCTTTAAACGGTACTATCTTTCATATTAATTTCGGCGCAGCCATTGATGCAGTAGAATAAGGTTAAATCTTTAGAGCGTTCAATAGATGAGCGCTCTATTTATGTTTGACTATAGAAATGTGCCGGCTAACTTTTAGTTCGCTTCTTTATGTTCTTGAAGGTCGCATACTTCGATATTCGATAATTAAATTCAGAATTTCGTGATTACTAATGGCAGCAATAAGTGATTCATTCATCGAGCGCCGTTGTGGTAAGTGAATATTGAATTTACGCAGTAACATTTCTTCCACTTGCGTATCTGAATCAGGATCAATTTTCTGTCCTGCATAAACACATATTCTTTGATAGATAAAGTCTTTACTTGCCATTTAACAATTCCCTCACTCCATTAATATAGCCAGCGCAATGACAAAAAATGTAATTATCAAAGCGAGCCAATTTTGTATTTTTTTAAATCTATTATTTTACCCCTACAATTTTTTGCACCACCAAGCTACCGATCATATCGCCCTCTACGTTGACGGTAGTCCGAAATGTATCGAGCAGGCGGTCGATTGGCAATAGAATAGCAATAGCTTCAACAGGCAAGCCTACCGATTGTAATACCATAACCATAGTGACCATTCCGGCACTGGGAATTCCCGGTGCGCCAATAGCAGCAATCATGGCTGTGAAAAATAAGATTAATTGTTGGGCAAGCGTCAATTCAATGCCCACAAGATTTGCGATAAATAACGCGGCGGCAGCTTCATACAGAGCTGTGCCATCCATATTGACTGTTGCGCCCATGGGTACAACAAAGCCGACAATATCTTTTTGCACCTGTAGGTTTTGCTCGGTGCAGCGTAAGGTTACCGGCAAAGTGGCCGCACTGGAGCTGGTAGCAAAAGCCGTTATTAATGCTTCGCGTGAGCCGCGCCAAAACCAGAGCGGCGTCTTTTTTGTTACCGCATATAAAATAGCGGGCAAAATAATGACGCCATGGATGACGGTAAGTCCGATAACAATAAGGATAAATTTTCCTAGCGTAACAAGTAGCTCCATATTTTGGGTGGCAACTAATTTTATTAACAATGCAAAAATGCCAAAGGGTGCCAGGTACATTACCCAGCCAATGATGCGCATCATTAAATCGAGAAATTCTTGAAATAAATTTAAAATATTGCGATAGCGATCACCGCCCATTACCAGGGCTACACCTAGAAATAACGCAAAGATAACCACAGCAAATACATCTCCCTTTGCTAGTGCCGAAAACGGATTTTGAAACAGGCTATGTAAAAATTGGGTAAAAAAGTCGGCAGGTGGGAGCTTATTATATTGGAAGTTTTCCATGGCGCCTTGAAACATGGAAAGATGCAGACCTTCGCCGGGGCGTGTCAAGTTCATTACTACCAGCGCCAGAACTACTGCAATACTCACGGTACTTGCGAAAAATACTAGCGTTGTTATCCACACTCTATTGATCTGCGCATGTGCTTGTAAGTTAGCAACGCCGACAACTATGGTAGAAAATACTAAAGGTATTAATACCATTTTGAGTAGGTCGACAAAAAGATTTGCAAGCAACGTGCTGCTATACATTACCCATTCATAGGTTGTCGAGGTGGCGCTAATTTGCGTGAGAAGCCCGCCGACGAGTAAGCCAAAAAATGTGCCGATGAAAATTTGTTGATTAAGACTTGGCATAATATTTCCTGGCTGGTCGGCATTTTCTGGTAAAGAGAAATGCGTTGTGCTAATAAGTTGTGCTTATGAGTTGTGCTTAGTTGATATAACCCATGCGGTAATGTTTATCTTCAGCCACGCGGTAATCATGTTGAAATAATGCTAATTCGTGCGCGGTACGATCAGTGCGAATTTCTAAATCGGTAATTTGAAAATGTAAATCATCAATTCGATGGAGTTTATACTGCCGTTCTTTGGAATCATTAATGCGTTGCGAAATGTCGTATTGCAATGCTTGAATTTCGTTATAGAGAAATTCGATGCGCGATTGGTTGCTGGAAATTTCATTGCTTAAATGATTAATTTTGCGCTGGATTGCAAACAGTTCCTGGCCATCGCGATAGGCACGCAAGAAATTATTTTCCAAATCTGCCGGACAAATGCCATTATAAGCTGATCCGTCGCGACCAGCGCTGTAACCTTTTTCGGGAAGGCAATATAAGCGCGCACCTTTTTTGTGCCCGTCTTCATAATCTTTCATTACTGGTGTAACTTTTGCGCGTGCGCAGGCTTTGCTATGGTCGCCGATACGATTCAGTGGATAACCCTGGGTGGCGTCTTCCAAACCTTTGATGTGCCAATCAGCCTGCATGCATTCATCTTTACTCATAGTGGCACAGCTTGATAGCAACGTGCAGCCTAATAATAAAATGGGAAGTGCGCAAAGCCTTAAGATCTTATCGCTCATTTATTTTCATCCTCTGGCACCCTTGATTTCTCATCTACCAATCTGCAGTAAAATTTGCGAACTTCTGTTCCCTTCGCAACACTTGTCCTGTAACGCGTGTTAGTTGCACTTAATAATAGCATTCAAATTTTTTGTTGCGACACGCTATATCGACTAAGTGTGTATAAATCAGAAAGTTTAATTCATCAGAAAATATAGAAACATATTCGAAATATCATATATGCAACTTTTCGAATATTGGTTACTATACCCTATATTCCAGATTAGCCCCAGTGGACCAAACATCATGCTTGACCCGCTTGTTTTTTTCAAATCTCTTGCCGATGAAACCCGGCTGAAATCGTTGTTGCTGATTCAGCTCGAGGGCGAGCTGTGTGTCTGTGAATTAATGGCAGCCTTAACTGAAACTCAGCCAAAAGTATCGCGCCATTTGGCGCTTTTAAAGCAAGACAATGTTTTGTTAGATCGCCGTCAAGGGCAATGGATCTATTATCGCCTCAACCCAAATTTGCCGGAATGGGCCCGCACAGTGCTAACGCAAACTGCTGCGGAAAACCCGCTATTTATTAAGGCCAATATTAAACAATTATGCAACATGGGTGAGCGTCCTGAGCGTGCAAAAAACTGCTGTTAAATTTTTTATGAATATATTAATTACTGTTAGAAGAGTCCTGGATGAAAAAAATTAAAATTGGCATTAATGGTTTTGGTCGTATTGGTCGCTTGGCATTGCGGGCATCCTGGGATTGGCCGGAATTTGAATTCGTACAGATTAATGACCCGGCTGCTGATGCGGTAACTTATGCGCATTTATTGAATTTCGATTCAGTGCAGGGGCGCTGGCATCATCAGGCGGAAAGTTCAGATACTGCGCTACTCATTAATAGCAAAACAATTGCGGTTACAACTAACACGGGGATTGCTGAGACCGATTGGTCTGGCTGCGATCTAGTGATTGAAGCAAGTGGCAAAATGAAAACTGTTGCTATTCTGCAAGCCTATTTGGATCAAGGCGTAAAGCGTGTGGTGGTTAGTGCGCCGGTAAAAGAAACCGGTGCATTGAATGTCGTCATGGGTGTAAATCAGCATCTATTTAATCCTGCCGTGCATCGCATTGTTACTGCCGCATCTTGCACCACTAACTGTATCGCGCCGGTAGTCAAAGTGATTCACGAAAAAATTGGCATTCGTCACGGTTCTATTACTACTATTCACAACTTAACCAATACCCAAAGTATTCTCGATCAGCCACACAAGGATTTGCGTCGTGCACGTTCATCCGGCGCAAATTTAATTCCAACGACCACTGGCTCTGCCACCGCAATTGCGGAAATTTTTCCCGAATTGCGTGGCCGTTTAAATGGCCACGCAGTGCGCGTTCCTTTAGCGAATGCATCGCTTACCGATTGTGTGTTTGAAGTTGAGCGCGGCACCAGTGTTGCAGAAGTGAATGCTTTGCTCAAAGCAGCCAGTGAAAATGAATTAAAAAATATATTGGGTTATGAGGAGCGGCCGCTAGTGTCGGTAGATTATTGTGGTGACCCGCGATCTTCCATTATCGATGCACTGTCCACCATGGTTATTAACGGTACCCAGGTAAAAATTTATGCCTGGTACGATAACGAATGGGGCTACTCCAATCGCACTGTTGAATTAGCGAAACTCGTTGGCCTTGCGGATTAGTTGATCTGACAGGCTAGTTGGCCGCGCAGAAAAGTTGCCATCACTATGCTTAAAAAAATGACGGATTTATCCACAGAGATTAAACAATATCTTGTTGTTACGGCAAACTATTGGGCGTTCACATTAACTGATGGTGCATTGCGAATGCTCGTGGTCTTGCATTTTCATCAGCTAGGTTATGGACCGCTGCGGATTGCTGCGCTATTTTTATTTTATGAGTTGTTCGGTGTTGTTACCAATTTGTTGGGTGGTTATTTGGGAGCGCGTATTGGCCTGAATCGTACAATGAATATTGGTTTGGCTCTGCAGGTATTGGCGTTGCTTATGCTAGCTGCGCCCTCCGCCATGCTGACAATGTATTGGGTAGTTGGTGCACAAGCCCTGTCTGGCATTGCTAAAGACCTGAATAAATTAAGTGCTAAAAGTGCGATTAAAATGTTGGTGCCTGGCGATAAGCAACAGCAATTATTTAAATGGGTTGCACTCCTGACTGGCTCCAAAAATGCGCTAAAAGGTGTTGGTTTTTTTCTCGGCGGAGCCTTACTTGTAGTCTGCGGGTTTCAAGGCTCGGTCATTATTATGGCTGCGGTGCTCGGTATGGTTTGGCTGGCCAGTCTAATTTTGTTGAAAAAAGATTTAGGTAAAACCAAAAATAAACCTAAATTTTCTGAAATATTTTCTAAAAGTTACGCTGTTAATATTCTTTCAGCCGCGCGTCTATTTTTATTTGCCGCGCGAGATGTGTGGTTCGTGGTGGCTTTACCCGTTTATTTAAGCAGTCAGCTGGGTTGGAGCTTCTGGTGGGTGGGAAGCTTTTTTGCAGGTTGGATTATTGGCTACGGTATATTGCAATCGCTAGCGCCGACAATTATCAAAAATATTAATGTTATTGTTGACGGCGAGGCGAAGCGGTTTATGCTTGATGGCCATGTGGCGCTTTGCTGGGCAATACTATTGGCTGTAGTGACTGCTGGCCTTGCGCTTGCTTTACAAAATGATTTGCCTGCAGCCAGTGTATTAATTGTTGGTTTAACCTTATTTGCTGCAGTGTTTGCTATAAATTCGTCGCTGCACAGTTTTTTAATTGTAAGCTACGCTAAAAGCGATGGTGCATCCCTTGATATTGGTTTCTATTACACTGCCAACGCCATGGGCCGATTAGTGGGAACTTTGTTGTCTGGTTGGATTTATCAAAGCCTAGGCCTGGTGGCGTGCTTGTGGACTTCCGCGTTATTTATTGTTGTTGCTGCATTAATAACAACAAGTTTGCCGCGAAAAATTTTACCTGATCATTGAGATATTCCGAGGTAAGTTACGCATGAATTTTTGTAAAACTATTTCTCTGTGCTGGCTGATATTGGTATTTGGTTTTTGTGATGCCCATGCAAAAGCGGTCGAGATCAAGGTCATGACATTCAATCTGCGTGTGCCCGTTGATCCTGTGCCGAATGATTGGGCTACCAGAAAACCGCGTGTTATTTCCATTATAAAAAAGGAGAGCCCGGATTTTTTGGGCGTGCAAGAGGCAGTACCGCAAGTTGTCACCGACCTGGCGAATGAATTTACGCAGTATCAATTTATTGGCCGTGGTCGCGATGCTGATGGCAGAGGAGAAGGGACACAAATTTTTTATCGCAAAGATCGTTGGCGGTTGAATAAGTTAGATCAGGGAACCTTGCAACTTTCGCCTACACCAGATATTCCTGGTTCCAATGCCTGGGGCATGCAATGGCCGCGTATATTTACATGGGCGTTGTTTCACGAAAGGAATTCAGGAAAATCTCTGTACGTGTTTAATACCCACTTTCCGCTTAAACCTCAGGAGCGCGATCTGACGGTACAATTGTTGGCAAACTATATTTCTGCGCGAAAACAACAAAAAACTCCGGTAATATTAACCGGTGACTTTAACGCATGTGAAGACGAAGCTTCTATAGCTTATCTACTGGGTCAAGGTGCTTCTCCCATTGCGATGCAGGACAGCTATCGCATACTCCATCCTGAAAGCAAGTTAACAACCTTTCATGCATTCGGAACAGATAATGACCGCTGTAAAATAGATTACATTTTTACTTTGGGTGAGGTAGACATTTTACAGGCAGATATTATTCAAGATCCGGAAGGCGAAGGTTTTGCATCAGATCATTATGCAGTCACCGCGAAAATTCAAATTGGCAAATAACACCTAATCAAACAAAATGTTTGGTTAGGTGTTATTTCAGCTTTCGTTTTGAATTAATGTAAGCACACAGCGCGCCTGCTATAACACCAAATAAATGCGACTCAAACGAAACTCGGGCATCGCGTGGCAATACACCATAAATAAGGCCGCCGTAAAATAAAATCACAAACAAGGCGATGACAATATTCAAAAATCGCCGTTCAAACCAGGCGGTAGCAATACACAAGCTCCACAAACCAAATACCCAGCCACTCGCTCCTATGTGAGTTGCATTGCGCCCGAATAGCCAAACTAATCCTCCGGTAATTGCAATAATTATTATGCTGCTATAAACATAACGTTTTAATGAATGAACAAAATATAGGCTGCTAAATAAGCATAGCCCCATCAGATTATTTGCCAAATGATAGATGCTGCCATGCAAAAAAGGAGCGATAAAAATCGTCCATAGGCTCGGCAATTGTCGCGGTTGAATACCATATTGGTTTAAGCGATATTGCAGGAATATATTCACCACATGCACCACGATTATCAGCGCACATAAGCTGAACAGAAATCTGATTTTTTGCGTTAGCATTCATTTTTCCGAATTAATTAAATTGCAAAGCTTGCTCTATTTTTGCAACGAATGATTAGTCGTTAAAAGTTATTTGTATTTGAAAATTTATTAGGATTTTCCGCAGAAGATTGGTCACATTGTTGCGCCAAGGGTAGAAAAGGTGATTTTAAACAAATTTCGTGTCGCGCCGTTAAGTTTAGGGCTTGAACCTGCTTGTGATAATAATGATGGAATAGCTTCTCGAATTTGCCATTGGCAAGTAATTTTTTCAAACCAATATTCATTCTTCCCGCTATCCTTGGGTGCTTGGCACTGACGTAAAAATAAATGGGGAAATCGTAATAAATAAGCAGGCTTTTTTCGATCGCAAGCGTAGGAATTATTTTAATTTTTTCGTGGTAGGTTGCAACAATTTCAAAGGCACTGAGGGCAAGGCAATCAAAACGATGAAAGCCGAGCATACTAACAAGGCCCTCAAATGTGGGCGCTTCAATGACGGGGACATTATTTAATTTGTATATTTCCGCATCGGGCCAACCTAAACCCTGGCCTATGCTAATACCCTTCAGCGAGTTTGTTTTGATTGCTGTTTTAAACAGGCCGTCATGAACACCATTCGTTAGACAAATTCGTTTCCCCAGCAGGCCTTGCAGAAGATCAAATGGAATCCCTATAACATCGGCTTTGGATATGACGGTGCCAGGCGAGGCCCACAGCAAATTGACCAGTTCCCCCTCGTTCACTAGCAATGCCAGGCGGTGTGCTCCGGGATCGTTGGGATAGGGCTCTATACGGTAGTCACCATATTCGCTGACGGTGTGCTCAAGAATCAGCTTGATTAATTCATACTTAAAGTTATGACGATGATCTAATTCGCCACGGTTTACATATTTAATAACCATTGGCGCATCTGCAGCAAGGGCCGCAGGGCTGACGGTTAGCAGGCAGCAAAATAGGAGCGGCAGTCTCAAGCAGAAAAACACATGTAATACGCTGCGCATGGAGACACCTGAAAGTAAATCCTCTTGCGGAGTATAAAGCTTGTCAGGCAAAGTACAAAAACATTTCCTTCGTCTTCAGTTCAAAATCAGCAATTAAACTTACCGTGCAACGGTTGGCTATAAAAGAATCAACTATTTAAATTCGAGAGCTGCGAATTGGTGTGTAATAAAAATTGGGAGATGAATTTTTCATGGGCAATGACAATCGTCTTACTTTGAATAATTGCTTCGCCTTTTCGTGAATAACTTAAGGCGAATAGCTGAGTATATTGAACACTAACACCTAACCACTGCCGGCTTATAACCATGTCTTACTCCGCTGTTATTTTAGGCTTGTGCCAATTTTTATATATGGCTGCGATTGCTGTGGGAATTTCGTTTAATGCGCTAGTGGGTAAGGCGCTTGCACCTTCCCCGCTCATGGCTACATTGCCTTTTTTATTTATGATGGGAAGCACTGCGCTGCTCACCTTGTGGATGCCCTCATTGTTGGCGAAATCAGGTTATAGACGTGTTTTTCTTTGGGGTGGCGGCGCGGGATTAGGGGCTGGATTCCTCGCCGCAATGGCGATCTGGTTACACAGTTTTAGTCTTTTTTGTGTGTCTGGTTTTTGTATGGGATTGTATCAAGCGTCGGCATTGTATTATCGCTTTGCCGCGGCAGATGCGGTTGACGGGCCACATAAAAGTTCGGCAATCGCATGGGTGTTAAGTGGTGGAATTCTCGCCGCACTGTTCGGCCCAATGATGGGTAGCAACAGCTTGCATTTTTTTAGTTTGGATTATCTGGGAGCTTATATTGCTTCGGCGTTGTTAGTCTTGATTGCGCTACCATTATTATTGTTAGTTCCCTTTGCACCGCGACAGGCATTATTGGTGACACAAAGATTGCAATTTAAAGACATAAATCCTACTGCATTAATGGCTATGCTGTTTTGCACCAGTGGTTACGCCATGATGGCAATGGTGATGTTAGCTAGCCCATTGGCTATGGCGGCTTGTGGTTATCATGCGACCGATGCGGCCAGTGTCATTCAATGGCATTTGCTGGGAATGTTTTTACCTTCATTGCTCACCGGAAAATTTATTGCACGTTTTGGTGCGCAAAAAATCGCTTGTATTGGTGTTGCTATTTTAATGTTGGGTTGCTTGTTTGCCATTGCTGGGCAAGCACTGGTATTTTTTCACGTCGCACTCTTGGTTGTAGGTATTGGCTGGAATTTTATGTATATGGGTGGCAGCACCTTATTGACACAAATACCAGATGCAACCCAACGCGGACGGCTCCAAGCAATCAATGAATTTGTCACTTTTACCAGCGCTACAATCATCGCAGGTTTAACTGGCTGGCTATTTGAGCTTGTTGGCTGGCACAGCATTTTATATATCGCCATGACTTTGTTATTGGCTGTAATAATTTATCTGTGTTTGAATTGGTTTTTTGCAAAAAACTCAACATAAAGTCCGAATTAAAATAATTGGGTGCAATGTACAAGCGCAGCAAATTTTTTATTTTAAATAAATATGAAATGCGTAAGTCGGATGGCAATCTGCTTGTCGGGGTTTAGGTTGGAAAGCATTGTTGCGTGAGCCGGTTCTTTCATTTCATAGCTAAGGTTGACTCGACCATTTATCATCAATAACAGCGGCTTCTTGTTGTTCGTTAAAAAATTCACCGTCGGCCATTTTTTCTACTGTTTCATCTAGCACCGAGCCGCCACTGGCGGTTTGGTATTCAATGGCAGGCGGGTGTTGTTGCTGTACAGCAGAGTTGGTGAGTTGCCATTGGTCGTCCTGGCGACAGGCAATATTTTCACTGTGGTTTTTGCCATCGCTAAAAGTAAATTGGCGGCAATAATTTCCCTGATAATTTTTAAATGTTATACGCGGTTTAATTTCTGCACCATTGGTTGCAATCTGTATTACACCGCTAGGGGCTGTTTCCAGTACCTGCGCTACTGCCGACCAATCGTTTTGGTTTGAACTCTTATTCATTATTAATGACGCACCAAATCCAATGAATAAAGCCACTGAGGCAGCTAGGGCTGCGGGTTGTTGCAAGCTGTGCTGCACGCGTTTCCAGAACGGAAATGCAATGATTTCTGCTGATTGTTTTTGCACAAGTTCAGTTGCGGCTAATGGCATGGGTAAGTTGTCGATCTGTTTTGCGCTGCTGGCAACGAGTTCGTCCACTAGCGCAAGTTCGGCCAGACGATCGGCAAGCGTTTCATCCTCCAGCAATTGTTCACGGATGATTTCCATTTCGGCGTGAGGCAGCTCGGCATCGAGAAAAGCAGAAAGTTGTTCATCGGTTATTGTCATTGGCTAATCTCCAGCGCCGTTGTTTTCAAGTATTGACTCAAGGCAATGCGCGCGCGCGCCAATCTGCTCATGACGGTTCCTATGGGAATGCTCAGGGTTTCGGCCACTTCTTTGTAAGACATACCTTGTACTGCTACGAGCGCGAGAATAGAGCGTTGGTCGTCTGGCAATTTGGCCATGGCGTTATTCACTTGCTGAAGTGTGATTTGATCGCAGATAATCTTTTCACCATCTATGGTTTGCTCATCCAATAGCGCTGCCACATCCGCATCGTTGCGACGCACTTTGCGCGCGCGATACTCGTCAATCCATAAGTTGCGACATACACGAAATGCCCATTTTACTAATTCCACATCGTCCGGCACACCACGGCTGAGCACGCGTTCAACGGTATTTTGCAGCAGGTCGTCAGCATCTTGCGATGAGCCAGTGAGCGAATAAGCAAAACGCCTTATCGCAGGCATTAAGATCAGTAGTTCTTCTTTCATTGGTTTTCATTTACCTTTTTTAGGTGTCTAGCCGTTGTTTTTGTGCATATGTAAAGTAAACGTATAAGAGATGAAGTTTATTCCCCAAATGCGGGAATTTTTTAGAGTTTCAAACGTTTTCGTAATGTGGGCCTGATATTTTGGATACAGAGCTTTTATTTAGGTTATTTACGTTGAGATAATAATGATAGCCAGTATGATAATTTTAACTGCAGCACGAGAGAGCACTAAATGAAACCATTTTATCTGAGTGCGATATGTTTAGCTTGTTTGCAAAGCTCCGGCAGTGCATTTGCGATAAACATCAATGCACCTACTGGAGCTATCACCAACTTTCCCAGTCGGTTGGATTCGATGGTCCAACCGCTGCAAAAAACCATCGAAAAAACAACAGAACAAAAGCTGCAGCCACTTGATAGATTAAGTGCGACTGCGGACACATTGGTCGAGCCGGTGCTAGAGCTATCCAGACAGCTCGCACAAGACTTGCCCAAACAGCTGCCGATTTTAGATGCTGATGGTAAAGCTGTGTTCGTCGATGTAGAAGTAGAGCACGGCTGGCGGGCGGTGGAGCGCGAATGGTTAGTCATGATTGAGGACAAAGATCTACCCGCTTTGCAACCACTGGAGATTTTAGAGAAAACTCGCTTTGAACAATTGGCAATGACGCTGGTGCGATTTAAAGCAACGCCCGAGCTTGACTCCCTTGCTGCATTGCAAAAACTTTTACCCGCAGCTATTTATGAACAGATGGATCGCAATCATATTTATACTGCACAAAACCACAATGATGACAATAATATTACTGTTAATGTAAAGAGAAATGCTGTTTGCAAATTGCCCTTAACGCTTGGCATGATTGACACAGCGATTAATAGCAATCATCCGGCTTTCACAAAAAATAAGAAGCACACAAAAATTATCAGCCAGGATTTTTTAAACGAAAGTCTTGTCGCCCCTGATGTGCATGGCACCGCAGTGGCAAGCTTGTTTATCGGAAAAACTAAGCAGCTGCAACCACTTTTGCCAAAGGCGACACTTTATTCTGCCTCCGTTTTTTTTTCGCGCAACGAGTATAGCCAGGGTGCAACCATGTTGAACCTGGTGCGTGCGCTTAATTGGTTGGCGGGGCAAAAACTCAGCGTTATTAACATGAGCTTGGCGGGACCTGCTAATCAAATTCTCGCCAGGGTAGTTGAAAAAATGTTAGCCAATGGTTATGTCATTGTTGCTGCTGCTGGCAATCAAGGACCTGCAGCACCGGCGCTTTTTCCCGCCGCTTATCCGGGAGTTATTGCGGTCACTGCGGTTGATAAGGAACAAAAAAATTATCGTTGGGCAAATCAGGGAAAATATATTTCCTTTGCGGCATTAGGTGTGGCAGTGCTCACTGCGCGCAGTGCCGGTGGCGAGGCTAATGAATCAGGTACCTCTATGGCGGCACCGGTAGTTTCAGCATTGATGGCCTGCGAATTAGCGCAAAAGCAAAGCTCACCGGCACAAGCGCTTGCTGACTTAATTCTTAAAGCTGTGGATCTGGGTGAAATAGGTCGAGATGCGGTATTTGGTTACGGCGCTTTATAGTTCGCTGTGCCTGGCGAAGCATTGCCGATACACGTTATGTAACAACTTTAGTCAATAGCAAATTGTTAATGGCTCTTATCTTTTAGGCTAAACAAACTACACCGACAAAAAAACAGCGCGCTAAAAACGCGCTGTTAAGGTTATGGAAGTTCGGGTTTCAGAATAATCTGCAGACGGTAAATTGGAATCATATTGGCTGTATTCGACTTTGGCCATAGTTGCAATTTT
Source organism: Pseudomonadota bacterium (assembly GCA_040385335.1). Lineage (GTDB taxonomy): Bacteria > Pseudomonadota > Gammaproteobacteria > Pseudomonadales > Cellvibrionaceae > Cellvibrio. The sequence continues at coordinate 29,172 of JAZKHP010000005.1, forward strand.
AGCGGTGAAGTTCACTTCCCATTCCAGTTCGCTTATGTGTGCTGAATCGTAGCGTTCGCGCTCAATAGTAGAATTTACTCCGGCATAATCGCGCACTGCATAACGCCAGCCCAGTTGTAATTTTTGTTGTTTGCCCAACGCTGGGTACTGATGGGATAATTTTACTTTCAGTGTCTCTGCTGAGTAATCCAGTTCATCTAATCTGGAGTTTTCATTTTCATTGGTGAGCCCTAGCGCGACAAAGGTTTTGCCTTCGTTAAAAAATACAAACATATCGCCAGTGAAGCCAATATTTTCAGCATTGCGCTCAGCGCGGCCAGAAAATTGTTTATCTTGTAAGTTGATAGCTGCGCGCAAATAGATTCGGCTGTTAATTAATTTTGCAAGGTAAACGCTGTTTTGTTGCAGCTCCAGAAAATCTTTTTTATTTAGATTAGCGTCAACGCAATGGTAACTTGCTCCCCAAGTGAATAAATCCATGGTGTAGCTTGCATCGGCTGAAAATTGGTGCAGGAACAAATCATACGTAGACTCATGTTGATAGGTTTTTGCGGAAGCTGAATAGCCGCCACTTAGCAATAGCTTTTCACTTGCCTGCCATTTACCATAAATTTTTGCGCCTAGTAATGCAGCTATATCGCTTTGCCGGGAGTTTTTATCCAACTCTACAATATTGACGTTTGAGTCATGCTCCAGACCCACCGCGACTTCTGCTGTGACCTTGGTAGATTGCGCATCATTAGCAAGTGCAGCAGCACAAAACATATTTAATGCGAGTAAATTAAGTGAGAAAAAATTATAAAATTTCATACGCGAACACTCCGCTGTTGCTAAAAAAATCGGCGCCGCAGCGCCGATACCAAGTGGGACCAATGGTTTATTTTTAGACGTTTTGATTAAAGCCCCAGAGTTTGGGTAAGCGTATTGTTTACCGAGTTATCGATAGAGGTTTTCACTGCGCCGCTAATTTCCTGATTTATCGTTGAGTTCACTTGATTGCTAATCGTTTGATTAATTGCTGCTGCAGTTGCTGCATGGGTGGCTTGGGTGAGATTACTGTTTACTGAGTTAGCAATATTTTCCGACACAGTTGTTTGTGTTACATCAAGGCGCTGGGCAATATCCAGGCTGGAGCTGAGCGCGCTTTGTGTTTGTGCTGCCAGATTAGGTAATTGTTCCTGGCTTGCTGTTATGACCTGGTTAGAAGTTAGCGCCTGTGTGTTAGCTACGGCCTGATTGGTGGTTAAGGGTTGGCTTGCTGCCGTTATGGATTGGTTTCCCGTTACCGCCTGACTCGCTTTTATGGCAGATGCCGGTTGTACATTTGCGGTATTGGGGTCGGCCGCCGGAGTGTCAGTTGTCGTTGGCAGTGTTTTAGGGCGCGTGCTAGGAAGTGTGGCAGGAATTACGCTGGACAACTTGATGGATGGCGAGCCAGAAGCAGAAGCTTCTGTGGTTGAATTGGTCGTAGTGTCGGCGTTTGCTGGTGATGTTGCAGGTTTGCTCAGCAGCAACTCTGAATTGGTTTGCGGTGAGCCTGATACCGAGCCGGAACCAGCGACTGTTGGTAAATGCGCGGCAATTTGTGCGTTCGCCGAACCTTCTTTTGCAATGCTTGTACTTGTTCCTAAAGTGCTAAGGCTTGGCGTTTCCTGGGCCCAGCTTAAGGTTGAAATTAATGAACAGGCAGCGATGAAATAAATTGATTTTGACATGGTAGTTTCCTCTAGGTTTATGTGACTTACATAGAGTTAACGTTTAGGGGTTGGGATTTATTCCAACAATACATATTTATTTTTGGTCAATTTTTTTGCAATGGGCAACTTGATGCTTAACTTCAGCGTACAAACTTGCTCGCAGTGGTATCATGCCCTCCCTTATTTGTTTAATCCTTATTAAACCTTTTGTTAATTTATAACGTCCTCCTCAAAGTGATGATTTTATGTCCGTACCCAAACAAACCCTGCGTATTGCTACACGTAAAAGCCTGCTCGCCTTGTGGCAGGCAGAATACGTTAAGGCTGAATTGCTCAAACATCATCCACAACTCAATATTGAGTTAGTGCCACTCACCAGCAAGGGCGATAAGATTCTCGATGTACCCCTGGCCAAGGTGGGCGGTAAAGGCTTGTTTGTTAAAGAGCTCGAGCAGGCGTTATTGGCGGATGAGGCGGATATTGCAGTCCATTCCATGAAAGATGTCCCTATGGACTTTCCTGCCGGTCTGGGGCTTGCGGTGATTTGCCCGCGTGAAGATGCCCGCGATGCTTTCGTCTCGAATCGCTTCGCGAGCCTGGATGATTTGCCTGAAGGCAGTATCGTGGGCACCTCAAGTTTACGTCGTCAATGCCAGCTGTTAGAGCTGCGGCCTGATTTAGACATCAAGTTTTTACGTGGAAATGTGCAGACGCGCTTACAAAAACTTGATGCTGGCGAGTACGATGCAATTATTCTCGCTGCTGCCGGCTTAATTCGCTTGGAGTTGCTGCCGCGCATCAGTTCCTATTTAAGTGCTGAACAATCCTTACCTGCTGGAGGCCAAGGTGCAGTGGGAATTGAGTGTCGCCTGGATGATGCTGTTACACGCGCATTGCTCACACCGCTGCATCACCTTTTGACCGCACAGCAAGTTACTGCCGAGCGCGCCATGAATAAACAGTTACAGGGTGGTTGCCAGGTGCCCATCGCTTGCTATGCCATTCATAGTGATGGCGGTTTGTGGTTACGCGGTTTGGTGGGTTCGGTGGATGGTAAACAAATGCTGCGTAGTGACATTCGCGGCGGTGTTGATGACGGGGAGAAAATGGGTATAGCTTTAGGCAATACATTATTGGCTGCCGGGGCTGATAAAATTTTAGCCGAGGTTTATCGCGTAACAGAATAGTAAGGGTAATGAGCGGAAATAAAGTGGACGATTTACAAGGCTTACACATAGTAGTGACTCGCCCGCTCGCACAAGCTGAGCCTTGGGCAAAGCGTTTAATTAAATTAGGCGCATCGGTTTCGCTCGTACCTTTATTAGATATTGTGGCGGTAAAAGATGCCGCGCAAATTCAGGCAATAAAAAATTGTATTTTAAATTTTGATTTGTACAGCAAAGCGATTTTTGTCAGCCAGAATGCGGTGACTTTTGGTTTTGAATGGCTGGATAATTATTGGCCACAGTTGCCCAGTGGTGTGCAGTTTTTTGCAGTGGGCGAAACCACGGCAAAATTAATCGAAGCGAATGGCGCAGTGGTAACCGATTTGGCGCAAACGCAACGCGGTGCTATGAACAGCGAAGCCTTGCTGGAGTCGCCAGCCTTACAACAAGTGGCGGGAGAGCGCATAGTCATTTTGCGCGGCCTTGGCGGGCGCACACATTTGGGTGACGCGCTTAGTGCGCGCGGTGCAAAGGTAGAATATTGCGAGTTGTATGAACGGCTTGTGCCAACTGCAGCGGCCACCCAGTTTGCGCAATTATTAAAAACCAATGCCGACAGTAACGCGGCCTTGCGAGTGCAACATAAAGCCGATGCACTCAATCTGATAGTGACTTTACATAGCGGCGAAGCATTGGAAAATTTAATTACAATATTGAAGCAACTATCAACGCCGACAGCGAAGACTGCAACGCCGCACGAGCAAACAAGCATGCAACAGCTTATTTTGTTAGTGCCCAGTGAGCGGGTTGCGGAGCAAGCAATAGATGCCGGGTTCAGCACTATTTTTGCCGCAGGCAATGCAACAGAAGCCAGTATGTTACAGCGCTTGCTGGATATGCGGGCGTCGTTTAAAAATTTATTAAACTAGAAAAGGTCAAGTATTGTGAGTGAAGATAATCATTCAATCCTTAGCAATGAAACTGTAGCGACTGCACCGGCGGCAACGCTGGCTTATAAACCAAAAAAGTCGCGCGTTGGTTTATGGTTAACGATTATTATTTTGTTAGCGTTAGTTAGTGCTTGTGGTGCCTTGTTATGGCAGCTGCACAAAGTGCTCAATACTACCCAGGTTGCTCTGATTTCGGAAAGGGAAGAGAGTGAGTCACAACGTAAAGCACTAGCGGCGAAGTTGGAAAATGATCTAGCCAACCAAGAGCTGCAATTTCAAACCGCTTTAGCCGAACTGGTGCAGCGTCAGGAAAGTACCGCGATGCGCGTACAGGCCCTGAGTAATATGAGTCGCGATGATTGGAAATTAACTGAGGTGAGCTTTTTATTGCGCATGGCAAACCAACGTATTTTATTAGAGCATGAAACGGCGAATGCATTGGCTTTGGCCGAATCTGCGAACAGTGTGTTATCCGAATTAAACAGCGCTGATTTATTTGCCGCGCGAAAAAAATTAACCGAAGAAATTCAAGCATTAAAGATGGTCACTAAAGTTGACCGCGAAGGTATTTATTTGCAATTGCTAGCGCTCACCCAGCAAATAGAAAACTTGCCATTGATCGAACCCTTGATCGAAGAGGATGAAGAAGTCTTGAATAGCGAGGAAGAATTAACTGCTACGACTATTTGGCAAAAGATAGTTAATTTTGGGAAACGGACTTTACACAAATTGAGTCGCTATGTGCGGGTCCGCGATCAAGGTCGTCGTGTGGATGCCATTTTGCCACCTGAAGATCAAATGTATTTAAAACAAAATTTACGTTTAATGTTAGAGCAGGCCCAAACCGGTTTATTGCGCGAGGAACAACACGTTTATCAAGCCAGCCTGGAAAAAGCGCAAAACTGGATTCGCGACTATTACCCACTGAATGAGCAGGCTGAAATTGTGCTCAATGATTTGGATCAGCTGAAGAAAAATATTGTGCAACATGCCTTGCCTAATTTTTCGGGTTCAGCGGCATTGATGAAAGATTACCTCGCGCAAAAAGATAAATTGGCAATCACCCGTCACGGGGTACACTAAATGAAAAAATTGGTTCTTTTCATTGTGGTATTTATTTTATTGGGCCTCTGGGGATTTGGGGTGATCTTGCCAGACGCCGGTTATGTGTTGGTGGTGCTGGGACAAAAAACCGTTGAAACCAGCTTATGGTTTACTTGCTTTGCCATTTTGGCGATTGGCTTTGTGTGGTGGTTGGTTGCGCGATTTGTTAGGGCCGGTTGGTCGCTGGCGCAACGCCTCACTGATTTTTTTGTATTCGGTACGAGCGAACGCGCCAGTAGAAGAGCGGCCAGTGGTTTAATTGATTTTTTAGCAGGTGATTGGCTACAAGCACGCAAAAAATTATTGCGCACCGCAACGAAAGTAGAATCGCCGCTGGTAAATTATTTAACCGCAGCGCGCTGCAGCTATGAGCTGGGTGATCGCGATGAAGCAGTGCGCCTGCTCGCCGACGCGCAAAAAAGATACCCGCATTTTTATGTTGCGATTGGTTTAGTGCAGGTCAAAATGGAATTATCCGGTGGTCGTCAAGATCAGGCTAAACACATTTTGTTAGCGCTGCAGCAAAGGGCACCCAAGAATGGCGTGGTGATTAATCACTTGCGACAAATGTATGAAGCGCGTGGCGAGTGGCTGGCGTTGAGCGAAATACTTCCCGTGGCCAAAAAATATAAGTTGTGCTCCGTTAACGATACGCTGGAAATGGAAGCGTCGGTGATGGTGGGCGAATTGCAACGAATGAATAAAGCCGCAGCCCACGAAAGCCCGGCAGAACGTTTGGTTTTATTGCGCAAAGCCTGGGCGAAAATTCCTGCCTATCAACAGCGCAATCCACGCATTGTTTATGCCTATGTGCAATCGCTACTTGAGCATTTACAAGATCAGGAAGCTGAGGTTATGTTGCGCAAAACCATTAATATCAAGTGGGATGACAGGTTGGTGAATCTTTACGGATTGCTGCGCGTCAACGGGCTTATGCAGTGTATTCGCAATGCCGAGGACTGGTTAAAGCTGGAACCCCATAACCCGGTTTTATTGCGCTCTCTGGGGCGATTAAGTTTGCGTAATGAAGCCTGGAATTCAGCGCGGGATTATTTTCAGCGTAGCCTGGCGGCGCAAAAAAATCCGGAAACTTATGCAGAACTTGCGCGCTTATTAAACAATTTGGGTGAAACTCAAAAGAGTCTGGAAACCTATCAGGCTGCCCTGTTATGGAACGCTGAATCGCTTCCCGATTTACCGCAACCCGCGAAGGCCTATTAAATCGAATGCAAATAAGGCGTGGAATTTTGTTGCTGCACGCCTTGGTCTAGGTGTGGGTTTCCTCCTAAAACTGCAAAAACATAGCAATCTGTACATTTAGCCAGTAAAATTCTACCTTCATTTTTTATTATCATAAGCGTGAACTCTAATGGATGTCTCTTATCTTCTTGATGGCCTCAATACCGCGCAGCGCGATGCGGTATCTGCGCCGGCAGGCAGCCAGCTTATTTTGGCGGGTGCAGGCAGCGGGAAAACCCGCGTGTTGGTTCATCGTATCGCGTGGCTAATTCAGGTCGAGCGGTTGTCACCCTATTCCATTATGGCAGTGACATTTACCAATAAAGCCGCGCGCGAAATGCGCAGCCGTTTAGATGAGTTGTTTAGTGCAACGGGTCAGCCTATTAATTCTCGCGCTATGTGGGTTGGCACTTTTCACGGTATTGCGCATCGCTTGCTAAAAGCGCATTGGCAAGACGCAAATCTGCCGCAAAATTTTCAAATTCTGGATGGCGATGATCAATTGCGTTTGATTAAACGTGTTTACCAAGCCTTGAATATTAACGACGAACAATGGCCACATAAACAGGCGCAATATTATATTAATGGCCAAAAAGACGAAGGCTTGCGCCCACAACATATTCAGGAAACCGCAGACCCTTATATACGTACGATGCTGCAAATTTATCGCGCTTACGAGGCTGATTGCCAGCGCGGTGGCATGGTGGATTTTGCGGAAATCCTGTTGCGTGCCCACGAACTCTGGCTACACAAGCCCCATATCCTGGAGCATTATCGCAATCGTTTTCCATTCGTATTAGTGGATGAGTTTCAGGATACCAACAGTGTGCAATACGCGTGGCTGCGCATGCTTGCCGGAAAAGAATCATTTGTGACTGCGGTCGGCGATGATGATCAATCGATTTACGGTTGGCGCGGGGCAAAGATCGAAAATATTCAACGCTTCACGCAAGATTTTTCCAATGTGCAAACTGTGCGGCTTGAACAAAATTACCGCTCCACTGGCAATATTTTAAAAGCTGCGAATGGTGTAATCGCCAACAACAACGGTCGCCTGGGTAAAAAATTGTGGACGGAAGATGTTGCGGGTGAATTGATTGCACTTTATGCCGCCTACAACGAACAAGACGAAGCGCGATTTATTGTTGAACGTATTCAGGAATGGGTGCGCAAAGGTAATAGCAATAATTCCTGTGCAATTTTATATCGTTCGAATGCGCAATCGCGGGTGCTGGAAGAAGCTTTGTTGCGCGAAGGTATTGCCTACCGGATTTATGGCGGCCAACGTTTTTATGATCGCCTTGAAATTAAAAATGCGATTGCTTACATGCGGCTGATTAGTAATCGCCACGATGATGCGGGATTTGAGCGCGTTATCAATACCCCTACTCGTGGCGTTGGTGGCAAAACCGTGGATGACATTCGTTTATTCGCGCGCGAGCAAAGTTGTTCGCTGTGGCACGCGGCGGAACAGATGCTTGCAAACCGTGTGTTTAGCCCTCGGGCTGGTAATGCGGTACAAAGTTTTTTAAATATTATTGTTAAATTAACTCGCGATAGTGAACACCAATCTTTGGATCTTATTGCGCAACAAGTATTGGAAGAAACTGGCTTGCTGGTTTTTCATCAAAATGAAAAAGGCGAAAAAGGCCAGGCGCGCGGTGAAAACTTGCAGGAATTAATTACTGCTTGTCGCGCATTTGACCCGGACACTAGTACCGCCGAAAGTGAATTAAACAACGAAGAAGAATTATCACCCTTGCAGCAATTTTTAGACACAGCCGCACTGGATGCAGGAGAAACTCAAGCCGATGAATTTGAGGATGCGGTGCAGTTAATGACGCTCCATTCTGCCAAGGGTTTGGAATTTCCGTTGGTGTTTATGGCCGGGGTTGAGGAAGGTTTGTTCCCACATAAAATGTCGGGCGATGACCCGGAACGTTTGGAAGAAGAGCGCCGCTTATGTTATGTGGGCATCACTCGCGCCATGCAAAAATTATTTATTACTTATGCCGAAACCCGTCGCCTCTATGGCAGCGAAACTTATAACAATGTCTCTCGTTTTGTAAAGGAAATCCCTGTGGATTGTATTCAAGAAGTGCGTTTAAAAGCGGCTGTAGCGCGGCCAGTTAGTTTTCAACGGAAACCGAATCCGCAAATCTTACGCAGAGGTATGAGCGATGTCGGTGAAGATACGGGCTTTAACCTTGGCCAGCGCGTGCAGCATGGAGTTTTTGGTGAAGGTGTGATCGTTCATTTTGAGGGCCAGGGCCCCACCGCGCGAGTACAGATAAATTTCAAAGAAGTGGGCAGCAAGTGGCTGGTAATGCAGTACGCAAAGCTGGAGGCAATTTGATAGGGGCTTTTTTATTTTTTAAAATTGATTCGGCTAAAAGCAGCATCGCTAGCGTTTGCTCAGTAACGTCTTATTGTTAACTCTCTCAGGGTCATAGCATGCAAATGCTTGGCCCAAGGATTGGAGATAGTCGTTGGAAACGGCTCCCTGGCGGGATGGTTTGCTGGGAATAGTTCGTTGGCGATAGATCAAAGCGTTGACTTATTCAGCACCGCTTCCTTTTTTGAATAGATCAAATTTTACACTTCTTTGCATGGCTAGCTGGCCTAGTAAACATTTCATTGCATTCGTTACTGGCAATATGGCACTTCAATACAGCTTATTTTTTCGTAGCCTGCAATAGAAACTAATAATAACTATTGGCGGCGTTAATTTAAAAGGAACCGCTATGTCACGCAGTCACTTTATTTATTCTCCCAAATGCTTCGCTGTAATCCTGGCTAGTCTTTGGCTCACTGGCTGCGGTGGTGGGGGTGGTGATACCGGCCCTAAGTCTGTAACAAACAATACACCAACTAGCAGCATTGCATTTGTGAGTAGCCACGTGGCTTCATCGGTAATGGTCTTGGTAGACCAAGAGCCAATACCTTCTTCTCGTGCGAATTCAATGGCTTCTCGCTCTAGTGTCAGTTTGGCAGCGGTCGATAGCTCCATTCAAAGTTCGGCGGCAAGTAGTCGGGCATTAATTAGTAGCATTGCAGCCGTAATCAGCTCAACTGGCCCTTCAAGCAACTCATCTCCGGGTTTAAAAAGCAGTAGTTCAGCGCTGGGCCTGAGTTCGTCCAGATCGTCGTCTTTATTAGCTAGCTCCGCCAAATCCTCCTCCTTGGTGAGTAGCTCTTTGAAGTCATCTTCAGCGGTAAGCAGTTCCTCCAGGTCGTCCTCTTTGGTGAGTTTCTCCTCGTCATCCTGGGGCGCTACATCCAGTGCGGCATTCAGTTCCCTAGTCAATGCATGTTCTCCGGCCATAGCGCCTGTCGCTAATACCCTGACCTTGCGCGCTACAGGAACCACTTGTACAACGCTGGGTTACGCTGAGTATGTTCCCTCCGCCTATGCCAGCCAAACCGGTTGGCCGCTGATTATCGCTTTGAATGGTGACGGCCAGACGGGTACTGGTAGTGCGACAGATATACAAAAGATTGATGACGACGGTTTACCTGAGCTTATCAAGGCGGGTACCTGGGATCTTAGCAAGCGTTTTGTGGTGTTAGCGCCGCAAATGAATTGGCAAACACGCACGGGCGCAAAGGTGAATGAGTTTATTCAGTTTGCGAAAGCCAACTATAAAATTGACCCCACGCGTATTTACCTAACCGGTCTTTCGGGTGGCGGTGGACCTTTGTTTTCTTATCTGGAGACTTATTCCGGTGGTGAAATAGCCGCCTTGGTGCCTATATCGACCGTATATTCCTTTGCCTCTGCGCCAGCTCCTTGTATGTGGAAAGCGGTACCTACCTGGTTATTCTATGGTGAGAACGACAACGTAGCCCAGGTATTCAGTAACGCCACCGCACCTTTCGATGGTTTAAAAGCTTGTTCACCAGCCCCTGCCGTGACCCCACGATTAACGGTGTTCACCGGTGTGGCTCATGATGCCTGGACCGGTACTTTTAATTTATCAGCGATGAATTCAGCGGTTGTTTCAGGGCGCGCCGCCTATAGCCAAAATATTTATGACTGGATGTTGCAGTATACGAAGACTGTGACAGTAACCAGTTCAAGCTCGTTACCTTCCTCTCGTGCGAGTTCTGTAACATCTTCTCGCTCCAGTTCCAGTGCAATCGTCAACAGCTCCGCTCACAGTTCGCTGGCAAACTCATCGCAATCCTTAGCAAGTTTAGGCTCGAGCAGTCTAGGACTAACCAAAGTCGATCCTGAATTTGGCACTCTGACTTTAGTGGAAAAATTTGATCCAAGTATGCCAGGTCTGCGTGAGACCCAAATTGAACCCATAGGGACTAACACCAACCAGACAATTTTGGGTCGTACCGCATTGGTGCTGACTCCACAAAATGTTGCAGGCAGTATGAAGGCAAGCTACGCGGCTTTTAACATGGGTAAGAATAAAGGTTTGGTTGCGGGCAAAGATTATGTTTTGGAAGTCGATTATCCCGATGATGTGCCGAGAACTATTGCGATCCTCAACCGTGGTGCAGATTTGGTGAGAACTGTAGTAACCGGTAAAGACATTGGTGATTACCGCGAACAATATGCCTACCCTAATCCTGAATCGCTGGACTATAAGCACTCCAATACCTGGAAGACTTATCGTTTCTATTTCACATTGCATGATCGCTTTCAACCCTTGGCTGGTGCGCGCAATGAAGTGGATACCAAGCGTCCCTTTGGTCCTGCCGACGGATTTTGGGTTGCCGTTGGCAACTTTAACCCCAAAGGCAGTCCTTTGAATCAGGGCGCTGCGGTAGGCGAATTCCGTTTATATTCAGTCAACAATGCAGCTGCGGCGACCTTGGTGATTAACTATCCTCCCGCTGGCGTGCCTCATCGTCGCACTTTCTGGCGAGAAGAGATGGGTGATAGTCCTTCGATTTGCGCCAGGGGGGACAGCATAGTTAACACTGATCCGACCTCGCCTACTTATGCCACAGGAGCTACTTGCAATCCGGCGACCGGCACTAGTCCCGGCACTACAACCACTAGTTGGTTTGAATACAAAATGCGTCTTTCCAAGGTGCTCGGATTTAACGTATTCACCAAAGATTTATTGGAGTTCGGTCTTAATCAAGGCATAGACACTAGCGGTTATGGCGGCGGTGCCTGGATTACCGGCACCCGGGTTGCGTATTGGCCTGAAGTCACGCAAAAGGCGAACAGCTACGGCTTGGAAGTGATGCCTTACTTTGAATATTACGGAGCGCTTGGCGGAGGTACTTTCACTACCACTAATTGTCCGAGCGTTAATCTGACCGGCGATAATATGTGTGCGACTGCCTTTGGCGGGGATTCGGCCTATCAATGCAAAATGCCTTGGGCGGCGACTCAGGCTAAATGTTTTTTACCAAGCTACGGTGCACAAAAAAGCTGTGAACCACTGACGCGCGCTGAAAAACGCTACACCGGTTTTGGTTGGATTGAAGTGCGAGGCTGTCTCGATGTGACAGATCCTAAAGCATTAGATGACGTGAAAAAATTA
>JAZKHP010000005.1:40850-49889 GCA_040385335.1 Pseudomonadota bacterium
TGCGGGTGCCTGGTTTCGCTCGCGAGTTGGCTCTTGGCCGATTAGTTTCAGCGAAGCTACACGTGCGCGTTATGCGGCTGATCGTGGCATATCCATACCTACCAAAGCAGCTCTGCGTGCGAGTAGTACTATGCGCGCGGATTATCATTCCTGGTGGGAAGCTAAGCGGCGCGATTATTTATTAGCAATTCGCAATTATCTGCGCACTGGTAAAAATGGTAATGACGGTATCGTTAATGCCAGCGTGCTTTTTACCAGTTATCACGAAGAAGGCTTGCCCATACCTACGCCCGGCTACCAGGATACGAAGGTGGTCACTGATGATACTTCGACATGGTCAACGATTACTAATGATGAGCGTTGGAAATACCGGTTTGCCTCTATGTCTTCCCTGGATTGGCTAACCAATACCCGCTATGCAAAAACACTTTCCTATTGGCTATTGCCAACCGAAGCGGAGTTTATGGGTACCGGGGAGTTCGATGAATTTGCTCATGGCACCCCACCAGCCGATCCAGAGAACTATCAAAATGATGAGGGCGTTTTAATGACCATGCCCTTCGCACGTCAATACACAGTTGCAGATACTAATTTGTTGCAAAAATTCAGTACCAGTAATGGTATGGCTCTCGTTCGTCATTTCCCGTTGAATGAAGACGATGGCAAGGGTAACTACGACGTAGATAGCACTGATGGCCATTTTAACAATTGGCCTATGAGCGGACATTTCGGTTACTTTGTTAGCGATACTGAGCGTAGTACACCTCACACCATGCTTGCCGAAGTGAAAGGTGTAGCAAATGCAGATCCATTCTGGATTGGTTATCTCTCCAGCAACTCATTCAACACCGGCGCACCACAAGATTTACGGCGATTCAATGCTGCATATCTTGCTTGGCCGGCACAGTTGAGTACGAAAGTGCTAACCGCAAGCAATGATCCAGAAGTGATTGTGCGTGATATGGTTACTAGCGGCGGTAAATTTGTAGCGGTATTTAATACCGGAATGGCTGCGAAAACAGCTGTACAAATTACGCTGTCGGCTACTCGTATGGGAGCTGTAACCAGCGTAGAAAACCGGGTCAGTGGCCAAACACTTACTGTCACCAATGGAAAAATTACCATTGATATGTCAGTCGCTGACTTTAAAGTTTTTTACATACCTTAAATGTTAGACCTGAAATCTATTCATGCCCGTAGGGACGCTGCTTGCTGCGCCCGCTCTTAACCCTGATAACCGCATGGGCGCGGCAAGCAGCGCCCCTACATTACTCACTGCCCAGATTTTGCACCTTTATGCGGCTCTAACAAATAATTTTTTTCCCTAGGCCTGCGGCCAATACCATGCCTTCGCTCATACCGATTTTCATTTTGCACGGTTTCTTTAAGCATTAAAAACCAGGCGCTTTAAATGAGCGCCTTGAATTACAGTAAATGGTCTCCATCTCTTGTAAGACTTTACACGATTATTCAGTGCAGTAATCGTGCAAAGACCTTACTAGATAAAACTGCACAAATAATTTTGTGTCAGCTATTATGTAAAAGACTATGGCTAACTAACGTGGCTTTCTGTTTAAATAAGTTGTAGTCTGAATTTGGCTGTATCAAATCTTTTAACCGTGGAGAAATATTATGAGCAAGGCCCAAGACAGTAAAAAAGAAACCAAAAAACCTGCTGCAAAAACCATGAAAGAAAAGCACGATGCTAAAAAAGTCAAAAAAGCAGAAAAATCTCGTCAGGAATAATGGCAGATATTGCTAGGATTATGTCAACAATGACCTTTGGCCATTAACCAAAGGTCATTTTTTTCACCCCTCCTTGTTTTGTTATTCGCTCCGTCGATTGCATGTTTGAAAGTAGTGTTTGAAATTCTCGAACTAGCATTGAAGTTACAAAAGCTATTTGCTGTTTTATTGAGCGCAACTAGCGAGATTTTTTCCCCGCTACTTGCGTTAAACATTTTACATTTATGCCTTAACTCGTACGCAATCCACAAAGTAACCTTTTTTACCATCCACTTCGCGTTTCACTAAGCCATGCACATCGGTTTCAAACCCTGGAAACTTTTCATTAAAATCGCGCGCGAATTTTAAATAGTCGACGATGGTTTTATTAAAGCGCTCGCCGGGAATTAATAATGGAATACCGGGTGGATAAGGCGTTAATAAAATTGAAGTGATACGGCCTTCGAGTTCATCGATGGGTACACGGTCAATTTCGCGATGCGCCATCATCGCAAAAGCATCAGAAGGTTTCATCGCCGGTTGCATATCGGATAAATACATTTCTGTCGTTAAACGAGCCACACCATAAGCTTTATAAGTCTCGTGAATTTGTTGACACAAATCGCGTAAACCCAGGCGCTCGTAACGCGGATTAGCGGCGGCAAATTCTGGCAAAATGCGCCACATAGGTTGGTTTTTATCATAGTCATCTTTGAATTGTTGCAATGCCGTGAGCAAGGTATTCCAACGGCCTTTAGTGATGCCAATGGTAAACATAATAAAGAATGAGTAGAGGCCGCACTTCTCAATAATTACGCCGTTTTCAGCAAGATATTTAGTGACTATAGACGCGGGAATACCAGTTTCACTGAACTTACCTTCAACGGATAAGCCAGGGTTGATAATGGTGGCTTTAATAGGGTCGAGCATATTGAAACCGGTGGCTAATTTACCAAAGCCATGCCAGTTATCTTCGCTGCGTAATACCCAATCATCGCGCTCGCCAATGCCGTCTTCAGAAAATTCTTCCGGCCCCCAAACCTGGAACCACCAATCCTGGCCCCATTCCGCATCCACTTTTTTCATTGAGCGGCGGAAATCGAGTGCCTCTAAAATAGATTCTTCAACCAGCGCAGTTCCGCCAGGTGCTTCCATCATAGCGGCAGCAACATCACACGAAGCAATAATGGAATATTGCGGCGAGGTAGAGGTATGCATTAAATAAGCTTCATTAAAGGCATCTTGATCCAGTTTCACTGATTCGGATTCACGTACCAAAATTTGCGAAGCTTGCGATAAACCCGCCAGCAATTTGTGAGTTGATTGCGTAGAAAAAATCATCGACTCTTTTGCGCGCGGGCGATCTTTGCCGATAGCGTGCATGTCTTTATAGAAATCGTGGAAGGTTGCATGGGGCAGCCAGGCTTCATCAAAATGCAGCGTGTCAATTTTGCCATCAAGCATATCTTTTAAGGTTTCGACGTTATAAATCACCCCATCATAAGTGGATTGAGTGATAGTCAAAATACGTGGTTTTTTATTGGTGGCAATGCGCGCAAAAGGATTTGCTTCAATTTTTCGCGCGATGCTTTCCGGGGTAAATTCTTCCAATGGAATTGGCCCGATAATGCCGAGGTGGTTGCGTGTTGGCATCAGGAATACTGGAATTGCACCACACATAATAATCGAGTGCAGAATCGATTTATGACAATTGCGGTCAACCACGACTATATCGCCTGGCGCTACCGTAGAGTGCCACACCATTTTGTTTGAGGTGGAGGTACCATTAGTCACAAAGTAACAATGATCTGCATTAAAGATCCGCGCAGCATTGCGCTCGGACGCGGCAATGGGGCCGGTGTGATCCAGCAATTGGCCTAGCTCTTCCACCGCGTTGCAAACATCTGCACGCAGCATGTTTTCACCAAAAAATTGATGGAACATTTGCCCTATAGGCGATTTCAAAAACGCGACGCCGCCCGAGTGACCGGGGCAGTGCCAGGAGTAAGAGCCATCGTTCGCGTAGTGAACCAGGGCGCGGAAGAATGGGGGGGCTAAACCGTCCAGATAAGACTTGGCCTCGCGAATAATATGGCGCGCGACAAATTCCGGTGTGTCTTCAAACATGTGAATGAAGCCGTGGAGTTCGCGCAAAATATCGTTAGGTACGTGGCGTGAGGTGCGTGTTTCACCGTAAAGATAAATCGGGATGTCGGCATTTTTATAACGAATTTCTTCCACAAATGCGCGCAGTGATTTCAGCGCGTGATCCGTTTCTTCAAGCGAGCCTGCACCAAACTCTTCATCGTCAATGGACAAAATAAACGCTGATGCGCGCGATTGCTGCTGGGCAAATTGTGATAAGTCGCCATAGCTGGTAACGCCTAGCACTTCCATCCCTTCTTTTTCCATTGCATCTGCGAGTGCGCGGATACCGAGACCAGAAGTATTTTCAGAACGGAAATCTTCGTCGATGATGACAATGGGAAAACGAAATTTCATAGGGAGGTCTCCAAACAGACGTTAAAGCAGCGGATGCGCCAGAATAGGCGATTAGTATTGCGAGCGCCATATCGGAAAAATGGCTGATCGCAATACTAATCACCTATTCAGGAAAATTGTGGGGTGGATTTTCGCAGATATGAGCGGAATATGGTGAAAAAATAAGACAAGAATTGCACTTAGGGCAAATTTAATTTGTACCGGCCAACTTCACGCACTTTTTTAATAATAAATACGACAACCTGCGCAGGCAACACGGTAAACATTGAGTTCGCTATTAACGATGAGCTCATGGTGCCAATAATTAGTCTTACACCGCTAGTTTTCTGATTTTAGAAATTGCGAAGGTTTTTAAGAATAGGTGTTGACTGCGTTCACTACCATCTCGTGAGTATTTTTATGATCTGGAGAAAATTAAAAGGCTCGACGATGAAATACTCTAGCCGATTGCTTAGGTACTGCCTTTGCGGGTTGATCTGGTGGGTGGGTGCGGCGACTCGCAGCAAAAAGTCCCCGGAATTGCCATAGTGATTTTTGATGGTCTTTGGCTGGATTCTTCAGTATCCTTTCACGACAATCCTGTGTTATTTTTTGATTGACCTGCTGTTATTTTAAGCGCCACCTAATTGAGATTGCACATGCAACACGATAATCCAACAAATGCCGATTTTTTATTGCGCAGACGCTTAGTGTTAGGCGCAGCCACTGCGGCTGCGGCCTTGCCTTTTCTGGGATTATCTTCTTGCTCCAAACAGCCAGAAAGTAAATTTCAGCAATTGCAGGTAGGTGGCTTACCGGTTACCTGTAACCTGACTTTACCCGTTGTCTGCACCGCAAAAGCAGCTAGTAACCTTGCGGGAAATGGCACCCATCCTTTTGATTACCAATACAGTAAATACAGTGGCTGGCCGGAGATTAAAGAGTCCTTAATGACCGGCCGTATCCAGGCCGCTTATATGCTGGCTCCTTTGGTGATGGATCTTGCAGACAAGAAAGTGCCGCTTAAGATTGTTTCCCTTGGCCATCGTTCTGGTGCAGTGATTATGGTGCGCACTGATTCCAGCTATCAAAGCTTTAGTGAGCTTAAAGGTAAGCGAATCGCCATTCCCAGCCGTTTTGCGGTGGATTTTTTGTTCCTTAGAAAAATGCTGTCACGTGAAAATATGACGCCAAAAGATATCGAAATTATCGAGATGCCGCCACCCGATATGCCCGCCGCGCTTTATGCCAGTGCTGTAGATGCCTATTGTACCGGTGAGCCCTTCGGCGCAGCCGCACAACGTGCTGGCTATGCTCGCCCCTTGCGGATGACTCGCGATGAATGGCGTAATTATATTTGTTGTGTGCTTACTGTACGCGAAGAGCTTATCCAGGATAATCCCGCTATGGTTCAGGACTTGGTTAACCATGTTATGGGCGCAGGTGCCTGGTTGGATACGCAGCAAATCAATCGCGATAAAGCCGTCGCTATTGCCGCCAAGCGCGAATTTTTTAATCAGGATCCGAATATTCTCAAGTTTGTGATGGAGACGCCACAGGATCGCGTAACTTACGGCGATTTACGAATGATCAGAACTGAGTTTGAAGAGCTTATGCAGCTATCTATCGAGGCCGGTACTCTTAAGCGACCAGTAGCCTATGAGAGCTACATCAATGAAAGTTTTGTCAAAAATGCCGCACCCACTAGCATCACTCTGTAAATTTACGGTAAAAGTTGAGACCTATCTTGAAACGAATATTGTTAATACCATTGTTGCTTATCCTGGTAACAGGCGTGAGCGCCACTGAGACGGAAGTATTTAAATCCGGTGTGTTTGATCCTCCGCGCCTTGCGCCAGACTTTACCTTACAAGGTTCAAACAACCATGAGTTCAAGCTCACACAGGCGCGAGGTAAGATAGTCGCCCTGGGCTTCGGTTTCACGCATTGCACTAATGTTTGCCCGGTTACACTTGCCAAGTTGGCGCAAGCGCGTAAAAAGTTGGGTGCTTTGGCAAATGATGTGCAGGTCATTTATGTTACTGTCGATCCAGCTAAGGATACTCCGCAACGTTTGCGCGAATATCTGGCAGTGTTCGATCCCACCTTTATTGGTGTTACGGGCACGGACAGTCAATTGGCTGCGGTGCAAAAGGAGTATGGCATTACTGCAGCGAAAGCCCTGAGTAAAACCGGTCAGCCCGAAGTGCATCACTCGTCTTATATTTACCTGATTGATCGCGCGGGTCTTTTGCGCGCATTAGTCCCCTTTGGTAAAAGTCCCGATGATATAGCTCACGATATGAAAATCCTGTTGCAAAAGAATATCGCTACAAGTCAGGCGGAATCATAAATTTATGCTGTTGATTCGCCGTCATTGGCCTTTGTTTTTAGCGCTCAGCCTGGTGTTTGATGTTGTGATTTTAGCGGCTCTGATCCCTCCGCAATTTGATACCCATGACGAGCTTTTTGAAATTCCCGCTGGTACTTGGGCGCGCCGTATGGCGGGGGAAAAAATCGAAATATTGCCCTCAACGATCTATCTTGCACTGGGTGTCAGGGAAGTGTTGATGTTACGCAACCTCGATACAGTTCCCCAGATGTTTGGGCCGACGCTGATTATGCCGAATCAAAGTTTTAAACTTCCGTTTGATTTGGCTTCGGATTATCAATTTGCTTGTACCGCTCATATCAATGGCCAAATGACCGTAGTCGTTGACCCCGAACCCACTCTCGGCTGGCCAAGATTACAGTGGCGAGCAAAAAACCTGGCGCGGCTGTTAACCGCAAAATTACAACAATGATCTTCTAAGAATGTTTGACCATACAAAGGTATCCCCGTGCTAAAACTAACAAGAACACTGCCGCCAATGGCAGTATTAGGATTGCTTATTGCAGTCTGGTGGATAGTGGTTGTCAAAACCCAATCTGCTATTTTCCCAACTCCGTTGCAGGTAGTCACCGGTACCCTGGAGTTAATAAAAGATGGTTCCTTATGGGAGCACATAGGCTCGTCGTTAATGCGAGTTGGCACTGGCTTTTTATTGGCGGTTATTATCGCTATTCCGCTCGGGCTGTGGATGGGGCGCGTTGAAGGCGCCTATATAACGCTAAATCCCATTTTCCAAATCCTGCGTCCTATTTCTCCCATCGCATGGATTCCACTGGCAATTCTGTGGTTTGGTGTGGGCAACGCCTCGCCCATTTTTCTTATTTTTATTGCCTCGGTTTTTCCCATGATTGTGCAAACCGCTGCTGGTGTACACACCATTGAACAGCGCTACTTGAGGGCGGCGGAAAACTTTGGTGTTTCGCGTTATAAATTATTTACTCAGGTCATAGTTCCAGCCGTATTGCCGGAGATGATTGTGGGCATGCGTATTTCCCTCGGCGTCGCCTGGTTGGTAGTGGTCGCCGCCGAAATGATCGCGTTGCGCTCGGGGTTGGGTTATCTGATTATGGACTCGCGCAATGCGGGCAACCGCTACGATCTCGTGATCGCGGGCATGATTATCATCGGTATCATTGGACTGTTGTTGGACGGCTTAATGCGACTTCTGGAAGGGCTAAAATCGGTAAGGTGGCGTTATGGTCGATAAGATTGTTATCAGTGATATCAAAAAAAGTTTTGGTGTCGGAAAAGAAACTCTGCAAGTTGTTGGTGGCCTGAGCCTTACCGTTGGTGAGGGTGAATTTGTTGCCATAGTCGGACCATCGGGATGCGGCAAATCCACGCTGATGAAAATCATTGCCGGTTTCGAACAACCCGACACAGGCTTTGTTTCAGTAGATGGTGTGGTGCGCAAAGGCCCCAACGCTAATGGAATTGTGATTTCGCAACACGGTTCGGTATTCCCCTGGCTGAACGTGCAACAAAATTTAATGTTCGGACTAAACGGTAATGAGCACGGCGATAAAGCTGCGTTAGCGGATCATTACGCCGCTATGGTTGGGCTAAAAGGCTTCGAGCAAAATTATCCTCACGAACTTTCGGGCGGCATGTTGAAGCGTGTCGAAATAGCGCGCGCATTGGTGGTGAAGCCAGAAATTTTGTTTATGGATGAGCCATTTTCTGCGTTGGATGCGCTAATGAATTTGCGTATGCGCACTGAATTGCTGCGTATTTTGGAAGAGGAACGTCATACGGTACTGTTGATTACCCACGACGTTGAAGAGGCCATCCATTTAGCTGATCGCATCATTGTATTGTCGCCGCGACCAACCAGTATTCAAGCTGTGTTTGAGGTACCGTTTAAACATCCTAGAAAATTATCCAATCCCGAAGCGCAAACCTTGAAAGATAATATTTTGCGTGAGCTTGGGCTTTAATTTTTTTCGCTCAGTTTTACCTTGAACTTAATTTTTTTGATGTGAATGGTCAATAAATTTTCAATGTAGAGTTGAGCTTAAAAAATAAATAATAATTTTAATTTTCACTAAGCTATATTTGCATCACACATGTAGACCGATAGATTCGAGCTTATCAAAGCTCATGGGTTTTACAAAATATTCGTCAAAATCTTTTGATGCGGATTGTTGTAAAGCGGATTGCCCATAACCAGTGACTGCTACTAGCAAAAAATGTTGGGCATTGGGTAGCGAGCGTAACTTTCTTGCAACATCAAATCCATTTGAATTAGGCAACCCGATATCGAGTAGGACGACGTCGGGATTAAATTCAGACATTGCTTCTATTGCCTCTTCTCCTGTGTAAACCATGCGCACGCAATGTCCACCAAGGCTGAGTAACTCTCCCAGCGTATCTGCCGCAGCTTCATTGTCGTCCACGATCAATATGCGC
The DNA here is from genome assembly GCA_040385335.1 of Pseudomonadota bacterium. Lineage (GTDB taxonomy): Bacteria > Pseudomonadota > Gammaproteobacteria > Pseudomonadales > Cellvibrionaceae > Cellvibrio. Next base: position 49,858 of record JAZKHP010000005.1, read on the forward strand.
ACGGTACCGAATTCCCCCTGAAACTAGGACAA
>JAZKHP010000005.1:49899-347054 GCA_040385335.1 Pseudomonadota bacterium
GTGTGCGACGCGACAGGCATTGCCGTTTGTGCCTTATTAATGTCGCTTACAGGTAAGCAAATTTCAAAAGTGCTTCCTTTGCCGGTGCCCGCGCTGTAAGCCTTCACTGTACCATCATGTAATTCCACCAGCTTTCGCACTAACGAAAGCCCTATACCCAGGCCATCACGCATTTGATTTGCGATGTGTCCGTCTTGGGCAAAGAGTTCAAATATCGCAGCAATACTGGGTTCAGCAATACCAATACCGTTATCGGTTAAACGTATGATGAGTTGTTGCTCGTGTTGTTGGATATCTAAATTAATCTTGCCGCCAGGATGGGTAAATTTTGCGGCGTTTAATAACAGGTTCGTCATAATTTGCGCAAGCCGAACTTGATCGCCACGCACCCAGATGTCCTGTGCTGGTAAATTAACAGATAGCTCGTGGTGCCTGCTTTGGATAGAGTGGGTGCTGGATTCAATTGCATTATTAATAAATGTTTTTAATTCTACTTGTTCCCACTGTAACGAAATTTTCCCCTGGGCAATACGCGACACGTCGAGCAAATCATCCACCAAACGTACAAGGTGTTTGGTTTGACGTTTAATGGTGCCGCGAATTTTTTCATGAATTTCCGTTACCTTAGGGTCGACTGCATACCAAAGATCCACTGAGTTAAGTAGCGGTGCCAGAGGGTTTCGCAACTCATGGCCAAGCGTTGCCAGAAATTCATCTTTACGTCGGTCGACCTCGCGTAATTCGCGTTCTACTTTGCCCAGACGCAAGAGCGCTTTGACATTCGCGATTAGTTCATCAGGCTCAATAGGCTCTACTAAATAATTGTCGGCACCGCCATCGAGTCCACGAATTTTATCCGCACTACCAATAAAAGAGGCCGAGGTTTGCAGAATCAAAATCGTTTGTGTGGTGGGATCGGCTTTTAATTGTCGACATACTTCCATGCCGTTAATGTCAGGCAGTTGTACATCAAGCAAAATTAAATTGGGGTTTTCGCGATGCGCTTTGAGGAGAGCATCGCCACCTGTACGCGCTTCAATAATTTTAAAACCGGCGTGAGTTAAGATGCGTGATTTTGCATAGCGCGCGCCATCATTGTCATCGACATTGAGAATAAGAGCATCAGTGTATGAATGTAATGACATGAGCCTGGTTCCTAATGTAAAAATATAACGATGTAAACGCTAGGCACAGTAAAAAACTATGCAATGAAAAAAATCCATTCGATGAAAAAGCTATGCAATCTCTTGATTTAATTCCGAATAGGAGCGACTGATAAGCAAACGTAATGTTGCAAGCAATTGTTGTCTAAATAAGGGTTTTACAAAATAAGCTTCGGCACCTAATGCCAGGCCTTTGCGCTTATCTTCAATTTCAGTTGCGATTATGACCGGAACTGCGGAATGCAATGGATCATTCTTTAATTGCGTTAGCCAGGACCAGGCGTCCTCACCATTCAATAAAATATCAAGGATAACGGCAGCGGGTTTTGTCGTCAGCCAAAGATCAATGGCTTCGTTAAGGCTTTGTGCCATTACCACGCGAAATTCCGTATTCATTAAAAATTTTTCATACAACAAGCGTGTCGGCGCCTGGTCTTCTACGATCAATATCGGAATTCTTTTGTCTTCCACTATTTCAGCTATTGGCAACTTGGCAGGCTCATTTTCTACAGGGGTAATCTGTCTGGGTAGGGTGACGGAAAATAGGGAGCCAATACCAGGTGTGCTTTCCACTGCAACTTCGCCATTTAGCAAATGGGCTAGATTGCGACACAATGGCAGGCCAAGGCCAGTACCCTTTATTTTTCCCTGCAAACGATTTTCAAGTTGGCTGTATTCTTCAAAAATTAAATTCAGATCAGTATTTGCAATGCCAATGCCAGTATCTGCCACGCTGAATTTAACCAAATTTTGTTCTGGCAATAAGTTTACCGAAACAGTGATTTCCCCTGCTTCAGTAAACTTCAATGCATTAGAAATAAAGTTGCGCAAAATTTGTGAAAGCTTTGCTTCGTCGGTAAACATTTCAATGGGTAGTTCGGGCTCGACGAATGTCAGTGTGAGCGACTCGGACACCAGCAGCGGCCGCAGCATGCCGCGCAAGCTACTAAACGTATTGGTAACCAGAAAATGATGCGCGCGAATGTCCAACTTGCCGGCTTCAATTTTTGCGAGATCAAGCAGGTCGTTGACCAGATCAGTAAGATCATTTGCCGCCTGTGCAATAAACAGCACTTGTTTTTCCTGTTCCAGCGATAACTCGCCGTCAATCCTATCGATTAGCAATCTGCTAAGCGCACGAATAGAGCTTAAGGGCGTACGAAACTCATGGCTCATGTTCGATAGGAAGCGCGATTTCATGTCATCAGCGCGACGCAAATGATCGGCTTTTTCATCCAGCTCAGCATAGAGCGCAACAACACCGCGATTGGTATCTTCAAGCTCGCGGGTCAATTGTAATAACTCATCCTGACGTATCTTTAGCTCGGCCATTGCACCAAGTAATTCCTGGTTTTGTTGCAAGACCTCAGACATGGCGATATTGGCGGGTAGCACTCCGAGCTGGGCTAAGAGTGTCTTGGTGTGTTGTGGTGTTATTAAGGGAGTATCTTTGGCGAAAAGTTTCTGCAACCTAATCCGCGTCCCTGTTTCTGCATTGGTAATGATCTCGAAGCGATCCATTAAGCGTCGCGCACCCAGCAAACCTTTGCCCATGCCGGTCGAGGACATATAGTTGCCGGAAAGAATAAGATCGAGTTCAATGATGCCGGGGCCCTTATCTTCAAGCAGGATTTCAAGAACTTGCGGTGCAGTCTCGCCTTCGATCATGAAATGGACTTTTCCGCCAATGGCGTAGTTATAAATGTTGCGGGCCAGCTCTGAGACAGATGTTGCGATGCGTACTTGATCCTGAGTACCAAAGCCGCAAAAACTAGCGATTTGCCGAGCCCGCTGACGCGCCGCTACAACATCTAATTCGTTTTTAATACCAAGGGTCAGAATTTGAATAGTCATTGTGTACCTATAGATTTACCTGTGAGTTATGTAGGGTTTTTATTTCCATGTATGGGTAAGATTATTGGCAGTTATTGAAAAGCTTCACCGCACCTGAGTGTTCGACCAAGTATTAGTGTCTGGTTTGGCGCAGCACCAGTACCGACACATCATCGCGACCACGAGTGAAATCGCGATATAACACCGCTGCAATAAGACTGGGGTGTGATTGTGCCAAGCCGACGTATTTATCCAGATTCCAGCGCGTTGCCAAACCATCGGAGTGGGCGATAAACATAGCGCCGCTTTCCCAGGTTTGGGAAAACTCTTGCAGCTTTCGCAAGTTGCTGCCCGCTATGCCGTTATGCGACAGCAAGTGTCGTCTTGTGGCAACTTCAAATACACTTGCGGCAATGTTACCCACACCGGCAAAGCGTAATTGCCCAAGCTCCATATTAATTTGACCAATCGCCACCGCAGCGCCGCGAGTTTTTTGGAGTGCGACATGGGCTCGCTGGAGCAGTGCCTGCGGTGATTGACCCTGATGTTCTGCAATAACATTGACTGCAGTATTGGAGGCAATTGCTGCATCCGGGCCGTGACCCAGCCCATCTGCCACCATAAAGGTTAATAAATTGTTGTCGAATACGACGGTCCATGCGTCACCGCACAAAGCTTCCCCTGGGTAAGGAACACAAATGCCACCAATTTCCCAGCTGGCGGCAAATCGCCAGTCAGAGCTAAGTTTTAACGCTTTATCATTGACCCAAATGACCACCCACAATGCGGTTCCCTGTTCCTGCATCGAATACATTTCAAACTCCTGACTTAAGCGGCTGATCGCCCCCAAGCCCCCACCGTAGGTCCCAGTGGTTGAGTTTCCATCTATCATTTGCAAGCGAATATTGGAAATTCCCGGGCCCGCATCAATGGCAATAATTTCCACACCCGTGGTTTCACCGTGTTGGAGCGACCTTAGTAAGATTTCTCCGTGCGCAGCATGCTTTGCAATATTAGTTGCTGCTTCGGTGATCACAATCGCTAACTGGGCGGTACGAAGTTCGTTAAAACCAAGCTTTTGTGCCAATTTAATGCCAGCGCGACGGGCGGCCGCAACTTCACTCAGTTCGCCAATATGGAAAGTTTGCTGTGTACCGAAGCGAATCAAAATGCTTTCCACTTGGCGATAGTGACTGTGGTGCCTTTACCTGGTGTTGAATCTATGTGAAAAGCATCGGAGAGCCGCTTGGCGCCGCCAAGTCCGAGCCCTAGTCCGCTACCGCTGGTATAGCCATCCGTTAACGCCAGCGTTAAATCGCCAATGCCGGGGCCCTGGTCAACGAAGCTTAACTCGAGACCAGGTTTTCCCGCGCTAGTCACCCTCAGTATGCGGGCTTCGCCACCGCCGCCGTAGCGCAAGGTGTTGCGGGCTAACTCACTCGCTGCAGTAATCATTTTGGTTTGCTCAATTAAGCTAAAGCCAAGATTAACAAGGGCTGTGCGTACTTCTTTACGTAGCCGCACAACATCTTCATCAGTTTTTAATGGCAATACACTGGCTTCATCTTGTCCAACCGCTGGGGTATAACGATTGGGGTTTGCATTATTGTGAGCGCTGTCCTGGTATCCTATGTTCACTGGCCGCTCCGATCCAAGAGCTTCATGCCGAGTTCGACATTAAGCGCAGTTTTGACTCCCTCGAGACTCAAACCTAATTCCACCAGGGTAATGGCAACCGCTGGTTGCATACCAACCAGCACGGTGCGCGCATCAAGAATTTTTGCCATGGCAGCGGTGTCGCTAATCATTCGCCCAATAAACGAATCAACAATATCGAGTGCGGAAATATCAATTAATACTCCGTTGGCCCGATCTTTCACGATACGATTGGTGAGATCATCTTGCAGTGTCATCGCAAGTTGATCGTGCATGTCTACTTGAATAGTGACCAATAGCAAGCGGCCCATTCGCAAAATAGGGATACGTTCCATAAATTTTTTTTAACGCTCGTTTTTAGAATAATGGATAGAAGAGCCCGTGCGTTGTAATGCAACCACAAAGGCATCGGCAAGCGTCGCTTTGGTAATAACGTCTTCCAAATTAACGCCGAGATGGACGATAGTCTGAGCAATTTGTGGTCGAATGCCACTAATAATGCAATCGGCACCCATGAGTCGGGCGGCCGCAATTGTTTTCAGTAAATGTTGGGCTACCAAGGTATCGACCGTGGGAACTCCGGTGATATCAATGATCGCAATTTGCGCACCCGTCTCGACAATTTTTTGCAACAAGCTTTCCATTACCACTTGCGTTCGTGCGCTGTCGAGCGTACCTATCAAGGGCAACGCAAGGATATCTTGCCAAAGTTGTACGACGGGGGTGGATAGTTCGAGCAATTCTTGTTGTTGACGCTGAATAATTTGTTCGCGAGTTTTTTGATAAATCTCAATAATATAAAGGCCAAGATTATCAAATAATATGCTGGTTGCAGCAATTGCATCACTTAGATGTTGCGGGTTTTCCGCGAGTAACAAACGTAAATAATTAAATAAAGGTTCTTTTAATGAAAAGATAAAATTGGTTGTTTCTATTGGAGAAAATCCCTGGCGCGCGCGCGATTGGGAAATATCGCTAAGCACATGGCGGGCGTCGTCCCAAGGAGGGCCATCAATTGCAGTACCACTGCTTTTGTTTAATGTGATGGCCAGTAGCGAAAGAAATTGGCTTGCTTGTTGACGCAATTCGCCCTCAAAACTTTTATCGCGACGGCCTAATTTTAAGGTAAAACCCGCTAACCATCCTTCCAATAATTCTGTTTCATAGGTTGTAATTACAGTTGCGAGCTGGGCATTGATGTTGCTCATAGTGTTCTCTATTAATGGTCAATAATTATCAAGGCAGGCAAGGCGCCCGCAGACTATTCAGACTGAATTGCGAATTATTATTTATCATAAAGTAGTCAGCAACAGTTCGATGGCGTACATACTTTGCTTGCCTTTTTAGCTGAACATTTCCCCAAAGTAATTATAAAAATGTAAATAAAAATTGTAATTTTTAGAGCTTTGCGGCGAGTTTTGGCTTCATTTCGAATATGTTTTTAATCTTCAGCTCGGTGCATAACTAACGATGGTATCTGCCACTCAATAATCAATACCAAATGAATAATGCAAAAATAATGGAGGTGATCTATGCGCGACAAAAAAAAATCATTAACTAATGTAGCGGGTGCAGGATCGGTGTTATGCACGGTTTCTGGACCCTCATCAGCAGTACTTCTAGATAATTTTGATACCTCTAGCCCACTTGCAAAACGTTTACTTGAAAAAACGCTAGGAGCGCAAAATTTAACTGGCGCAAAATCCTGGCTATTTGTCAGCACGTTGTATTCATGTTAGTCAAAATAGGCCTGGTATTAGCGACTAAAGTGGCCAACAGTTTGGGCTTTGATGTGCCCGATGCTATGCCCCTGGCGTCCAATTTACCGATTCCGCAATTTAAACCCTCACCTGGGTTGTCGTTATTAGCGCGTCCCGGTAGAACAGGGATTCGTACGCGACGAGTAGCCATTTTAATCGGCAAAGGTGTGGATGCTAGTACGGTAAAGTCCATTTATTTGGATCTGCTAGCGGATGGCGCTATCCCGCGCCTCGTAAGTTGCCAGCTGGGAAAAGTGCTCACTACCGAGCAGGGCACATTGGATGTTGAAATTTCCCTCGAAGCTGGACCCTCGGTTTTATACGATGCGGTGATTATTGCCGACGGTGAAGACTCGGTGCGGCAATTGGCTAAAGATGCGAATGCAATAGATTTCGTGCGTCAACAATATCGCCACTGCAAACCGATTATGGCGATTGGTGCAGGGGCAAATTTCTTAGCAGAAGCCCAGATTCCGACTAATTTGCCCGATGGTTCAGCTGACCCAATGATTCTGGTTGCGGATAAAACACAATTGAAAAAAGCGCTTGTCGCGTTTAAAGACGCCTTGGCAAACCACCGTTCCTATAAGCGTGAGACAGATCCACCACTGGTTTAATTTCTGTTGGCAATACTTATCCTGAAATTAAATCATTCCATAAGATGCCCATCCTTTTAAGCGGTGGGCATTTTTTTATTTCATTTTTGTTAAATCATAGTTAAAGCAAGTATCTGCAAGTAAACAACCGCATCTTTTTGGATTATCACTTCCGTTAATTTATTGGCTTCGTAAAAATGTCACATTTACAGGTTAATGTTGAATGGTTAATACATTAACTAATTCAGTAATACCAACGCTATTCGGTATACACAACGAGAGGGTAATATAATGCAAAGAATTTATTTTAAAAAAATCGAAAGGCTTGTCTTAGCGTGTTTATTTTTATCTGCACCTGTTTTCGCCGAGCAGCATTCAGATGATAACGAAAAATCATCACACCAGGTCCATTATAATCAGGACAGAGATTACGACAGATCATCGCGCTATGCGCATAATGATGAAAAGACTCAGTTGGGTCCGCGCCCTTTTTATCTAGTCGAAGACATGGATGAGAGCCCGCTCAAACAAAAATTAAAAGCCTGCGAAAACGGTCCCTTTAGAAAAACTAATTTTTCTATTGGACATCGCGGCGCCGCTTTGCAATTTCCAGAGCACACCAAAGAATCCTACGAAGCCGCAGCAAAAATGGGCGCAGGTATTCTGGAATGCGATGTAACCTTTACTAAAGATAAAGAATTGGTGTGCCGTCATTCACAATGCGACTTGCACACAACCACTAATATTTTGGCTGTGCCGGAATTAGCCGCAAAATGTTCACAGGCTTTTTCCCCGGCGGATTCTGCAACTGGAAAACTAGCATCAGCAATGTGCTGCACCAGTGACATAACACTAAAAGAATTTAAAAGTTTGCGTGGAAAAATGGATGCTTCAAATCCAGCCGCTAAAACCGTTGCTGAATATTTAACGGGAACTGCAGCTTGGCGCACTGATTTATACGCAAACAAAGGAACCTTGTTAAGCCATGCAGAAAGTATTCAGCTATTCAAAAAGTTGGGCGTGAAATTTACACCTGAATTAAAATCCGCGAGCGTGCCTATGCCTTACCAAGGCGCTTATACACAAGCAGATTATGCTGCGCAGATGATCAATGAATATATTGCGGCTGGCGTTAAACCAAGGGATGTCTGGCCGCAATCTTTCGACTCACAAGATATTTATTTTTGGTTGAGTCATTATCCAAAATTCGGCAAACAAGCTGTTTATCTTGATGATGCCAATACTCCTGCCGAGTTGCCAACCTATGCTGAATTGCGTGCATTAGCAGCGAGAGGCGTAAAAATTGTAGCTCCTCCATTATGGGCTTTGCTGGCACTTGATCAAAATAATAAAATTATTCCTTCTGCTCATGCGCGCGATGCCAAAGCTGCAGGCTTGGATATCATTACCTGGTCGTTTGAACGTGCAGGCCCCTTAGGAAATGGCGCTGGCGGCTGGTACTACCAAACGATTATCCCTGCACTGAAAAAAGACGGTGACATGATGGAAGCGTTGCATGTACTCGCGCAAGACGTGGGTGTTATTGGTGTATTCTCTGACTGGCCAGCCAGTGTGAGTTACTACGCCAGCTGTATGAATTTAGAATAATTTTTTTAATCTAAAAAGCAAAAAATAAAAATGCCGAAACCACACGTTTCGGCATTTTTATTTCAGTACCGTCTAAATCTTTTATTGCGGTCGTTGTTCCACTATTAGCTTAGTATCTGTGCGTTTAACACATAGGGATGAAAACATATTTGCGGATTTTCATTATCCAGGCATTTCATCAGTGCGCTTCTGCAATTCTTCAAATGAAATATCCTCTTTGTGAGTCATAATTGTCCACTTGTGTCCGAAGGGATCGGTCAGGCTTCCGGAGCGGTCACCGTAAAATTGATCTTTAACGTCCATGTCGCCAGTAATGGTTGCGCCGGCATTAAGTGCTTGCGCAAAAACGGCATCTGCATCTTCAACGTATAAACATAAGCACACCGGAGAATCACCCAGTGTTGAGGGGCTTTTATTCCCCCACTGTGGTGCCTCGTCGGCAAGCATAATTTTTGAATCACCAATTTGAATTTCAGCATGACCAATGGTTCCATCTGGCATGGTAATGCGACCTGTTTCTATTGCGCCAAATGCTTTTTTATAAAACTCGATTGCTTCAGCGGCACCTTTGATATTGATGTAAGGAGTTAAAGAATGAAAGCCGGTAGCTTTATAGTGAGTTGTCATAGCTATTCTCCTGTTGCAGTTTAATGTTTCATTAGGTAGGTGAGTTTGGCATCGCCAAAACTCGGCTTGGTTAAAATTGCTTTTTATGGACATAAAATTTTTCATGAGTATGAACTTGTGGATTTTTATCATCCATTATAAAGAGAGGTTTTTTATACTAGAAAGTTTCTAACACAATATTATATTTAATAATGTTTGATGTTTTTAACGCAATTAATTGATTGCTTTGTTGGATTTAAATTTTAGAAAAATTGGCCGAATGTTAAATTTAAGTCTGGTCATGGTTTTGACGCATACAATATTTTGTAGTTGCTTTTGTGTAAGCCGTCAAATATCCATCATTATTTATAATTTTCTAATAAAAAAGTTCTAGGTGATCAGCAGGTGTGAGCAGAAAACCTATATTCAAAGCGTTGGGATTCATGGGTTTTATCACCTTTAACGCATAAGATATATCAATTTATCGCGGTAAAAAAATCGTTAAATTTTTTTCAGAATAATAAATTCTTTAACTTATTTTTTTTAAAAAATGTTGTCGTTTCATGCGTCAAAAAAAGTGACCGGCTGTCACCATTTGTCTACCGGTGAGGCGCATTTTTTACCAAATAATTAAGGCGTGTGCTAAACCTGTAGATTAGCAAATGAGTAATTCAACGACGAAATGTGAAGCAGGTTTAAAAAAAGAGTGACGAAAGTTGAATTGCAAAATGGTAAATCAGGCAGGGGCCAGAATGTGAAATGCGCTAATCAAAAAGGCTTTACCCTCATGGAGATGATGATAGCCGTGGCTATTGTTGGCATTCTTGCCGCTATAGCCTTGCCCAGCTATCAGCAGCATGTTATTCGTTCAAACCGGTCGGCCGCACAATCGGAAATGATGGATATAGCCAATCGTGAGCAACAATACCTATTAGCGAATCGCACCTATGCCAATAAAACCACTTTAGCCGTAAGTTACACCCTGCCAATTGCGGTGTCTGCCAAATATAACTACGAGATTACTGTGGGTGGAGCTGCCGTTCCCTCATACCTCATAACCTTCAGTCCAACTGGAACACAGGTCAGTGATGGAGAATTAACACTCTCCAGCGAAGGCGTTAAAAATCCGCCTGATAAATGGTGATTGATATGAAAAATCATTGCAGTCTTCGTTTAGCTTATGGTCACAAGGGTTCTACCCTGATCGAAGTTCTGGTAACTTTTTTTGTTCTTGCCATTGGTCTTATGGGTTTACTGTCACTTCATGCCCGCTTACAAAGCTCTGAGATGGAAGCCTATCAGCGTTCACAAGCCCTGCTTGTGCTGGATGAAATGGCAAACCGCATCGCCAATAATGCGGCGCTGGCGGCAACCTATGTGACCAATACCACGGGTATAGGCACCGGGACCACTTGCAGCACAGGCGCTACAACCCAAGCTAGGGATGCCAAGGCTTGGTGCGACGCGCTACAAGGCGCGGCTGAAACCCTGGGTTCTGATAATGTGGGTGCTATGTTGGGCGCGCGTGGCTGCGTTGAAAATTTGAGCAACGGCACTTACATGATTACCGTCGCCTGGCAGGGGTTAACGCCCTTATCTGCGCCCCCATCCAGCGTCGCCTGCGGCAGAAACCTGTATGACGGAGCCTCCGGCACAGCCTGCACCAATGATATTTGTCGTCGTGCTATTACCACTATCGTCAGGGTGGCAAGCTTATGAACCGGGGAAATCTATTGCTACCTGCGCATAGTTCACGTCAATGGGGCGTAACTCTGATTGAGTTATTGATATCGGTAACCATAGGTTTGTTGATTATGGCGGGAGTCCTGCAGCTTTTTGCGAGCATGATCCGCAACAGTACTGACTTGGAAAATAGCAACGCGCAAATTGAAAACGGTCGTTTTGCGCTACAAATTATTGAAAATGATGTGGTGCACGCAGGCTTTTGGGGTGGTTTTATACCCCAATTCGATGATTTGACTTCTACGAATATCCCTACTGACGCGCCGTCTAATGTACCTGCGCCTTGTTTGGCGTTTGCCTTGTGGAATGTCGCTTACAAAACGCAATTGGTCGGAGTTCCCGTGCAGACCTATGACGGTGTTCCTGCCGGGTGCGAAGCGGTAATAACCAGTAAAAAAGCGAACACCGACGTTCTGGTTGTGCGCCACGCTGATTCATGCGTAGCAGGGGCGGTTGGCTGCGAGGCAGATACCAGCGCAAGTGCTTCCCCAAAAGTTTATTTTCAGCCGCAATTCTGCGGCAACGACATTATCTCCTCCTACGTGTATGTGTTGGGTACTAGCGGCTTTACTCTGAGGAAAAGGTCGTGCCTGGCGAGTGATTTATCGGAAAAACGTAAATACGTTTCCAATATCTATTACGTTCGCGATGATGATGTATTGATGCGCGCAGAGTTTGGCAGCGGCGGCGGTTCAACCTGGGGAGCTGCCCAGCCAGTCGTTGAGGGTGTAGAAGGTTTTACCGTTGAGCTGGGTATAGACAATATTAGTGATGCTGGCGCCAGCGCAGCTTATACCCAAGCCATCACCTGGAGCGACCCCAACAACAAAAACTCACCCACTAACCGGGGCGACGGCACTCCCGATGGCGCCTTCGTTCGCTGCACAACGGCTGCGCCTTGCTCGGCAGCAACCTTAACCAATGTCGTATCGGCAAAACTTTACGTATTAGTTCGTAATACAACAGCGACCAGGGACTACACGGATACCAAAACTTACGCCATGGGCAGTGCTGTTTTGGGTCCCTTTAACGACAATGTTAAACGCCATGTGTATTCCACGACCGCCCGCTTAATTAATATTTCCTCGCGGAGACAAACACCATGAATACGCCTTGTTATGCGCGCAAGGAACGCGGTGTCGTTTTAGTGATAGCGCTCATTATGATGTTACTGGTGACACTGATGGTGTCCGGTTCATTTGCGTTAAGTACTATTAATTTAAAAGCAGTGGGGAATAACCAGGTTCGTAAAGAAGCGCTGGCATCTGCCAATGCCGCCGTGGCTCAGGTTATTGGCAGCCCATTTACCGATAACCCCGCTACTGTAGCATCAGACCTAACGTTTGATATAGATAACAACGATGTAAGAGATTACACCGTCTCAGTCGGCGTTCCTGAATGTATACGGGCTACTTTATCGTCAACGGTTGCCTTGAGTAGCGCTACTTTGGTAATGCCTGCATCCAGTTGGAATACGGTATGGATGATTCAGGCTGCTGTGAATGATGCAGCCACAGGCGCACAGACTGTTGTGCGTTCAGCCGTGCGAGTTTTACTTAGTGATAGTGAAAAAACCCGGGTTTGCCCATGAGTAATGTGTTCCAGGAGATTGTCATGAAAGCCTATTTGTCAAAAGTTCTGCTTGTAGGATCGTTGTTATTCACACTTTCCAGTGCTGCCGAAGACGTTGACCTGTTTGTAGGCACTCCGCCGTCGACTACCGATATGCCCAATGTGTTGATAGTTCTGGATAACACGGCTAATTGGAATACACCCTTTAGTAGCGAGATGGCCGCCCTGGTTTCGGTGGTCAATAGTTTGCCTGCCGATAAATTCAAGCTGGGTTTGATGATGTTTAGCGAAACTGGCGGCGGGAATTCAGGTTCGGACGGCGGCTATGTGCGAGCGGCAATTCGTCCATTGACTGCCGCTAACAAAACCCGTTTTCAAGCTTTAGTTAGTAGTCTGGATGTCGGTAATGATAAGTCTAATGGTGGTAAAGCTGGGCAAGCCATGCGAGAAGCTTATCTTTATTTTGCCGGTAAAGCCCCTTATGCAGGTAACAACAAACGCAAAACGGATTACCTTGGCAATACATCTGGAAATGCTGCTTCAAACGCTATATATGCTCTTACCGGAAATGCGTTAACGTCCATCAGCGCAAGTCCTTATGTCACCCCTATAACCTCGGGTTGTGCGAAAAACTTTATCATTTTTATTAGTAATGGTGCCGCGCAGGATAATGCTAGCGACACCAGTTCGGGTACTACGGCTTTGGCCGGTTTTTCTGGTACTACGACCACCATTAGCCTCTCTCCCAGTGGTTCTCAATCCAATCTGATGGATGAGTGGGCACGTTTTATGAAAACCAGCGACCTCGGAGTAGTGACCTATGCAATTGATGTTAATAAAGTTACTACAGGACAAGGCCCCGGGTGGACAGCTCTGTTGAAAAGTGCGTCTCGCGGCGTGGGCGGGGGTAAATATTTTGATGTCACTAGCAGTGGAACTCAGATTCTGGACGCACTCAACCTTATTTTTACGGAAATACAATCGGTTAACAGTGTGTTCGCCTCAGTGAGTCTACCCGTTAGCGTAAACACCCAAGGCACATATTTAAATCAGGTATACGTAGGTATGTTCCGCCCTGACGAAAATTCTCTGCCACGTTGGGCGGGTAACTTGAAGCAATATAAATTGGGCTATATAGATTCAACACTCAGATTACTTGATGCCACGGATACCGGTGCCATCAATAGTCAAACCGGGTTCATAACAGAATGTGCACGCAGCTTTTGGACGCCCACATCCATCGATAATTATTGGGCGTTTAAGCCTGAAGGTGATTGCTTGGGGGTGACTGGTGCAGCGACTTCCAATTATCCCGATGGCAATATCGTGGAGAAAGGCGCACAAGCTTATAAGCTTCGCAGTACCACGGCGCGCACTATGTATACCTGCGCCCCTACCATGGCTGGCTGTACTACATTAACGAGTTTTTCTGATGCCAATGCTGCAATTACTTCTACATTATTAGGTACCACAACCGCCGCTCAACGAACTGCAACTATCAATTGGGCGCTAGGTCGCGATGTGGACGATGAACACACTGGGGACGCCATCACCCCAGCGCTGAATAGTTCTATCGTAATGCGTCCGTCTGTTCATGGTGACGTAGTGCACTCACAACCAGTGGCGATCAATTACGGTACCGACATAGCACCACAGGTAGTTGTATTTTATGGCGGTAACGATGGCATTTTGCGGGCAATTAATGGTAACCGTACAGCGGATATAGGATTAGTCACACCAGGTACTGAGTTATGGTCTTTTATGGCGCCAGAGTTTTATTCAGGTATTAAACGCATCCGCACGAATAGTCCAGCCATCAGCTATCCCGGTAGTTTAACAGCGGGTGCTGTGGCCAAAAGCTACGGTTTTGATGGCCCCATTAGTGCCTACATGGACGGCTCTAGCAAATGGTTGTATGCGTCTATGCGGCGGGGTGGAAGTGCCATTTATGCGTTTGATGTAAGTACTCCCAGTATTCCTTTTCTAAAGTGGAAACGTGGTTGTGATTCAAGTGGATGCAGCAGCACTAATTTAGCGGATTTTGGCCAGACTTGGGTTGCCCCTAAAGTGGTTAAAGCAGCAGGTTATGGCTCCGGAAATTCCCCCATTTTAGTAGTCGGTGGTGGATACGATACTTGCGAAGATCAAGATCCACATGTTTGCAATTCCTCCACTTCCAAAGGCAACGAAATTTACATTCTGGATGCAAACAGCGGCGTGATGCTTAACCGGTTTGATACTGAACGCGGTGTTGTTGCTGATGTAGTGGTAGTTAAAGGTTCAACGGGCTTGGCTAATTATATTTACACAGCAGATTTGGGCGGCAACATCTATCGTATATCGGGTGGCGCTAATGCCCCTATTGGCTTGGTTGACCCAACACTTTGGGTTAGCACCCGAATTGCTTCATTGGGTTGCAGGGACACTTCTACATGTGTAGCGAATCGTAAATTTATGTTCGTTCCAGATGTATTAGTTGATGGCATTACCAATACGTTGTTAATTGGTTCTGGTGATCGTGAAAAGCCACTTACCAGTTTTCTAAATGCTGCCAGCGTGACTAATTATTTCTTTATGATCAAAGACCAACCTACAGATCCAACCTGGTTGGCGAGTGAGAGTGCAACCTGTGGTTCCGCAATTATTTGCCTGGATTCATTAGTGCCTATTGCCCAGGATGCAGTCAGCCCAACGCAAGCAATTATTGACGCAAAAAAAGGCTGGTATCTCGGGTTAGGCCTAACTGAGCAAGTCGTTACCTCGGCTATTACTGTGTTTGGTACCGTAACTTTTAGTACCCATACTCCAGCGGTCCCAACTATCGGAGCCTGCTCTAACCTTGGTACTGCTAAGGTTTATAACATTGCCTATGGCAACGCAGCTTCCATCGACGATCGCTATGAAACTGTCGCAGGCGGCGGGCTGTCTCCTTCACCCGTTGCGGGTATGGTTACGCTTGATAATGGAAGCACAGTGCCATTTGTGATTGGCTCCTCAAAAGATTCAGCACTGGAAGGTTCAGTCCCTTTTTCACCGTCATCATTAGCTCAACCTAAAGCGTGGGTATTCTGGAATGCTGTAAGGTAATGGGGAAGATATGAAAAATATATTGCTCTCAACGGGTTTTAAGAGTCAGCCGACCGCAAAGCACCAGGGCTTCACTCTGCTTGAACTGATTATTACCGTGGCGATAGTGGCGATTCTTTCAGCCGCAGCTATACCGTCATTTTCTGAACTTATAATGAAAAGCAGATTAACCAGCCAAGCCCGCGGTTTAATGGCAAGCGCCCTATTAGCACGAAGCGAAGCTATCAAGCGCAACCAGGCTGTTACCTTGTGCGCATCTAGCAACGGCAGTACATGTAACGGCACCTGGGCAAATGGCTGGATTGTTTTAAGCGCTGATAACCTTGTTCTTCACTCACACCAAGCGGCCCCAACGGGGTTTCTTATAAACTCGGCTTTAACTAGCATAACTTTTAGTGCGTCGGGGCTGGGTGCCAGCATGGCCACCTTGACCATTTGTAGGTCAACACCTGCAGCCGGCAAAGAGGAGCGGGTATTAAGCATTAGCGGAACTGGAAGACCGTCGATTAGCAAAACTTATGCTGGTGTTTGCGCGGCCTGATGCTGAACATTTTCAAGCTTCACAGCATCATCTCGCGCGATTTTCACTAGAAGTGAATTTAGCAAGAATAGTGAAATTACTGAGGGACTGCCATCTGGCAGTTGAGTACCTCTCCCAACGCCATTCGGCAGCATTGCCCCCTATCTTTCAATCATTTGTCATTTTGACAAAGTCTGCATTTTAGCAATCATAGCCCCGGCATCCATTTTTATGACTTTAAATATCGCCAAATAAACTTGCAAGATAACGCATAGTGCATTAGTGTACTAATACACATGATATTCATGTTGCGCATCACCCGTTATTTTAAATCACTTGGCACAAATAAAAAGGGCAGATAAATTTATGGAACAACCTATCATTCAACTTACTCAGTTACAGCGCCAGCTAGATAAAGTAACCATTATTAAAAGCATCACTGCGCAAGTCAACGCGGGAGATGTGGTTGCGCTGCTTGGAAAAAATGGCGCAGGTAAAACCACTTTACTTGAAACCCTGCTTGGCTTTGCTTTTCCTTCTTCCGGCAGCGCCACAATATGGAATAAAAATGCGACTGAAATACAAGGCGATATAAAGCAGCGCATCGGTTTTGTGCCGCAGCAAAGTGAATTGCTACCTAACTTAACTGGCAAGGCACATGTGGAATTATTTAAAGCCTTTCGCAGTACATGGAATCAAGTGTTAGTGGATAAATTAATCTTCGAATGGTTAATTCCAATGGACCTGTTTGTAGGGAAAATGTCGGTGGGGCAACAACAAAAATTATCGATTTTATTGGCCATAGCACACGAACCTGAATTATTAATTTTAGATGAGCCTGTAGCGAGTTTAGACCCTGTCGCGCGCCGCCAATTTTTACAGCAATTGATCGATATAGCTGCGGATCCAAAACGTGCCATTATTTTTTCATCGCATATTGTTAGTGACATGGAGCGCATTGCAAATCAGGTATGGATGTTACAAAACGGCGAGCTGAGTTATCAAGGTGGACTGGATGAATTAAAAGAATCCATTGCACGTATAACGCTTCACGCCGAAGAAAATTTACCTGCAGATTTGCAGTTACCCAATACGATTAAACAACGTATTCAAGTCAAGCAGGCAGTGGTCACTGTTAAAAATTGGCAGCCTGAATTATTGGAAAACATAGAACAACAATTTAATGCGCGTGCTCAGGTAGAGTTTTTATCGTTAGAAGATATTTTTCTGGAGTTGAATTCATGATGACGCAAACTTCAATGCAACGCTATCTGGTATTAATAAATGTACTGTTATTTCCTCATCGGGGCCTGAAGTGGATGATGATACTAGGCGTCGCTTTAATTTTAGTAGGTTTTTTAATGCATTTTATCTGGCCAAAATTATTATTATGTGCATTTTTTGGCGGTGCTTTCATTGTAGTGAATATAGGTATGCAATGTATTGAAATGCCGAGTCAAATGTTATCGCTAAATAGTAGCAAACAGTTTGGACTATTACCTGGATTGCGAAAAAAAACGTATATTATTTGTTTTGTTTTTATTTTACTTTCTTCAATTGCATTTACACTTTTAATGCCATTGCTCAACGAATTTTTAGCGCTAAAAAATAGCGAAAGCTGGCTTCAGATTTTCCTAGCTATTTTTAGCCTGTTATCTATTTTTGTTATTGGTGGGTTATTTATTGTTTTGCGCTGGAGCTGGGCAGACACTTTCATGTCTATAGCTAGTACATTTTTGATAATTGAATTTGCACTTTTAACGACTATGTTTCTTTGGCTTGTAAATATCCATATCACGGTGCTTTTAGTGGGTTTGATTATAGGTTGGGTAGTTTTTTTGCATAGTTGGTTAAACTGGCGATCTGTAAAACTACATAGAAGTTTGCTCGGCATGTCATATGGCGGTACGAAAAAAAATCATCAGGAATTGCAATTATTGTTATTTCAAAACTTATTCAAATTTTTAAAATCCAAGCCACAAACACTGATCGGTACCTTGCTTTTTGGTGTTGCCGACGGCTGGCAAGTACGAGTAAAGTCGGTTATGTCCGGTATAACTCTTGTCCTGGTATTCCTGGGATTTGATTGGGCTTTCCTTGGTTCCAGATTTGTGGGTGCTCTCAGCCGTCAGACACATACGATGCTTTTCATAATTGCTATCGCTTTAAGTTTTACTTTTTATCGTTTCATTTTTCGTAACGTTTATAAGTTGTGGATGTTATATCCGCAGTCCCGTTATTTATTCTTTTTCTATCTGGAAAAATCATTTTATTCATGGGTTTTAGTTGTTGTCGCGCCCACGGCTGCTTTGCTTTTAACATCCTCCATTTTTGTTGGTGGGATGAAAAATATTTTTTTATTTCTCCCGTTAATTTTTTTTGCTGTGGCCCTGTTGGCATTCAATTTTTATATAACTATGCTGTTTTATTGCAAAATTTCTGATAATGATAATTTAGTAAAATGGATTCGCATGGGGTATATCGCGGGTTTACTAATAGTGTTCATAATAGTAGACAATGAAATTCAGCTATTTCCGTTGATGTTGGTATTAACAGGTGGATTATTTGGCGGCGCTATATTAATGCGAAATTGGGCAAAAAAATGCTGGCTATGGGTTGATTTTTCGCGGGTGAAAAATTAAATGTTTATTTTAAATCCGCAATCCGGCACGCCGATATATCGACAGCTAGTAGATCAGGTGCGGCGTTTAATTGCTGGCGGGCAATTAAAACCCAATGATGAATTACCTTCCGTGCGGGAGCTTGCACTAGAACATGCGGTCAATGCCATGACCATTTCCAAAGCTTACAGTTTGCTAGAAGCAGAAGGTTTGTTAGTGCGACAGCGTGGCAAACCTATGCAAGTTGCCAACACCAAGCTGACCAGCGAAACTGAATCAACCCGGCTTGAACGTTTACGTCCGCAGTTAGAGCAGCTGGCCTTGTCCGCGCGGCAGTTGGAAATATCCGATAAGCGTTTAATCGGTGCGTTACGCGATTATCTGCAAGAATAAAATCCACAACAAAAATGAATTCCTGGCCGTTTTCATTTTTGTGAGGTGACTGTTAAAAAATATAAAATGTTATCTATGGAAATTAAATATTATTCAGCTTGATAAAATAATCACGCGTTAATTTCACAACAACTGAGCTTAACAGTAGTAATGAAATTAAATTAGGAATTGCCATCAAGCCATTGAGCACGTCTGCCATTAACCATACAAACTCAAGTTTTGCGAGAGCGCCTAGCATCACTGCGCCTACCCAAAGCACGCGATAGGGTTTGACGGTTTTTTTGCCTAGCAAATAAATCCAGCATTTTTCGCCATAGTAACTCCAGCCCAAAATAGTTGTGAAAGCAAAAATGACCAGGCTAACGCTGAGAATATAACTGCCATAGCCAGGCATGGCTGATTCGAAGGCGGCCGCCGAAAGGCTGGCACCTTTCGCACCACTGGTCCAAACGCCGGTTGTTACAATCGCAAGGCCGGTCATGGTGCAGACAATCAGTGTGTCGAGAAATGTTCCCAGCATTCCAATGAGGCCAGAACGCACCGCACAATTGGTAGTGCCTGCCGCCTGCGCGATACCTGCAGTACCTAAACCAGCTTCATTGGAAAACACACCACGAGCCACACCAAATTGCATTGCCAGCATCATGGTTGAGCCGGCAAAGCCACCAATAGCAGCCGTGCCGGAGAAGGCTTCGCGGAATATGGTGGCAAATGCGGATGGGATTGCACTGAAATTAACAGCTAACACAACCAGCGCTGCTGCAATATAAATAACGCACATCAAGGGCACTAACGCGCTAGCGAAAGTAGCAATTCGTTTTACTCCACCGAGAATAACAATGCCGGTGATAACCGCAGTAACAACTCCGGTTACCCAGAAAGGAGTATTAAAGCTGCCGTTTAAGGCTTCAGCCATAGAATTAACCTGGACCATATTGCCAATGCCAAATCCTGCTAGACCGCCGAACAGCGCAAATGCAAAACCGAGCCACGCAAAGCGTTTTCCAAGCCCATTTTTAATCGCATACATAGGCCCGCCGATAGATTCGCCATGGCTGTCTTTTTCGCGATAATGAACTGCCAAAACTACCTCTGCATATTTGGTTGCCATGCCAACCAGCGCCGTACACCACATCCAAAATAATGCCCCTGGGCCGCCGATAAAAATAGCCGTGGCGACTCCGGCGATGTTACCTGTACCTATGGTGGCAGACAGACAGGTCATTAATGCTTGAAAAGGGCTAACTTCGCCTTCGTGATCCGGATGCTTGTTGCGCTCCCGCCATAAAAGTTTAAAGCCGCGGCCAATATTTAGCAGTGGCATGAATCTGAGGCGCACCATGAGTAGCAAACCGGTACCAAGGATCAGCGTCAGCATGGGCGGCCCCCAAATCAAGCTGTCAAGTGAGTTGAGTAATTCTGTGAGTGTTGTCATAAGCGAACTCTTTTTATTTTGATGGGAAATTTTGGTGGAAAGATTTGTAGAAATCTTGATAGGGGGTAGGTTACAAACTCAAATCACTTAAGCCCGGATGAGCTTCAGGTCGTACACCTAAAGGCCAATGAAATTTTCGCTCGCTGTCGTTAATTGCTAAATCGTTAATACTCGCATAGCGAAGCCGCATTAGACCCAGCTCATCAAACTCCCAGTTTTCATTACCATAAGAGCGAAACCATTGGCCGTTGGCATCGTGCCATTCGTAGGCGAAGCGCACTGCGATGCGATTATCCGCAAAAGCCCAAAGTTCTTTGATTAAACGATATTCATGTTCCCTAGCCCATTTTCGCGTGAGAAATTCTACAATTTGTGCGCGACCGCAGGGGAATTCACTGCGGTTTCGCCACTGGCTATCCGGTGTGTAGGCAAGAGAAACTTTCACAGGGTCACGATTATTCCAACCATTTTCTGCAGCGCGAACTTTTTGCATGGCGGTATCGTGTGTGAAGGGAGGAAATGGTGGGCGAGATTCCACATTTGTCATATAAAACTCCGATTTAAAAACCCTGTAGAGCGATTGTTGGGGGCACTGCGCGGGAATGGTAATGCATTCAATAAGCGTCGAATTATGCATTGGAATGCAAAAATCAAACTATTTTTATTAAGCCGCTGTATGGCTATGCACGCGAATGCCTGGCATGGAAACATAACCTGGTACGGATTCTATACGTGCCAGCCAGGCATCTACTGCAGGGTAAAGGCTAATATCCACGTGACCTTCATGAGCCAGCGCAAGATAAGGATAAAGTGCGAGATCAGCAATGGTAATTTTGGCTGCTGCCAGCCAGTCATGTTTGTTTAAATGAGTATTTAGCGCTTCTAATAATTGTGTGGTGATTCTTGTTGCTTCATCAACATTAATCACTCGTCCAAATTTGTGATGCAAGCGCAACGCATTAGGGCCACGGGTTATTTCATTTGCCGCGACAGAAAACCAGGTCGTAATTTGAATAAGCGCTAGCGTATTGTTGATGGGAAACCATTCTTCCGGGCCATAGGTGCGGGCAAGATAAACGAGAATCGCCTGGCTATCGCGAATAACAATATCACAATCGGTTAGTACAGGTACTTGCCCAAACGAATTTAATGCTAAAAAATCAGCCGATTTATGTTCACGTGCACCACCATTTAAAACATGGTTTTTGTAATCGAGTTTTAAAAAAGATAACAATAAACGGATTTTGTGGCAGTTGCCGGACAATTCAAATTCATACAATGTAATCATGATTTCCTCCTGTGCATGTTATAAATCTAAAATAGCCTATTATAAATCCAAAATAATGTGGTCGTTTTTTGCGCGCGAAACACAAATACAGATCATGCCATCTGCGCGTTCTTGGTCACTCAACACATGGTCGCGATGTTCAGCTTCGCCAGCAATTATTTTCACTGCGCAAGTGCTACAGTCGCCAACGCAGCAATCAAAATTTACCGCGATTCCTGCGTCGCGCAATGCTGACAAAATGGGTTGATCCGCCGCAACCTGAATTAATTTATTAGAGCGCGCCAATTCGACAACAATGGCTTTATCTTCTGCAGCTTTTTCCAGGCTGAATTGCTCGCTTTGAATGCGATCTTTGGTAATACCTAATAAAGTTGCTGAGCTATAAACATCATCCATTAATTTTTTGGGTCCGCATAGGTAAAATAACGCATTGTGCGGTGCATCAGAAAGTAGCTGCATTATATTCATGCGTTTATTTTCATCTGCTGGATACGCAAAAAAATGATTGCCGAACTCGCCTGCTAAATCGTTACTGAAGGCCATCTCGCTTAACTTGCGACCGGCATAATGTAATTGAAAACGACGGCCACGTAACGCCAGTGTTTGCGCCATGGACTTGATGGCGGTAATGCCAATCCCGCCGGCAATTAGAATGGCGGGGCTACTATCTGCGTGTAGTTGAAAATTGTTGCTTGGTAATTCGCAATTTAATTGCATGCCCAGAGCGTAAGTCTCGTGCACTGCTGTCGAGCCACCGCGACCACTTTTTTCTCTCATCACTGCAATGTCATAGCTGTCGCGACAAGCAGGATTTGAAAAAATGGAATACTGCCGCAGCTCTATCCTTTGGTTTTCCAAAAGCACTGGAACCTGTAAGTGCGCACCTGCGGCAATAAAGGGTAAGTCCTTGCCTTCAGGATCGCGCAATCCATAAGCGCGAATACGCGGTGTGAGCTGGCGAATATTGCTAATTACCAAGGGTAATATGCCAGTGCCTAGCGGTTTAGGGATTTGAGTTGCAGGCTTGGCATTATTTTCTAATTGCACATTTTTTCCGGTAGTTGTTTTTTATTGATCGCATCATTTTTAAAGCTTGTTGCGCTAAGCTGTAGAGCAATATGCTATACAGAATACCATTCAATAGCTTTTACATGAATAACGAATGTTGACTATTTTCATGGTGTTGACAATATAGGCTCATTCGCTGCAGACAAATAAATATATAACGCCAAGCGACAGGTCACACTGGTCAATACTGAGAGCGGATGTTATTGAGGGAATTATAGATAAAGATACTTAAATGGGTTTCTCGGTTTCGCAGTAAAAAAATGCAGAATTAATTATTGATGATTAATCCTGCATGCGTCACCTTTACCCAATATCGCTAATATGTTGAATGTTAAACTGGAATAAAGATCATTGTTCTCACGCTAATGTGTCGGGTGACTTCTCGGTCCGGGAAAGCTTTAATTTACGAGCAACTCCCAAGCTCAATAATCCTAAAACCATGAGCAGCATAGATGAAGGTTCTGGAACCAATGCAAGCGCATAAATATAAGATGCAGAGTCGGTGCCGCCTAAAATAATTGAGCCCACATCAAAGCCAAAATCATAAGAATATGAAAAATCACTGATTAAATGGCCTGCATCATTTCGCGTCCTTGATGAAGGTCCTTCAGCAATCCAATCAATAAAAACACCGCTCGTATCGTAAAGGGCAATCATCATGGGGTCGTTACTATGATTTTCAGCTTTATACCCAAAGAACTGAGTAGGTTGATCGAAAGTTATTGACAGTGCTTCAAAGGACCCTGGATTAACCGGGTTTCCATGAATGAGGTTAATGGTGCTATAACTAGCTGCCCCAATAGCGCTGCCAAAATATTTATCATGAAATAGTCCCCCTTCGAAATCAGGTCTGGGGTCCTGGCTAATAATGCTGGGTAAATATTGCCGGGGCTCATCTTTCACGCTCTTTATCCAATTTAAGGTGACGTTCTCAAACACTTCGGTGACATTCTCTCCCAGCCGGAATTCTGCTGCTGAAATCCATCCGGCAGACACGCTTACACTTATTGAAATAGAAAACAAAAATATTAATGCGTTACCTTTTAAATTTTTCATAATTTTGATCATGCTGTTTTTCCTCTGATTAAAAGTTCAACCGCAGATGCAACACGGCGCAATCCCGCCTAAATAAACACTGATTTACTTTACAAAATAAATGCAATAACGCCCTACCAAAAAAATTAAAAATAGCGCGTGTAAATCAGTTTAGTAAATTAAGCTTTCAGATAGTGAGAGTCTGTACGAAACCGCACCTATAGCTCGGTGTAAAAATATTTAGACTGTAAAAAGCGGAGTAACTGTTTGGCAGAGAATTTTTGGTAATAAATCTAATTTTTTTAATTGTTATTTTATGTTTCGCTAAAACTCCATGTATTCAGTCGTTGATTTTTTGGAAATAAATTTCAACGACTTAAACCGCGCGAGAATATTCTATTTTTATTCCAACACGCCATTCTGCCTTGCCATTTGAATGGATTTTCGCAAGGCGTCAATTGCTTTGTGTCGTGGAAAGCTGGCGCGCCACGCGAGGGCTACGGTACGGCTGGGTACGGGTTCTATAAACGGGCGTGTTACTAATAATTTAGAGCTGTAAATGTTACTGATGGCTGCTGATTCTGGCAGGACAGTAATGCCCAGTCCTGAGGCCACCATGTGACGTAAGGTTTCGAGTGAGCTACCCTCGGCGGCTGTGCGAATATTGTTTGATGTGTTGTCATCTGCGTGCTGAATACTCGGGCAGGTGGTTAAGACTTGATCGCGAAAGCAGTGGCCTTCTCCGAGTAGTAGCATTTTTTGCTCGCCAAGATCGGCAGGGTTAATGGCGGTTTTAACGGCGAGCGGGTGACTCTGTGGCATCAGCACCACAAAAGGTTCGTCGTAAAGTGCTTGAGTCACAACATCCGGTTCACTAAAAGGCAGCGCAACTATAATGACATCCAGCTCGCCATTGCGAAGTTTTTTGCGCAAGCTGTGAGTGTAGCCATCTTCGACGTAGAGTGGCATATTGCTCGCCAATATTTGCAGATGGGGAATAAACTGCGGCAGCAAATAAGGACCAATAGTAAAAATGGCACCTACTGCCAGTGGGCTGCTAAGTTGGTCTTTACCCGCGTTGGCCATGTCTTTAATAGTGGCGGTCTGCTCCAAAACGAGATTGGCCTGGGTAACAATTTGCTCTCCCAGCGGTGTAGGTTGGACCCGCGATTTTGTGCGTTCAAAAAGTGCTACGCCTAACTCATCCTCGAGTTTTTTTACTGCAATACTAAGGGTCGGTTGGCTAACAAAACAGCGTTCAGCGGCGCGACCAAAGTGTTGCTCCTGGGCCAGCGTAACTATGTAGCGGAGTTCGGTAAGTGTCATAAGGTGCTCCTAAACAAATCAATCTCGTAAAAGGTAAACTATTTGTATGACGTTGAATAGCCACAATCTATCAAAAGAAAGAGTTTTAATAGTTGGATGCGGCGACATAGGCGCCCGTTTTTCCAATATGGCGCCGGATAGATACCTTATCACCGGTCTCCGTCGTCATCCGCCAGTGGATACTGAGCACTTGCACTATCAAGTGTGTGATGTAAATGACACAGATGCCTTAGCTTCGATTCTCAATCAAACGGCCTTTAGTATCATTCTTATCACTATGACTCCGAGCGAATCAACAGATTCAGGTTATGAGCGCGCTTATGTACAAACCTGTAGAAATGTAGTTGCCGGCCTTAAAAAAAATCATCATAAGCCGCGTTTGCTGCTGTTTGTGTCAAGCACTGGCGTGTATGGGCAGAACCATGGCGAGTGGGTGGATGAAAACTCTTCAACAGAGCCTGAAAGCTTTAGCGGAAAGCGTTTATTGGAAGCTGAGAAAGTAATTCTTGCTAGTGGTTTCGTCAGCACTGTTATTCGCTTTAGCGGAATTTATGGCCCGGGCCGCAACCGGTTGATTGACCAGGTACTAGAAGGACGGGCCAAACTATCGTCACAGATAACGAATCGTATCCATGTTGACGATTGCGCGGCTGCACTATTACATCTCGTTGAGCTAGATCGTGAAGGCGCGCAACTTGATTCCATTTATATCGCTACCGACAGCGCGCCCGTTACCATGTCTGAAGTAATAACCTGGCTCGCGCAACAATTGGGGAAAAGCTTAAGCGTAACAGCGAACGAGATTGAGGCCGGGAATAGCCATGACAAAGCGCGCAGTGGTGATAAAGAAGGCAACAATAGTGATGGCGGTAGCAACACTAAAAAGAACAACAATAATAAAGCTTGTGATAATCAGCGTTTGTTAGCGACTGGCTTTCAATTGCGCTATCCCGGTTATCAACAGGGTTACGCTGCTATATTGGCCGACAAGCCACAATAAATATTTTCGGCGGGGAGAAAGCGCCGGGCTGCGCTACCCTAAGCTGTTAGGCGCCACAATGTGCAAAAAACTAAGCTTTTCAAAAATTAAATTGCGCAAAAAGAGGTATCCATGGCACAAGTTGTCTTTAACTTTCATGATGTTATTTTATTAATGACTGCATTATTGTGCTTGTGTTTTGCAGTACTCTTAATTGCAACAAATCCCCCCAAAAATATTGCTAATTATTTTCTTGCCGGTTTTTTAATTGCACATGCTTTTATTCCTTTCCATGAATTAATTTTGTGGGGTGCTGTATTTAAAACCAAGGTCCGCGACACCTTTCCCCAGCTTATTTTTGTTGGCGGTTTTGCTTACTATGTTGACGCGGTTTTGTTGTATTTTTACGTGAAATCGCTGGTTTTTCGCGATTTCTATTTGCGCAAAAAAGATTTCTATCACTTGTTGCCCTTGGTCATTTTTGCGGCATTTATGGTGGCGATTTTTTATCGCTTCCCACCCATTGAACGCATGCGCATGATTGCCAATGAAACCTTTGTTTATAGTGCGCAATACATCAATGCAGATTTTATTTGTAAGATATTGCGCGCAGCTTACTGCGCCGCCAGTCTGCAATTAATTTTAAAGTATAAAAATATTCTCAAAACAACCCACTCCAATATTGAAAAGGTGGATATTCTTTGGCTTACAACCTTAGTGATTGGCTTTTTAGCCATCACCTTAATGGAAACAGTCTTAAGTTCCTCGAAAATGATGGCGGTGCATACAAATGTCGATCTGCAACATCATAATCTGGATGTTTTTGAACTGATCGGTTTAAGCGGCTATTACGCAGTTTTTGTATTGGTGTGTACGCTAGTATTTACCAGCATGCGTTATTTCGCTAACTTTGAATCTGTTAAACAGAAGAAAGACAGAGAGCCTGAGTTACACAAAAAGCCAGTACAAGAAAAAATTCTCAATCCGGAGTTTGCCGAAAAAATTGATCAACTGATGCGCAGGCAAAAGCCCTATTTGTTTCCTGATCTCACACTCGATATGTTGGCGGAAAAGTTGGGCATGTCCGCTAAAGACTTATCGATGACTATCAATCGCCATTTTGATAATAATTTTTATGAATTTATTAACAATTATCGCATTGCGGAAGTCAAACTAATGTTAGTTGACCCTAAACAAAAAACGAAAACGATTACTGATATTTATCTCGATGTTGGTTTTAACAGCAAATCCGTGTTTAACACTTTTTTTAAAAAGATTGTTGGTGCAACTCCCTCCGAATACCGCATTTCGCAACAGTTGAAAAATAGTGTTGAGGAGGTAGGGAACGCAAGTCTTTAGTGTCTTTCTGAATAGCCGCCATCGCCGATTGACGTTATACTGCCTCGTCATTAATCGCTAGCGAGGGTTAAATTCCCCATGGCTGGCCACGAAATAGATTTTCGGAACAACATTTACCTGGCTGCTTGCGGTGAGGTATTTAATTTCTCCCGCAAGGGATACAGGATAGCGTGCATGAAAAAAGTATCTCTTCGCGTAATGTGTAGCGTTTGCCTTGGCATTTTGTGGTTGTCGGGTTGTGGGCAAACCGGTCCGCTATATCTACCGGAGCAGGCAAAACCTGCTGCCGAATCTGTTAATGGAAATGCGCCAGCAAAAAAGCAAAGCGCTTCCACCGCGTCGCAAGCCACATCATTAGCAGCAGCAAAAAGCAGAGCTTCGGTAACTTCATCAAGCGCATCCTCAACTATACTTGCTACCTCATCGGCGGCGACCAGCGCAAAATAAATACATATTTCTGCTAACATTTTTACAGCTAAACGAGATTGAGTTTTATGCAGCACTTTAACGAACGCAACGGCGAATTATATATAGAAGATCTTCCCTTAGCCGCAGTGGCCGAGCGTTTTGGTACCCCCGCGTATGTCTACAGTCGCGCTGCCTTTACCCAGCATTATTTGGATTACGCTCAAGCTTTGGGCTCACACCCCGGCATGATCTGTTATGCCATTAAAGCTAATTCCAATTTGGCTATTTTAAATGTGCTGGCCAAACTCGGCGCGGGTTTTGATATTGTTTCTGGTGGTGAACTGGAGCGAGTTCTGCGTGCTGGCGGCAAGCCGGAGCGCATTGTATTTTCGGGCGTGGGCAAAACTGCAGCAGAAATGGCGCGGGCTTTGGATGTCGGTATTTTCTGCTTTAATGTGGAGTCAGAAGCTGAGTTGGAATTGCTTGCGCAAGTGGCTGCGGAAAAAGGCAAAATTGCTCATGTATCCTTGCGTGTAAATCCGGATGTGGATGCAAATACTCATCCGTATATTTCTACGGGTTTAAAAGAGAACAAGTTTGGTATTTCCATCGAGCGTGCACCTGCGGTTTATCAGCGCGCTAGCCAATTGCCGAGCCTCGCTATTAAAGGTTTGGATTGTCATATTGGTTCGCAGCTTACCCAGCTCACCCCGTTTTTAGATGCACTTGATCGTTTGTTGCTATTAATTGATCAGCTGACAGCAACGGGCATCAGCATTTCCCATTTGGATTTGGGTGGCGGTCTCGGTGTTACCTACAGCGATGAAACCCCACCTGCTGTGGCAACTTACATGGCGGCAATCAAAGAAAGATTAGGCGATCGTGCGCTAAGCTTACTATTTGAGCCTGGTCGCTCTATCTCCGCCAACGCGGGTGTTTTACTGACGCAAGTGATGTTTTTAAAACCGACTGAGCATAAGAATTTTGCCATTATCGATGCGGCTATGAATGATCTTATTCGCCCTGCGTTGTATCAGGCCTGGCAAGAAATTCGCCCGCTTAAGCCGCGCGCATCGCCAGCAAAGGAATGGGATCTCGTCGGTCCTATCTGTGAAACTGGCGATTTTCTAGGTAAAAATCGCGAACTTGATATTGAGCCGGGTGACTATTTAGCGGTAATGTCGGCGGGCGCTTACGGTTTTAGTATGAGTTCTAATTACAATAGCCGTGGCCGCGCCGCAGAAATTATTGTGGATGGTGATGAAATGCATTTGGTCCGTGCGCGCGAAACAATAGAAGATATGTTGCGCGGCGAAGCCGTATTACCTGAATAAAAAATAGCGAATATTTTTTAAACTTTATTGGATACAGCATGCGATTACGTTTTAGCAAAATGCACGGTCTGGGCAATGATTTTATCGTTATCGATGGCATTAGCCAAAGCGTGCGGCTAACGCCGGAAAAAATTCGTCAATTGTCGGATCGCCATTTTGGTGTTGGCTTTGATCAATTATTGTTAGTTGAACATCCTGAAAGTTCAGCTATGGATTTCCGTTATCGTATTTTTAATTGTGATGGCAGTGAAGTCGAAAATTGCGGCAACGGCGCACGCTGTTTTGCGGTATTTGTGCGCGAGCGCAGGCTCACTGGCAAAAATGTCATCAAGGTAGAAACTGCTGGTGGCAATATAGAGCTTAGTGTTGCTGCCAATGGTGAAGTCAGTGTTGACATGGGTGTACCGCGTTTGCTGCCCGGCGAAATTCCGTTTATTGCCGATCATCATGCACCGACTTATTTATTAGACCTGGGCAGTCAAGCATTGGAGATTTCTGCCATATCAATGGGCAATCCTCATGCAGTGACTGTGGTCGAAAATGTAAAGACTGCGGCGGTGGAAACGCTTGGCCCTTTGGTCGAACATCATCCGCGTTTTCCGCAGCGAGTTAACGTAGGTTTTATGCAAATTATTTCGCCATCAGAAATTAATTTACGCGTGTTCGAGCGCAGTGCGGGGGAGACCCTGGCCTGTGGTACTGGGGCCTGTGCCGCCGTTGTTGCGGGGCGGTTGCGGAATTTATTAAATGAATTTGTCACCATCAATTTGCCTGGCGGACGTTTGTTTGTTAGCTGGGCAGGCGCTGGACATTCGGTTGTTATGACGGGTCCGGCAACGACAGTTTTTCACGGGCAGGTAAATATTTAATGAACGAAAATAAAATGCGTACCCTTGCTGACCCTTTAGATCCGGAACATGTAGCGGCTTTTCTCCAGCAAAATCCGCATTTTTTTGAAGCTCATCAAGATTTGCTCACTGAGCTTTCACTGCCGCACGAAAGCGGTGGTGCTGTGTCGCTTATTGAGCGTCAAGTGGCTGTGCTCCGCGAACGCAATATGGATATGCGGCATCGTCTCAGTAAATTATTAGATAACGCGCGCGAAAATGATAAATTATTTGATAAGACCAAACGCCTGGTACTAACCCTGGTAGAAGGTCAGGATATGGGCGATGTTATTGATGCCTTGTTTTACTGTTTTGATAAGGAATTCAATATTCAATTCACTACGCTCTATTTATTCGGCAATGTCGATAAAATTCCCAGTAGCCAGGCTCAAGTAGTTCCGCTTGCTGAAGCGCGACAACATGTAGGTACGCTGCTCAAAAGTAATCGCGCAATATGCGGTGCACTGAATCAAAAAGAATTGCAATTTTTATTCGGAAAACATGCCAATGATATAGGCTCAGTGGCGGTGGTGCCCTTAACTCATGGTGCTGTATTTGGTGTGCTTGCCATAGGTAACCGCGACCCAAATTATTATCGCTCCAGCATGGGCACCTTATTTCTGGGTTACATTGCTGAAGTATTGAATCGTATTCTGCCGAAGTATTTGCCGAGGTAAACCAGGTTCTTAATGGCGACATTCAGAGCCGCCGACACGCAAACAGTGTGGTATAAAAATGCGCAATGAAATGGTTGAAAATAAAGCGCAAGTGTTCACGGCAGAGCTCGCTTTATTTATCGTTTATCTAACCACCGAAAAACAACTTTCCATTCATACCCAAACCAACTATAAGCGTGATCTGGAAAAATTTATCCATTATTGTTCCACTTTTTCGTTAACTCAACTCAACACGATTAAAGTGCAACATATTCGCCAGATGGTGGCCTATTTTCATCGCCAGGGTTTGGGCGGGAAAAGTTTATCGCGGTGGTTATCGGCCATCCGAAGTTTTTTTGAATTTGCGATTCGCAGCGGCTGGACTGCGACCAATCCCGCTGACGCAATCCAAGCGCCCAAGTCTGCTAAAAAATTACCAAAAACATTAGATGTAGATCAAGCTGCGCAATTCGTTGCTGTCGCGGGCGATTCTATTTTGGAATTGCGAGATCGTGCATTGTTAGAATTAATCTACTCATCGGGCTTGCGTCTGGCTGAAGCGGTTGGCTTGAATGTTTTGGATGTAGACTTGAATGATGCTTTAGTGACTGTTACCGGTAAGGGCAACAAAACCCGTATATTACCCATTGGCAGTCAGGCGATTGCGGCGATTAAAGCATGGCTACCGCAACGAAAATTATTATTAAAAATGGCAGATCCCGCGATGTTTATTACCCAGCGTGGCACTCGTATTACCCATCGCGCGGTGCAATTGCGCATGCAACAACTGAGCATCAAGCAAGGTATGGACACGCCGGTGCACCCGCACATGTTGCGTCACTCTTTCGCCAGTCACATGCTGGAATCCAGTAGCGATTTACGGTTGGTGCAAGAGATGCTTGGTCACGCCAATATTTCTACTACGCAGATATATACGCATTTGGATTTTCAACATCTCGCGAAAGTATATGATAGTGCGCATCCAAGGGCGCAAAGAAAATCTCCGTCATCCCCGCAGCGCGAGGATGACGATTTTCCTGCTTAAACAAATTAATGTTAAGCCAATGGCAATCATTATTTTGCGGTAGTTGATGCGGATTTGGCTTTTATTTCATCGATAGACTCTTGTTGAATCTTTTGTAGCTTCGGAATGATTTGTGACATCTGCGCTTGTACATTTGCCATGGTGGATTGCATTACGGTAGGCATTTTTTTGATAACGGCTTTGCCTGCTTTGCTTTTATAAAACGTGACCATGCCATCAATTTCTTCCTGTGAAAAAGACTCTTTATATATTTTTATAATCATGGGTTTCATTTTGTCGTAAGCAAATTCCTCTTTAAACAGGGTCGCCATTTTTTCCTGGGTTTTATCGGAAATTTTTTGTTGTTCCTCGTTCAAAGTAACTTCGCCTAAGGCTTGTTTTTCCGAGGTTTTAAGCATGGCATCCATTTGTGGCCACATGCCATCAATTAATTTTTGGGAATCGGTGATGGTTAGCAATTCATCAAGTGATGCATCGCTCGGTTTGGTTTCAGCAAATACAGATGCGTACACCAACATAATACCAACAACTGCTAATAATTTTTTCACGGATATTTCCTTCTGACTCTTAGGTTAATTTTCTCGCCGTAAGCTACTCGGCAGTGTTTTTAAAGTTAATTATGGTAAATTAGGCACTAATTTTTTATTGTCGAATGCACATGTCTTATTTTCCTGTCCCCAGTGCCGCCAACATTAGCACTCCAGCTCAGACAACTCAATTCACTAATGGTTTGCGCATTGCGCTATTAGGTTATCGCAGCCATCCTCATGTTGGTGGTCAGGGTATCTATTTACATTATCTGAGTAAAGCGCTGGTGGACCTAGGTCATAATGTGGACGTTATTTCGGGCCCGCCCTACCCCGAACTGGATGCGCGCGTCCATTTAATCAGATTGCCAAGTTTGGATTTATATGCGCAAAAAAATCCAACCCGTTCGTTGCGTTTTCAGCACCTATTTTCCATCACCGATTTTTACGAATGGTGGAGCAAGTTAAGTGGTAGTTTTGCTGAGCCCTATACTTTTGGGCGGCGCTTGGTGAAGTATTTTAAACGCAAGCCAGCTTACGATATTGTTCATGATAACCAAAGCTTATGTTACGGCTTATTGCAGTTACAAAAAGTGGGCTACGTCGTTATAGCAACAGTGCATCACCCGATCACCCGCGATCGTGATTTAGCTTTAGCCGTAGCCACTAGCAAAGGTCAGCGTTGGTTAATTAAGCGCTGGTATAATTTTTTACAGATGCAACAACATGTGGTGTCACATCTTGCGCACATCATTACGGTTTCCAAGCAATCGCAAATAGATATAGAGATCGCCTTTAATCGCCCTGCGGAAAAAGTAACGGTTATTCCTAATGGCATAGATACGGAAATATTCAAACCGCTCCATACTATTTCGCGTGATCCCTGGCGAATACTGGCCACCACATCATCTGATCAACCCATTAAAGGATTAAGTATTTTATTGCAAGCTATCGCACAGATTCGCGGCGAATTTCCCCAATTAAAATTAGTGATTGTCGGTAAATTAAAACCCGGCGGCAACACCGAACTTGAATTAAAAAATCTCCAGCTTGAAAGTTGCATCGAGTTTATTTTCAATATTAGTACGGAGCAACTGGTGCAAGAATATGCGTTGGCCAGGTTTGCGGTAGTGCCCTCGCTGTATGAAGGTTTTGGTTTGCCTGCAGGCGAAGCGCTTGCCTGCGGTACGCCGTTAATTTGCAGTGATGGTGGTGCATTGCCAGAAGTAGTTGGTAAAGCCGCTTTTATTGTTAAAGCGGGGGATGTAAACGAAATGATTGCAGCCTTAAAAAAATTATTAACGGACTCTGTTCTCTGTGAGCAGTTAAGTGTGGCGGGTAGAGAGCATAGCTTGCAACATTTATCTTGGGGGGTTGTGGCTGAGCAGCTTATTAGCCATTATCAAACCTGTATCAATAAAGCCTGATTTTGCATTTTTTACATTGAACATTTATGCTGACAATTAATTTTAAAGATTTTCCTGTCAATGATGGCGACCTGGTACTTGATCTCGGTTGCGGTGAAGGTCGCCATGTGATTAATGCTTACTTGCAAGCGAATATTATTGCCTTAGGTGTAGATTTATCGCTGCGTGATTTGACAACCGCGCACCTACGCTTTGCAGCTTTTGCGTTAGGGAGTGAGGCAAGCAGCACAGAAAGTATTACAGAGAACTCGACAGAAAATGGTGTAAAAAATAATTTTGTCAGGCAATTCCATCTACAGCAAGCTGATGCCACCTGTTTGCCCTTTGGCGATGCCAGTATCGATAAAATAATTTGCAGTGAGGTTTTAGAACACATTGAAAATTATCGCGATGTTTTGCGTGAAATAGATCGCGTATTAAAACCTAATGGTACGCTTGCTATTTCAGTGCCGCGCGCCTGGCCAGAAAAAATTTGTTGGTGGTTAAGTGCGGCTTATCACGAAAATGAAGGTGGCCATATTCGGATTTTTAATGCAAATAAGTTACGTGCTGATATTGAAGTGTTTGGCTTTATTTTTACTGGCCGGCACTGGGCACACGCGCTCCATGTGCCCTTTTGGTGGTTGAAATGTTTGTGGTGGAAATCACAGGACAAATCATGCATCATTAAACAGTACCACCGCTTATTAGTTTGGGATTTAATGTGCCGTCCCTGGTTTACGCAAACACTTGAACGATGGTTAAATCCTATTATGGGGAAAAGTGTGGTGATGTATTTTAAAAAACCCGGCAGCTAAAAATTAAGCAGTTAAAAACCAAGCAGCTAAAAGTTAGACAACTAAAAGTTAGACAACTAAAAACTCAATTAAAAAAACAACCAAATAAAAAAAGCCAAGGCAGAGAAAGTCCTGATGAAAAATTTATTGCTATCTAAAGGATTTTATCCTGCAAGTTTGCTGAGTCCCACCGTGAATTTTATTCTGCGCAATCAATTGCCCAACGGCTGCATTCCCTGGTTTAAAGATGGTAAGGCAGATCCTTGGGATCATATTGAAGCTGCCATGGGCTTAACAGTAGCGGGTGAGTATGCCGCTGCGAGGCATGCCTACGCATGGCTGGCAAAAGAGCAATTAGCCGATGGCAGCTGGTGGGCAACCTATGCCTCAATCTCGGATGTGCCGCGCGATTCTGCAGAGACTTATAAAGCTCCTGAGCCAGTTGATAAAACCCATCGTGAAACTAATTTTATTGCTTATATTGCTACCGGTGTGTGGCATTATTTTTTAGCCACTGAAGATTATTCTTTCTTGCGTGAATTTTTTCCTGCTGTAAAAAAAGCCATTAATTTTGTATTGGATTATCAGGCGCCCAGCGGTGAAATTTATTGGGCAGTGGCGGAAGATGGCGCTGCAAAAAAAGATGCGTTGGTGACGGCTTGCTCTTCCATTTATAAAAGTCTCCAGTGCGCGATTTTATGTTCGCGAAAACTGAATCAAGACTGCGTTGCCTGGCAGCTGGCTTACACCCGTCTGGGTGAGGCATTGCGCCATCATCCGGAATATTTTGATCGCACATGGGAAAGCAAAAAACGTTTTTCCATGGATTGGTTTTATCCCATTTTAACGGGTGTGGTACAGGGTACAGCCGCGCATCAGCGTATAGCAGCGCGGTGGGAAATGTTCGTGGAAAATAATATTGGTTGCCGCTGTGTGAGTGATGAACCCTGGGTGACAGTAGCGGAATCTTGTGAATTAACGCTCGCACTTTTAGCGGCAGATGAGCATGCAAAAGCGCTAAGCTTATTTAGTTGGTTGCATCAATTTATGGACGATGATGGTGGCTACTGGACTGGTTACAATTTTCATAGCCAGGTTATCTGGCCGCAAGAAAAAACCACCTGGACTGCGGGTGTGGTGTTGTTAGCTGCGGATGCATTAACGCAACATAGCCGAGCAGCCAATTTATTCACGGTTCATACTCATGTTGATGTCGAACCATTGCAGCGGGCTCGGCTAGAACTGGCACTGCCTGTTTTGGGTTGACTCAAGTTGTTAATCTTTAGTTACACTGTTTTTAGATGGAGCTGAAACACACTATAAGTTTTTCAGTTCGCTGCTTTTTTCAAAATTAACCAACATTCGCAAGCAAAAAAATTCCGCAGCGCTTTCGCGTGCGGGTTTTTTTGCTTGCCAATAATTAACGCTTTTTCTTAATTGTCGAAATGACTTGGGGCTTGGAGTAGGCCCATAGAATTACACCAAAGCCCACCGCAATCATTGGCAAACTCAATAATTGACCTGACGAAATAGTGATGCCTAAAAAATTCACTTCATAATCCGGGGTGCGAAAATATTCTGTAAAAAATCGCGTGCAGCCATACAATAATGTGTAGCTTGCTCCCATTACCCAACGCGGACGTGATTTGCTACCCAGAATCCATAAAATAATAAATACCAGAAGACCATCCACTAAGGCTTGATAAATAGGCGATGGATGAACGGGCCAGGATATATCTGGCCACATCATCGCCCAAGGTAAATCTGCGCTGGCCATGCGCCCTGGCAATTCGGCATTAATAAAATTGCCAATGCGACCCGCGGCATAACCGAGCGGCACTAGCGGTGCAATAAAGTCATAGACATCGCCCAATGCTCGTTTTGATTTTCGCGCCCACAGATACATGGCAATAACCACACCGAGAAAACCGCCGTGAAACGACATGCCGCCGCGCCATACTTGAAAAATTTCCAGCGGGTTTTGCAGGAAATATTCCAGTTGATAAAACACAACTTCGCCAAGACGCCCGCCAATAATTACACCAAACATGCCATAAAAGACCATGTCACTGACATCGTCTTTAGTCCAGCCTTGAGCTTTGATGTGTGGCAAGGTAGTGCGGTAACTGCCGAGTAAAATAAATTGCAAAAATGCAAGGCCGTACATTAAGCCGTACCAGTGAACGGCAATAGGCCCCAACGCAATAGCAACGGGGTCAGGCATGGGGTGAATTAACATAGAAAAACCTTATCAATGTTTTTTGTGAGTTGTCGATCAGGGTTAGTGCCAACACCAAATAAAATTAATTTTCTGTATACAGCCGACGATTAAACGTAATCTTTAGCGGCGTTGTTTCACCGGGGGGAAGCACGCTCACTTCAAAGCGCAAATCTTCTTCATTTGTGTGGCGAATTGAGGCTAGGTAGTAAGTTGCCTCGGGTTCTTTTATTTCGATAACCTCAAGCGCTTTGGTTTGTTGCATTAAATTAATGGCCTTGGCTTTTATTTGCGCGGGGAGCCCCAGGCTGGTAACGCCATTCTCGGTTTTAGTAAGGCTAATATTCATCAGTGCTAAATCTTTGCCGCGTGTGAGATTGTGAATTTCGGCAACCTCGGGTGGAATGAGCTTGCTGTTAAAAACATTATAGTGAACCGTGTAAGCACCAAATTTTTGAAATGTTTTAATTTCTTTGGATTGATTAATTTGTGCAAAAGCGTGTAATGAAAATGTCATTAAAATAACAAGCCGTAAAATATTTTTCATGATTTTTCTCGTTACTCTTTAGTGGGTGAAACCCGTTGCTTTTTTAATGAGTGAATTAGGAATAAAAGCTAGCTTCGGATTATTCTTTTAGCGTCCGCAGAATATACCGGTAAGAATCCATCCGGGTATGGCTAATTTTTCCCTCAGTCAGCGCTTTTAAAATGGCACAGCTCGGTTCATGACGGTGTGAACAATCGCGGAATTTACAATGGCCGAGAAAGGGACGAAATTCAATAAATCCTTCGAGCACTTCCGCTTCATCCATATGCCACAGACCGAATTCACGAATACCGGGCGAGTCAATTAAGTGACCGCCGCCAGGAAAGTGCAACAGCGTAGCGCTAGTGGTAGTGTGGGAGCCGAGTTGTCTTTCGGTCAAATCGCCCACACGTAAATTACTGTCAGGTAAGAGCGCATTGACCAACGATGATTTGCCCACGCCCGATTGCCCTACAAATACACTGGTGTAATGCGTTAAATATTCCCTGAACTCTTCTAGTCCCGCGCCGTTTTTGGTCGATACCATGTGCACTTGATAACCCAGGGCGCGATAGGTTGTTTCCAAATAATGAATTTTGTCACGGGTTTCGTCATCAATACGATCTGTTTTATTAATGAGCAACACCGGCTCAATGCCAATAGAGTTAGCGGCTACCAAATAGCGGTCGATCAAATTGGCATGTGGCTCGGGGTAAGGGGCAACCACAATAATAATGCGATCAATATTCGCGGCTATAGTTTTCATGTCGCCGTGCGGATCGGGGCGCTGCAGTGCAGTAGTGCGTGGCAATACTGCCACCACCACACCCAGCGGGTTGCCCATGCGCCATACGACCCGGTCGCCGGTTACAAGCGAACCCAGGTTGCTGCGGAAATGACAGCGTACACTTTGGCCTGCGAGCTCACCTTCGGTTGCCTCTACCACTAACTGCATGCCGTAGTGGGTGATGATAAGGCCGTGTTGCTCCGGCCCCAAATCGCTTTCATTCAATTGGTCTTCGGCAAGGTTGTCGCGCTTGGTGGCACGCACAGTGCGTTCATCTTGAATTTTTTCGATGCGCCATTGCTGACGGCGAGTGAGTTTGCGTTTGGTCATGCGCTCATGGGTCTTTGAGTGAATTATCGGTGATTAATAAGTGTCGGTAAAAGGTAAATTGGCTACACTGAATATTTGCTTTAAGCTGCGTGCAATTGTGCCCTATTTACTGAGGAAAAACCTGTGTCTAATCTAAAGCTTAATGAAAACAACTTAATTTGGATTGATTTGGAAATGACAGGCCTTGATCCAGATACGGATGTCATTATCGAAATGGCAACGATTGTGACCGATGCTGATTTAAATGTTCTCGCAGAAGGTCCGGTGTTTGCTATTCACCAACCTGACCGCATTATGTTTGCCATGGATGAGTGGAATACTAACCAACATGGTAAATCAGGCCTTACACAGCGGGTGCGTGAAAGTGCTATCGCTGCCGAGCAAGGCGAACTGGAAACGATTAAATTTTTGGAGCAGTGGGTGCCTAAAGGTAAGTCACCTATTTGTGGCAATTCGATTTGTCAGGATCGCCGCTTTCTCGTGCGCGGCATGCCCAAGCTGGAGGCTTATTTTCATTACCGCAATTTGGATGTGAGCACGGTAAAAGAACTGGCGCGGCGTTGGCGACCTGATGTGCTCGACGGCGTAAAAAAGTCCGGTGCACATTTGGCATTAGATGACATTAAAGATTCTATTGCGGAATTGCAGCACTATCGTGCTACTTTTTTCAATATGAAGGCTTAGGTTGTTGCA
The DNA here is from genome assembly GCA_040385335.1 of Pseudomonadota bacterium. GTDB lineage: Bacteria > Pseudomonadota > Gammaproteobacteria > Pseudomonadales > Cellvibrionaceae > Cellvibrio. Next base: position 89,162 of record JAZKHP010000005.1, read on the forward strand.
GTTTAAAAATCTAACTGAAATAAAGTAGTAAAAAAATGGCATCGCGAGATGCCATTTTTGTTGTAATAAATTTTATTTTTCTGCTTTCATTTCTGCCAAAATTTGTTGTAACCCGTTTAGTGAAGCCGCAACACTTTGCATGGGCGACATACCCTCAGGATAAACTTCCTGTTCAATAACAAACCATTGTGTGCCACCCAAGGTGCGATTGGCAGTGATCAGTGATTTCCAGTCAGTAGAGTCAAGGCCGATGATAGGATTTTCTTTGCTGTCTTCACCTGGCGCCGATGCTTTGTAATGTGTAGTCACGATTCGTCCGGGATATTGTTTAATAATCGCTACGGGATCTTTGCCGGCAGCTTCAGTCCAGGCGACATCTTGCTCAAGAATGACACTTGCGGGTGTATTTTTTGCAAGCGTATCCCAAGTGCTACTGCCATCTTGATCTAACATTTCTTGTTTGTGATTGTGATAACCCATATGCATGCCTAAAGGTTTCAGCTTCTTTTCCAATGCGGTTAATTCTTTTGCCACTATTTTTGCACCTTCGTGAGTAAACGCGCGTTTATCCATAGGAATAATTAAATAATGACAATCAATAGCCTTGTAAAAAGCGACGGTTTTTGCAAAATTTTCTTTTGAAAGCTTGTCAAAATGTACGTGAGCACCCGAGGCTTTCAATCCAGTTTTTTGTAAAAAAGTTTTTAGTCCAGCCGCATCTTCGGCATAATTGCCAAAATTTCCCGCAAACTCCACACCTTGAAAACCCATGCTTGCAAGTTGTTTAAGCGTACCTTCAAAATCCTTACTCACATCATCTTTCACTGACCAAAGCTGCACACTCAATTCCGGGTTGGTGGGTGCTGCTTGCACAATGCCGGTGATCAAGCTAAAGGCGATGAGCAATAAAAATTTTAATGGGTTTATCGTTTGCATAATAATTCCTCGTGTTGTTGCCGCAATATGATATTGGGCAAGATTATATAGGTTAGATTTCTGCTGAGTGTAATGTTTGTTATCCAAACATTACACCTTGCCCAGCTTTAATTGTTTTACCGCGTAATCACAGGCGCGCGCAGTAATGGCCATGTAAGTCAGCGATGGATTTTGCCATGCACTGGATGTCATGCAGGCGCCATCGGTGACAAATAAATTAGGGATATCGTGCGCTTGATTATGGCGATTCAATACCGATGTTTTTGGATCTTTTCCCATGCGCGCCGTGCCCATTTCGTGAATCGATAGTCCAGGCTGCCACTCTTCAATACTACGGTTAAATTTCACCACGTCTTTAACACCAATGGATTCGAGAATTTCGGCGGCGGTGTCGGCCATATCTTCACGCATTTTTATTTCATTCGTAGAATAGCTGCATTCAATATGTAATTGCGGCATCCCCCATTTATCCACTTTCGTGGGGTGTAAGCTAACCTGATTTTCAAAACGCGGCAACATCTCACCGGAACCACTTAAACTAAAAGTCCAATCGCCAGCATTGCGGATTTGTTGTTTAAAATCCGCACCGAAGCCATCTTTCTCGCTGAATTTGTCCCAATGCTCGCGAGCGGCGCTGCCACCCAGCGAGTAACCGCGGAGAAATGCAGGGTGCTTTTGCAACACATTGCGAAAACGCGGCATGTAGGGTCCGGTAGGGCGGCGGCCAGAATAATATTCGTTTTCAAAGCCTTCCACACGACCTGATGCGCCAGCGCCATACAGGTGATCCATTAAATAATGGCCCAGTGCACCCGATGAGTTGGCGATGCCATTGGGAAAGGCTTCGCTGGTTGAGTTGAGCATGACTTGCGTAGTACCAAGCGTGGACGCGCAGAGAAATATTACCTTCGCAAAATATTCCCGCGTCTCCATGGTTTCGCTATCAATGACCCGCACACCCGTAGCGCGTTTAGTATTTGCATCATAAATAACGCTATGCACAATAGAGTTGGTGGCGATAGTTAAATTATTGGTTTTAAGTGCGGCGGGAAGCGTTGAACTTTGTGTTGAAAAATACGCGCCGAACGAGCACCCCTTCTGACACTCATTGCGTGTCTGACATTGAATTCGACCTTGCTCTATATGATGAGGTGCAGGTTTAGATAAATGCGCACAGCGACCCATAATCAATTTGCGGTCGGAATATTTTTCTTCAATTTTTTTCTTTAAGGCGAGTTCAACGGTATTAAATTCAAATGGGGGTAAAAAAACACTATCGGGTAATACCGGAATATTTTCTGCGGCGCCGCTAATACCTGCGTGGTGCTCAACGTAGCTGTACCAGGCCTCTAAATCTTTGTAGCGAATGGGCCAATCAACGCCGTGACCATCAACCGCGTTAGCATTAAAATCCAAATCGCTCCAGCGATAGGATTGCCGATGCCAGGTTAAGGATTTTCCGCCGAGTTGGTTGCCGCGAATCCAGCTAAAAGGTTTGTCTTTCGGGGTGCTATAAGGGAAGTCGCGATCATTGCCAAAAAAATGTTTAGTGGCATCGTTAAATGCGTAACATTTTTTTTGAATATGATATTGATCTTCAACCAGTTGATATTTTACTTTGCCGCGATTATCCATTTCCCAAGGCTTAATGCCTTCGCCCACATAATCCTTGCGGTGCTCAACGGCACGGCCGCGTTCAACCATTAAGGTTTTTAGACCTTTTTCGCACAGCTCTTTTGCTGCCCAGCCGCCGGTAATGCCGGAGCCTACGACAATAGCATCAAATTTTTCAGCGGTTTTGGTAATGTAAATATTTTTTTCCATGACAGTATCTGCATAAATTTGTTATTGGAGAAAACCTTGTTGAGAAATTTATAACGCCCAGGCTTTGCCAAGGGAGTTAAATTTTACGTCGCCCTTAAAGTTGCCAGGAATTGCCAAATAAGCCAGCTCTTGCGCCGCACCGATTTCCGACGTGTAGTAACCAAACATTACCAATCCTTTGAATTGTTTAAAGAAAATGCGATCGTTATTATCAAATTCTCCCTGGGCTTTTTCCATATCGGTTAAGAGGGCAATTTGTTGTTTTGGCAAAATTTTTATAAATATTTTTCGCCATAATTTTTTAGAAATGTTGTCGATTCTAGCTAGCCCTGATACAAGCTGTTGCTGCTCCTCCGGGGAGAAGCAAGCAGTTATGTGACGATCAATAAAGCTATGCACGCCGGCCCCTATTGCGCCGGGAGTTTCTGTGGCAGGAATAATAATTTCGCCGAGCTGCTGTACCAGCGCAATTTGAGTTTTGCTGAGGAGGCCTGGTGAGTTTTTCGAAATCTTATTAATGCTGTGTGAATCTGCTGCAAGCAATTCTAACGAGCTGGCTGAGATCGCCAAGCCGCAAAAGGCGGCAAGTTGTTTGAGAGCGTTGCGACGGTTCAGGTCAGTCATACGCTTAAGGTCAATATTATTAGTCATGATTTTACTCGGCATTATAAGTAAACCGGATGATAGTGATTAAGTGCATATTTTTATGCCCGTGAAGTCTAGCTGTCTACTGATTAAAATAATAAACGGCAAGGTAAAGAAAAATATATTTTGGTAATGAAGCGTTGTGGTGAAGGCTCACGGAAAAAAGCATTATGTTTATTATGGGCGTGTGTGTTTTAACAGCTGTAATCTGTTGGCCATATCGATGCTAAGCATAGCAGATGAACTACCAAGAGTAGCGAGCAACCTGCTGATTTACCCGGTAAAAACTATAAATTCAGCTTGCCGATTGTAACCGGTTACAAGTATGCTTATCAAGCCAATTTTCTGGTATTGCAAACTCGGCTGATTAGTTTAATGATTGGTTCCTCAGCCTTATGTGTAGTCATGATATGGTAGTGGGTTTGACATGTTTTTATTGTAAATGGATGCATAAAATGAATAATTTTTTCCCCCGTCTATGTTGGTTGGTTGGAGCAGTATTGATGTCAGGAATGAAAGAAACATTGTTGTTAGATGCGCAAGAAGCCGCGCAACCTGGTTCCTTGAGTGACCACAGGGCAACTCTGGAAACTCAAGCGCTCTATCACAATTTGCAAATGCTACAAGGTAAACAATTTTTATTTGGTCATCAGGATTCTCTGGCCTATGGGTTTACCTGGCAAAATGAGCCGGATCGTTCTGATGTTAAGGATGTGACGGGTTCTTTTGCCGGGTTGCAGGGTTGGGATGTGAGTCGAATAGAGTTGGGTGCGGACAGCAATTTGGATGGTGTTAGTTTTGAATTAATGAAAAATAATATTAAACGAACTTATCTGCGCGGTGGTGTGAACACCATAAGCTGGCATATGACGAATCCGGTTAGTGGTGGTAAGTATAACGATACTAAAACCCAAGCCGTTCAGGCTATTCTTCCTGGCGGTACCAAGCACGCTATTTATAAGCAATATCTCGATGCTTTTGTAGCATTTAATAGCCAACTAACGGTAATCGGCAAAGATGGAGTGGCCAGTGTTATTCCGATAATTTTTCGTCCGCTGCATGAGCACAATGGCGAATGGTTTTGGTGGGGGGAGGGAAATGCTACTGAGCAAGATTTTATTCAGTTATGGCAATTTACGGTAAATTATCTGCGCGATGTAAAACAGCAGCATAATTTAATCATCGCTTTTTCGCCCGATCGTAGTCGCATTAATCTAAATCGTTTTGAGTTAGATTATTTGTATGCTTACCCCGGCGATCAATATGTGGATATTGTTGGCCTTGATAATTATTGGGATTTAGGTCATCCAGAAAATACCGCGTCTACTGCACGCCAACAAAAAGATTTTGTTACTGGTCTGGAAGGTTTGGCCAGGGTGGCAAAAATAAAACGCAAAATACCAGCATTAACCGAGGCGGGCGCTGAAGGCATTCCCGATGCTGCATTTTGGACAAACAGTTTTCTAAAAAATATACTTGTGAGTGAGGGCTCGCGACAAATTGTTTACGCGATGATGTGGCGTAATGCCACTGACGGTGGTCACAATAAAAAACATTTTTATGTGCCTTATAAAGGTCAGGCCAGTGCAGCTGATTTCCTTAAATTTAAATTAAACCATGCCGTAGTGTTTGAGGATGAATTGCCGCCGATGTACAAAAAGCCTATAGAAGATGCAAAAATAATTGCCCGCTGAGGACAAAGCATGCAAGTTTGTTCTTGCTGTCCTGAGCAGTTATATCTGTTTCGAGTTAGCAGAAAGCATCCACATATTTCCGCATAAAAAATCCCGAACAATTTTCATTGTTCGGGATTTTTATTTTTCAACAATTGGAAATTAAACGTTATAGGTTGACGATGAAGTATTGCCGCCGCGCCCAGTCCAGTTGGTGTGAAAAAATTCGCCGCGTGGTTTGTCGGTGCGTTCATAGGTATGTGCACCGAAGTAATCGCGTTGTGCCTGCAACAAATTGGCGGGCAAGCGTGCGGTGCGGTAACCATCGAAATAATTCAATGCAGAGGTAATGGATGGCGCTGGTATGCCATTCATAATTGCCGCTGCAGTAACGCGACGCCAGCCTGCTTGTGCAGCGTCTACCGTAGTGGTGAAGTATTCATCGAGCAATAAATTATTTAAGGCCGGATTTTTATCAAAGGCTTCTTTAATTTTGCCCAGGAAGGATGAGCGAATAATACAGCCACCGCGCCACATTAAGGCAATACCGCCGTAATTCAAATGCCAGCCGTATTCTTTGGCTGCTTCGCGCATCAATAAATATCCTTGCGCGTAGGAAATGATTTTTGAAGCAAAGAGCGCATTGCGGATATCGTTAATAAACGCTTTTTTATCACCTTCGAATTTTATGGTGGGCCCTTTGATAATTTTCGAAGCAGCAACACGTTCGTCTTTTTGCGCGGATAAGCAGCGGGCAAACACAGCTTCAGAAATCAGTGTGAGTGGTATACCTAAATCCAGCGCGATTACACCGGTCCATTTGCCGGTGCCTTTTTGGCCAGCGGTATCCAGAATTTTTTCAACCAGTGGTTCGCCATTTTCTTGATAGCCGAGAATATCGCGCGTGATTTCTACCAGATAACTGTTGAGCTCGCCTTCATTCCATTCGGCAAAAACGTCGTGCATTTCTGCCGCGCTCATGCCCAGCAGTTCTTTCATAATTTGATAGGCTTCGCAAATTAATTGCATGTCACCGTATTCAATACCGTTGTGGACCATCTTCACAAAATGACCTGCGCCGTTTTCGCCAACCCAATCACAGCAAGGGCTACCGTTATCAACTTTGGCAGAAATACCTTGGAAAATATCTTTTACAAATGGCCATGCCGCCGGTGAGCCGCCGGGCATAATTGATGGACCGATCAATGCGCCTTCTTCGCCACCGGAAACGCCCGTACCTATAAACAGCAGGCCCTTGCTTTCAAGGTATGCCGTGCGGCGGTCGGTATCAGGGAAATGGGTATTGCCGCCGTCGATAATAATATCGCCAGCGTCCAAATGAGGAATGAGTTGCTCAATGAAATCATCGACTGGTTTACCGGCCTTTACCATCAGCATAATTTTGCGTGGTTTGGCGAGGGATGCCACGAGTTCGGCAATGGAATGTGCGCCGCGAATCGTTTTGCCTTGTGCCCGACCCGCCAAAAAGCTGTCCACTTTATCTGTAGAGCGGTTAAATGCGGTAACTGTATAGCCTTTGCTGGCCATATTAAGTATTAAGTTTTCGCCCATGACGGCGAGGCCGACCAGGCCGATATCTGAAAGTTGTTTCATAATGAGTAGCCTGTTGCCTGCGGTTAATACCCTATTTGAGGGGCGCTATTATTCCCGTTTCCAGTGAATATTAATAGTGAAAAAATTGCCGATAACAATGTTTTCATAAGTGATGATTTGCCATGTTTAGACGCCGTTTTTACGCTGGTACGGGTGCGTGGAGGTGACGACAGCGAGTTAGTTTATATTTTGAATCTTACGTTTTCGCCGCCGATTCGGTTTTGCTTGTTGCTCCAGCGCCCAATCGATATGTTCTTTTACCAAATCAGACGTGTGCTCACGCTTTTGGGTTAATGCTTCTACGATTCTCAGGTCGCTTGGCGCATTGCCCAATCCTACTGCCAGGTTGCGCAGCCAGCCTTCATAACCGATTCTGCGGATGGCCGAGCCTTCGGTGTTGGCTAGATACTCGTTTTCTGTCCATTGAAATAATGCGACCAAATCGCCATCGGCCAAATCGTGACGCGGTAAAAAATCGCTTTCCTGCGTGAACTGGGCATATTTATTCCACGGACAAATAGCTTGGCAATCATCACAACCAAACACGCGATTGCCCATGGGTTCGCGAAATTCGAGTGGAATAGCGCCTTTATTTTCGATGGTGAGATAGGAGATACACCGCCGCGCATCAAGTTGGTAGGGTGCGGGAAATGCATCTGTTGGGCAGACTTTGAGGCACGCGGTGCATTCGCCGCATTGGTTTTTTTCAACGGGCTGATCTGTAGGTAGTGGCACGAAGGTAAAAATTTCGCCGAGAAAAAACCAGCTTCCCGCTTTGCTGTTAATAATTAAGGTGTGCTTTCCCGTCCAGCCCAGTCCGGCTTTTTCAGCAAGCGGACGTTCCATTACCGGAGCACTGTCAACAAAGGCGCGATTTTGCGGCAGGTCTTGTTGGGGGTTTACACCTTCGCGGCTGTTGGAACTCGGGTCATCCATAATGCGGGTTGAGTCAGAATGGTTTTCAAGTTCCGGATAATACTCCGGTAGCGCGGCATCAATTTGTTTAGCGAGAACGCTCAAGCGCTTACGAATTAGTTTGTGGTAATCCCTCCCCAGCGCATAGCGCGATATATAGGCTTTGGTTGGGTCTTTCAGTATTTGGATTTGTTGCGTATCCCCAGGCAAATAATCCATACGCACGGAAATAACACGTAGCGTACCGGGTAGCAGTTCTGCTGGACGGGAGCGCTTATTGCCGTGCACTGCGAGCCAACCCATGCTGCCATGATAATTTTTGCCGAGCCATGTTTTCAGTCGCGTTTCTGCATCGCCAAGTTCGATATCGGTAATGCCCACCTGCTGGAAACCGAGCTCGCGTCCCCAGCGTTTTACGTCAGCAGCAAGTTGGAAAAGATCGGGTGTCTTGGGCATAGCGATGCGGTCATTAAGCAAAGATAGGTATTTTGCCTGAAATGGCCTTGAGTTGTAGTAGAGATTAATCTTTACCAGCGGGGCCCGGCAGGCTTAGCTAAAACCGTCCGTGGTTGCTAGTGTTTACAATGGTCTATGCTAATTCCAGTGAGTCAATGACGTTGGTGCATTTGTAGTTGTTACCTATTTATCTGTCAGCCTCCTGGCTGTGTAAACATACGTATGAATGACACCTTTTTCACTGTTTTTACTTCGATTGTGACCCGTTCTAATGTACATTCGCATTGTCGCGGCAATTGTATTGTCGTGAATGTTCAAGGGGAAAATAGCTAAGTTGATATTTCGCAGCTCCACCAGGGTTAGTCACTCCACCAAGGAATAATCCCCGGGCGAATACATCAGCCATTTAATAATCAATAAGCGAGAATTGCTATGGATAAAAATTGCTTTCATCAAACATCGGTAGGGTCACCTAAATATTTTGCTTTTATCATCCTATTGTTAATGTCTGCCGGACTATTGAGTTGCGGTGGCCAACCCGTTAAACCGCAAGCACAAACAACCGCGAATAAAGGGACTGAAATTGCCGATCTCTACGTAGTGGATTGCTTGTTGCCCGGGCAAGTGCGCCAGTTGGGCAGCACCAGCTACATGACTCCGCGACGCCCTGTTATTACCACCGCAGCAGATTGCCGGATTCGCGGTGGTGAATATGTTGCCTATGACCGCGCCGATTATAAGACTGCTTTGCAAGTCTGGTTGCCTACTGCCGAAACCGGTGATGCAGAAGCGCAAGTCAATGTGGGTGAAATTTTTGAGCGTGGAGCTGGTGGCGAACCCAACTATGCAGCTGCCTTGGTCTGGTATCAAAAGGCAGCAGAAAAAAATAATGCGCGCGCACAGTTTAATTTAGGCACCTTGTACGAACAGGGCCTTGGTGTACCTAAAGATAAAGTGGTAGCACTTAACTGGTATCGCAAAGCTTGGGGTATGGCGCAGGATGACGTGATTTTTCAATCAGCAGCACAAGGGGCACAAGATGAAATTCGTGCGCAATTGCAAAAAGTGTTAGCGGAAAAAGCCACGCAAATTACGCTGCTCAATAATCAAATTAAAGCCTTGCAAACTGCTCGCCCGAAAGCTGGCGCTACGCAAGAAACTGAACAGCAATTGGCGCAATTAAAAGTCTGGGTTGGCAACCTGGAAAAAGAAAAATACGTTGCTAAAAATGATATCGATAAGTTGCCACCACTGGTCCCACATTTGCGTGAACCAAAAGCGAATACTGCGGCGATTACCAAAGCGGGAAGTGCCACAGATATTAAAAAAGACAACTTGCACTTTGGTAAATATTACGCATTGATTATCGCCAATCAAAATTATGAAAACATTTCCAGCTTGTTAACGCCATTCGCTGATGCGAAGCGCGCTAAACAAATACTTGAGGAAAAGTACGGCTTTACTGTTTCATTATTGTTAGATGGTAATAATACAACCATCATGAAAGCCATTAATGATTTGGATAGCCAGCTTACGGAAAACGATAACTTATTAATTTTTTATGCCGGCCATGGTAGCCGAATGCAAGCGGGTGGCATTGAAGCAGGTTACTGGTTGCCGGCCAATGCCAGCGCACCGCCGGATGATACTTTTTGGGTTTCCAATGAATTCGTAACGCGTCATTTAGCACGCACTAAAGCCAAGCGTGTATTGGTGGTTGCCGATTCCTGTTACGCAGGCCTGCTGTCATCTGAACCCGGCTATTTATTTATGGGTGATAAACAAAAATACACCAACGAATACATTCAATATAAGTTGCCGAAAAAGTCTCGCTTATTACTGTCATCGGGTGGCGATACGCCGGTGCTGGATAATGCCGGTGAAGGCCACTCAGTATTTGCCCGTGCATTTTTGGATGCGCTGGATGGTGCCCAAGGTATTCTCAGTGGACCAGAATTGTTTTTGAAAATTAAAGATCAGGTCACCGCTAAAGCCAAGGCGATTAACTTTGTCCAGTTGCCAGAGTTTAAGGTGATTAAAGGCACTGGGCATGAGGTGGGAGACTTCTTTTTTATTCGCAAATAAATTGCTTTGGTCTTTGTGTGAAAAATAAAAACCCGTCGTAAAAGACGGGTTTTTTTATGCATTTAATGCGACAGGCTAGATGCTTCGGCTCCAGTGCTATCCTTTTTTGCAAAGGCCGGGTAAGCTTTTAATTGCGCAAGTTGTTCAGTGTAAAAGTTCTTATCTGCTTCCGATTCTGCTTTCGTTAAGTTGTCAGTGCTTATCTGCAAAATTTTATCGCGCACTGTGATCAGCGATTTATCCGTTTGATGAATCTTGAACGCTTGATCAATATTAAAAACTGCACCCTGTAAATCATTAAAGCTTAAGGCCAGTTCCGCTTCACGAATATAATTATGAAAATTGGTTTGCGCGGCTACTGGCAGTTCCTTCAATTTAATGATGGTTGGTGTGACTTGCTGCAAGTAGATAAAGTTTGCAATGAGCAATATGCAGATAATAGCAGCAGCAGTAGTTAGGCGTTTGGGTGTTGACAAAGCAAAGCGCAATTGCTTTAAAAATTTATCACCATCCATAATCCGTTGCGTGCGCTGCAAGGCAACGGATTGTAAAAATAACTTGTTTAACCATGGATTTCTATAATGCGGTAATACAGGCTTTAATTTATTGGTAAAAGCATGTTGGGCATCTTTTCGTCCATACGGATGTTTGCCATTAAAAAGTTCGCCAGCAATAATTCCTAAAGCATAAATATCGTCGCTTGGGTGCGGTGGTTCGTGCCGTAACATTTCCAAACTTGCGTATGCCGCAGTAATAGCTCCGAGTTGACCGGCATCAAAGCTGTCTTCATAAATATTGGAGTGTGAGGCGCGCGCTATGCCGAAGTCCAAAATTTTTATTTGATTGGTGCCAGTGACAAAAACGTTAGCGGGTTTTAAATCCGAATGCACTAACCCTTTACTGTGAGCGTAGGCAAGCCCTTGTGCAATTTGGCGAATCATGACAATTTTTTCATCGAAGCTTAAGACTATACTTTTATCGAGCAGCACCTCTGCTAATGAGCGTCCTTGTAATTCTTCCATGGTTAAATAAACCAAATCGCCATCGCGATCAAAATCGTACACTGTGACAATATTGGGGCTGGCTAAGTCTTGGGTTTTACGGGCTTCACGCTGTAGTGTCACTAAGGCATCGGGATGGTTTTTAAAGTCTGCGCCGAGAATTTTCAGAGCCACATAGGGCCGATTATCGCCCGCCTCTTTTTTGCGTAGGTCTAACGCGCGAAAAACGGCCCCCATGCCACCAGTACCTAAAACTCTGTCGAGCACGAAACGATCTTTTACTATATCGCCTATCCCTACTTCTCGATCTGTGTCACGAGTTACGGAATCGTTGGTACGAATTTTAACTTTGGTTTTATCCGGCGATTGTGGGTTCACCATTGTTTCGTTGGCGATAGTTGCTTTTGGTTTTACCAGGGTGGCTGATTCATTATCTGCGTCGAAGGTTTTATCGTTTGTCATAAGTGCCTGGCCATTAAATTATTTTCGATATGGTGACCTAAGTGTTTGCGGAATACCAGTATTGCGGAAAAAATCATTTGCGCGAAAATAAAAAACGGGATAACTAGACGAAGCACATTCTTATATGAGGTAATTGTCATTAGGTGCTAATGACTGTCCTGAACAAATTGCTCCGCAATAAATTCTTTCCAGGCCTGGATGTCGGTATCTTCTGATTCAAACAGGGCAAGACCGATAAGATATTCGCCGTTGTTAAGGTGCGCTTGTGACCATTTAACTTCCGTGCTTAACATGAAGCGACGCTCGGAATTATGCAGCTGAACGCAGCTGCTAAGAATGCTGCCAACCGGCAATTCACGGTCAGTAATAATACGTAAGCCGTTAGCGGAAATGTCCAGGCTTTGGCTAATAACAATAGTGGCTGGCGTGTTGATGTTCGCTGCAATTAATTCGATAAAAACAGTCAGTGGTGTATCGAGGCGATACTCCTGACGCAGTTCATTGCTCATATTATTAACTCCTACACCTATTTATATTGCTAGCTAATATCTTTACGTAAACTGCGGATAACTTTGACCAGCTGCTCTTCAAATTTATCGCCATTATTGATCAGTGTTAGCTGCTGGTTTAACAGGGCTTGTAACAGCTCTTCACGATTGTATTCCGCCATTTTGCGGCCAAGATTATCGACAAAAATATATTTTCCAACGGAAGCAATAATCACTGCTAATTTACAGCGTTGGGGGTGCTGGTTTTCGCCTGCTATTTCAACCCATGCGCCGACGTTGAGCGCGTTAACTTGTTGTTGCGCAAGTTCTAGATGTTCTTCTTTCTCGCGTTCAGTTTGTACTTTTCTGGCTTCGCTAGTTCTGCGCGCTTTTTCGTCAGCTAACGCACGGGCTTCAGCGATGGCCTTGTGTGCAGAGGCGCGGCGCAAATCAATTTGTTCTGCAACGTGCTGTTTTTGCTGTGCTTCGAGTAATTCTTTTTCGCTGGGTGTGGTTTTTTTTGGCGTTGCGGGTGGTTCGGGTTGCACTATTATTTCGCTGGCGATTGGTGCTGGTATATTGTTTGGCAATGCCACTAGCGCTTGTAACAGCTTGCTAATCACATCCTCTAAATTTATTTTTGTTAAAGGTTTGGCAATCCCGGTCGACAGGCACAAGGCAAAATCTTTGCTGCTTTTTATCATAACTTTGCGACCGTTCCGGTCAACAAATAACAATTGATCTGAACCAGCATTTTTTAATGCTAATTTGCAGCGAATCGTTTGGTTTTCTTCACCAGAAAATAAAATCCATTCACCAGCCTGCATGGTTACCGCTTGCTGTAACACTGAATCGGTCACCCGTGTATGAATTGCACTGTGTCCCTCCGGGTAGGCGAGTGCGTTGAGCGGTCCGCAGGCTTGTGATTGTTTTTGCACCGCGAGTACTAAGCTATTACTTAAAATTTCAATTAAAAAATGGTAGGAGCCTGAGTGGTTTGAACCCATTTGCAAACTGCGCTCAAGTTCATTGAGCATCGCGGGTATCTCGCGATACATTTTTTGGTCATCTTGCTCTGATTTAATGCCGGTAAAAACATTCGCAATCAAGGGTAATAAGCGCTTCCACAAGCGCCAAAAGTCCGAATCTATTCCTGCGGTAAATACGCAGTTTTGTAATTCATTTTTTAATGTAGAGGGAATTGTTTCGAGCAGTGAAAGGGGTAAGGTTTTTCCCGCGAGGGCATCATTAAGTAAATCCAATACCTGACATTCAGCAGTTAACATCCGCAGGTGATTTATTTCTGACTCACACAGTCTGGATTCTATGAGTGCTGCGCGTTTTTCTTCGCCGTCACTCCAGTTATTGAAGTCAATCAATGCTTTTTGTATTGCCGCTGTTTCTGTTGTTGAATTGCTAGTTTGTGTGGACCATTGGGTTACTAACTGAGTGATATCCGCTAACTTATCGTAAAACATTTCATTGGCTTTTGAATCGCGGGTATACCAGGTGGTGGCCCGCGTCAGCAAACATTCCAAAACCTGGCGAAGGGGATGGGCTGCGGTGCAATAAAAGCTATCATCTTTGCTGGCAAGTGCAATAAACGCTGTTTTTAAATTGGCGAGTAAGGGTAAGAAGGCAGCATCCAACTGTTCACGACTAGCCTGTTGCTCATGGCTAAATAATCGCGTGAACAACTTTTCAGCGGTGTTAACACGCAATATTTGTGGCGCAGCCGATTTGGCCTGAAACAGTGCGCTCAGTTGCCTGGTGTCGCCACCGATTATTTCTAAGTCATCAAAATGAACTAGCATAGATTGATTAATTGCCTTTTTAAGCGTCGGATGTGTCGTGTGTTTGCTGTTAACTATAGTTACTTCTCGCGCAGGTGTCGGCTTAGATTGCGAACTTTTTAATGAATTAAGTACGCTTTAATGGCAACGCCAATTGCGTATAATTGCCTTGGCCACACTAATGAATGTTTATCAGAACTCTCATTTCGAGTCTTCGGATACAAAGCCCCTATTGATTGAGCATCTCTCTATGAAAATCACTGCTTCTCGTTGCGCCCTCTTTACCGCAGCGCAGGTTTATACGCTTGATGCTGCTGCTATTGCTGGCGGCATTCCGGGCATTCAGCTAATGAAACGTGCCGGAAGTGCGGCCTATGAATTACTTATGCAGCGTTTCCCTGCCCCGGAGATGATTTATGTTTATTGTGGCTCGGGTAAGAATGGCGGTGATGGCTATGTGCTGGCAGCGTTGGCAGCGCAACGCCTGGTGCCAGTGCAGGTTATCCAGCTGGCTGCACCGGAAACTTTAGTGAGTGAAGCACGCGAGGCCTATGAGTTTGCCAAGCAAGAAGGGGTAAAAATGGTGCCCTTTGTCCACTCGATGCCGCCGCTGTCAGGCGTTATTGTTGATGCACTGCTTGGAATAGGTTTACAAGGAAATGTTCGACCTACCTATGCGGCAGCCATTGAGCACATAAATTCTTCCCGACTCCCCGTGTTGGCGATTGACATTCCGTCGGGGCTGGATGCTGATACAGGAGCCGTTCATGGAGCCGTTGTTAAAGCAGCACTTACGGTTACTTATATAGGTATAAAGCGTGGATTAGTGACGGGCCGCGGTCAAGCAATGTGTGGTGAGGTAGTATTGTCTGATCTTGGAATACCAGCAGCAACGTTTACCCAGGTCATCCCCGGCGCAGAATTATTACAGTTATCGACCTTAATAAATTTACTTCCTCCGCGCGAAGCCGATGCTCACAAAGGTGATTTTGGTCATGTCATGATTATCGGCGGCGATACGGGTTTTGGTGGCGCAGCCTTGATGGCGGCCGAAGCTGCAGCTCGTACCGGGGCCGGTTTGGTGAGTATTGCCACACGTCCAGAACATATTGCGGCAATGCTCACCCGTTGCCCGGAAATTATGGCGAACGGGGTGATTTCCGGGCAAGAGTTGGAGCCTCTGCTTGCACGTCCTACGGTGTTGGTGGTTGGGCCAGGCCTCGGGCGTTCACCATGGTCGGAGCAAATGTTGCAACAGGCAGTTAAAAGCGGTTTGCCGATGGTGATCGATGCCGACGCTTTGAATATTCTTGCAGCGGGCAGAGTAGTACCTGACTTTGCTCATAAAAATTGCCTGCTGACGCCGCATCCGGGTGAAGCTGCACGTTTGCTCGGGACCAGCATTGACGAAGTACAAGTTGATCGTTTCGCAAGTGTCCAACGATTGCAGCAAAAATTTGGCGGTGCCGTGATTCTCAAAGGTGCTGGCAGTTTGATTGCGGGCGACTTAGGCATTACCGGTATTGTTACTCAGGGTAATCCCGGTATGGCGAGTGGCGGTATGGGCGACGTACTGAGCGGTATTCTGGGCAGTTTAATTGCGCAAGGTTTGGATGTTGAAAATGCGGCGCGCCTTGGGGCAGTACTTCATGCCAATGCTGCAGATTTGGCTGCCGACGAAGTTGGGCAACGCGGTTTGCTGGCGACCGACTTAATTCCTTATCTATGTCAATTATTGAGCGACTGAGTGACCCGATGAATTCTTCTTACCACACCCTAAACAATGAAGCGGATATGGTCACCTTTGGTGAAACACTGGGGCAGGGTTTTATGGCGCAAACAGGGCCGCAGTGTATTTTTTTAAGCGGTGATTTGGGTGCTGGTAAAACGACCTTGTCGCGCGGTATTTTACGAGCGTTTGGACATGTTGGTGCCGTAAAAAGCCCCACCTATACTTTGGTTGAGGAATACGAATTCGCTGCGCGCAAGCTTTACCATTTTGATTTGTATCGGGTGGGGAATCCTGAAGAGCTGGAATACATGGGTATTCGTGATTATTTTGTTAATAATAATATCTGTTTAATAGAGTGGCCTGATCGCGGTATTGGTGTGCTCCCGAGTGCAGATGTGATTATTAAAATTGCTACGCTTGATGTTGGCAGGCAAGTGCTGATTGAAACTGCAATTTGATAAAGGTTGTTGTTTAAACTTAGTGCTTTCACCGTGGTTAGGTGGGCGTATGCGTGATTGCAATGCCCAGTTGTAAAAACATTTTTTTCGTCATAAAAATTATAAACAATAAAAACTCGAGGCTAT
The DNA here is from genome assembly GCA_040385335.1 of Pseudomonadota bacterium. GTDB lineage: Bacteria > Pseudomonadota > Gammaproteobacteria > Pseudomonadales > Cellvibrionaceae > Cellvibrio. Next base: position 105,370 of record JAZKHP010000005.1, read on the forward strand.
GTTATGCAAATTAGGTTATGCGTATTTTTAATAATACTGGGTATGGTGTGTGGTGTTAATGCGGAGGAAGTGACCAATGCTAATCAGCGGCAGCCAGGTACTTACGCGTTCAGTGCGGACTCGCTTGAACAAAAGGGCATCAAGCGCGGTAAGTTAGAAGGGCCATTTGAGTTTCGTAGCGCAATTTTTACCAATACAGTCAGGCGTTATTGGATTTATGTTCCAGCAAAATATAATCCTAAAAAACCGCCCAATCTATTGGTGTTTCAGGACGGGCAAAGAGCGATTAATCCAAAGGGATCATTACGCGTCCCCACAGTGTTAGATAATCTTATTTACAAAGGTGACATTCCGGCAACACTTGCCATATTCATTACTCCGGGAAATCTCAGCGAGCATTATCCTGATACTTTGCGAATGGATAATCCGAACAACCGGGCGGCTGAGTATGATTCTTTAAGCGATGCCTATACCAGATTTTTAGCTGATGAACTACTGCCGGAAGTCGCCAAGCGTTATCGTTTTAGTGAAAACCCTAAGCAGCGAATTATTGGTGGGACAAGCAGTGGGGCTATTTGTGCTTTTACTGTTGGCTGGCATAAGCCTGATCTGTTTAGCAATGTTATTAGTATTATTGGTAGTTATACCTCCATTGGGTATCGACCTGCCCAGGCAGATTTACCTATGCAGCCCGGGGGTGATTTGTATCCAGGGATTATTCGGAAAAGCCCTATACGTCCCCTGCGTATTTTTATACAAGATGGCAGTAATGATATTAACAACGAACACGGCAATTGGTTTCTCGCCAATCAACAAATGCTATCTTCGCTGGAATGGGCTAATGCCAATGCGGATAAATCAGGTTTAACGGGCGCACGTTATGACGTCAATCACCTATGGGGTGATGGTGGTCATTCAGATCAGCACGGGGGCGTACTATTGCCCGATATCTTGCGCTGGCTGTGGCGGGATCAAAAGTAAAATTTAAAGCAATGTATCTTGGTGTAGTGAATGGCGGATTTATCCTCCTTGCTTGCTCCTAAATGGTTTATATGTTTTTTTCCAGTGAACTTCTTTGTTGGGGCTAAGTCACAACAATGTGTGTTTTACTTTGATAGATTTTCCTCCCCAACCGTTGGTTGGGGTTTTTTTTGCCTGTAGCTTTTGATCGACACTTTTAATTGCTGGATTGATTAATACAGCGATAAAAAGTTAAACCCTAATTGCAAGAATGTTTAGTTAAGTAGATGAACTAATTTTGCAAGGCACGGTCCGAGTTAAGTGTGTTTTACTTTCATGAGTTATCCCTCCCCTATATGGCATATTGCCAGCTGAGCATTAGATACAAGCAAAGCAGCCCGACTTTTTAGTCGGGTTTTTTTTGTCTGTGATTTCAAGGCGATGGATTTGTTGAATGAGATCGACCGACAAGATTCATCCCTAAATGAACTTTAAGCATGCTTGATCGTCGTACTCTATAGATTCTTTGGCAAGCTTTCCTTTTGAGGCTTTGTTCCTCGACCCTCTCTGATGCCACCCCAAGGGTGTCAGCTTTATCCGGTGATCACCTGTGGTCACCGGATTTTTTATATATTCGCAAGCAAATTGTTTTTCGCCGGTAGCTCTAGCCATTCCTGCAACTTAATCTTTAATGTATCTATGCCGGTGTTTTTAAGTGCGGAGAAAGTTTGCACGGAAACCAGGCTATCTAATTCAGCATTCTTTATTTCTTTTTTTACTTCTAATAGAGTTGAGCCCGCATTACCGCGGCTTAATTTGTCTGCTTTGGTCAAGAGTATATGCACCGGCATCTTAGCTTCCGCCGCCCAATTCAGCATTGTGGTATCAAATTCTTGTAACGGATGACGAATGTCCATCAATAATACCAAACCTTTTAAGCACTTACGGCTGCGCAAATATTCCGAAAGGTAGCGCTGCCATTGTTCTTTCATTTCACGCGAAACTTTCGCATAACCGTAACCGGGTAAATCTACCAAGCGTTGACTAGTGCTAATGTCAAAAAAATTAATTAGCTGGGTGCGCCCTGGGGTTTTGCTGGTGCGTGCCAATTTGCTGTTATTTGTGAGCGCATTTATAGCGCTTGATTTGCCGGCATTTGAGCGGCCAGCGAAGGCCACTTCAACCCCTTCTTCGGGTGGGCATTCGCGAATGCTGGGTGCGCTTTGGGTAAATGTAGCCTTATTGAAGTTGATCTCGCTAAACATAAAAACCTTTCAAAATAGTGTGTTATTAGTTCATTGGTATATATAATGCTGCACCCCTCCAGCGGAGGGCAATTTGCGCATGGAATAACGCTTTGAAGTGCATAGTCGGCCATTGTAGCTGATCTTGTGCTGAAGCGAATCCAGTGGTTGCTTACATCATAATTGAGAAAACAGGTTGGCCCATGAAACATATTGTAAAGCATGCTCTTTTTTCACTTGGTATTTTGGTTATTGCGGAGAGTGCGTTAGCAGCAGGCGATGCCACCGCTGGCGCAACTAAAGCAGCAATGTGCGGTGCGTGTCATGGTGCTGACGGTAACAGCATGCTTCCTAACTTCCCCAAGTTAGCTGGCCAGAATGAAAAATATTTGCTTAAGCAAATGCGTGACATCCAAACATGGGACAAAGAAACTAATCCCGCTAAAAAGGGCGTTACTGGTCGTCCCGTGATTGAAATGACAGGCCTTTTGCTCTCCCTGGCTGAACAAGATTTAGCGGATATCGCCGCTTATTATGCGAGCCAAAATGCCCAATTAAGCGGTTCACAAGAGCTCGAAGTGCAAACCAATTCCGGTATGAAGGTAAATGCATTAGCGCTAGGTGCAAAGGTGTACCGTGCGGGCAATTTGGCTAATGGTGTTCCATCATGTACTGGTTGCCATGCTCCCGACGGTAAGGGTAATGCTCCTGCTGGTTATCCGCGTGTCAGTGGGCAGCATGCAGATTACATTGAAAAACAATTGATTAGCTTTCGTGCTGGCAATCGTACTAATGACGCTGAGATGACCATGCGTAGTATCGCTGAGAAATTAAGTGATGCAGAAATCAAAGCCGTAGCGAACTTCATCGCAGGTTTGAATTGATTTCGATCAGTGCGTAGAAGAGATAAGGCAATAATGACCACTGGATTGAAGATCTAGACCAAAAGACGACTTAGGTCGTCTTTTTTATACGGCTTGCGTCGCTGGAAGTTTTTAGCGCGCGGAACAAAACCCTTTTTTCATACTCATAACATCAACCTCAATAACCGATAATAACGGAGTTTATTCATGCGTATTTTCGCCGCCCTTACCGGCATTCTATTTTCTTTCAGTGTTTTCGCCGCGACATCCAATTCTCCAGCTTCTTCCGTAGCCACCACAGGTTATGTTGAAGGTAAAGATTACACCTTGTTATCAGCACCAGTTAGGCCTGTTGATCCGACTAAAATTGAAGTGACAGAAGTATTTGCTTACACCTGTCCCCACTGTATGCACTTTGAACCTATTCTTGCAGCTTGGGCTAAAAAACTGCCAGCGGATGTTAACTTTGTCCAGGTTCATACTTCGTGGCGTGCGGATATGGAACCCTACCAACGCGGTTTTTATACTGCATTGACTTTGAAAGTTAAAGATAAGGTGCAAATGGCGGTGTTCAATGCGTTGCATACTGAGCATAAAGATCTTTCGTCTCCCCAGGCTTGGGCAGATTTTCTTTCGGCTTATGGTGTTGATAAGCAAACAGTGCTTAAAACCTACGATTCTTTTGGTGTAACCAGTCAAATTAATCAAGCAAATGCACGTACTCGTGGTTATCAAACAACCGGCACTCCGGAAATAGTAGTGGATGGTAAATATCGTGTCAGTGCCCGCACCTCAGGCACTCAAGAAGACATGCTTAAGGTCACCGACTTCCTGGTTAGCAAAATTCGCGCAGAGCGCGCGCACCGCTAATACCGATTTCCCAAGCTCCCTAAATGCCCACACTGGAAACAGTGTGGGCATTTTTTTTGACGGTCGAATATGCCAAGTCTGACTATACTCAATGCAAGATTAATCGGGCTAGGTTGAGAAGGGTATGGCAGATAAATCGGACGACAGCCTTAACTGGCGGGAAAAATATCTTAACGCGCTCGATAAGCAGGAACAGCAAGAAAAAAAAGCCAATACCCAACAGGAGCTACTGCGCCGCGCATTAGTGCGTGTGAGCGTATCCGCAGACGGTCAAGATGATGCGTTAGATAATATTTTGGGTCAGCTGCGTGACCGTATCCGAAATGCGGGCGATATCAAAAGTGTGTTAATACAGCTTGATGAAGCTGTAGTTAATTTCGAGCAGCAGCGTTTGAATAATGCGCAAAAAGTTCGCCGATCATTGGCGGACACAATGAAGCCTTTGCAACAACTTGAATTGTCGCGCACGTTAAAAAAAGAAATAAATCAGTATCTTGGTCAATTGCCTCAGGCTAGTAAAAAAGTACGTCTGTATCCTGAGCTATTGCAGCAACTTGCTAATATTCAACAGCAGGCACTTAAAGAGCTGGAGCGGCCTAATCTTAGTCTGTGGCAAAAATTAATGGGTAAACCTGCCATTAAAAAAATTGAAAAAGCCTCGGAGCCAGCTAGTCGACCACTATTGGCGGAAGAGGCAAATGAAATTGAAAAAAGTGATTCAGCTTCATCCTCGGCCAGTCTTACGGAACATAAAAATGAAACCAGAAATTATGCGGCTATTGACGCTGAATTAATGGCTGAAAATTACGCTGATAAAGACGGCCAGCGACAAAAAAAACTCTTACCGACAACACAAATCTCGCCAGAATTTGTCAATAAGGCTAACTCCATTCTCAATCAGTTTTTAATGCAATTGGAAAATGAAGCTGCGATTGCTAAAAGAGCTCAATCTATTCGTGCGGCTATTAATGATGATTCAGGTGTAGATAAGCTGCTCGTTAACCTTGAGCAGGTTCGTGACCTGGTTATGCAAGCCTATCTTTTAACGAATCGTGATTTTGCTGAGTATTTAAAAAATGTACACCAGGAATTGGCGAATATTTATCGGGTCGTGGATGGAGTTAGTGGGTCACGATCTGTGCTGCAAATTGCGTCCCGGAAAATGCAAAAAAATATGGTGCAAGAGATAAAATCACTAGAAGATAGTCTTGATTCTGCGACAGATTTAGAGCAATTAAAAAAACAGCTAAATTTTCAAATTGGCAACATTCGTCAGGTGTTTGATAACTATCAGGAGACGGAGCAAGAGCAAAAGAAATTAACGGAACAGCTAGAGCTGCTATCCAGTAAAATAAAAGCAATGGAAGTTGAGGCCGAAAAAAATCGGACTATTTTGGAGAAGCAACGATATAAAGCGCTACACGATCCGCTTACCGAGCTCCCCAATCGTGAAGGTTACAGTGAGCGCTCGACTTATGAATTTCAACGCTGGCAACGCTATGGTCGCGCCTTAACTATCGCTGTATTTGATATTGATCATTTCAAAAAAATAAATGATAACTATGGGCATCAGGCGGGCGATCGCGTGTTAAAAGTGATTGGCAGCTCAATTGCAAAGAGTTTGCGTGAAGTGGATTTTTTCTGCCGTTTTGGGGGTGAAGAATTTGTGGCACTTATGCCAGAAACCGGGTTAGAAGAAGCTATGCTCGCGCTCGATAAAATTCGCATCGTTATTGCTAGCGCATCTTTCAGTTATAAGGATCAATCATTAGCTATCACTGTCTCTATAGGTGCCGCCGAATTTAAAGCGGGAGATAATCTTGAGTCCGCATTCGTTCGTGCTGATGGCGCTTTATATTTGGCAAAATCCGACGGTAGAAATTGTTCGCGATCAGCATGATTTCGTCGTGAAACCGCATCCTTCGATACGGCCAAAAGGCAAGCCTTGTCAGTAATTTGTAATTTCTTTAACTGCCTGACATAGCCACTAGATCTCTGGAAATATAATATAAAATTCCTCCTCCAATCAGCATACAAAATATTTGGTCGATATTTTTTTCGCCGCGCAATTACTGGTAATAAAATCTTGATGCGATGGCAAGTGTGTGAGTATGTTTGCAATTCCTGTCGACATATTTTGCAATTCTTTTTCTAGCAGATTTCCGTCAAATTCATCTGCTTTTGGATGATAGTAAGCTGGCAGCTTCGCAAATCCGGAAAATATGGCTAACCAGCTATTAAATTTGAAAAAATCCAGTTCATCCAGCGTAATATCTGCAGACACCGTATATTCTTCAATGCGTGAGCTTAAGCTGTCAGGTATTTGCATATTTCTGCAGTAATCCCAGAAGGGTTCGCCGGCTCTCTGATTGAGATAATAGTGCAGTATTATAAAATCTCGCAATTTTTCCTGATGAGTCATAATCATTTGGTTGGCTCTTGCAGCAAGTTTTTCATAATCATTATTTTGCGGAAAATGACTGTAAAAAGTTCGTAATGATGATTGCACCAGATAAATGCTTGTTGATTCGAGAGGTTCGAGAAATCCACCGGCTAAACCCAGCGCTAATACGTTTTTATTCCATGTTTTATTTCGCGTGCCGGTTAAAAACGGAATAAATTTTGGATCGGCTAATGGCTTCCGCTCAAGGTTTTTTATCAATTTGTGTGCTGCTTCGTCATCGCTAATAAAATCAGTGCAATACACATAACCATTTCCCGTTCGATGTTGAAGTGGAATCCGCCATTGCCAGCCAGCTTCTACGGCGAGAGATTTGGTGTGAGTAGGCATTGAGCCATTGTTTTCGCAGGGCATAACCACGGCTTTATTACAGGGCAACCATTTTGACCAATCACTATAACCAGTATGTAGCGTTTGCTCTATTAGTAGGCCGCGAAAGCCCGAGCAGTCAATAAAAAAATCTCCGTAAATGCTCGCACCGTCAGCCATATTTACCGAGGTAATAAATCCTGTGCTTGAATCTTGAGTTGCATTCATAACAATTCCTTCGTAGCGTTGCACACCCAGATTTAGCGAAAATTTACTGAGCAGCTGCACAAATAATGCTGCGTCAAAATGGAAGGCGTAACCAAAGCGACTGATGTCTATGGCTTCAGCATTATTTTTTGGCAATGCAAATTTATGTTGACGGCTCATCTGTGCGGCAAGCGAATAATTATCAATGGGTCCGGCTTTGCCTGCGGCGTACATTTTTGTCCATAGGTGATGAAATGCAACTTTATTAATATTTGCACCAAAAGTTGCGAAGGGATGAAAAAAAGCTTTGCCGGGTTTATGCCAATCGACAAAATCAATACCCAGTTTGAAGGTGGCTTGAGTGCTGCGAATAAAATCTCGCTCATCAATTCCCAATTCATCGAGATAAACTTTCATTGCCGGAACTGTAGCTTCACCAACGCCGATAATGCCAATATCGGTGGACTCAACTAAAGTAATTTTTAACCTTTCTTTTGGAAAGCGTTTTGCCAAAAGTGCTGCGGCCATCCAGCCAGCGGTACCACCGCCGACAATAACGATTGATTTAATTGCATTTTTTTGCATGAAAATTCTTCTGTTTTTTTTACATGTGTATGAGGAGTTATTTGTTTTGGCTATCGATATTTTTAATAACTATATGTCTAACGAAAAAAAAGCAGACTTGCATCTGCTTTCCCCCCTAAATATTATTTAGAACTTCGCATTAACACCCAAGGTAATACGACGCTCAAAATTATAGTATTCACTTCTAAAATTTTCCCAACGTAAGTATTTACGATTACTTTCTTCCGTTAAATTTTGAATATTTAAATTAACATCAAAATTTTCGGTGATGTGATAGGTTCCGCTTGCGTCCACATAGAGCGTACTATCCTCCCACTTATCCAGACCGCCAAGCAAGCCTGCTTCGTTGTCATTTTGCAATGGATCTGTTGTCCAGTTGGTGTATTGACCATTGTATTTTTTGCCAAGATAATTGGCGGCTAAGCGTAGCTCAATCACGTCATTGTCAAACCACAACACGAGGTTAGATTGATTTTTAGCGGTGTTGTTAAACGGAATAGTACTATTATCAAACGCAAGTTTTTGGCCTTTCTTTTCGCTGGGTGAGTAGGTGTAATTCCAGGTCATACCGGTATGAGATAAAAGTCCCGGCAAGAAATCAAAACTTTGTTGATAAGAAAACTCTGCGCCTTCAATGATTGCATTCTTGCCATCAATTAAGGTTTTATGGGTGCCGCCATTGCGCACTATGCCGTCAGAGTCCGGGTAGGCAACCTGTTCAGAAAGCTCGTCGCTGAATCCGGAAATATCCATATAAAATAATGTTAGGCCCAGCAATGTTGAGTCATTGGGGTACATTTCAAAACCGAGATTATAAACGCTGGTTTTCCAGGGTTTAAGGTTGGGGTTACCGCCGTCCCGCACTTCACCAATGGGTTGATAGGCGTGGCCATCGATTGCATCTACCTGCTGACTTTGAAATCCGGTAGTACCGCCTTCACCGTAATTATTTAGCGGTTGCATGGAAGTGCGTTCGTCGTAGGAAACTTTAATTTTGTAAGTGTCTGCAAAAGCAAAATTAAGGTTTGCGCTGGGTAAAAAATAACTGTGATCTACATAATCAACTTTATCGCCTTTATCTAGCAATATCGTATGGACATAATCCGACCCGGCAAGAATATTAGGGGCTTTATCGCTGTCAGTAATATTTCGGTGTACTGCAACTGTATCGGTAACTCGACGAACACCTGCATTACCGGTTAGTTTTACCGTATCTGATAAATCGCTTTCGAAATTAGCATTGAGATAAAAAGCATCGCGTGATTCTACGATTTCGTAGCTGGCCTGTGGCCGTGAATAGCGAATATGTTTGGTGTCGTAAAGCATGTTCATGAAAGACAAATTGTTATTGATTTTGGTGGTGTCAACCATGGGGATGCTCGCGTTAAATGCGGAAACGCCATCACCAAAATCATTGACCCTATGGAGGTAAGATACCACTTGTGACTCATCCAGATTGACGCCGCGAACTGGCTCAAAGTTGATAGTTGGATCGGTTAAAGGATTTTTTGTCGCGCCTACTTGAACGCGGTAGTTGCTCAATGCGCCTTGCGGAATAAAGTTCGGCGTATATCCCGCTTCGTGATATTTGTTCAACATCTGATATTCAGTATTGTTGTTGTCCGGATCGTAAGCAGTTAAGCCTGTATCCATAAAATATTGGAAGTCATTGCGTGATGCAGTGCGTTCTGATTTGCGAATACCAAAATCAATTGAGGTAATGCCGGTGTCGGCTAATTTAAAATTACCATCGGCTCGCAGTACATCAAGATTGACCTGATGCTGTTCGCCTTCAAGCCAGGAAGAGTGGAAATACCATGCATTAGAGTCAGCCAAGGCAGTCGCTAATGCAGGGTCAAAATTAACCGAAACGTCATCAGCAGATGACATAAAAGATACGGGGTAACGTGTGCTAATAAATCCCGGGTTAACTACCCGAGTAGCACCAGCTGCGTTGTACACAAGGCCTGCGTCTCCGCCGGGGGAATCGGCTTTCTGCGCGAGGGTTAGTTTGTCAGTGCTGCGGCTGGCTTTTGAATTAACGTAGCGAATGCTTCCTGTAAACGCACCGCCCATATCGTATTTCAATTCGAGGCTGTTGTTGTGCGCTGATGTTTCGCGGAAGTCGGATTGCACACCGCCACGAATGGCACCGTCCATTAATTTCTCGGTACCTGTTGTGTAGAATTGGGCATACAAGTCTTCCTGACCAACCGGTGTTATTCCATACAATTTCGTGATATTGGCTCTGTTGTAGCCGACAGTTTCGTCACCTAAGTGGACGTAATTACCCGCCGCTTTTTCGTCCATGCTGTTGTAAAAAGAATCGAAGTTTAATTCGAAGGCATCGCCAATTTTACTGTTGAAGTTATATGCCAACCCCAAGCGTTCGCGTTCAGTAATGTTTTTATATAAACGTGGGCCATCCCAGTTGGACATAATCAGAAATCTGTCGTTCTGATCACCATCGCCGTTAGCATCATAATTACCACCCCAGCTGGCTTCGTCTTGAACGTTATCGCCCGCTTTGGTTTTTATCTCATTGTCGGAAAGTGTTTGATCACCGTAAGAAAGCGCGAGCGACATGGCAGTTTGATCGCCCCAGTTATAACCTACAAAAGCACTGAGTTCCGGATCGGTGGTTTCGGTAATGCTACCGGTGGAAGCTTGGACTCGAGCAGATGTATTTAAGCCTTCATCCAAGGTCAGTGATTTACGGGTCAATAAATCTACTGAGCCACCTATACCGCCTTCAAGTTGCTTGGCGCTCATGGATTTATAAACGTTACTGCCTGCAATAAGCGAGGAAGGTACATCCTGATAATTAGCTTTGCTGTCCAGAATATTTTCAGCAGTGAGAAATAATTCCCCATTCATGGTGGTTAATACTTCACCGCTACCGCGAATGCTGATAATCCCCCCTTGGCCCGCTGACCGGCTAATTTGCACACCGGTTACACGCTGGAGTGAGTCGGAAATGGTGGTATCTGGCAATTTGCCAATATCTTCTGCGGATATGGAATCAACGACTTCGGCCGAATTACGCTTAATATCAATCGCTCTTTCCTGAGCGGCACGCACTCCTGTGACTACAATTTCTTCTGCGACATCTTGTCCGTGCGCTGCGCCAGCATTGGCCAAAGCCAATGCTGCAATACAGGACGATAGTAGATTTCTGTTAAATCTTAGTGGTGGATGCATGGTTAAAGTCCTCATTAATGTTTCTTATAAAAATTATGTAGTGTGGTTGATTTCATTTGAGCTCCTAGGTAAGGATTGACGCATAAATGAAACCGGTTACAGCTGGTGCAGATTACATGCTGATGGTTGGGTTGGCAATATCGAAATATAGATGGTCCAAATCGCAAGTGGGTATGGGGTCGCCTTTTGGAGTGATTGCTATGCTGGCGTCAATGTTATGAACCTCAATGTCCAGGTTCGTCCCTATTGCCGGGTATGCGCGGGATGAGTATTCTGCGCGTCCATTTGGCGATCTAAGCTATTTCCACGAGCTTCGACGTACGTGCAATCACAAGGTCAGCCCTTCCTATGATGAAAGATCTCATCCCCACTAATATCATCACCGGTTTTCTGGGTGTCGGTAAAACCACGGCAATTACCCATTTGCTAAAACATAAACCGCAAGATGAGATCTGGTCTGTATTGGTCAACGAGTTTGGTGAAATCGGCATTGATGGTGCTTTGCTAAAAACGGTTAACGCCCATGTACGTGAAGTTCCGGGTGGCTGCATTTGTTGTGTGGCAGGTTTGCCAATGAAAATTGCTTTGAACATGATGATTGCCACTACCAAACCCAACCGCATTATTATTGAGCCAACGGGGTTGGGACATCCCGAAGAAATTATTAATACATTGTTAGGTGAGTATTACGATAAGGTGCTTGATCTGCGCGCAACGATTACCTTGTTGGATCCGCGAAAATTAAGCGATGCTCGTTACACCGATAATGCAAATTTTCAAGATCAGCTTGCGATAGCCGATGTGGTAGTGGCGAATAAAACGGATTTATGTGGCGAGCAAGAAAAACTTTTCTTTGCCGAGTTGATGGCTAGTTTTGTACCGCCAAAGCAGGCGCATTATTGGGTGGCACAAGGGCAAATAGACGCTTCCTGGTTAGATTATCCCCGCGTGAAGCGGACAGTAAAAAATCCGCAGCATCACCGCAACAGCGCCTTGAGTCCGCAGCGGGAGCTATACAACGCGGCTATCACTTTGCCAGAAGATAAAGAGTTTATTCGCCGTGAAAATCAGGCAAATGGTTTTTATAGTTGCGGCTGGTTATTTAGTCCAAAAATTCAATTTGATTTCAATCATCTATTTGGCTTGCTAACAGGTATAAATACGTTGCGTGCAAAAGCGGTAATGAGTACGGAAAAAGGTGTATTTATGTTTAATGCAGAAAATGGTGTGTTAAGTGTGAATCAGCTGGATGTGCAGGCAGCAAATGAAATTCTTGATAGCCGAATTGAAATTGTTGACGATCATAAAATTGCGGCGGATGCTGTTGAAAAAACATTAATGGCAGCAGTGTTAATTGCTGCAGCAGAATAAAGATAAAATCCAAAAAGTTGGGGGTAATGGTCTATGGTTAAGGCTAGAATGGGCAATGCACACTGTATGGAATATAAAAAGGGGGTTTATCTATGTTAATTGTCTCGCTGCTTGCGATTTTGGCCTTGGCCGCTTTCTTCATTTACCGTCAACTAGCTCTTTCAGCAGGATCTGCGCTAGTGGTATTGGCCTGGTTGGTGCTCAGTACAGTTGAGCCGCGCTTATTGTCACCCTGGGCATCAATACCGCTGATTGGTTTTTTATTATTAATCAATATTGGCTCTTTGCGCCGCGCACTCTTGACCAAGCCTGTCTTTGGTTTGCTTAAAAAAACCATGCCGAGCATGAGTGTTACTGAGCGTGAAGCCTTAGAGGCGGGTACTACCTGGTGGGAAAAGGAACTGTTTAGTGGCAAGCCTAACTGGAACGAATTTGCACAAATAACCTTGCCGCAGTTAACCGCTGAAGAGCAATCCTTTTTGGATAACGAGGTGAGTGAATTCTGTAGTCTGCTTGATGAGTGGGATATTCAACACAATCGTAAAGATTTATCGCCAGAGGCTTGGCAATACCTCAAAGACAAAGGATTTTTTGGTCTGATCATTCCCAAAGAGTTCGGTGGCCACGACTTCAGTCCTTTCGCCCAAAGTCGGGTCATGAGCAAAATTGCCAGCCGTTCCGGGACTGCAGCAGTGACAGCCATGGTGCCTAATTCGCTCGGCCCTGGCGAATTGCTGATGAAATACGGTACCGAAGAGCAAAAACAATTTTGGTTGCCGAATTTGGCCAAAGGCATAGAGATTCCCTGTTTTGGTTTAACTGGCCCGGAGGCGGGTTCAGATGCGGGATCAATTCCGGACACAGGTATCGTTTGCAAAGGTATGCATGATGGTAAAGAGGTGTTGGGTTTACGCCTCACGTTTAGCAAGCGTTGGATTACGCTCGCGCCTGTTGCCACTGTGGTTGGCTTAGCGTTCAAGTTGCATGACCCCGAAGGCCTGTTAGGCAATCCAGATAAGAAAGAATACGGCATTACTTGCGCATTGGTTCCTGCTAATCATCCTGGTATGGATATTGGTAAGCGCCACAATCCAGGTGCGCCGTTTATGAACGGCCCGGTATTTGGCACCGATGTGTTTATTCCCGTCGATTGGATCATTGGCGGCGCAGCCATGGCCGGAAAAGGCTGGCGGATGCTGATTGAATGTTTGGGTGCTGGCCGCGGTGTGTCGCTGCCCGCACTCTCTACGGCAAGCGGTGAAGTGAACTATCGAATGGTGGGAGCTTATGCGCGTATAAGACGCCAATTCAATACTGAAGTTGGCAAGTTTGAAGGCGTGCAAGAAGCAACTGCCGAAATTGCCGGCAGTGCCTATATGCTGGAAGCTTTACGCCAATTAGTGACCAAAGGATTGGAAACTGGTGCGCCCGCGGTAATGACCGCAATGGCTAAATACCACGCCACTGAAACTATGCGTAAATCGGTAGAGCATGCGATGGATGTTCTGGGTGGTCGCGCCATTCAGCAAGGCCCAAGAAATTTCATTGTGCATTCTTATCACAGCGTTCCGGTAGCCATAACAGTGGAAGGCGCTAATATTCTTACACGCTCGTTAATGATTTTTGGTCAAGGCGCTATGCGTTGCCATCCTTATTTGTTCCAGGAATTGCTGGCAATGGAGGAACCTGATCAAGCCCATGGCCTTAGAACCTTTGATACGCTTTTTATGGCTCATCTCGGTCATGTATTCAGTAACTATATGCGGACCCTGGTGCTGGGGTTAACGCGCGGATATTTCAGTAGCGTTCCAGCCAATGCCGACAAATTTAGCTCGCGTTGGTATCAGCGGATTAACGTGTTGAGCGCCAGCTTTGCAACCATGTCTGATGTTGCTTTAGCCGTGCTCGGCGGCAATCTTAAGCGCCGTGAATTGCTATCGGCGCGCTTGGGTGATGTTCACAGTCAATTATTTATCGCCTGCGCGATTTTAAAATATCATTCAGCGCACCCGCGTACTCGTGCTGAAGATGTGCATGCCGAATATGCCATAACTGCGGCGCTCTACAAAGCCCAGGAAGCCTTAACCGAGTTTGCGAAAAACTTTCCCGTCAGCTGGGTTAGCAAACTGATCAAAAACACCACCTTGATTTGGGGGCAAATTGTCTGGAAGCCCAGTGATGAGTTGGTGCGCGAATTGGGCGATTTGATTATGGAAGATAATCCGGTGCGGCAACAGTTGGCACACTACGTTTTTGTATCCCATGATCCTGAAGATGCGATGGGCCGTGTCGAAAGCACGTTTCAAATGTTGCTTGCGCTTGGCCCCTTATGGAGTACTTATTTGAAAGCGCAAAACAAATTAACCGGCACCACCATGGCGGAAAAATTACAGGATGCTGTCGCTAAAAATATTATTCAACCGCAGGATGTTAACCGCTTATTAGAATATGACGCCCGTCGTTTTGATTGCATATTAACGGATGCATTCGATAGTTTATAAAATCGCTACTTTTTAAAATTGATACTTCATAAGCGTATCAGCCAACCCCTAAAATCCAGTGCCAAAAGCACTGGATTTTTTATTGAGTATTTGTTGGCATTATAAAAATCGAAATTAAAAAAATAATGAATAAATCTTATCGCTATATTTTTTTATTTTTTACATTAGAAGCTCGCTTTAATCTCTTGATAGCTAACATAATTAAAAGCTGCTTTTAGTGCCATCCCATTTGTATTTAATGTTTTTTACCCTTGCTTATTCCTAATCGGTTTGGGAATACATATTTTTTTTCCTTAACATAAGTAAAAAGTCTAGAGGTAAATTATCAAATAAAATTATCTGGGCTAGGCTTAAAAATACCAAAGTTGACGTTCTTAATTAAATTACGAGAGGTGACATAATGAAAAAGCATGCGACTGCAGTGGGGGTTGGAATAAGTTTAACGCGCACCGATGAATTACGTACCAAGTTGATGAATGAAATATCAGAATACGAGCGTCAGCAGTCAGAATTAAAAACCAATGGTAGCTATGTTAATTTCACTATGATTCAAACTTATAAAGAATTAATCGCCGCACGCAAAGACATGTTGAGTCGATTGCCCATTACTTATTAATTATTTCGTTTTTATTGCGGTCGTGGAGCCCGCGAAGCAATCCAAACCTGCAAAGATGTAAGCTGCGGCTCGGGGTCCGGATTACATTATTTGTAGGTGATGAGTTAACCCCCAGTAGTATTCATAAACCGCAAAATCTGTGGTTCATTCTGCAAATCAAAATCATGTTTTTCTGGCTTATAGGCAATTGCGTTTAATAAACTATTGCGTAGCGCTAATTCTGGAAGCTCATGTTCGCGTATGGCCGCACGCAGGTCGACACTATTTTCCTGGCCCAAGCATAAAATTAATTTTCCAGTAGCAGTCACGCGAATGCGGTTGCAGCTACTGCAAAAATTTTCCGAGTGAGGTGATATAAAACCAATCCGCGAAGCATAATTTTTTATCTGCCAATAACGTGCGGGGCCACCACTGTTATGTGTAATGGGCTCCAGGTTAAATCCTTTGCTGATTTTTCCGCGCAAGTCCGCACTGCTTATAAATTCTGCGTTGCGACCGTGGCTATTAATTTGGCCCAGCGGCATCTCTTCGATAAAGCTGATATCCAAACCTTCACCTAAGGCAAAACTCACCAGATTTTGTGCTTCATCGGCATTGTAATGTTTGAGTGCTACGCAATTTAGTTTGATATGTTCAAAGCCCGCGTGTTGCGCAGCTTTAATGCCTGCTAAAACCTGGTGAATATCGCCGAAGCGTGTTAGCTCGCGAAAGCGTGTCGGGTCAAGGCTGTCAAGACTGATGTTGATTCTGTGAACGCCAGCGTCTTTTAAAGCTTGCGCATGTTGCGCCAGGTGAGTGCCGTTGGTGGTAAGGCAGAGCTCGCGCAATTGTGTTAGCTGCCCCAGATTCTGCATCAGTGTAATGATGCCGCCACGAATAAGCGGTTCGCCACCCGTGATCCGTAATTTAGTTACACCAAGATCGCATAGAGTCTTTCCTAGCAGTGTGAGCTCTTCTATGCTGAGCAGCTCATTGCGGGGCAGGAAAGTCATATCTTCTGCCATGCAGTAGACGCAGCGTAAATCACAGCGATCAGTCACTGATAGGCGCGCATAGGTAATGGCGCGGCCAAAGCTATCAATGAGAGCGGGTGTTTGTATTGCTTGCATCGCAGCGGTTACCGTCGTAGCTCTTGTTGGGGGTGGTGTGTTAGGGGAAATCAAACATCTACTCTATAGAGCTATTGCGACTCTCTCAAGTTACAAAATTTTTTCTAAGCAATCTGCGCCTGAGAATCGGAGAAAAATAACGTGCGCTAAAAAGGGGAATATTTAAAATCTAATTAATGCTGAGTGTCAAATTTCATTCTCACATCTACAGACGCGGTCAGTATTTCACAACTAAATCACATAAAAAACTAAAAATGTTTTGTTATGGTGCTATGCGCACCACTTGTTTGATCCATATTGGATCATTTTTGGTTGAAATGATTTATCGGTTTTGCATTATTAGTGAGCGTTCGCGCACCAAATAAAAACACAAGCTTAAGGTCATCTGTTCCACTGCTCTGTAAATAGCACCGCATGCCATGCTTTAAAAAATCCATAACCTATTGAACCTAAAGACTTTATTTATTAAGTCTATGCGGATCCGCAGATTGGCACCCTCCTTGCTCTAGTCATATCACGCAAGATTAATTAGCAAAAACTTAAGGTGCGATGATGAAACACACTGCTCACAACGCTCAAGAGATGATTCAACTGCATTCAACAGTGAATGATCAATACCAGCCACGCGGAAATCGCGAAGGTAAAGTCTGGTTAGTGGGTGCAGGTCCTGGTGATGCAGATTTATTAACAGTCAAAGCCATGCGCGCAATTAACAGCGCTGATGTTATTTTTTATGATCAATTAGTAAGCCAGGAAATTCGTGCATTGTTTCCAAAAAATACCCCGGCACTTTATGTTGGCAAAGTTAAAGATAATCACAGTATTCCGCAAGAAGATTTAAACCAACTATTGGTGCATCAGGCGCAAGCAGGCTTAACCGTATGCCGTATTAAAGGCGGCGACCCTTTTATATTTGGTCGCGGTGGTGAAGAGTTATTAGAGCTGCGTAAAGCGGGCATTGATGCAGAAGTTATTCCCGGCATTACCTCGGCTTCTGGTTGCAGCACTTATGCAAATATTCCTTTAACACATCGCGGCATTTCCCAAGGCTGCACCTTTGTGACGGGCCATGCTGAAAAAAGTTTGGATGTAAATTGGAATGCACTTGCGCAATTAAATCACACCCTTGTTTTTTATATGGGCTTAACTCGTGCGCCAGACATTGCCCAACATTTATTGGCCGGTGGTTTAGCCGCGAATATACCGGTGGCCATTATTGAAAATGGTTGCCGTAAAAATCAACGCAATATTATTACCCATTTAAGCGATTTCCCTGCTGCTGTTATTCTTGAGCAAGTGCAGTCACCGGCCTTGATCATTGTCGGCCACGTAGTATCGCTTAATGCCATTTTAACATCAGAACAATTGCGGTCAGTCGACGCTAATCAACAACTATTATCAGCTTGAAGTTAGAGGAATTTTTATGAAGCAACGTATTGTAGTCGTCGGCAACGGCATGGTTGGCCACAAATTTATTGATAATTTAGTGAATCATGCTGATGCAGAAAAGTATCACGTTATTACTTTTTCTGAAGAGCCGCGCTTGGCTTACGACCGCGTGCAGTTATCAAAATATTTCTCTGGCTCGACGGCAGAAGATTTAGCGCTGACCACAGTAGATTATTACCATGAAAAAAATATTGAATTTATCTTAAAAGATAAGGTTATCGATATAGATTTTGAAAACAAAGAAGTAATCACCGCAGCGGGTCGCCGTGAAGCTTATGATAAATTAATTCTGGCAACAGGTTCATTTCCGTTTGTGCCACCGATTAGTGGCAATAATGGTGAACATTGTTTGGTGTATCGCACTATCGAAGATTTGGAAGCTATTACTTATTCCGCTACGCAAAGTAAAGTCGGTGTGGTTGTTGGTGGTGGTTTGTTAGGTTTGGAAGCTGCTGCTGCGCTGAAGGCTGCGGGCCTTGAAACTCACGTTGTAGAATTTGCGCCACGCTTAATGGCGGTGCAACTAGATGAAGGCGGTGGAAAATTACTGCGCCGTAAAATTGAAGCGCTGGGTGTAAAAATTCATACACAAAAAGCAACCACAGAAATTGTTGCGGGTACCGAAGCGCGCTATCGCATGAACTTTGCTGATGGCAGTCATTTAGAAACCGATATGATTTTGTTCTCTGCCGGTATTCGCCCGCAAGATGAGCTTGCGCGCAAATGCGGAATCACCATGGGTGAGCGCGGTGGTATTACTATCGACAATAATTGTTTAACCTCAATGAAAGATATCTACGCCATTGGTGAGTGCGCGCTTTGGCAAAATCGTATTTATGGTTTGGTAGCGCCTGGTTATCAAATGGCAAAAGTAGCTGTGTCGCATATTACTGGCGGTGCTGAACAATTTACCGGTGCAGATATGAGCACCAAATTAAAATTATTGGGAGTGGATGTTGCTTCCATTGGCGATGCGCACGGCAATACTCCCGGTTCATTAAGTTACACCTACAGCAATGACGTAGAAGAAATTTACAAACGTATTATTGTTTCTGCTGACAACACTAAATTGTTAGGCGCAGTCTTGGTAGGCGAAGTAGAAGCCTACGGCACCTTGCAACAAATGTGTGTGAATGGCATGGATTTGCCAGAAGACCCCAATTGCTTAATTTTGCCTTCTGTTGATGGTGCAGGCATGGCGATGGGTGTAGATGCGCTGCCAGAATCTGCGCAAATATGTTCATGTTTTGATGTGACTAAAGGTGCAATTTGTTGCGCAGTGCAAAATGGTGCTAGCACCATGGGCGATATTAAAGGCATCACCAAAGCGTCAACCGGTTGTGGTGGTTGTGCGGTGCTGACTAAACAAGTTATGGATGCGGAGCTGATTAAACTCGGTGTTGAAGTGAGTAATCATATTTGTGAACACTTCCCGCATTCGCGCAAAGAATTGGCAGACATAGTTCGGATCAAAAAAATTAAAACCTTTGATGAGTTGTTGACTGGTCACGGTCATGGTTTAGGTTGCGATATTTGTAAGCCCGCAACGGGATCTATACTCGCGGCATTTTGGAATGAATATGTGTTGGATGAAAAACACATTGGTTTGCAAGACACTAACGATATTTTCCTCGGCAATATGCAAAAAGATGGCACTTACTCAATCGTGCCGCGTGTTGCGGGTGGTGAAATTACACCTGATAAATTAATTGTTCTCGGCCAAGTTGCAAAAGATTACAAGCTCTATACAAAAATTACCGGCGGTCAGCGCATTGATTTATTTGGTGCGCAATTACATCAGTTACCAGCTATTTGGAAAATATTAGTCGATGCCGGTTTTGAAACAGGCCACGCTTACGGCAAATCTTTACGTACTGTGAAATCCTGCGTTGGCAGCACCTGGTGTCGTTACGGAGTGCTGGATAGCGTAAGCATGGCGATTACCCTGGAAAATCGTTACAAGGGCGTACGTGCACCCCATAAAATCAAGTTTGGTGTGTCTGGTTGTACGCGCGAATGTGCGGAAGCACAATCAAAAGATTTTGGTGTGATTGCGACCGAGAATGGCTGGAATTTATTTGTGTGTGGTAACGGCGGCATGCGTCCACGTCATGCTGATTTATTCGCGACCGGATTAGATGATGCAACGCTGATTAAATATATTGACCGCGTAATGATGTTTTACATTCGCACAGGTGATCGTTTGCAACGTACCTCCGTATGGCTGGAAAATATGGAAGGCGGATTGGCTTATCTCAAAAAAGTAGTGATAGAAGATAAACTGAGCATTGCTGATGAATTGGAAGCACAAATGCAATACAACATCGACCAATATCAATGTGAATGGAAAACCACGATTGAAAATCCAGAGCGCCTGAAACGCTTTAAGCACTTTATCAATTCCGATCAGCGCGATGATAATCTCGCTTATGTAGCAGAGCGCGGCCAGGTTCGCCCGGCTTTTAAAACCGAGCGCGAAAGTAGAATTGAATTGGTGGAGCTGGCGGATTAATTACTTTATTTATTAATCGCCTGAATTTAAATCAAGACATGGCCATGCTCGCCCTTGCGCGAATGGTGGTCCAGTGATGCAGTGACACATTATTAAGAGAAATGTATATGAGCGAAAAAATCTGGATTAGCGTGTGTGAATATCAAGACCTATTGCCTGATACCGGCCTGTGCGCGCTAGTTAATAAGCAACAAATCGCATTGTTTAATTCGCGCCGTTTAAATGAAGTCTTTGCGGTATCTAATTTTGATCCAGTGGGCGAAGCTAATGTTTTATCGCGCGGCATTATTGGTTCTATAGGCGATGAAGTTGTTGTTGCTTCGCCACTGTACAAAGATCATTTCAATTTACGTACGGGTGAATGCGTCGAGAAACCTGAATACACCATATCGGTATATCCAGTGCGCGTAGAAGATGGTTTAGTGCAAGTGCAAGTGTAAAAATGTAGTGTGTAGTTTTGTGTGAGTTTCCTCTTCGACTGCTTCATGAGTCGTTTTGATGGGTAGCCTCGGCTACCCTTTTTTTTGTTGCATTTTTTGTTAGGTTATTAAAGCGATAAGGTGAAGTTTAGCAAAGCGCTACGCCCTATAACCGGAAAGCCAATATCGCTGTAATAATGTTCGTCGGCAATATTTTCTAACTGTAAATCCAGTTTTGTTTTTGCGTTGATTTGCCAGGTCACCGTAGTATCTATACGGTTATAAGCATCGAGTGTTTGTTCTACATCTGTGCCGCTATACCGGCTTACTGCGAAACGTGAGCTCACCCACAAATAATTCACATTTATTTTCCAATTGTTATTAATTAAATAATTTGCCGAGGCGCCAACTTTGGTTTGCGGTCTGCCCAGCAAATGATTGTTTGACGATAGCATGTCAATATCCGTGTAAGTACCATGTGCGCGGAGCTGCAATTGTGTTGTGGTTTGCCAAGTCGCTTCGGCTTCTATGCCGGATGTCTCAACACGAGAGCGATTCACATTGCGAAATGTTTCGCTGTCAAAATCAATTAAATTGCGATAGTGGTGATCGAAATAACTAATGCGTGCTGTGTAGTGAGTTTGTTGCCACTCAATGCCGATATCGCGCGTAGTTGCGGTTTCAGGTTTAAGTTCTGAGTTGCCTATTAACGGATGGCCCAGCGCAAAAAAGCTGGGTAATTTGAAACCTTGCCCGGCGTTTACAAATACATTGATCGCCTCATTTATTTGATAGCGTGCACCTGCTTGCGTGCTATTTTTTGCCGCTATCTTTTTGTTCGAGTTTGAATCGGTTGCGTCATCGCGACGCAGGTTAGCATTCAATAATAAATCCTTGGTGGCGTAGCCATTGAGATTGATAAATGCGCTATTAACGGTTCGCGCCAGAGAAAAATTTGTCGGCATTTTAAAACCAAAATCGAGATAACCATTACTAGTGCCGTCTTCGTGTTTGGTTTCCAAACCTATATTGCTCCACAGGATTTTCTGGTTGCCAAGGGTATTAATCCATTGCGCATTGGTGCGGGTGAATTCTGTTTCAGCGCCATTGGCGGGTACCGCATCAAACGGCGCTATGCCTGGCGAACTTATATTTTCATCGCGGTTGTACCAACTCACCTGGGTTTTGCTTTGCCAAAAATCATTGACATTCATTCGCCAGCCCAAGGCACTGCTTTGATCAGTATAATCACTTGAATCAAGTTCGCGGCTCACGGCAAGCACGGGCCCGCCACTTTGCTCCGGAAACGAAGTGCGTTCGCCATCAAAGTAACGATAAGTCAAATCCAATTGATGAATTGCATTTGCCCAGTTTACTTTGCCAATTAACTCATTGTTTTTTGCGGTACTGCCACTCGCGACTTTGCCGTATTGTTTGTCAGAAAATTTAGGCTCGCCTGCATCTTTTGTTTGTGCCGTAAATGCGTAACCGATTTGATTTATTTTACCGCTGGTTGAAATGCCCGCTGTTTTGTAATTGTCGTTACCTACAGATACGTTTAGTTGCGTAGTGTTTTTCCCGGCTTCTGTTGTGATGATGTGAATTGTTCCTGCCAGTGCATCATAGCCATACACTGAGGATTGTGAGCCGCGAATAATTTCAATGCGCGCCACGGATTCAATATTAATTCCATTTAAATCAAATGCGCCGCCGCGGGTATTAGTAGGGTCATTCAGTTGCACACCGTCAAGCAATACCAAAACGTGATTGCTTTCCGCACCGCGCAAGCTGATTGCGGTAATACCGCCTGGGCCGCCTTGTTCTTCTACCCAAATACTGGGAAGTTGACGCAATGCATCTACTAAACTGTGGCTGCTTAATTGCAGCAATTGTTCGTGATTAATAATGGAGACTGACGATGAAAGTTGCTCGTTGCTGACGGGGCTATAGCTTCCGGTGACTATAACTTCTTCAGTGGCGGAAAAACTTTGTGTGGCTAACAGCATTATAAAAAGTGGGGATAAGTTTTTGTGATTCATTGTACAACCTTAGATAGCATAGCTACTTCCAAAAAGTAGCTATTAAGTAAGTGATATTTTTTTAAGTAACTAATAGTTTCTAAGTCAGTGAAAGTTTTTAGCGAATGACAGTTTTAAGCAAATAATAATTTCGTCATTTCGTCATTTCGTGTTGTGAAAATGACGCTGCTGTTATTTTTTTGCTATCGGAAATTTATAAAGCGTGTAATAGGCGTGCATCTGTTCCGCCGCATCTGCTTCAAACAAGTTTTTGGCGTTGAATGTAGCATGATAAACGCGAGCGGTTTGCTGTGGATGTATTTGCGCTTGCGCGAGGGATCCTAAACGAATTTTAATGAATTTGCGATCTTCGCTAATGACCACCCTAGTAATTATTTCTTGCTGTAAGCCGAGCTCATCAGAACCATAATCCGGTGCGTCGCGATAAACCCAGGATTCAACGGCCAGCGCTGTTGTTACTTTCTCAGCGACTTGCTCGGCTAAGATAGACGTCATTAAAGGCTGCGTTAATTCCAGATCAAAACCCTCACTGGTAGCCAGCATTTGTTTAATGGCCGGTGCTATGGTTTTGCCATCCCAAACGATGCGTTGCAAGCTGGCGACGTGTCCGCCTTTTGCCTGCCAGCCGCGTCCCGTTTGACCAAGTAACAAACTGCCGTCTGGTAAAAATAGCGGGCGCATTACGCCCGACTCAAGGCCATCCATAAACGGCATAACACTGCCTTGCTCAGTGCCATCCACCAGTTGGGTGCTCACGCGCAATAAATTAGATTGGGTTTGATCGCCAATTAGCATTTGCCCGGTAAAGGGACCAAACTTTCCTGCAGTGATATCCCACGTCGGGTTGCCGGGAGAGTTGGCAACACGATTGTGCGGCAGCAATATGATGGCCCTAACTCGCTTGTCGGAGACCTTGTTCCAGGCTATTTCGGGTGAGTCCGGGGTCATGCCTGGCAAATCAATCAGGCTTGCGGGATGGCCATAAAATTTTTCTTGTTCGATTTCAAAAATTTTTGATGTGCCAACATATTCGCCTTGATTTTCTGAATACCAAAGACGCCCATCGGGACTCAATGCGATTCCTGCAGGGCTGCGCAAGCCAGGTGCCCAAGGTGTGAAATTATTGCTGGCTGTATTTTTGTTATCAGGTTTTTTATTCTTGCTATTTTTGTTATGAGTGGCGTCCACGCGAATATTCCAACCGCTAAAGCCACCGACACTGCCCATATATTTGCCTCCGGCATTATAGGCAACACCATCACTGCCATCGGCGAGGTTGATATTGATATAGTAGGCTCCGTCAGCGCCACGCACTGGTCCATGCATATAAGAATGATAATTTCCGTGATATGAATGGGCATCAAAAAGTGTTTCATAAGTGTCGGCAATCCCATCGCCATTGATATCACTGATGCGTGTTAATTCAGCTTTTTGTCCAACCACTACTGTGAGACCTTTTTTATCTTCTATCAGCACACCAAGGCTATCAAAAGTACCTTCGGCAAATAGTTGCCATTCACCTTTTACTATGCGCCATATACCAGCAGTACGAGTTGCAACAACTTGTGTACCATCGGCTGCTAGCGCGAGACCGAGCGCTTCAAATAATTGTTCGCGGCCAAAATTGTCTTTGGGTGGATAGTAATTTTGGACAGTGTAGCCAGCCGGTAAATTTGCCGTTGCTGCAACAATGTTTAGCAGTTGTTTGCGATTATCAAAAATTGATTTAGGGGCGTGCCAAGGGTTAGCTACCAATGCCATTTTTGCTTCTAGTTGCGCATTAATTTTTCCGGCTGGCAAGGTCCACACGGAGTTTGCTAATTCACCAACATTTATTTTTGGTGCTTGCAAGAGTATGTTATTGATTGAAAATGTTTGCGCTCTTGTTAATTCTCCGGTGATGTGGACACCTAGATCTCCACTATCGGAAATTGTTGTTTGTATGTTAAGTATATTTTCGCCCACGCGATAACGAAAAATTGGTGCTTGCTGTTTGTCTTTTGAATTTCGCGTGTAACCGAGAAATTGCGCATCAACTTTCGCTAATTGCGCAAGGTGATCTTGCGTGCTTTGAAATGATTTCTTAATGACTTCTGCATCGCCAAATTTCGCATTCTTAAACGAAAAATCAATTAGATTTCCCTGGCTATTCAGTGGCGCTAGCAAATATTGTTGCTCGCCTAAATTAATTTCCCGGCTTTCGAAACCCAACTTTAAACCTTTGCCGCCGCGATTAGTGAATTCGCCGGTCATGTCTAAAAATCCACCTTGCCAAATTTTTACTATGGCAAGTATGCGTGGGTCAAAAGAATAATTAATACTATTCGCCAAGCCAACGTGTATAGCTCGGGCAGAAGCTCCGGAATTGATGGCGCTCACGAGTGGTCCACGTTGAATGCGCACCTGATCGTTTACTAACAACTGTAGTCTGTCGTTAATGGGATCATATTTTTCAACGCTACCCTGTTTCATCAGACGTGTTACCGGGCCCTGATGTTGCGGTTCGTTGAGCGTTGCCAAATAGGCACCAATAGCTTCAATTTGCATATCGCTAACAACTTCAGTGGATATTGGCGGCATAAGCGCAGGATAGGCTTCGCCTTTTTTTATGCCGGTTTCGTGAATGGCTAATTGATCTGCAGGAGAGCGAATGCTGCGAACTAAATATTCTTGATTTGCTTTAATGGTAAAGCGATGACCTTCACCACCTTCAACCACATCACGAGGACGCGGTTCAGGTCTAAACAAACCAAATAAATTGGGGCCGGTGCTGGCGGCAGTACTATCGGGTGTCGTGGTATGGCAAACATTACAGCCAACAGCTTCAAATGTTTCTTTTCCCAGTGCTACATACTCAATTAGCTCGGCAGCATTGGTGGCGCCGCCGTTTTTTTCGGGTGGCATCACGTTGGAATAATCTGCGGGTAACGAATTAAAATGTCGAAATGCAAAGGGTCCATTAGCGAGAATGGTCGTAGGCCCAGAGTTACTTTCCCAAGGTGTAATAGCATTTTCATCCTGTTGGCTTAGCAGTTGATTATTGCTAACCAACTCGCCATTAATACGCACTTCTAAAAAAAACGCTAATTGGCTTTTTTGACTTGCTTCATTAAATCGTGGTGCGCGAAACTTAACCGATAAGCTTTGCCATTCATTATTTTTGCTTTTAGGTGAAAGCGTAACCGCATAACGGCCTTGTAAAAATATTTTTGCACTTGATTGCTGGGGCAGCAAGTACTCCATGGTTAACAGTGTGTCTCCAAAATATACTTTGCTAGTTAAATGTTTGCCTTTTTTAACATCGCCAGAGTTAACAATAATATTATTGTTGGTTGATTTTTTTTCGCTAACTTTAAGCTTGTTGCCAGCGATAGTCACCGCAGCGGCGCTGATCCATAGTGGATCCTCTTTAAAAGCGGCAAGCGGATTAGCAATATCTGTAGTAAAAGAAGGTGCGCTGTAACTGATTAGTATCAAACAGGTTAATAATAATTTTACGAAAGACATAGTTGCACCTGCCAAGCTATAAGTAGATAAGGTATGCGAAAATAGTGTATGTAAAAGCTACATGTATAAAAAGTTGTTAAGAAATTGTATGGTAAAAGTTTTAAGGAAAAAATTGCATGCTAAAAATGGATTAAAAAATTTCACAAGGCACGCTCGGAAGAGCAGTGCCCAATGAAAGATAAAGTTTGCGATGAGTTTAGCGTGCTGACACATTAGATAGTAAAAAGCGCGGCAAAAAAAGATTGCATCAAACTAGCCGCTATAATTTACGAATCCAGATATTGCGAAAACGAACGGGGTTGCCATGATCTTGTAGTAACAAGGGCGCACAGCCGTGAGCTTTATACTCTGGTTTTCCAATCCATGCCGTTGCGCCTTGAATTTCAGTATTGTTTTGCACCAGCACACCATTGTGCAATAGCGTAATTCTTCCTGGTGACGTTAATTTTCCAGTGGCGTCAAAGGTGGGTGCAGAAAAAATAATATCGTAAGTTTGCCATACTCCGGGTGCACGAGAAGCATTGACTAAGGGAACGGCTTGTTTGTAAATAGATCCTGCCTGGCCATTAGGATAGGTTTTGTTTTGATAGGAATCTAATACTTGCACTTCGTATCTTTCCTGCAGAAAAATACCGCTATTGCTGCGTCCTTGACCTTCTAAAATTTTCCCCTGTGCGTCAGTGATTTTGGTAGGTGTCATCCATTCAACATGTAATTGCACATCGCAAAAAGATTCTTTGGTTTTAATGTTGCCGGTAGTTGGCTCGACAATTAACTCGCCCTTTTTAATTTGCCATTTAGCGGCGCCCTCTTTTTCTCCTTGCCACAGATCGAGGTTAGTTCCGTTAAACAATACCATTGCGTCAGAGGGGGCACCATTGACCGGTGCAGCCACGACGGAAGGCTCTGGCGACCATACCTCGGTTTCTTGAGCAAGCTGCCAAGGTTCTTTCTTAGTTGCTGTGGTTGCGGCTGAAGGGGCGTCAACCGCCATTACAGAATGAGATGATAGGCTACACAGCAGCCATAGCGTTGCGCAAATTTTGGTGGGTATTAATTTGTGTTTCAGCATATTTCTGACTCGGAATTTTAGGAATATACGCGAGAATGACGACTCTTTCGGCAGCAAGACTGTATTGTTATTATTTTTTTAGCACCACGGATGCTAATTGTTGTGATGCTTTGAATATTAGCTTAAAAAATTCGACGCTTTATAGTAAGAGCTGAATCATACGAGTTCTGTTGAGGTTTTCGTTTTCCGCTTCTCAATAAATAAACCTATATAAACCCCTACTTCAAATAACAACCACATGGGTACTGCAAGTGATACTTGTGACATAACATCAGGTGGAGTAAGAATCATGCCGACAACGAAACAGCCAACGATCACATACGGACGTTTCTTAATAAGCGCGCGCGCAGAAATGACTTCTGTTTGAATTAAAATAATGGTGGCAACGGGAATCTCGAATGCAAAGCCAAAGGCAAAAAACATTTGCATTACAAAATCCAGATATTTAGTAATGTCGGTCATGTTGGCTACGCCCTTTAGACCGGAATTGGTTATGTAACTAAATATCAGAGGGAAGACAGCAAAGTAAGCGAAGGCCATGCCTATATAAAATAATAAAACACTTGAAACCAATAGCGGCAACGCAGTGCTTTTTTCGTGTTTATATAAACCGGGTGCAACGAATGCCCAAATTTGATAGAGAATAAAGGGAATGGACGCAAACAGGGCGACATACAATGAAAGTTTCATGGGTGTTAAAAAGGGAGAAACAACATCCGTTGCAATCATGGTGCTGTTAGCCGGCAATAGTTTTTGCAAAGGCGCAGCAACGATTGCATAAATTTCGTTAGAAAAATTAAATAATCCGAGAAAAGCAATACCAACGAAAATAGCGATACGCAGTAAGCGTGTACGTAATTCTAAAAGGTGCTGGATCAGGGGTACTTCTTTATCGTTATTTTGATCGGTATCTGTCATGGTGTTTTGGTGCTGTCGGTGGCAGTGGGAGTGCTGATGTCAGTATCGGATGTCGGCGCTATTTTTTTGTGTTCTTGCTCGTGATCGAGCAAGTGAGCATGGTCCGGAAATTCAGGTTCGTTTTCATAAATCTGTGAAGTATTATTTTGATCGGCATCGTTAGGTATAGTGTGTTGGCTCATGATTTCATTAAATTTAACTCGGGCATCTTCAATGTTGCGCATGATATCTTCGTTTTGTAGCTCACGCCGAAGATCGTCCACACCCATTTGCCGTTCAATATCAACACGAGTTTGATGTAGGCTGCGTTTTAAGCGGCCAACCCAAAGACCAACGGTGCGCACGGTTTCGGGCAGTCGTTCTGGCCCTATAACCACAAGGGCGACTACTGCGCAAACGATGATTTCAGAAAAGCCGATATCAAACATAATTATTTTTGCTCTTTAGCGGCTACCACTTTTGGTTTGCTAGCTCTGGTCGTTTTTGGTTTGGCAACTGTTTCAGCGGTCGCTTGCGACTTGCTGACGTTGCTGGGTGTTTCCGGGTTGATGATTTTTTCTAATTTCATGTTTTCATCGGCCAGTGGCGGAAGTTCTTCGTCTTCATCTTTCTTTTCGCCATCGCCCATGGATTTTTTGAAGCCTTTGATAGCGCTACCCAGGTCACCACCCAGGTTGCGCAGGCGGTTGCCTCCGAACAGTAACAATACGATCACCAGCAAAATGATTAATTGCATGGGGCTGCCAAAGTTACCTGCGGCTAAAGTGTCGCCTGCGGCCATAATGTTATTTACGCTCATGATAAATCTCTCTCTTTGTAAATTAATGATTGATACTGTTATTTATCAGCATTGCTGCTGTAATTAGTCGTCACGCTGATTGATCGCATCGCTTTGGTGAGTTGTGCTACGGGCTTTTTTTTCGTCATGACCAGAGACGTTGAAACGGCGCGCAAGTTCATTAAGTACCGCATCAACATTTGTCCCCAAATGTGAAAGCATAACCATAGAGTGGAACCATAAATCGGCAGTTTCGTAAATGACTTCGTTATTATCACCGCTAAGGTGTGCATCTTTGGCCGCAAGAATGGTTTCGGTGCATTCTTCGCCAACTTTCTCCAGAATTTTATTTAAACCTTTTTTGTGCAGACTGGCAACATAAGAAGTGTCTATGTCGCTATTTTTACGCGCCTCTAAAATCTGCGTCAGCTGCAGGAGTATGTCATTGCGCATGTCGCTGTTCATAGATAAATCTCGCTGGGGTCTTTTAATACTGGCTCGACAATTTGCCATTGTCCATCTTTGAGTACGCGATAAAAGCAGGAGTGGCGACCGGTGTGGCAGGCGATGTTACCGATTTGCTCTATGTGCAAAATAATCACATCTTCATCGCAATCCAGACGAATTTCATGGACTTGCTGAATATGACCGGAGCTTTCTCCCTTGTGCCATAGCTTATTGCGTGAACGTGAAAAATATACCGCTTGGCCCAGTTGGGCCGTAAGCGCGAGTGCTTCACGGTTCATCCACGCCATCATTAAAATCCGGCCGGTGCTAGCATCCTGGGCAATGGCAGGTATCAGGCCGTCGCTATTCCAGTGGATGGCGTCGAGCCATTCCGTTGTTTGCGATGCGGTTGTGGTGGCGAGTGATGACATAAATTTTCTTGATCAATATTCTGCGCTAGCTAAGCGATGAGGACATCAAGTGCGCAAGCAACATTGTCGCGCAGATGTTGACAATTCAGGGTACCGATTATGGCACTGTTGACGGCTTTATGTGAAAAAATTAACTGTAGTTGACGTTCTATCGCAGTCCGAGGTGTTTGGGCTTTTTGCCCGGCGTTAGGTTTGCTTTTTGGTTCTGCCGGAGTCGGATTCAATAAGTGACCGCTATTAAAGATTTTTTTAAGCAATACTCCGGTGTTTCGTACTGCGCATTCATCTAACAGTTGTTGGTCAGCTTCAGAATCCGGATCATAGGTTGTCATTACCACATCCGCTTCCTCAGCGCAGAGCAAGCCGCCAGCCACAGTTTTGGTGGACATGCCGAAGGCGCGAATCCAACCCTCTTGTTTGAATTGAGCAAGGCTGTTTAAAACCTGGTCGCGGTGAATAATGTCCAGGTCGTTACCATCGGAATGAATAAGAAGTATGTCAAGGTAGTCCGTGCGCAGTAGGCGCAGGCTTTGGTCGAGACTTTTGCGCAAGGCTGCAGGGCTGAAGTCAAAACGAGATTCCTCACCGTCAAAGCTCTCGCCGGCCTTGGAACAAATAACCCATTCTTTGCGATCACCACGAAGCAAGCCGCCGAGACGTTCTTCGCTCACGCCATAAGCGGGAGCCGTGTCGAGCAAATTGATGCCCAGGTCGCGGGCGAGGCGCAGCAGCTCGCGAGCTTGGGAATCACTGGGGAGCGCAAAAGCTTCTGGAAATTTGACGCCTTGATTGCGGCCGAATTTAACGGTGCCTAAACCCAAACGGCTGATCTGTAGATCGGTTTTACCCAGTCGTGTATGCGGCAACATTACTCATCTTCCTCAACATCATCAGGTTCGCGAAATTTCAAATTAAGCGCTTCTTCGGCGCTGATGGGAGGAGGAAAGGCTAGTTCCCAGGGAGTTTGGGCGACCGGTGGAGTGGGCAATATCTGGCGTAATCTGGTAATTGCAGCTGTAGCGTCGATTTTTGGAATCAGGCTTGTTGTTGGTAAAAGATCAAGCACTTGATTGGCGAGGTTGGGCACCAGCGTCAACTTAGTCGGCCAAGCCACGAGTACATTGTTACAGCCGGCTGCGGATGCAACAAAGGCGTTGTCGGGGCGAATGAAATTAGGCTGTAGGGGTTCGGCCCGGGTAACGGGTAGCGTTGCCCACTCGGCGTAGCTTAAATCCACCCAGGGAATCAGCTCGCCCAGCTCTTGCTGAGCTGCAGCAATCACTTGTTCTGCTGACATTACCGCACCTTTTTCGGCGAGGCTGCCACCCAAATACCAAACCTGTTCATGATTGTTCAGCTTATGGCTGGAGATGGTTAGTCGGGGCGTGGTGTCAGTGCCCATGCAATGACCAAAAAAAACGAAGGGATGATTGTGCTTGACCAATACCTGCTGCAATGGACGCAATTGCATGGCAGGGCTGGTTAGTCCGAGTTGCCTTAGTAAATCGGCGTTGCCTTGACCGGCGCTGAAGATAAAACGTTGGGCATTGATTTCAAACTCGTGCTCGCCGTGTTTTATGATCAGGCGTGCAGTGCCGCTGGCGTCTTTCTCCAGCCGGGATTGCGACCAATCGATCAGGAAGCTTGAGCCTTCAATATTGTTTGCAAGATTAGTGATCAGGCTGGGTACGTCGAGCACAATATCGACGAGTTTATAGAGATTTCCCTTGAAATCCTGATGCCGTAACAGCGGTGGGCGATGCGCGTCGGATACTTGGTCAACACGACCTCGCGTTGCTTTACTGGCAAAAAAACTTGTTAACTTGGCGGTTATGCTATCGCCGGACCATAAATAAAAGTGATCGCTCAAAATTCGTGTATTGCGTAAATCAACATCACCCTCGCCACACAAACACGCGCGCCAATGCTGCGGCATGTCGGCAATGGCTTCGGATGCTCCAGTAAGCGCACCACTTAATGTGTATTTCATACCGCCATGAATCATGCCCTGTGAGGCAATCGTCTGGTCACTCCCCAAGGCTTTGTGTTCCAGCAGGGCAACACTGAAACCCGCACTTGTCAGTCGATTGGCCAGCCATAAACCAGCGATACCGCCACCTATGATGACGGTATCGAGTTGCAGCTTAATGGGTGACGAGGACATAGCGTGTTTTTAAATCTCCACCTGGGTACCCAATTCAATTACGCGGTTGGTCGGGATATTAAAGTGATCCACCGCGGTGCCTGCATTGCGCGCCATCATGGCGAACAAACGTTCTTGCCAAAGCGGCATGCCGCTATCAAGGGTTGCCACCGGCACAATTTTCTCGCGCGATAAAAAGAAAGAGGTTTCCATAATGTTAAAGCCCAACCCCTTAGGTTCGCAGGCCTTGAGGGCATGGATAATATCCGGTTGGTTCATAAAGCCCAAATGGATGATAACGCGATAACAGTTATTGCCCAGGTCTTCGACTTCGCAAGATTCCTCCGTCTTAATCCAGGGAACGTTGCTGACATCCACATTCAGAAAGACAACACGGTCATGCAATACCTTATTGTGGTTAAGATTATGTAGCAAGGCATGCGGCGTCGCTTCTGGCGTAGCAGTTAAGAAGACTGCCGTGCCGGGTACACGTAGTGGCGGCTGGATAAAGAGTGTAGGCAATAACACATCCAGCGGTACGGACGAAGAGCGCAGACGGTTAAACAGCACGTCACGGCCACGGCGCCAGGTTGTCATAATAACAAATACGGTCAGCGCTATAGCGACGGGTAACCAGCCACCATCGAATACTTTAATAATACTTGCGCCGAACAGTGCCAGGTCAATAACGACGAATACGCTGGTTGCCGCGATACAAACGGCCAAAGGTAATTTCCAGCCGTAGAAAATGACAAAAAAGGTTAGGATGCTCGTCACCAGCATATCCCCTGTAACCGCCAAACCATAAGCTGATGCGAGGGCAGTTGAAGAGCGAAAGGTGATAACAATTAATATCACCACAAGGAGCATTAACGTCGTTACTCCAGGCAAATAAATTTGGCCGATTTCTTTGGCTGATGTCTGAACAACCTTTAACCGTGGCAGAAAACCTAATTGCACAGCTTGTTTGGTTAACGAATAAGTACCCGCAATGGTGGCTTGCGAGGCAATCACAGCGGCGCAGGTTGCCAGCACTATCACCGGGTAAAGCGCCCAGTCGGGAAACATATGGTAAAACGGATTCACAATAGTGGACGGGTCTTGCAGGATGATGGCGCCCTGACCAAAGTAATTCAAAATCAAGGCGGGGAAAACTAATGCAAACCATGCGGTGCGAATCGGGCTTTTGCCAAAATGTCCCATATCGGCATAGAGTGCTTCAGCGCCGGTTACCGCCAGAACAACTGCACCCAACACAATAAATGAAGCCAAACCATGAGCTGTTAAAAAATGCAGGGCATACATAGGGTTAATTGCGTTTAACACGACCGGGTTTTGAATAATCCCATTAATGCCAGACACCATGAGTGTTAGAAACCAAACAATAGTAATGGGCCCAAAAATAGCGCCTACCTTGGAGCTGCCGGTGCGTTGCAACGCGAACAAACCAATGATTACCCCAACCGCAATGGGTACTACGTATGGTTTAAAATCTAAAGTAACTACCTCCAGCCCTTCAAGTGCTGCTAGCACTGTCACTGCCGGCGTTATCACCGCATCACCATAAAATAATGAGGCACCCAGGACACCGAGTATCAGCAGATAAGGCTTCCAATGCGGACGGTCCTTAATGGATTCAAAAACTAGCGCCAACAACGCCATGGTGCCGCCTTCGCCATGGTTATCCGCACGCATTACCAACAAGACGTATTTAATCGTAACCACAAACGTCAGTGCCCAAAGCACAGTTGACAGTCCGCCTAAAATTGCAGCTTCGGAAAAGGGGATGCCATGTGCAGGGTTAAAGGTTTCTTTTAATGCGTAAAGCGGGCTGGTACCAATATCGCCGAAGACTACGCCCAGCGCGGCAACGGTTAGGGCGAGGTGAGAGGATTTGGGCGTATCAGTGCTGGACATGTTATTACCTGTGAACGGCTGGAGCGGTGCGCCCTTAGGGATAAATTAGTTAAATGGTATAAAACTGGGTGCCATGCGGTGCGCTTTTGGCGCAGCGCAATAATAGCGAGGCGCATTGTGCCAGAAGCGGCGAACAAGTCATCTTGTTTGTTTGGGAATTTGCGATGCGGATCTTTAAGCTTTGCTCTACGACTCTTAATCGCAAAGCTAATTTTTAGTGGATTACCTAAAAATTAGCTTACTTTTCCAGCAAAAATTATCTTAAAAATTTCAACTTTTACTTTAAATGCTCCCCACATAAATCCTGCATTCGATAAAACAAATCTGCCAGCCCTGAAACTGCGTGCGTAGGTAGCTCAACATCTTCGTTAATTTTGCCCAACAAACATGCGACCAAATAAATATTGTCCCGCAATTGATAGGTATTGGTTTCAGCTAAATCGTTTTGAATTTGTTGGCCAATGCTTTCTAAATATTCACCGTCTGGTGTATTTACTTCGATGCAATTGGTTTGATAAAGCGCGTATTGGGAAGCGGTCAGCGTGATAGTACGATGGGGTTCTGCCCCTGGAAGATGAGTAATATTATCCATAATGAAATCTCACTATTAGGTTTTTAAACCACCTCCATGAGGTTGCAATTCATGGAGGTGGACTGGACAAGGTTGCAACCACCGGAACCTAATAACACCGGCCCACCCGAAGGCGGCCTCGCCCAGCCACCATAACGTAGGTATAGCTGTGCTGAGGACACAAAGACGCAAGTGCGTTATGTGCCTATTAGATTCATCGGGGGTTGCAATCCCGGCAACGGATTTTGCCGTCACGGGGGCAGAGTAGTGGAAGGTTTTTTGACTGTCAACGAATAGCAAATACGAGATATATCTCACGATCACGATTAGAGGAATCTCGTCAGCTAATGTTATTCGATAATGTTTTTGACGACAAAATTGAATCATGATAATGTTGCTCATTATTTAATCCCCCCTAACCTAAAAGGACTTAGCTATGTCTACTACTCTGGTAACTACCAAGGATGCCAAAAAGTTTGTTTTTTTCTCACCCCTAACAAAAGGCAATTGTGGCAGGCCGATAAAAATCAAAGCCAGCCTGCTTCCCCAATTTATCAGTCTGGTTGACCCTAAAAGCCATGACGGCCAAACAATCATTCGTCATATTCAAGGACTGCGCGCTACCGCAGGCCAGGGCGGCAGCTACCAAAATATGAACAATGCTTTTGAACATATGGAGCGTGTTAAACACGTGCAAATCTGTTACAAGATTCTGCAGGTGGATGCGAATAGCCCAGTGGGTGTCTATATCACTGATCTGCGTTCAGCTTATGCGGGTGATGGGAAAAAGGCGGGGTTGTATAGTGTTGGCAAGGTAGGCTCAAATTTAACGATAAAAGATACATTAGGGTTGGCGATCTCTGGTGCAAATATAGTCATTAATGGCTCTTGCTCTAGCAATGAACATGCGAGTGAAAACGCTCTGAAGCTTACATCAACAAGCTCCACTGTATTATTTTACAATCCTTCCCATGTGGTTAATGAGTTAGGTTTTTGGAGCAATCCGACCAAACATGCAAATAATGCTCAATTGGCAGCAAGTACGCTTGCAGAAGTATTAATGAAAAACCAAAACCGTACCTCATCATTAAATTGGCATATTGAAGGCGAAGGCGCAGCACTGCTAGTGCAAGCCTTGAGTAAAGTAACGGGTGAGCTCTCCAATCAGAAGTTTCGTTTCATAGATCCTGTTGGCGACACAACAACTACAATTAATTTGTTAAAAGGTAAAAAAGCGCAATTAGCGTCGGATGTGGTTTCTTATAGTGGTAAACGTGCAGCGGCAATTTCATTGCTCGGCCAACGCAATAAGCTTGCAAACACTATTAAATCATTGGTTAGCCCCGGGCACCCGGTGCACCAAGAGAGAGAAAAAAACGTTAATAAATTAATGAGTGACACATCGGTAAACGCCGCTAAATTTAGTGGTGCAATGAACATGGCAAATGGTGGCCAAACTACCTTTACTGATATGTTAAAACAACTGCAAGGATTGGTATAAATGGCCAAGCTTAGCCAAATTCTCAGCCCAGAATATCAGCACGCACCGCTGGTGGTTTACAGCTTGGACGGGGTTGAGCTATTAATTAGTCTTCCTCAGCATCAATCAACAACTGATTCTGTATTGGCCCCTAGCGATATAGATATTTTTAATCAAAGTGTTTATCAAGGCGGCCCTCCACCCAACGAACGTTATATTCTTTTAATAAAAAATGCATGGAGTTATCGCTTTGAGAATTCCTCGATTGATGCAGGTACTTTGTTTCTAACCGTAGCTATTGTTCATTCTTTGGATGAACGTGAAAAAAATTATAATTTCTTAGATGGCGAATCCTGTGCTGAATGGATTATTGATCGTATGGTTAAAAGTTATTCTCCTTTAGATGCAGAATCTATTGAGGAGCTCAAACTCAATGACCTCCCTTTTTCTGAAACACATTTGTGGATTTATCCCAAAAAAGCTAGTGATTTGGAAAAAATAATGAAGAATGGCATGCATTGGTATCGCGGTAAAACTGGTCATCCCAGCATGGGTGAGCCACAGCCATTTTTCCGCATTCCTATTAATAGCCGTTTTGCACTTGAAATGAATATTCATTTCGGTGGATTCAATCCGGAATATTTTGAATTTCCAGAAACCATTGAAACCACAAAAGAATTTTTATTACAGGAGTTTTTGGAGCATGTTCGTATTACCTATCCACCAGAAATTTTGGCACAAGTAACCAATACAAATACTCTTTAAAATTGCTTGAAAGAATTGGTGATTATTTTGTTTTTACTTCTTTCATTTTTAAAGCGTTGCGAGACGAATTAATCGATAGCAAACAACGAAATATTCTCTCTGCATTTGGCTAAAGTATGAATAGGTCTGTAGTATGTTTTGCTGATTAAGTTTTCCCTTCATGCGCCCTGCTTAAATGTGCGTTTTCTTTCAATACTATTATTCCCATCAATATTACAAAAGGATGTACATATGAAAAAAATGATTCACTTTATCTCGTTTTCCTGCGTCTTTATTTCAACCATTTTATTCGCCGGTGAACCCGATCCGAATAGTTACGCCGAAAAGTTTCCAACTATTCCTAAAAATGCTCGCATAGCCATACTACCAATGGCTTATGATTTTGCTGCTGTTCCGCAAGAAGTGCCCGAAATTCAAGATGCTCTCATCAAACAATTACAACTTTTAGGCTTAACGCCGGTTAATGTTAAGCTAGATCCAACCTCCATGCCCAAAGGAGTAGACCGGCTATTCTTATTGCCTAATCTAGCTAATAAAGAAATTCGTCCAGAAAAACAAAAGTTTTTATTGGATCTTAAAAGTCAGGCATCCTTTGATATAGCGCTGATTCCCGCTGTGGTTTCCCGAGCCGCAAAATTAAGTGGGCAATCAGCAAAATGGGATAATGTAAAAGCCCGTTTGGAGATTAAGGGTTTTGGTTCTGGAATGAATATGGAGTGGACGGGAAGCCGTTTAGGCTTGAGTCTCGAAATTGACGCTTATGATGCGGAGGGCAATTGGTTATTCACCTCTTATGGTGGGATCAGTATTCCCTACATCATCAATACAAAAGATGCTATGAATGATTTAAAGCCGCGTTTATTTGAAAGCGAAAAAGATCAGGAACTCTTACAAAAAGGCATCGAAGTAGCGCTGAAGCCCTTAACGAAAAAAGTAAAAATAGTGAACAATTGACTGCCTCTCGTTAAAGCGCCCAAAGCAAATGGACGCTTTATTTAACTGTGATTTATCGAATCCCTTTAGCATGCTTTAACTTTACTACACTGCTACATTCTAAATTCATGGATACGTATTAGAGAGCCAACGCTAAATATTTTACCAAGTGATGTCAGTAAATTAGAAATTTTGTAATGTTCTACAGTTCGACCCCGCCACATTTGCTTTTGCGCAAACTGTCTTTCCTATACTTATTCTTTTTTTTCGGATTCCCCAAATGCTTAGACAAAACGAATATGAGGTGACATGCGCCGCCTGACTATAATTCGTATAGCTCAATTAAAGTGGCATTGGGTGAACTATTGACCCCAACTTCATTACACCCGAGCCAGGAATTAGCATTATGACCTTCTTTTATTTAGCAGTGGGTTGGCCCCGCAGCCAAAGCATACTGATAACGTTGCTCTGTATTTTTAGCCTGGCGCTCACCGGTTGCGGTGGCGGTGGCTCAACCGCGAAAAACACCGTGGCATCGATCGCAACGATTGCGAGTAGCCAGATTCTAGCGTCGAGTATGCCAAGTTCAACAACTGCTTCATCGCAAGCTCAATCGAGTACAGCTAGTAATACTGTACCTAGCGGTGGCATTGCCATCATTAGAGGTGATTTATCAGTAGCACCCGATTTCTGGGCTGGCAACAACAGCGGAGATGTGGGCAGCTATTCAATTGTTTCTGTTGATCGCCCCGATTTTTCTAAAGCGGTCCAACTTGTTGTAACAAAACCTTCCGGGGAATTTTGGAACGGACAATTAAAATTTCCTATTACACATAATATCGCAAAGAATGATGTGTTATTGATCCATGTTTGGTTTAAAAAAATCGCAACATTGGATGAGTCGGGGGCGGGATTTGTGACGGTTTTTTTAGAAACTGGAGGGCCTGATTACACCAAATATGCAACACTCGAAATGACCAGCACCGGCGAGTGGCAAGAATATTTCATTCCAATACAAATGCCCGACGCGGCGACTATGGGGAATCTCGAATTAAAATTTGGTTTCGGCGCTGGAAATAAAGCGCAAACCATTCAGATTGGTGGAGTTGAAATGCTTAATTTCAAAACTACCGTTTCCCTGGCGTCCTTGCCAGAAACAGAACTGACCTATGGCGGGCGCGATGCTGAAGCTGCGTGGCGCGCGGAAGCCAGCCTGAGAATTGAGGAACATCGCAAAGGTAATT
The DNA here is from genome assembly GCA_040385335.1 of Pseudomonadota bacterium. Taxonomy (GTDB): domain Bacteria; phylum Pseudomonadota; class Gammaproteobacteria; order Pseudomonadales; family Cellvibrionaceae; genus Cellvibrio. The sequence continues at coordinate 144,292 of JAZKHP010000005.1, forward strand.
TTGAATTAACTATCCTCGATGCAAATGACAACCCCGTGGATGCAGCACAAATAGAGGTGCGCTTTAAAAAACATGACTATCAATTTGGCTCCGTGATTGTTAGCCATATTTTAATGGGAGACACAACCGATAGCCAAACTTACCGGGATAAAGTGCTCGAATTATTTAACCAAAGTGGTACGGAAAACGATTTAAAGTGGCCTGCATGGATTGGCGAGTGGGGGCAAAATTATGCGAAGCAAACCACGCTTGACGCGTTGCAATGGTTACGTGATCGTGGTTTTTATTTGCGTGGTCACGTGTTGGTGTGGCCATCGCGTCGCAATCTTCCAAATTTTATTCAACAATATATTCCGGTAGATAATCCCTCTAGCGCTGACCCGGCGGTAAAACAATTGGTGCTTGATCATATCGATGATATTGGTGCCGCGACAAATAATTATGTCGACGAATGGGATGTGTTAAACGAGCCCTATGATAATCACGATTTAATGGATGCTTTTGGCCAATCGGTAATGGTGGATTGGTTTGCGCAAGCGCGTGAGAATTTACCCACACAAAAATTATATATTAATGATTATTCCATTTTATCTGCGGGTGGCCGCGATTACGCGCATCAAAATTCTTATCGTAATACAATTCAATATCTGGTCGACAATAACGCGAGTATTGACGGGATCGGTATGCAGAGCCACTTCAGCGCATCGCCCACTGATATCACCACGATTTACAGCATTCTCGAAAGTTTCCATCAACAATTTCCTGCGCTTGATATTCGTTCGACAGAATTCGATGTAAACACCAAAGATCAAATATTGCAGGCGGATTTTACTCGCGATTTCTTGACGATTTTTTTCAGTCATCCAGCGACTGTAGGTGTGCAGATGTGGGGTTTCTGGGAAGGTGCCCATTGGTTGCCTGATGCTGTACTTTACACGCAAAACTGGACCGAGAAACCTAATGCAAAGGCGTGGAAAGATACGATTTATAAAACCTGGTGGAATGATTTTAGTGGTACTACTAACGCCAGCGGCTTATTTGGTGAGCGCGGTTTTTACGGCATTTATGAGGTGGATGTTACTGTTAATGGTATAAAACAAACCTTTCAATTTCATGTGGAAAAAGATGAAACTAATAAATTTAGTTTAAAACTATCTGGTGAACCTTGATTAAAAATATTTAAATAAGTTGCGGCGGAATCGCTTTTTCAATGCATATTATCAATCTCTGTATTCATTGAAAAAGCGTGACGCCATCGTTTAAAGGTTTTCTCTTTCTTGTCAGAAATGTTTTTTGGAAGTCATCTAAAAGGACGCTATAAGGATTTATTTTTATTGCATAAAGAAATCTTTAATCTAAAAAATTAAACATCCATCTGTAATTTCAAGTTTTAAAAAATTCGAAATAAAAAATAATGTTTTCTGTTTCCGCCACATTTGAATTTGCTATTCATGCCCCTGCTGCTTATGCTTTTTTTTCGAGTTTAAGAAACAGTTAGACAAAACAAATATGATGTAAAATGCGCCGTTTATCTATACTAAACATAACTCGAGTGAAGTTGTCGTTTGAAGTTGCGGAAATATTTTTTTAAAATTAATTTTTAGATCGTTATAGTAAGTTGGAAGATTTTAATATAACGTTGTTATGCTTTATGGTGTGCATATTAATGGAATCATGCACAACTTAATTCCCATTTTGTACTTTTATAGGTGACTTGTATGCTTTCTATTATCGGTAGTTTAATGGAGTCTGAGTTTGACAAATATTGCATTTATTTTCTGGATTCATTAGTGGCCTTATCCATACTTTGCATGATGGTTATTGCTATTACTCAAGTAAACATGGGAATTATTTAATCGGTGGTATGCCTCAAGCGTTCATGCTGGTGTGGACGCTTTCTTTTCATTCCAAGGTTTAGTTAATAGTTCAAGATAGAGTTATTCTGCAAACTTTCCTGCCTTTAAAAAACCGTTTTTCAATGCCTTTGATTTTTTGCACGAAACTAAATTCGGAATCTTTTTTGTCATTGAGTCGCGTTAGTTACTTTTAGTCTGAGGAAAATCTTTTAATAATTTGCGCTAATTGTGTGAGATGGCTGTTATGCGCAGGTGTACTTTGCCCTGTTTTTGGGAGCTAATAGCCATTGAATGCAATTCAATTTTGTTCGGAAAATTAGTCCATCGGAGGGGCTGGCGATAGTTTAAAAATTGTACCCAATGCCCTCAGTCCAGTTTTTTGGTGCCCTACCATTTTGGCGCCATAACCTACTTGTGTTAAAAAAACAATCAAAAATATCGATTTGAAGCAACATATCGTTATAAGAATTATGTCAATATAGTTTTTTAGACAATAAGCATATAGTTTAATTGACAATATGCTTTCATCCATATCAAATATACATATTCGAATCGCCACGCCGTTTTTTAACAATAACAGCACAGCAGTATGGCGATCGATAAACATCGCCTGTTTGCAATGAACAGGGTAAGCCTTCCAACAACTCTCCTCCTCCTTTATTTGCGGTATTGGTCGAGAGGTTATCTATGGAGATCAATAATGAAATTAACCATGAACAATTTATTTTGTCGTGGAAGAACTGCTGTTTTGGGTTCTTCACTTGGCAAAGCTACGTTAGCGGGTAAAAACGTCGCTAAGACACTTATTTGTGCAGCAGCCTTGTGCGCAACAGCAGTCAGTGCACAAACCTTAACGTCCAACTCTACTGGCACTCATAACGGATTTTATTATTCGTTTTGGAAAGATTCTGGCGACGCATCCTTCGGTTTGCAGGCGGGTGGTCGTTACACATCTCAGTGGAGCAATAGCACTAATAACTGGGTTGGCGGAAAGGGGTGGAAGCCTGGTGGCGCGAAGGTTGTAAATTACACTGGTAGTTTTAATGTCACGAGTTCGGACAACTCTTACCTGGCTTTGTACGGATGGACAAGAGCTCCTCTTATTGAATATTACGTTATTGAAAGTTACGGTTCGTATAATCCGGCCTCCTGTAGTGGCGGTACGGACTATGGTAGTTTTCAGAGTGATGGAGCCACTTACAATGTTCGTCGCTGTCTGCGAACTAACCAGCCTTCTATCGATGGCAATCAAACCTTTTATCAATACTTCAGTGTAAGAAATCCCAAGAAAGGCTTTGGTGCCATCTCTGGAACCATTACCGTTGCTAACCACTTTAACTTTTGGGCAAGCAAAGGTTTGAACCTGGGCGCTCATGACTATATGGTTTTGGCAACCGAAGGTTATCAAAGCAGAGGTAGCTCCGATTTAACCATCAGTGAAGGTCCCGTAACCACTAGCAGCACGCCTAATGCCAGCTCCAGAAGCAGTACCCCTGGTGTGTCCACTAGCAGCGTTACTGGCACCAGTGGTGGCGGTATAACTGTGCGCGCACGTGGCGCTAATGGCACTGAGCATATTATCCTCAAAGTAGGTGGTGCTAGTGTCGCAAATTGGACCTTGACTACCAGCCTCCAGAACTACTCTTACACTGGCGGTGCTACGGGAGACATTCAGGTTCAGTACGATAACGATGCCACTGGCCGCGATGCGATCATCGATTACATCACGGTAAACGGTGAAACTCGCCAAGCCGAAGACATGGATTACAACACTGCAGTTTACGGGAACGGCTCATGCGGCGGCGGATCCAATTCTGAAACTATGCACTGTAACGGCATCATCGGATTTGGTTACACCTATGATTGTTTCAGTGGTAGCTGTGGCGGTAATGGCAATGCCAGTAGTACCGGTAATGTTGGCACTAGCAGTAGCACTAGCAACAATAACTGCAGCGGTTACGTGGGTATCACTTTTGACGATGGTCCTAACGCTAACACCACTGCTCTTATCAATCTGCTTAAGCAGCACAACCTGACCCCTGTCACCTGGTTTAACCAAGGCAACAATATCGGCAGTAACGGGTCGCTGGTTGCACTGGAAAGAAGTGTTGGCGAAGTACAAAATCACAGCTTTACTCACTCGCACATGACCAGTTGGACTCTGGCACAGGTGACTGATGAGTTGAATCGTACCAACCAAGCAATTCAGAACGCCGGTGCACCTAAGCCCACTCTCTTCCGTCCACCCTATGGTGAAGTAAACTCTACCATCCAACAGGCAGCACAAGCGACTGGTTTGCGGGTTATCACTTGGGATGTAGATTCACAAGACTGGAATGGTGCCAGCGCTGCAGCCATCGCGAACGCTAATAATCAGCTTCAGAATGGCCAGATTATCCTGATGCACGATGGTAGTTACACCAACACCAATAATGCTATCGCGCAAATCGCGTCTAACCTTCGTGCGAAGGGTCTTTGCCCGGGCAGAATTGATCCGAGTACAGGTCGTGCGGTAGCGCCTTCTACTGTTATCAATGCCAGCAGTGTTGCTGTTACTGCTAGCAGTCGCGCTACTGTTGCCAGCAGCCGTGCTGCTGTGGCTAGCAGCCGCGCTGCCAGTAGCGTCGGTGGTACTAGCCAATGTCAATGTAACTGGTATGGCACCCGCTACCCAACCTGTCAGACTCAGACGGGCGCCTGGGGTTGGGAAAACTCCAGAAGCTGTATTGGTACCGCAATTTGTAACAGCCAACCAAGCAACCAAGGCGGAGTAGTTTGTAACTAAGCTTGCCCATAGTTTGGTTTGCAAGTGAGAGGGAGCTCATAAATTAAAAAATGGGGCGGATTATCCGCCCCATTTTTTATTGCAGAAAATGTAATAACTCAACCACAGGAATTACTCCTATTGCTGGCATCCCTATGCTATTGATCCAGCGGAGGAAGAGCCGACGCTGGTGACTTTCACTTTGAAGGATGTACCGGGTAATTGCACCTTATTGACCGTGGTGAAATCAGACTCCAACAATGTGCCGCTACACCGCCGTTTGGAAGTCTTTCGTATAAATAGCGATAGCTGGGAAGCCCAGCTGGAAAACATTGCGCATCATGTCAGCACCTGGTGGCCTGGGTTTGCCCGGTATGGTCCACTCGAGCGAAGCGCTCGCCAGTATTTTCGCGGCGCTGGGTGACCCCCCGGTCTTAAACTGGTGACGGCACTTTGTATAGGCTGTGCGTTCTCAATCGCGCAGCTAACGGCAACCACTGAAATTAGTCGGCAAGGTATAACCAGGCATCTACAAGTGCTGGCGGACGCAGGCGTAGTGCGCGATGTGAAGATGGGGCGAGCGCGGCTATGGCAACTTGACCCCCAGCGGATCGAAGAGGCAAAGCTGACGCTGGAAGTGATTGGTAAAAAGTGGGATGTGGCATTGGGGAAACTGAAGGTATTTGCAGAGTCAGTTTAAGCTTATCTGTCCCGTGGACTTATCACTTAACTGGCGTGTCTGCCCGAATTAGCATGAGACTAGTTTTATGGGGTACTGGCTAACATCCCTCTGTGATCATTTAGTGATTAATACTACTTTTCTTTAATCTCTCAATCTGGCATGGTTGCTCTTGGTCGATTGCGTCCAGATTTCATCTCCTATCTCTCGCGTAGAGTAAGACGAGTCTACAGGCAGTTGATTTTTTCCTGTTCGGGTTATGTTAGACATTTCACGATGGAGATCACCATTCACTTAAGGATATTGAATATGAAATTATTATTTGTACTCATCGTATTATTTTCAGCAAGTTTTTGTAATGCACTGGGTTTTAAAGCAGTTCCGGGATCTGATTATATTCAGGTTACCAAAAGTCCTTTTGATCGCTTTGTTATTAAAAATAAAACCGTATTAACAAAATACGACAAAATCATTTTTAAAAAATTAGCATTTGATGAGTTTCTTATTAAGCCTTCACCCAGCAAGGCAATAGACAGAACCTGGAATTTAACGAAGGAAGATAAAGACCAATACGCAGAATTTTTTAAGTCCGAATTATTAGATATTTATGCCGGCGACTATGCCCAACAGCTGTTTGGTTTGGGTGAAGGAAAATTCCCTAATACCTTGTTGGCGAAACCTGAGCTATTAACATTGCTGCCTTTAGTTGCGCACAATGGAGAGGATATTTCCGGCGCGATGCATGTTGAAAGAGTGGAAAGTTTTGGCAGTTTATCAATAAGAATTACCTTGGTAGATTCGGTCACTAATGAAATTGTGGCAATTATTGAAGATGGGAAAGATTTAAATGTGAGATCCACAAGCGCGTTTCTTAGTAATAGGTCGACCAATAACTACGCGTGGCAAAAGAACTTTAAGCTTTGGTTGACTAATCTCAAATCAACCCTGATCGAACTCAAAGCAAAAGAATAATCTCGAATTGTTTCGTTCAACTGCCCAATTTCCTTGGGCAGTTGTTTAAACCTTTTAGTACATTTTGCTTTCTGGTGGCCCCAGATAACTTGGTAAAAGCCCACCGGTATTAATAATGACTTTTTGAAAAGTCACGCCCGAATCGAGACTGTAAATACGTAAAGTGTGTGCGCCTGTTTTGCCAATTTGATGTTGAGTCAGGCTGCGACTTATATCGCTGCTTACAGTTTCTTCCCAAGTCTGCCCACGGATATCGCGGGTAAGATCAATTATCTGAGGCGCATGATCATCGATAGCGATTGCATAACGCAGGCCGCGTCCGGGCATAAACGGCCAACTGGGTGCGAACAATGCTTCAATCTGAACCATCCCGGTGCTCAAGGAATAAAAATCATATTCAAGAAACGGGGCTTCAGCGGTATCGCTAAAGCTTTTGTCGGAAACTGGATAAACGCTTAACGAAGAAAGTGTGCGCCCGTGCCCGGGAATTTTCTCCCAGCGTAAATTTTTCGTGTTTCCCTGACGTTGATAATGTTCGGCCTCAATGGCGATATAGCCATCCGCTTCGACAAATCCTTTGGGTGTGATTTTCTTAATGCCGGGATTAAACGCTTTAACTCCGATTGTCGCGCTGCCCCAGCCCGTCCCGCTAATCTGCACAGTACCGGTGGACTCACCTAAAGGGAGTTTGCTCCAATCTATAGAAACCCAGAGCTGGGAGTTGGTTTCAATTTGTACGCTGGCATTGCTCAGTAAAATCCAGGGGGCGCTCACTTTGGCAGTAGCGGTGAACGGCGCTTTGCCCTTGTTAAAAATTTCAATGAGCCGACGTGATTTGCCGAAAGGATCGAAACGTCCTAATTCGTACTTTACCGGTGTTGGCCAGGCATCTGCTACACCTTCCACGGCAATACCCATTTCCGCGGCTGAGTGAGGTTCATAAAGGTGAAGGACCGGCAGTGTATCTTCCGGTGGATTGTTCCAGTTGCTATAACCAATATGAGGCTGGGACATAAAGTGATTCCATTTCCCATTATTGATCGCGTGATATTCCTGTTCCAGTGCTGCATCAGCGGCAAATAATTTACGCACCTGATCAGCGTAAATGTTGGTGTTCGAGCGGGTTTGCCGCGCGTAGAGATGGTTTTTGGCCTGGGCATCATAAAGTTCGGTAATCGTTGCGCTAGCTTTGATTGGGAACAATACGAGTTGATAAAAAGCATCACGGTGTTCAGGTTCAATTTTTAAATAAAGTTTTTCGGCGCGCGCAGCGAGAGATTTAATTTCTGCAGTTACCTTATTGGCTTCGTCGTAATGTAATTGACTGTAAGTGGAAGCATCCTGTAGTTCGGGTTTGCGGCGCAAATTATGACGCGTATAGCCTGTCATAATATCGGCGATATCTTGCGCATATTGGGCACCAAATTCGCGAGTTGCCCAGAGTGTCGCAAATTCGGGCAGACGCTCTTTGGGCCATGCTTCCGGGTTCCAAGCCATGTTAAGAAAAAACTCAATGGGATATTCCATAGGTTTTAAATCTCCCACATTTACAATCCAGATTTGATTGGCTTTATAAGTGTAAGCCAGATGCATCTGCTCCCAAATTTTGGCAACCGAAATGGTGTTGATCCAGCGATAAGAGCGCGGTCCCCCGACATAATCAAAGTGATAATAAACACCTGCACCGCCAGCACGCATGCGTTCGTCGGGCGATGGCAGTCGACGAATGTTGCCGAAGTTATCGTCACACCAGAGTAAAATAACATCGTCGGGGACGCGCATGCCGCGCTCGTAAAATCCTTGTACTTCTTTGTAAAGTGCCCACACTTGTGGGACCTGGGTAAGTTTATCTTTGCCAAACACATTGCCGAGAATTTCGCGTTGATCGCGCACTATTTTTTCCAGCAAATCTATATTTTCACCTTCACTCATGGGCTCGTCTTGTTGGCCGCGCATGCCGAGTGTATGGATGCTTTCATAAGGCTTATTGCGCCTAACGCCATCCGTCCAAAACGTTTTTAAATGCTCAGCATTTTTGGAATATTCCCAGGGCCCTTTACCGTAACGATTCCATTCTTTATCGGCGCGCATCATTGGCTCGTGATGCGAGGTGCTCATTACTATTCCATATTCGTCAGCAAGGATCATGTTCTGCGGATCATCATCAGCAAATGCGTTATTCCACATGGCGGGCCAGAGGAAATTAGCTTTAAGGCGCAGTAATAACTCAAACACTTTTTCATAAAATTGCGCGTTGTAGTTACCGTATTTTTCGGTGACCCAACTGGTGAGAGCCGGGGCTTCGTCGTTAAGAAATATTCCGCGGTATTTCACCTTGGGTATTTCGATGATATTGATTTTTTTATGAATAAGAATTTCTTTCTTTTTCTTTACCGCTACATCGGCCCACCAATACCAGGGTGATACACCAATCTGTTCACTCAAGCTATAGATACCGTACATAGTGCCGCGTTTATTTGCTCCAACAATCACTAATGCGCGCTCTATGTGCGGAAACGGGTTGTCGATAACTTGGACCTGATAGGCATCCCACTGGCCACGAATGTTACTTACGTTTAGTTTGTTACTCGTAAGCAATTGATCAATTAGCTTGCTTTGGCCGAGTGTGCCAATAAACACCACCTGCTTGGTGCTAGCGCTAATGGTATTTTTTAAATCTGGTTTTTTACCGGAGACTTTTTCAATATCTGTCTGCAAGTTTTTTGCGGCACGAATGACTCCGGGAAACTCATCTGCATCGATGATTAATTCAGCATTATGTTGCTCGTTAACGAGCGTCAAGTTATCGCTTGCTGATTTCGCTAGCCAGGATGGTTCGCCCAGTGCCCATGCATTGATGCAGGCAAAGAAACCCATAATCAGAATTGCAATCCGAGGTTTCCCAGCTTTGTGTTTTATGTTGAGCATAATAAATTTCCACATGAGTATGAATGCCAAACAGCATAATAAAAAATCCCAGGAGAATTCGGTGTTTTAGAGTTTTGCGTTTGAATTTTATAACAGCTCTATGTCGATAGAGTTTTTATAGTGTCAATTATTTTATCTGACGAGATGGTTAAGATGTTTCAATTTTTGCAGTGTTTAGTAAGAAAATCTGCACCCAATTCGAATTATCATGAGTGCATAGAAGTTTGTCGGGTTAAGCTTATGCAAAATTATTGAGCTTTAGCACTAGCTTGCGATAGCGGGTTTGTAAAAACCTCCTTGTTTTAGTGTCATTCAATTAATAAAAAATAATACAACTATTGCTCCAATTAATTACAAGGTTGGTTACTGAGTGCATCGGCAACGCCTTGCAATGCAGGTTTTTCGTTGTAGTTTGCATTAAATAACAGCGGCCAATCGTCATGCTCGTCATCAAATAAAAATGAAATTAACCAGCTGCTAGGATCATTTACCCCCCAAATAGTGACACCGCCGCGTAAGTTAGTGGGTACGGTTTCCAAATAGGCTGCTACAACTTCGCAGTAGCGTTTCTTCTGTGCTAGCGCCAACTCTGTTGTCAATGTGGTTTTGACATTACCGGGATAGCCTGAGCTGTAAGGGTTGTTAATGGGAATATCCAGTTCAGTAATTTTGACTTTAAGATCGCGAACGACGATTTCTTGAAAAGCAGCTTTAATTGTGGCAATAGATGGATAGTCCATATAAATATGCATCTGGAAGCCTACGCCGTCGATAGGTACATCTCGCGCAATAAAATCATCAAGCATAGTTTTAAGGGTTGCCATTTTTTCTGGATCGACTTCTATGCTGTAATCGTTGTAATAAAGGTCTGCAATTGGGTCACCTTCGTGCGCATTGATAAACGCTTGTTCAATGTAATCATCATCAGTCTTTTGAAAAAAAATGGAATTGCGGTAACTGCCGTCATCATTTATCGCTTCATTAACAACATCCCAACTGACAACTTTGCCAGAATAATAAGCGGTAATTGTTTTCACATGATTTTCTAACATGGCGAGCCAAACAGTTTTGTCGCCTACGTAGTTTTTCATCCAGCTTGGGACTTGATAATCCGAATGCCAGATCAATGCATGACCGTGTACGCTCATGCCGTTATCGCTCGCAAAATCGATTAGAGCATCGGCATTGGTATAGGTAAACGAATTTTCTAACGGATGCAGATAACTCATTTTCATGATATTACCGGCGGTGAGTTGATTGAAGTGATGCGTAACCACCCGTTGCTGTGCGGTGCTATCGAAAATATTATAACTTTCGGTAGTGGCACTCACGGCAACGCCTATTGGTATAGTTGTCAGCGTTTTCAGTGCGACTGATAAGCTGGCTGCGACTGAACTGGAGGTTGGAGTACTGGATGCTGCAGTGCTTGATGGCGCTATGCTTGATAGTGCTGAGCTTGATGGTGCACGGCTCGAGGCTGAACTCGACGACTTGTGTTTGCCAGAGCCACCGCCACCGCATGCCGTTAAAGCAGTGGCAAGCAGCGATATGCCAAAAAACTGAATGATATGATTCATATAAGGGCCTCTATTTAATATTGTACTTAATTGAACAGTAACTACCTAAGCTTGTATACCAATCCAGAACAGACAAGTATCTGGAGCCAGTCGTGAAGTAACTAGAAATAATAAGCTAAGGTAGCGATATTGTCTGTTAATTGCCAGACAATGACGCCTGTGCGTTTAGGTTGATATTTACCAGCGTCTTTGCCAGACTCAGCTGCGAATAATGGGTTACCAAAAGTAGTACTAAGAGTAGTACATCAATATGCCTTATAAAGTTTTAATTACTGATATTGCCAATCCCCTGGGGCGTGCAATTGAGCACGATTTAGAGCGCGAACATTGCAAGTTGTTTTTTCCCTCCGCTGCTGAGCTTAACTGGATGGACAGCGGTGCAGTTAATTTATATATCGCCGCTTTAAAGCCTGACGTGGTGATTAATACCCTTGGCTGGGGCAATTGTCTTACTGCAGAACAGCAAGCGCTCTTGCCTGTGGTTGCTGCCAATGTGGCCTATGCTTGTGCGTCCTTAGATGTGCCGCTTTTGCATTTTTCCAGTTATAAAGTATTTGGCAATGACCATAAAAGTAGTCACAGTGAAAAAGATGTCCCTGCACCACTTGGTGCAGTAGGTCGGGCTTTTTTTGCGGCTGAGCAAGCGATTGAGCATAGTTCTGCCAGGGCGGTTATATTGCGCCTGGGTTGGGTTATTGACAGTCATGGCGATAATATTTTTACGCGTTTATTGGAACGCATTTGTGCGCAGCAAGCGATTCAGGCGAATACCCGCTTACGCGGTGCGCCCACCTTGCTATCCGACGTTGCTCGTGTTGCTGTTGCTGTAGTCAAACAAATTGTCAGTGGGGCGGATAATTGGGGTGTGATGCATTATTGCAGCGGTGATGCCCTTACTGAAGCAGAATTTGGCGAGCAGCTAGTGCAATTGCTCGCCCAGCAACAACTGTTGGGGCAGGATGTCAATTTTAGTTTGTATGATCAGGTTCCGGCAGATGAGCCCATGAGTGCAGTATTAGGGTGCCGCAGGATTCGCGATGGTTTTGGTGTTCAGGTAAGACCCTGGCGACCCAATTTGTTGTCGCTGGTGAAACAGTGGTTTCATCATCGTGATGGTGATAAAAAAATGGACATTAAAACCGATGGATTAATTAAAAGCAGATAAAAATTGATTTCCAGGCTCTCTTATTCAAAACCTGCACGCATAAAAAAACCGCGATTGCTATTGTGAGAAGTTCGCGGTTTTTTCTTAAGTTGATAGCCTGACTTTACTCTACACGTTGAAACACTAGGGTAGCGTTGGTGCCACCAAAGCCAAAGCTGTTGGACATAGCGCGGTTAATCTTCACGTTATCCTGACGCTTGAGCGCAATCGGGATGCCTTCGGCTTCCACATCAAGGGTTTCTATATTCGCAGAAGCACAGATGAAGTTGTTTTCCATCATTAGCAGCGTGTAAATGGCTTCTTGAACTCCGGTCGCTCCCAAGCTATGGCCAGTCAGTGATTTGGTAGAGCTAATAGCGGGAATTTTATTGCCAAACGTAGCTTTCACGGCTTTCAGTTCGGCCAGGTCGCCGACTGGAGTACTGGTGCCGTGCGAGTTGATGTAATCAATATCACCAAGCGTTGTTGCTAATGCCTGTTGCATGCACCTGACAGCGCCTTCGCCAGAGGGCGCTACCATGTCGTAACCATCTGAGGTAGCCCCATAACCAACGACTTCGGCATAAATTTTTGCACCGCGCGCTATTGCGTGTTCGTATTCTTCCAGAACCACACATCCTCCACCGCCAGCAATGACAAAGCCGTCGCGCGCAGCATCATATGCGCGTGACGCTTTTTCAGGTGTGTCGTTGTACTTGGTGGAAAGGGCGCCCATAGCGTCGAACAAGCAGGCAAGCGACCAATGTTCTTCTTCGCCGCCACCGGCAAAAACCACATCTTGTTTGCCGAGTTGAATCTGTTCCATTGCTGCGCCAATACAATGAGCACTAGTGGCGCAGGCAGAGGTGATGGAATAGTTCACGCCTTTGATTTTAAAAGGCGAGGCCAGGCAAGCAGAAGTGGTGCTGCCCATGGTTTGTGTTACCCGGTAAGGACCAACACGTTTTATGCCTTTCTCGCGCAGGATATCAGCAGCTTCGACCAGGTTCTGCGATGATGCACCGCCAGAACCCATGATAATACCGGTGCGAACATTTGAAACCTGGTCATCACTTAATCCCGCATCGGCAATTGCCTGTTGCATGGAAATATAAGAATAGGCAGCGGCATCCCCCATAAAACGCAAAATTTTGCGGTCAATAAGTTCCGGCAAATTTATGTCGATAGAGCCTGCAACATGGCTACGCAAGCCCCTTTCTTTATAAGCTTCCTGAAATTTAATGCCAGAGCGGCCAGCACGCAGAGCTTCAAGCACTGCGTTTTTATCATTGCCAAGGCAAGAAACAATTCCCATGCCGGTAACAACAACACGTTTCATAAGCAACCTCTTACTTAAATGTAGTCCAGTACCTTTGGTAATCAGACCTGACGAATATGTGGTAATAAAGCAATTTTCGTGCGACTGAACGCTTTGTTTTTGTACCCTTAAAGCTTGGGCACTAACAGGCGAAAAATTATCTCATATGAATGAGTCTAGTTGTCGCCACAGGTTTCAGTCGACGTGTTAAAAAATATCAGTATTTTGGAACAGGCCAACCCGTAAATCATTGGCAAAGTAAATATCTTTACCATCGCAAGAGACGCGGCCATCGGCTATGCCCATAATCAATTTGCGCTCGATAACCCGCTTTAAATTGATGTGATAGGTGATTTTTTTAGCGGTAGGTAAAATTTGGCCGGTGAATTTAACTTCACCACAGCCGAGTGCTCGTCCGCGCCCAGGGTTGCCCTTCCAGCCCAAAAAGAAACCCACTAGCTGCCACATGGCGTCCAGGCCCAGGCAGCCAGGCATCACCGGGTCACCGGGAAAGTGGCAAGCAAAGAACCATAAGTCAGGGTTGATATCCAGCTCCGCAACAATTTCACCCTTGCCGAACTCGCCACCGGTCTGGCTGATATGTACTACGCGATCAAGCATGAGCATATTGGGTAAGGGTAATTGTGCATTACCTGGGCCAAATAAACGGCCATTACCACACTCGATTAAATCGTCGCGGCTGTATGAGCTTTTCGGTTCATATTGGGTCATGGAATAAACTCAGTTAATGAAAATAATGTGTCTGCTGTATCGCGCAAAGCGCGCATTCTACCTGCTGTGGGTGGCTTGTCCAGCGAGGGCTAAAAAATGCGGGTAGCGAACGGGTTGTTATTTAACCTTTTTTTGAAATTAGTAGGTTCGCGCGAGGGCAAACTCTGCAACCTGATGCATGGCTTGAGTGTAAATGTTGTCTGGTAGGTGTTGCAGTTCTGCTATCGCCTCACGCACATGTTCTCGTGCACAACTGAGCGTGTAATCCATAGCGCCGGTGATGTGAACTATATCCAAAATTGCGGCTAATTGGCTAGCATCGCCATTGCGAATAGCATTCGCAATTATTTCAGCCTGGGCTGCAGTACCAGATCGCATGGCGTGAATAAGGGGCAAGGTGGGCTTACCCTCTGCGAGATCAGCCCCTACGTTTTTACCCAAGGCTGCGGTGTCTCCGGTGTAATCCAGTGCATCATCCACCAGTTGAAACGCTATGCCAACTTTAGAGCCATAGTTGCGTAGTGCTAAACGCTGTTCGGTAGTTGCTTTGCACAATACTGCCGCTGCTTCACAAGCGGAGGCGAAGAGCACCGCCGTTTTCTTATCAATGACGGCGAAATAATTAGCTTCACTGACATTGGGGTCTTTGGCATTCACCAGTTGTTGCACCTCTCCTTCGGCAATGACATTGGTGGTGTTGGATAAAATGGCCATTATTTCCATGCTGCCAATATTCACCATGATTTGAAACGCACGCGAATAAAGAAAATCGCCTACTAATACACTGGGCGCATTGCCCCATTCGGCATTGGCTGTGGGTCGACCACGGCGCAAGCTGGACATGTCCACGACATCGTCATGCAGTAAGGTTGCGGTGTGAATGAACTCTATAATTGTTGCCAGATCTATGTGTTGTCCGGGGGAGTTAGCGGTGTTAGTTTGCGGCAGGCCTAGCGCATTGGCAGTAAGTAGAACCATTAATGGACGTAAGCGCTTGCCACCTGCCTCCACTAAATAATGGCCAATATCTTTTACCAATGCCACATCGGAATAGAGCCGATCAATGATCAATTGATTAACCGCAGCAAAATCTTCTTTAACAACAGCATGGAATGACAACATGATGGATTTCTTATTCTAAGGTAAAGGTAATAAATGAGGCGGCAATGCTAGCAGTGAAGCCATAAGAGTCAAGCAAAACACGGCAATAGGGCTCAATCAAGTATTAAGTCGTTTAAAAAAGGGCTAAACGTGAGCTACATCTAAGTTTAATAGGTAGGTATTGTCTAGAGGATTTAAAAAAATAATTCCGCACCATTAAACCAGCGAACGCTGAAAGGTTGTTCGGAGTTTCTTGCGAGGGCTACACAATAGTCCGCCGTAATAAATGTTTGATAAAACTGCCAAGCTTCCGCCCTGGTCTTTAATTCGGGTGCTATTGCTACTTGAATATGACTGCTTCGAATATCCTCGTCATGAAAGTTAAATGCCGTTTTGTCTAGCCCGCCCGAAATCCCTGCGCCCGTTGCCTTTAAAAAAGCTTCCTTGAGTGTCCAGAGTTGGAAAAAATATTTGCATTGCTCGGTATCGGCTAGCTGTTTAAAAGTTGCTGTCTCGGTGGGGTGAAAATAGCGTTCAGCAATGCTGTGTTGACTGCGTCTTCGCGTGGTTATTTCTATGTCCACGCCTACCGCGTGATCCATACCTACCGCAAGTATGGCCATGTTGTGGCTATGGCTGAGATTAAAAACGATTGGCAGCGGCGCATTTGTTAAATAAGGTTTGCCGTTGGCTTCGGTTGTTAATGTCAGGGTGTGTGGCGCGCTAAGCGTATAGCGGGAAAGGCATAAGCGTACAAATGCACGCATTGCAATAAACTGCAGTTGCCGTTGCTTAAAGGTTTGTGCCCGTAATAATTCTGCGCTCGATAAAACAGTTTGTTGGAGAAGGATTGCCTCATCTGTTAACTGGGTTAAATCCAATAGCCAGAGGTGGCAAGAGTGATTGAGGCCAAGCGCGGGTGAAAATATTTCTGGTTTAACAAATAGGTCAACGGTCATCTTGAGTAAGTCAGAGTGTGGGCAAGCAAGGGTATGTTCTTACCTGAAAGCTTGCAGGAAGCTAAGTGTAACTCGTCTAGCGAAGAGTTCTGCAGCAGATTGAATAGGCAGGCATTGAATGGTCGTCAGGGCGTAACTTTAATTCTCGCAGCTTGCCAAGTCGCGTAATTGAGCATAAAATGTAATCGGTTACTTAAGTGCGTCAAGCTGAGGTATTCAAGTACATAATAATATCGGCAAGTGGTCTTGTGTCTGCTTCGCAGCGCTGTTTAAGCACTATGTCGTCCTTTGATTATCGACTATCTTTTGATCCGCTGTTGGCTTTGCTCTCGTGTTCATCGTGTCGTTGCGACAAAAAAGCTATAAAAAGAGTGTTGCCCGTGATGATGATTTTTCATTCATTATTTCATCGGGCAAATTCCATTAATAATTTAGGTGCGGCCAAATAAATGCCACAGCAGAGGCTGTGTTTTATTTTGTGTCCTATATAGGAAAAATCATGAAACCAATAAATATAAAATCTTTTTTAATAAAAACGCTCAGTGTTATTTTTGCTTTTGGTCTGATTGCCGCTGAAGCCTTTGCGGGTTGGAGTGTGAATGGGACTAAGGTGTTAGATCCGCGTGGAAACAATTTTATTTTCCGTGGCATCAATCATGCCCATGCGTGGTATCCCGATAGAACTGCTACCGCAATGACGAACATTGCGGGAACGGGCGCTAACTCAATACGTGTTGTTTTGGCCAATGGCACCCAATGGACGCGCACGCCGGGGTCTGATGTAGCCGTTATTGTCAGTCAATGTAAGGCTGCAAAATTAGTGTGCGTATTAGAAGTTCACGATTCTACCGGTTTTGGTGAATCCGCAGCCGCGACAAATATTTCAAACGCAACTACCTATTGGACGAGTTCTGATATTAAGTCAGCGATTATTGGCCAGGAAGATTATGTGATTTTAAATATCGCTAACGAGCCCTATGGCAATACGGTTACTGCTTCCACTTATACCAATGAAACATCAGCATCCATTAAAGCCATCCGCAACGCCGGGTTAACGCATTTAATCATGGTCGATGCACCTAGCTGGGGACAGGATTGGTCGCACATTATGCGTGACAATGCGGCAACTATTTTTGCCGCAGATAGTTTAAGCAATACCATGTTCTCGGTGCATATGTATGAGGTGTATAACACGGCGAGCAATGTGCAAAATTATTTCACCAGCTTTCAGGCAAAAGGTTTTGCGTTAGTGGTAGGCGAGTTCGGTACGGAAAATAATGGCAATAATGTCGACGAGGCTTCCATTCTTTTGTACGCTCAACAAATGGGTATTGGCTACATGGGTTGGAGCTGGACCGGTAATGGTTCTTGCTGTGTACCATTGGATATTGCTACTAATTGGAACCCCTCCACGCTAAGTACCTGGGGTAATTTCTTAATTAATAGTGCGAACGGCATTAAAGCAACTTCAAAATTAGCGACTAATTTTGGCGGTGCTGTAAGTTCTGTTGCAGCAAGTTCAAAAGTGGCCAGTAGCAAAGCTTCTGTTGTAGCATCAAGTGCTGTGGCAAGTGTGCCAAGATCCAGTTCTTCTTCTAGCGTTATATCCACTAATGGCGGGCAATGTAATTGGTACGGCAACACTTTCCCAATTTGCACCACATCTAACAACGGCTGGGGCTGGGAAAATAATGCCAGTTGTACTGGCCGTGCTGCTTGTGCTGCCCTGCCATCACCTTATGGTGTTATAGGCATTACAACTTCTAGCAAAGCAGCAAGCGTACCTGCATCCAGCACCGCAGCATCGGTTGTGCCTGCTTCCAGTCGTGCGGCTTCTTCTACTGGCGGAACGGGTAGCGTCAGCTGTGCTTACGTTGTCAGTAACTCATGGGGGAATGGTTTTACCGGATCTATTCGTGTCACTAATAATGGCACTGTTACCAAATCTGGTTGGACCGCGACATGGCAATATTCTGGACCTAACCGTATCACCTCTTCCTGGAATGCCAATGTGGCCGGTTCTAACCCTTACGCTGCAACTAACTTAAGCTGGAATGGAAATGTTGGCGCTGGTCAAACTGTTGAGTTTGGTTTTCAAGCTGCAACTAATGGCGGGGCTGTTGAAATACCTGCGATAACCTGTAAGTAAATTTACCTATATATTTAAATAGGGAATCAGGGATGGCGGCGGTGAATCACTTTCTATCAAAAAACTCCATTGATAGAAAGTGATTTTATTTATGCAGGGAATGCGAAATTTAGGATTTTTTTGTAGGCGATATCTGCTTTAACTATTTCATTTAATTTTTACTGATTTCATCTTGTCGCCCATCTTAATGGCGTCGACGACTTCCATACCCTTAGTAACCTGGCCAAACACGGTGTAATTTCTATCCAGGCTCGGTTGCGCGGCAAAGCAAATATAGAATTGGCTGCCAGCACTATCAGGATCGCTAGAGCGAGCCATGGCGAGCGTGCCGCGCACATGGGGCATATCGCTAAACTCTGCTGGGACCGAGTAGCCTGGGCCGCCAGTGCCATCGCCAGTAGGGTCGCCACCCTGAGCCATAAAGCCTGGTATGACGCGATGAAAGGTGAGGCCGTTGTAAAAACCTTTATTGGCCAGCGTAATAAAGTTTTTCACATGCTTGGGGGCCACCTGTGGAAAGAATTCAATTTCTATTTTGCCACCGTTTGCCATGGTGATAGTCGCTTTAGGCGCTTCCGATTTTATATTGGCTTTGGTTGTTGTTTCAGCAGCGGTTTGGCTGAACGCTAAGTGAGATAAAGCAAGGCCAGGAATAAGTAACAGGGCTAACAGTAATTTTTTCATAACAAGTCTCGGTAATGTGTGAACAGGAATTGTAAGTGATTAGTCAATGATGAGTAATAAAAAGTAGCTAATAAAATCTAAACTCACATAATTTTTAATAGGTCTTTCACTCCGCTCACATGGCGACGACTAATAATGGGACGCTGTTTGGTATCGGCAAGGCGTACTTGAAACTGTCCTTGAGGAGCTCGTTCGATGGCTTCTATATGCTTTGCCGATACCAGTGCATTGCGATGAACGCGAATAAAGCGTGAGCCGAATTCTTCTTCCAGTTCCTTTAATGTTTCATCCAATAAATGCTCGCCATTGCAGTGATAGACGGTGACGTATTTATGGTCGGCAACAAAATAACGAACGTCTTCTAGCGGAATTAATTCAATGCCACGGCGGGTTTTAGCCGTAATGTGATTGCGTGTACTATTATTGACCGCAGGTTTTACGTGTACGGCTGCGCGTTGTACTTTATTTAATTTTTGAGCTTTGCTGAGTGCATCTTGCAGTTGCTCACTTTTAATTGGCTTTAATAAATAACCTATAGCGTTTGTGCCAAATGCATCCAGCGCGTATTGATCAAATGCGGTACAAAAAATAATCGCGGGCGGACAATCCAGTTCACCTATTTCATAGGCGAGCGCCAAGCCGTCTTTGCCCGGCATGCGTACATCGAGCAAGATAATGTCTGGATCATGCTCATCAATGGCCGCCAGCGCTGCATCGGCATTATCAGCTTCGGCAATGACATTGTGCTCTGCCAGTTTTTCAATCATGCGCACCAGGCGCTCCCGTGCGAGTGGTTCGTCGTCAACTATTAATATTTCCATTAGCTGCCTCTTAACAGTGGTCTTTAAAAAATTAAAAAATATGTTCAAACTGGCTCACAAAAAATAGCTTACAAAAAATAAAATTTATGTCGAAAGTGGGCAAAAAATATAGGTGGTGAACATGCCATGCTCTTCGCTGGAAGAGAGGCGTGCAGCACTGCCGTAATGCACTTGTAAACGATGACGAATATTATCAAGCGCCATACGGTTATGGCGACCAAGACGATTTTGCTGGCCATCGCTGGGAGCTATGTTTGCTGGTTGCGATCTTTTCGCCAATAGGTAAGGGTTGGCTATGGCGATCATCAATTGATTTTTAGCTTGCGATATTTTGATGCTGATACTGCCACCTTTTATCAGCGGCTCAATGCCATGGAAAATGGCATTTTCGACCAGAGGTTGCAGCATCAAGCTGGGAATTTTTATTTCCTTATCGAGCTGTCCAATTTGCCAATCCACCGTTAAACGTTTGCCCAAGCGCAACTGTTCTATTTCTAAATAGCGACGGCAAAGAGTTAGTTCATTTTCAAGGGGGATGAGTGCAGGTTCTGCCAGGCTGGCGCGAAACAGTTCGGCTAAATCTTCTACTACACGCTCTGCCGTTTCTGGATCTGAGGCGATCAAGCTGGCGATACTGTTCATGCTGTTGAATAAAAAATGCGGACGGATCCGCGATTGTAAAGCTTGAATTCGCGCTTCTAATTCGGATTGCTGTTGATTGCGCAATTGTTGTTGTAAATATAAATAGCGCAGTGAAATACCGGCTAAAATCACAGCGGTTATAAGGTTGCCGAGAAGTTGCCAAAAATCGAGTTCAAAGTGATACAAGCTGCCTGCTAGCGGAGTCGTAAAAGCTTGCAAGATAACCTGACCCAGTAGTGAAAAAATAAACGTTATGGCTAACACAGTCCCGTAAGATACAAGGCCCGCCTTAACTGGCGGCCAGCGATTAAGCCACGGCCGCAAGCGGCAGATAACCATTGCGCTGGCTAAACTCACCCATTGGATTTGTACCGAATAGAGTCCCAACAAATCCCAATTCAGGCGTGGTAATTGCGTGTTGTTTAGGGTCAGCAGTACAGCGACCAGTTCGGCAGCCAGCACCAGCAGTAATACTGCTTGTGCACTACAGAGGTTGGGCAAGAATTCACCCTGGTCATTTTTAGAATTCACTACTGACACTCGTTCTAAACTCCTGGTTAGGGTTGAACCCGAATTGTTTAAATATGGCTATAATGCCGCACTTTTCATTATTTTTCTGTGGACTAACCTTCATGAGCCAAAACGATCAGCCAATCAAACCCTGGGGCGGCCGCTTTACCGAAGCAACTGACGCCTTTGTCGAGCGTTTTACCGCCTCTATCGGTTTTGATTACCGTCTTTACCATCACGATATTAATGGCTCCATTGCGCATGCCACTATGCTTGCCAAAGTGGGTGTGTTGACTGAGGTCGAACGCGATCAGATTATTGCCGGCTTGGAACAAATTCGTGCTGAAATTGTAGCTGGTAAATTCACCTGGTCTATCAGTCTCGAAGATGTGCATATGAATATCGAAGCCGTGTTGACTCAGCGAATTGGTATCACCGGTAAGAAACTTCATACCGGACGCTCGCGCAATGATCAAGTTGCTACCGATATTCGCCTTTATTTGCGCGACGAAGTCGACGCTATCGCGAAAGAACTAACGCGTTTGCAACAAGGTTTGTTGCTGGTTGCAGAGCGCGAAGCAGAAACCATTATGCCCGGCTTTACACATTTGCAAACGGCACAGCCGGTGACCTTTGGTCACCACTTATTAGCCTGGTTTGAGATGTTACAGCGCGACTACAGCCGTTTAATGGATTGCCGCAAACGCATGAATCAGTCGCCATTGGGCTCTGCCGCTTTGGCCGGTACAACTTATCCGATTGATCGTGCTTACACTGCACAGTTATTAGGTTTTGATGCGCCCACAGAGAACTCCCTCGATTCCGTCAGCGACCGCGATTTTGCCATTGAGTTTTGTGCCTTTGCCAGCGTACTAATGATGCACTTGTCGCGGGCCAGCGAAGAGCTGGTGTTATGGACATCGTCGCAATTCAGCTTTATTGATTTGCCGGATCGTTTTTGCACTGGCTCGTCGATCATGCCGCAAAAGAAAAATCCTGATGTGCCAGAGTTGGTGCGCGGTAAAACCGGGCGCGTTTATGGCCACTTAACCGCGCTGTTGACGCTGATGAAATCACAACCTTTGGCTTACAACAAAGATAACCAGGAAGATAAAGAGCCAGTGTTTGATGCGATTGATACGGTGAAAGATTGCCTGCGCGCATTCGCGGATATGATTCCAGCAATTCAACCGCGTAAAGAAAAAATGTATGAAGCGGCCAAACGCGGCTTTTCTACCGCCACGGATCTTGCCGATTATCTTGTGCGTCGCGGTGTTCCCTTTCGCGATGCGCATGAAGTTGTTGGTAAATCGGTCGCATACGGCGTGCAAACCGGTAAAGATTTATCGGAAATGAGTTTGGCTGAGCTACAGGTGTTTTCCAGTGTTATTGCGCAAGATGTGTTTGCGGTATTAACACTGGAAGGTTCGGTGGCTGCGCGTAATCACATTGGTGGCACTGCACCGGTGCAAGTAAAAGCGGCTGTTGCACGCGCTAAAATGAGTTTAGCTGCACGTGCTTAATAGTAAAAACAGAACAACTAAAACCGCATCATGTAAGTGACGCGGTTTTTTTATATCAATATTATTTTTAACGAGAAAATTTCATGTACGATCATTTTGATGCGCTAATTTTTGATATGGACGGCACACTGGTTGACAGCGGTCAGCTGCACGAATTTGCCTGGAGCGCTATCCTGGAAAAATATAGCATTCCTATTGACCGCCCTTTAATGCGCTCGTTGGCTGGAGTGCCCACAATTGGTACCCTTGCAATTTTGCTGGAAAAATTTAATTGTAAGCCAATGGTTTCATTGTTAGAAATGAATGCAGTCAAAGAAAAATATGTGCATGAACATATGCATAAATTTATCAAGCCAACAGCATTAAAAGAAATCGCGCAACATTATTTTGGTAAAAAACCTATGGCGGTCGGCACTGGTGCTAACACCGTCGAAGCTAAAACCATTTTGAAGTTATGTGGTTTGGATATTTATATGGGCGCTATTGTGGGCGCAGATCAGGTAAAGAATCCGAAGCCCGCGCCTGATACTTTTTTGCGCTGTGCCGAATTACTCGGTGTTGCCGCAAAAAATTGCGTTGTATTTGAAGATGCAAAGTTGGGATTGCAAGCGGCAGAAGCTGCAGGAATGGTGGGTATTGATGTGCTGATAACTCACAGTATTGAAAATAATTATTTTTTGTAAAAGGCTACATTTTTTAACGGCAAATAATTAACAGAAAATACAAATGGGAAGCGGATTTCTCAATCCTCACGAATTGGTATGGCATCACATACATAATTGTTCATAGCATCAATAAACATTTATAAACCCGGATTAATAAATGTACTTCGGTGTTCAAATAAGTAAAATTGCCCCTAGCTGCCGTCGAATAGTCTTAACAAGTGGTGGTTGTAATAAGGCGGGTGTTGAAGAAGATTTTTTCTGGCCGGTCTGGTAAATTGCTCATCCAGCAAATGTTGCGCGATGGTTCGTGAAGCTTGTGATGGAGTCGCCCTTGATAAATGTTGTTAGCGCCCTAATAAGATGTACAAATAAAATTCCTGGCCTGCAAATAGTTGCAACACTGCGTGGCAGCGAACATTTCTAGATTTCTTTTTGCTTTATAGTTGCGCCCAAAGCCACTCAGCATCGAGCAGCCTATGACAAATCAGAATATAAATAAGGATAATCTCATTGAAATACGTGATTTGCATTTTCAGCGTGGTGAACGCTGGATTTTCAATGGTATCGATATTGATATTCCGCGCGGTAAAATTACCGCCATTATGGGCCCCAGTGGTACCGGCAAAACGACCTTATTGCGTTTTATCGGCGGCCAATTAACGCCAGATAAGGGCTCAATAATTCTCGATGACAATAATATTCTGCAGCTGAATCGCGATGAATTATTCGCGGTGCGCCGCAAGATCGGTATGCTCTTTCAAAGTGGAGCCTTGTTTACCGATTTAACCGTATTTGAAAATGTTGCCTTCCCTTTGCGTGTGCATACACGTTTGCCCGAATCAATGATTCGCGATCTGGTATTGATGAAATTGCATGCCGTAGGTTTGCGTGGTGCACGCGAATTGATGCCGAGCGAATTATCCGGCGGAATGGCGCGTCGCGCCGCATTGGCCCGCGCGATTGCGCTGGATCCTCAATTGATTATGTATGACGAGCCGTTCACCGGACAGGATCCTATTTCCAAAGGTATGTTGGTGCAGTTAATTCGCTTATTGAATAGTACCCTTGGCCTCACCAGCATTATTGTTTCGCACGATGTACACGAAACCGCGAGTATTGCTGATTATATTTATGTGATTGCCGATGGCAAAGTTATTGGCCATGGCACACCTGACGAAGTTATGAATACCGATGAGCCGCAGGTGCGCCAATTTATTCGCGGTCTGGCTGACGGTCCGGTTCCCTTCCATTTTCCAGCGCCAAATTATTGCGACGATTTACAGTTGGCCGCTGTGCAAAAGCCTGTTCTGGAGTCGGTATAGTGTTAAATCTTTTGCAACGTATGGGTGCGACTGGTCTGGATACGCTGAGTGTGTTGGGACGCGCCAGCCTGCTGTGGTGGCATGCTATTGTGGGGCTGCCGGATTGGCGTAATGGCCCGACGCTACTCATTCGACAGCTATATTTTGTCGGTGTTTATTCGTTAGTTATTATTGTTGTTTCCGGCCTGTTTATCGGCATGGTGTTGGCTTTGCAAGGCTACACAGTATTGGTTCGTTTCGGTGCTGATCAGGCACTGGGTCAACTAGTGTCTTTATCATTGCTGCGCGAATTGGGGCCAGTGGTTGCAGCTTTACTTTTTGCCGGGCGTGCGGGCTCAGCGTTAACCGCAGAAATCGGTTTGATGAAGGCAACTGAACAACTGGCATCCATGGAAATGATCGGCGTTGATCCCTTGAAGCGTATTGTGCGTCCGCGATTGTGGGCGGGCATGATTTCCATGCCCATCCTGGCCCAGGTTTTTAATATGGTTGCTATCTGGGGTGCCGTGGTGGTCGGGGTCCATTGGTTGAATGTGGATGCGGGCTCCTTCTGGGCCAATATGCAAAATGCAGTGGAGTTTCAGGAAGATGTGTTAAACGGATTAATCAAGTCCGTGGTGTTTGGCGCAGTGGTGACCTGGATAGCAGTATTCCAGGGCTATGACGCGGTTCCTACTTCCGAGGGAATCAGTGCTGCTACTACCCGCACCGTGGTGTATTCGTCGCTAGCTGTTTTAGCCATGGATTTTTTGCTAACCGCTATTATGTTTGGAGTTAATTAATTATGCGCATTCGCACCCTGGAAATTAGTGTTGGCGCTTTCATACTCGCCGGTATTCTCGCGTTGGGGTTTCTGGCTTTTCAAGTTAGCGGCATTACTGTGAAAGAAAATAACGGTGATACCTACAAAGTTTACGCACGTTTTAGTAATGCATCGGGGCTTTCAGAGCGGTCGAAAATTACTATTGCCGGTGTCGTTATCGGGCGGGTGACATCAATTACTCTGGACCCGATTGATAACCGTGCAAAAGTCGAAATGGCTATTCAGAAAGATGTGAATTATTTAACCCTAGACAGTATTGCAGCTATCCAGACGGCCGGTATTCTCGGCGAAAAATATATTTCAATTTCAGTGGGCGGCGATCCTGATGTCTTAGCTGAAGGCGGGGAAATTACGGAGACACAATCGGCGCTGGTGCTCGAAGATCTGATCGGCAAAGTGCTTACTAATTTGGGCGGCAAAAAAGGTGAATAAAATGATGCGAACTAATAATTTTTTAAGTATTGCCAATAATTTTTTCTCAAGCGCTGTTTTTTCTGGTGCGGTGTTATGCAGTGGTTTTTTTGTTGCGCAGGCCAATGCCGCAACTGAGGATCCCTATCAAATTGTGCAGCAGACCACCGAGCAAGTCCTGACAATTGTAAAAGAGGCGAAAGGCTATGCGCAGAAAGAGCCTGAGCGCTTTCATAAAGAAGTTACCACTGTGCTGGATAAGGTGGTGGATTTCGATCATTTTGCGCGCGGAGTGATGGGCAGTTATGCCAGCGCACAGCGCTACAAAGCATTGACCTCCGAAGCAGAAAAAGCCGCGTTTAACGACCGTATTCGGCGCTTTAGTTCTACTTTTAAAAAAGGCCTTATTGATACCTATGCCAACGGTTTGTTAAATTTTAATGGTCAAAAAATTGAAACCTTGCCGTTGCGTAAGGGCGATAATTTAGCTTCGGGTTCGGTCTCCATAGTGCAAAATATTTATAACGATACGGGCAAGCCTTACGTTATACAATACAGTATGCGTCGCACTAAAGCTGGCGAATGGAAATTGCAAAATTTAATTATCGAAGGTATTAATCTCGGCCTCACTTATCGTAGTCAGTTTGCAGAATCGGCAGACTTGAACAAGGGCAATCTCGATAAAGTTATTGCAAACTGGAAGGTAGAACCAAAAGTTGCTAACGAAGTTAAAGCTGAAGCCGGTGCTGCTACAACTAATCCCGCTACAAAGACAGATAAAAAATGACCTCGCGTGCCGCTACTAATATCAATGGCGATACGCTCACCTTGTCTGGTGTGCTTGATTATGAATCAGTGCTCGAGGTGGATATGCAGGTGCAGCAATGGTTAATGGATGCTGCACCTTCTCCCTGCAATCTCAATCTTAGTCCGGTTACTTACAGCAGCAGCGTGGGTATTGCGGCATTACTGGGTTGGTTGCGAGTCGCGCAGCAGCAGCAAAAGTCACTGCACTTTCAACAGATGCCCGCCAATATGGCTGCACTTGCAAAAGTCGGCGGGCTTGATGAATTGTTGGTCTGATCTAGGCTGCGGACAAGCTTGCTGTAGCGCAGGCTTCTTGCAAGGTGGGCGATATTCGTAACACATTATTTTGTGTATCTACGTTGGATTTTTTAAGCGTACTCAGTGGCTGTTCTTGCAGGTCCGTTAATATCATCTGAGCGTTATTTTTTTTGCAGTGTTCAATTAATTTGTTGAGTGCTGCTATGCCGCCAGCATCCAACAGAGTGACGCTTTCCAGCTGCACAATAACTCCCTTTCCCTGTTCGCAATAAAGCGCTAGCTCGCCAAATACTTTATCGGCAGCGGCAAAAAATAAAGCCCCGCTAATTTTAAAAACTCGCCAGCCAGCAGGAACTTTGTAGGGTAACAATTGTTTGTTATGGGTGATTTCCGTGGCGTGCGTCATGTCTGCAATTTCTTTCATAAATAACAATGCGGCGAGAATAATTCCGGCGGTAATGGCTATTACCATATCGAACACAATGGTAAGTGAAAGGCAGCACAAAAATACCCAGCGTTCGCTACTGGATGCGGTTTTAAATGAATGCCAACTTTTGGGTGCCTCACTCATATTCCAGGCAACTACCACCAGTAATGCGGCCATGGTCGGCATGGGTAAGTAACTCAGTAAAGGGGCCAGCATCACAAAACCGAGTAGTACTACCAGTGCATGAATAATGGCTGCTATAGGTGATTCGGCGCCGGCGTTAACATTAGCCGCCGAACGCGCTATAGCCGCAGTGGCGGTAAAGCCACCAAAAAAAGGAGTGACTATATTGCCAAGACCTTGGCCCATCAGCTCGCTGTTAGCGCTGTGATGCTTGCCCGTCATGCTGTCGAGCACTACGGCACATAGCAGAGATTCAATTGCGCCCAGTATGGCGATTGCAAAGGCGGCGGGAAGAAGCTCGCGTAGCATATTCCAGCTGAAATCCACTGGTGCCCCATCTGGGCCGGAGTGCTGCCATGGCAGCGCGAAATGAGGCAATATCGCGGGTATGCCATGACCCGTTGAGCCGTCTGCCAGCGTGTAACTAAAGCGGCTGTAAATCGTGGCTATATCCAGGCCTTGGTTGTTGAGTAATAGCGTCCCGAAGCCCCCCACAATGACTGCCGGTAAATGCGGCGGCACTGGAGTTTTTAATTTTGGCCAGAGCAGCATAACCGCCAGTGTAAGCGCCGCTATGGCAAGGCTGGGCCAGTGGATGTCGGGCAGGGAATGGGCTAACAGATTTAATTTGGCGAGGTAATGGTCAGGCATGGTCGCTATGGGTAGCCCCAGCATGTCTTTGATTTGCAAGGTGGCGATTACCACCGCAATGCCGCCGGTAAAACCTAAGGTCACCGATTCTGGAATGTACTCAATAAGACGACCTAACCGCAGCATTGCCATGGCAACTAACAGCATGCCTGCCATTACGCTCGCCATGAGTAAGCCGCTCAGCCCGTACTTTTGCGTAATGGGATAGAGGATCACCACGAAGGCCGCCGTGGGTCCGGAAACGCTGAGGCGAGAGCCTCCGGTAAGCGCAATAATAAATCCGGCAATAGCGGCGGTATAAAGACCATATTGTGGCGCAACGCCGCTGGCGATTGCTAAGGCCATTGCCAAAGGTATAGCAATAATCCCTACTGTCATTCCCGCCAGTAAATCTTTTTTAAAACGCCCAGCTGTGTAGGGTTCCTGCAAGCAGCTTTCACGAAAAGCATGACTGATTCGTAGCGAGAATAAATGCGCTCTATGTGGCATGTAGCAACCTTCGAGAATAGTTTTGAGCTAATTGCAGCGTTGTTTGCACGAACTACTCCTGTATGATGGCACCACAAAAAATCACTGCACTGCAAACAATTTGGCAATTATTTATTTGTTGAAATAATAGTCGCTAAAAGTAAAAGCAACATACTTAAACAAGAGCTCACATTTATGCACACTGGAACAGAACGAAATAATCATCAGGCTAATGCGCAAAAGCTTTCCACACTAAGCATCAGCGAAGCACCCTTTGGCCAATCACCGGACGCTACACCGGTAAGCTTGTTCAGTCTCTCGAACGCGCAAGGTATGCTAATCAAGATTACTAATTTCGGTGGGATCATAACTGAAATTCATGTGCCGGATAAGGCAGGCGAGTTTGCCGACGTTACGCTTGGCTTTGATACGATTGAACCCTACTATGAAAAAGCTCCTTATTTTGGTGCGCTCATTGGTCGCTTTGGC
This sequence comes from Pseudomonadota bacterium, assembly GCA_040385335.1. Classification (GTDB taxonomy): domain Bacteria; phylum Pseudomonadota; class Gammaproteobacteria; order Pseudomonadales; family Cellvibrionaceae; genus Cellvibrio. Next base: position 173,155 of record JAZKHP010000005.1, read on the forward strand.
AATCGTATTGCTGCTGGAAAATTTGCATTGGATGGAAAAACTTATCAGCTCGCAACCAACAATGGCGTTAATCATTTGCATGGTGGTGTAGTGGGTTTTGATAAAGTTGTTTGGGCAGCAACGACTTTCACCACCGATAATTCGGTGGGCTTAACCTTAAAATATTTAAGCGTTGACGGCGATCAAGGTTATCCAGGCAATTTGCAAGTCACTGTTGTGTATGAACTCACTAACAACAACGAAATTTTAACCAGGTATCACGCGGTGACCGATCAAGCTACGCCCATCAATTTAACGCAACATGCGTATTTCAATTTGGCTGGTAAAGGCGATGTGCTTAACCATGAGCTGATGATCAATGCTGATAAATATGTCACCATCACCGATGCACAAATTCCCATCGGCCAATTGGCAGCGGTAGCGAGCACGCCATTTGATTTTCGCACACCACGCTTAATTGGCGAACGTATCGCGCATGATAACGAGCAACTTAAAAGCGGTAATGGTTACGATCACAATTATGTTTTAAATAAAGCCGCACCCAAAGAGCTTAGTCTTGCTGCACGTGTACGCGAACCAAACTCAGGTCGTGTCCTGGAAGTATTTACGCAAGAGCCCGGCGTGCAGTTTTACAGCGCGAATTATTTAGATGGCTCGCTCACCGGCAAAGATTGGCACTACACTCGCTACAGTGGTTTTTGTCTAGAGCCACAACACTTTCCCGACTCGCCGAACCACCCTGAATTTCCCAATACAATTTTGCGGCCGGGTGAGGAATACACATCAATGATGAGTTATCAGTTTTCAGTCAGTGAATAACAGCTATTCTATTTCTGCAAAAAAACTTTCGAACTCGTTGGTTTCGCAAACACATGAGCGCCCACACTCAAATCCAGTGAGCGCTCTTGTGAGCGTGGCAACTCCACATGAATCACGTCATCGCTTAAATTATTTTTAAGTTCAATCCGCAGTACTGCGCCGGCGGTACTGACATGCGCAACAGTCGCTGGAATTGAGCCTTCGCTGCGGTCTTGCGTTAATTCAATATCATGCGGGCGAACATACGCAATAGCCGTTTGATTATTCACTTCATTAAATTCAGGTGCGGGTAATTTATAGTCGCCAATGTGCGCCCAACCGTGATCAACACGGCTATGAAATAAATTCACCTGACCAATAAAATCATAAACAAATGGGCTTGCCGGATTGTTATAAATATCATCCGGCGAACCGATTTGTTCGATCTTGCCTTTGTTGAGCACCACAATTCGATCGGCTACTTCCATGGCTTCTTCCTGATCGTGGGTTACAAAAATTGAAGTGATGTGTAACTCATCGTGCAAGCGACGCAACCAGCGACGCAAATCTTTACGCACTTTTGCATCGAGAGCGCCAAACGGTTCATCCAATAATAATACTTTGGGCTCAACGGCGAGTGCGCGCGCTAGCGCAATACGCTGCCTTTGCCCGCCTGACAATTGATGCGGGTAGCGATCAGCCAGCCAATCCAATTGCACCAATTCTAATAATTCATGCACGCGGTTTTTAATATCGGCTTTGCTTGGGCGCGTTGCTTTCGGGCGAACACTTAAGCCGAAGGCAACGTTATCGAATACCGTCATGTGGCGAAACAATGCATAGTGCTGAAACACAAAACCTACATTGCGTTCGCGCACATGAACATTGGTTGCTTCTTCGCCGTGAAAAAGTACAGTGCCGCTATCAGGATTTTCCAATCCCGCAATAATGCGCAGCAATGTTGTTTTGCCGCAACCTGATGGGCCGAGTAGCGCAACCAACTCTCCAGTAGGAAAATCAAGCGATACATTATTCAGTGCAGAGAATGCGCCGAAATTTTTATTGAGTTGACGGACTTCGATGCTCATAGTTTTCTCGCAAATTGCTATGCCGTCGCCCTCGCGTAGCGGAGGTCCAGCGTTAATAATAAAGTTTTCTCACAAGAACCGAATCCTCGTTCGACAATTGCTCCCGTTCCTTTTGTTGCAATGCGTGTGCGCGAGGATAAGACACTAAACACTTGTTAAATATTGACTGCATTCTTTATTGCGTTTGCGCTTCAAGTACAGCGATTTCATGTTCACGTGCTGCTTTCCATTCCAATGCACTTTTTAATACCAAGGTCACTAGTGCTAACAATGCCAACAACGATGCAACTGCAAAGGCTGCCGCAAATTGATATTCGTTGTAAAGAATTTCAATATGCAAAGGCATAGTGTTGGTTTGACCACGAATTTTTCCAGACACAACGCTTACCGCTCCAAACTCACCCATTGCGCGGGCATTACACAAAATAATTCCGTAAAGCAAAGCCCACTTAATGGAAGGCAAGGTGACCCGAAAAAACATTTGCCAACCATTTGCACCTAAAGTAATTGCGGCTTCTTCTTGCTCCTTACCTTGCTCTTGCATCAGCGGAATTAATTCACGAGCAATAAATGGGAAAGTAATAAATACCGTTGCCAACACAATGCCGGGAACTGCAAACATAATCCGCACGTCGTGATCCATTAACGTTTGGCCAAACAATCCCTGGGCACCAAATAGCAACATGTAAATTAAACCCGCCACTACCGGCGAAACCGCGAAGGGCAAATCTATTAATGTGAGTGCAATTTGTTTTCCTTTAAATTCAAATTTTGCTATTGCCCAACTTGCGGCCAAACCAAAAATGACATTTAACGGTACTGCAATTCCAGCGGCAATCAACGTAAGTTTGATGGCAGCGGCTGCATCGGGATCCGTAATAGCAGCAATATAAACACCCATGCCTTTAGCAAAGGCTTCAGTAAATACAATAATCAACGGCAACAATAAAAACAGCGCGAGGAATAACATGGCGATGCTAATTAGCGTCCAACGAATCCAGCGAGCTTCACTGGTCGCGCTTTGATGCGCTGCTCGAGGACTAGTCTTTATTGCTGTAGAACTATGACCTAAATTTGAAATGACACCAGCCATGATTAACCCCCCGTCCTTTTGTGGCTCCAATGTTGAAGCAAATTAATAAATAACAATAAAATAAAAGAGAACAACAGCATTACGCTGCCGAGTGCAGCAGCACCGGCGTAATCAAATTGTTCGAGTTTCGTCATAATTAGCAAGGGCGTAATTTCAGTACGGTACGGCATATTGCCACTGATAAAAACCACTGAACCGTATTCACCAATAGCTCGCGCGAACGCAAGTGCAAAGCCAGTTAATAGTGATGGGAGAAGTGCAGGTAATAAAACGCGGGTAAATGTTTGCCAGCGGCTTGCGCCTAAACTTGCTGCAGCCTCTTCAACCTCCGCTTCCAAGTCTGCCAGTACCGGTTGTACGGTACGCACAACAAACGGCAAACCAATAAATGTCAGTGCGATGGTGACGCCAATCCAGGTGTAGGCAATTTTAATTCCGAGCAACGCAAACCATTGGCCGATCCACCCATTGGGTGCATAAAGTGCGGTGAGTGCGATACCGGCAACAGCAGTGGGTAGCGCAAAAGGTAAATCCACTATCGCATCGATAATGCGTTTGCCAGGAAACGAATAGCGTACTAAAACCCATGCGACAATAAAGCCAAAGATTAAATTAATCAGTGCGCCAATAAAAGATGCCCCAAATGTTAAACGATAGCTGGCAAGCGCGCGTTTATTGCTGACCACATCCCACAATTCATCGAGCGGCAAACCAAAACTTTTTACAATTAATGCAGCAAGCGGAATAAAAACCAACAAGCTGGCGTAGAGTGTTGAATAACCAAATGATAAACCAAAACCGGGAAGTACAGATTTTTTGACCCAGGGTTGTTTTTTGTTTAGTTGCTGGTGTGGTAATGCATCCGTTGAAGTTAAGCCACTCATTGAAAAACTCTCATCAGTACCTGTGGTCAGGTAACTTAGAAAAACATAAGTCAACAACAATAAATTGCAAGCGAATGTAAAGTGCTTGCTCGCAATTTATTGCTGTGATCCACCTTTAAGCGTTATTGATAAATTTTGTCAAAAATTCCGCCATCACCAAAGTGTTCTGGCTGGGCTTTTTTCCATCCGCCAAAATCTTCGATAGTCAGCAATTCGATTTTTGGAAATTTACTGGCGTAAGCTGCTTCAACTTCTTTATCGCGCGGGCGATAGTAGTGCTTGGCAATGATGTTTTGGCCTTCTTTGGTGTAGAGGTATTTTAAATATTCATCAGCGACCGCTCGCGTTCCGTGTGCATCTGCATATTTATCCACAACAGTAATAGACGCTTCAGCTAAAATAGAAATGGAAGGGACAACAATTTCAATTTTATCTACCCCCAATTCATTCACCGCCAGAAAAGCTTCGTTTTCCCAAGTCAGCAATACATCGCCAATACCTCGTTGGACGAAAGTTGTGGTGGCGCCGCGCGCACCAGAATCTAGAACGGGTACATTTTTATAGAGTTTGGCCACGAAATCTTGCGCTGCTTTATCAGAACCTAGTTTCTTTTTCGCAAAGCCCCATGCCGCCAAATAATTCCACCGCGCACCGCCAGAAGTTTTGGGGTTAGGTGTAATCACTTCTACATTTTTCTTAATTAAATCGTCCCAATCCTTAATATTCTTGGGATTGCCTTTGCGCACTAAAAACACAATGGTGGATGTGTAAGGCGCAGAATTTTGCGGCAATCGCGCCTCCCAATTTTCCGGAATTAATTTACCGATTTTTGCGAGTGGATCTATATCTCCAGCCAACGCAAAAGTCACCACATCCGCTTGCAAACCGTCAATCACTGAACGTGACTGTGCGCCAGAGCCACCATGAGATTGGTCGACTATAACTTTATCGCCTGTTTTGGCTAGCCAATATTTTGCAAACGCAGTGTTATATTCGCGATAGAGTTCGCGTGTAGGATCATAAGAAACATTCAATAGTTTTACGTCTTTCGCCAAAGCTGCTGTTGATAACAGCAAGGCACCTGCAATAAGGGATAATGTGTTAATCAACTTCATCATTAAAATTCTCTGTAGTTTTTAAATTTTGTGATTGCGAAAATACCTCAGGATTAGATCCGGTATTTCTTCTGAGACTGTCACCAGCATGGACGACCCACATGGATGTGGGAAGTTTCCCGAAGTGCCGGGAGCACGAAGGGATGCTGATGACAAGCCTACAGGGACGTACTTGCGGCGTGTCTCAGAAGGAATATCGGATTTCATATCCCTTCCTCAATACTTAACTTAAAACTTAAAATCAAAACCCAACGCAAATGTTTTGTCAGTAGTTGCTTCAGTGCTGACCAGCGCATCACCTTCCGCTTTTACCGTGGCGTAATAAGCAAATACACGAGTCGCGTCATTAAATTTATAATCCACGCCTGCTGCTACCGCATCAATATCTACATCTTCATATTGCGTTGCCGTAATAGTAGGCGGTACAGAAGTGGGAGTAGATGTCGGTGTACTAGTTGAATGACCATATTGAATTTTTGCAGACCAAGGTCCCGCAATTTTCCACAATGCATTTACTACATAACCATCTTGTTTTTTGTAGCTGCTGCCACCAACACCATCCCACTCAGAAAAAGGATTTAATCCATTCTGTGCGCCGACACTGGTGACCGCAGAATTAATAAATGTTGAGAAAGGGCCAATCACATCAAAGTCTTCATGGCGCTCGGCAGTTTGATAAATCGCACCAATTTTTACCGGTCCAACAGTAAACTCACCGACTGCGCGCGCTGCATCAGTTGCTGCCACATTGTCATCCACCGCAACACCGAAATACCATTTCGATTTTCCATAAACGACGGAAAGTGATTTCCCCGCAGCAAACCCGTTATCATTTTGCGGATTAGGAACTGCGGTTCCCGCTACAGGTACTTCCACACCCGTTTCTTCGCTTTGAATCGCAGCAAGATTAATTTCCAGGCCGCCAAACAAAATAGGTGAAGAATATTGAAGGGTGTTATCCGCACGATTTTCGCCAACTAAATAAGTACCTATATCAGCTAAAGGTAAATCGTTAAAGCGATCAACATCAGATTGATAGACGCTGTTCGTTTGCACTGTTTTTAACGGAGTATCATTTTTACCTCCAACGATAGTTCCCCAACTACCTTGCAAGCCCGCGGTAATATTACGTTGTGTTAATTCGCGGCCATTACTGTTGGTACCATTGTCTACATCTACACCATATTCAATTCTATAAATAACTTTTAAACCTTCTGCTACATCAGCATCGCCGCGGATTCCAAAACGCGAGCCGTTACTTTCCAAAGATGCATTATCAAGTTCAGTAGTAGTTGACAGTGCGCCTGTATGTCTAAAAGTACCCGCAGTTGCACCTGCGGCAAAATCATGTTTCTCAAGATCGTATTGATTAAGCGTTAAATCAATTTTCCCGTAAATAGTGGGAAAGCCAGCAAAAGCGTTCGCAGATATTAATACGGCCACGGTGGCAGGCAATAAATTTTTAGTGAATTTTGTTGATCGGTGGACCGACCCCTTATTCTGAAATGACATGCTAACTCCAATGTTTTTCATATCACTTCCGGCGATCCGGTCAGTGTGTGCGTTTTTGATTTTTAATTAATGACGACTGCTTACTTAGCGTGTTCGCTTTTTCCCCAGCGTTTTTTTTCTTTACGTTCCAGTTGAACGACTTGGCCGTTATGAATTTGAATTTCTAATGATCCAAATTGAATATTTGCTAACTGACGTTTAATTTCTGTTAGCACTTCCTCATCAACATTAGCCAGTTCATTGCGATAAGTTGCCATAATGAACGCCTTAACTTTTGTTTATAAAATATCCGCCAAGCAGGTTGCTCAGCAGCTGCGCCATAGTAACTACAGATCTTTAAAACTAAAAATACCGTTTTTTTATTAGCTTATAACGAACGAAATAACGCAATGTTTGGAATAAGCTCAGTGTAAATTAATATTTTTAAATGGTTTTAAAGGTAACTATGCTGCTCGCTATTGAAATTTACCTTCTTGTGAAAACCGCCTGTTGAGAGGAGTACACTAATGTCATTTGCCCAGCCAAAGAGATTCCGCTTACCTCTGGTCCTCGAGCACTACCCCGTAATTATTGTGCCCGGGTTACGCAATAGCGATGAACACCACTGGCAAAGCTTGTGGCAAGCAAAGTTGCCAAATAGTAAACGTATTGAGCTGGATGATTGGAATACACCTAATTTAGAAAAGTGGTCTGCGGCTATTATAAAAATATTGGTTGGCCTAAATCAGCCAGCGGTATTAATAGCGCATAGCTTTGGCGCCCTGGCGAGTGCAAGTGTTGCGGAAAATTTCCCTGAAAAAATTGCGGCGCTATTGTTAGTTGCGCCCGCTGACCCGGATAAATTTTCTATTGCGCATCAACTTCCGCAGGGTTCGTTAAATCCACCGACAAAAATTATTGCCAGTAGCAGCGATCCCTGGATGAGCGATAGCAAAGCCGCTTATTGGGCATTGCAGTGGAGCGCAGACTTTTTGCGGCTAAATAATGTTGGCCATATCAATAGTGAATCTAATTTAGGTGTTTGGCCGGAAGGTGTGCAGGAGCTGCATCAATTAGTGCGAAGAGCAAAGCGCAATGAGCGAGAATTTGTAGATGGCTGCCGGGCTGCATAATACCCAGCCTGTACAAATTGTTGCTGCTTAAGTTAATGCCCAAAAATGGTATATAACATTTGCAGGGACAAACTGATTTGTAAAAGCGCAAATAATTTTTTGAGTAAGGGGATGGGCAAACTGTGCGCTAACTTTGCACCTATAGGCGCGGTAAAGAAACTGGCAGATGCCATAGCGATAACTGCTGGATAATAAATAAAACCTAAACTGTGCTCAGGCAAATTTACCACTGACCAACCGTTGATTAAATAACCCATGGCACCGGAAAATGCGATGGGTAAACCTACTGCTGCTGCGGTGCCAATGGCAACAGGTAAGGCAACATTGCACCACATTAAAAATGGCACTGTCATAGTGCCCCCGCCAATGGCCACCAATGCAGAAACGCCACCAATACCAGAACCAACCATACTTGTGACCAATGCATTGGGTAACTGGCGAGCTGGTTTTGGTTTTGCATTTAATAAAAGCTGCGCCGCAATGATGGCCATAAAACAAGAGAAAAAAATCGCCAGGGGTTTTGCCGACAAATAAGCGGCGAGAAAAGTACCGGCAAATGTGCCGAATAAAATCCCTGGAGTAATTTTTATTACCAGGGGCCAAAGCACTGCGCCGCGCGCGTGATGCGCACGCAAACTTGCAATCGCCGTAGGAACAATGGCAGCCATAGATGTGCCGAGCGCCATGTGCACCAAGTGTTCAGCAGGGAAGGCGAGCTGCACAAAAATATAAGTCAGTATCGGCACCATAATGCCGCCGCCACCGATGCCGAATAATCCCGCGAATATGCCGGTGAAAGCACCTAGCGCAAGAAATGAAAATAAAAAATAAATATCCACTCGTGTCCAACCTGAAAATAATTTTTTAGGGAAGCTGGTGTTGCAGTGACGAGGCGCGAGTATGACGAGGGCATTTTTAATATGCAAAAATTATTCAAAAAAAATCCCCTTTGCTTTCACTCAGGGGATTTTTCGTAACCGATAAATTACCTATTTATACTTAGGCTTTTTTACCGCGCTTGCGCTCATTTTCAGTAAGGAACTTTTTACGTACGCGAATGCTGAGCGGAGTCACTTCTACCAATTCATCTTCTTCAATAAATTCCAGCGCTTGTTCAAGGCTGTGACGAATCGGTGGCGACAACGTCAGAGCCTCATCAGTACCTGATGCACGCACGTTGGTGAGCTGTTTGGCCTTGGTAGGGTTAACCACCAAATCATTGTTGCGCGAGTGAATGCCCACTACCTGGCCTTCATAAACTTCTACGCCGGCGCCAAAGAACAAACGACCACGTTCTTGTAATGGGTGCAAACCGTAAGCCAGGGTTTTACCTTTGATCATGGAGATCAACACACCGTTTTGGCGTTTAGCTACTTCGCCTTCTTTGCAAGGACCGTAGTGATCAAAAATACTGGTCATGATGCCGGAGCCAGAAGTCATGGTCAGGAATTGACCACGGAAACCGATCAAGCCGCGCGATGGACATAAAAATTCCAACTTGATGCGACCTTTACCATCCGGTTCCATATTGTTCAGCTCGCCTTTACGCAAGCCCAGCTCTTCCATGACTTTACCTTGGTGTTGTTCTTCTACGTCGATAACCACTTGTTCAAATGGCTCACACTTAACGCCATCAATTTCTTTCAGGATTACTTCAGGGCGCGACACACCCATTTCAAAACCTTCACGACGCATGTTTTCAATCAGTACTGACAAATGCAGTTCACCGCGACCAGATACTACAAACTTATCTGGCGTTTCGCCTTGTTTAACACGCAGTGCCACGTTGTGAATCAACTCTTGATCCAAACGATCTTTAATATTTCGTGTGGTGACATATTTGCCTTCTTTGCCTGCAAACGGTGAATCGTTTACCTGGAAGGTCATGCTAACGGTTGGTTCGTCTACGCTGAGCGGAACCATGGCTTCAACACAATCCGGGCTGCACAATGTGTCAGAAATACCAAGACCTTGAACGCCAGTAATACAAACGATATCGCCTGCGGTGGCAAGATCAGTTTCAATACGCTCAAGACCGTGGTAACCCATCACTTGCAATACTTTGGCTTTGCGTTGTTCACCGTTGTGCGCAACTACAACGATTTGTTGGTTGGGCGATAAAGTGCCGCGAGTGATACGACCAATTCCGATAACGCCTACGTAGCTGTTGTAATCCAGTGCAGAAATTTGCATTTGGAAAGGGCCTTCGCTATTTACTGCAGGAGCTTTTACCTTGTCGATAATCATTTGAAACAACGGAGTCATGTCATCGGCTAAAGCATCTGGAGCTAAACCAGCAACACCGTGGAGCGCAGAAGCGTAAATCACTGGGAAATCCAGCTGCTCTTCAGTCGCGCCCAAGCGGTCAAACAATTCGAATACTTGATCAACAACCCACTCAGGGCGTGCGCCCGGACGGTCAACTTTGTTGATAACAACAATAGGGTTCAAGCCTTGTTCGAAGGCTTTTTGCGTTACGAAACGAGTTTGTGGCATGGGTCCGCCAACGGCGTCAACCAATAACAATACTGAGTCAACCATGGACAGTACGCGTTCTACTTCACCACCGAAATCGGCGTGGCCCGGGGTATCCACAATATTAATGCGGTAGTCATTCCAGGTAATCGCCGTGTTTTTAGCAAGGATGGTAATCCCGCGCTCACGCTCCTGGTCATTAGAATCCATGATCAAATCAGCGCCTTCTTGCCCTGGGCGACGATTCAAAGTGCCAGACTGCGTTAACAGTTTGTCTACCAGGGTAGTTTTACCATGGTCTACGTGGGCGATGATGGCGATATTACGCAATTTACGAACTGTGGTTGTATCTGTCACGGTGCTGATTCTCTATGGGAGGCTAAATGGGTGTTGATAAAAAGTAGTCATTGAACAATGTGCGGTAAATCGAAAGGGGCGCATTATACTCATCTCGGCATGACAGGGATATGATTATCGGGGGAAATTTGGTGATTTTTTGAGCGCACTGGTATTCAGGTAAATATCACCTTCACAATCAGCAGCGAAAAACAGGCAAATAATATCTAGATCAGCTTTTTATTTGCTCGGAAATCGCCTTGTCCCAATAAGCCGGTTCGCCAAACTCACGGCGGAGATGTGTAATAAATAATTGTGCTTTAGCCGCATGTGAACGGCCTGGCATACGCACAGCGTGAATGCCCGGTTCAACTTTTGCTGGCGTGACAGGGGTATCGAGGAAGAGGGCAATAAGCTGTCCTGAAATAATCATGTCGCTCACTAGCCAGCTCGCCAGATGTACAACACCAATGCCAGCCACAGCTGCGAGTAAAAGTGAATTGGTATCATTGCTTCGGAAGTTGCCGCGCACAGGCAAAGATGCGCCCTTGTTGACACCGGCAAAACTCCACAGGCCAGGGACGGTGCGGGTTGTATCTGCCGAAAGGCAATTGTGATGCAACAGATCTTGCGGTGTTATAGGTCGGCCATGTTGTTCAATGTAATCCGGGCTGGCGCAGACGAGGCGTTTAAAGGGTGCGAGCCGAGTTGCAACCAGATCGCTAGCAGGCAGGGTTCCTATGCGAATCGCAACATCAATTCGCTGCGCTGATAAATCGATAATCGCATCGCTAACCTGCAATTCAATTTCCATGAGCGGATATTGTTTAAGAAAGGCCATCACTGCCGGGGCAACATGCAGACGGCCAAAAGATGAAGGGGCTGTGACTGTTAGCAATCCTTGCGGGTCCGCATTTAAAGCCGACATGGCATTTTTGGCTTCATCCATTTCGATCAGGATATTTTTAGCGCGGGGTAAAAACTGTTCGCCTGAGTCAGTCAGCATCACTAGGCGTGAGCTGCGGTGAAAGAGCTTGAAACCCAACTCTGCTTCCAACGAGTCGATTTTCCGCGATACGGAAGAAACAGCAATCATTTCATTCTTTGCCACTTTGGAAAGGCTGCCGGTATTAACAACCGCGAGAAAAATTCGTATAGCGTCCAGCATAAGTGTACTCATCAGGTTTGCGAAATTCGCAAAGATGGTTTGCAATATTGCTTATTGTGCTGTTTGTCGCAACGAAATACAATTTTCCCACCAACCACAACTGAGCTAATCAGCTCAAAGGAAGCTCTATGTTTATTATTAAAATTAAAAAGTTAGTTCTCGCAGTCTCTATGCTATCTGCCTCGGCCCTAATGGTGTTGACCAGCAATTTTGCTATAGCTTCAGCTCCCATGATGAAAACTCCAGCACCCGGCTATTTTCGGATGATGCTCGGAGCTTATGAGGTCACGGTCCTTAGTGATGGCACTGTTGATTTGCCAGTGGAAAAATTGCTGGTAGAGCCAGAAGAGAAAACCTTGCGGGCACTTTCTCAGTCATACCTTAAGGCCCCGCTTGAAACATCTGTAAATACTTACCTGATTAATACCGGAAGCAAATTGGTGTTGATTGATACGGGAGCGGGCGGTTTGTTCGGCCCAACCTTAGGAAAACTTATTGCTAACATGAAAGTCTCTGGCTACCAGCCCGGGCAAGTTGACGATATCTATATCACTCACATGCATGGCGATCATATCGGTGGATTGATAGCCAATAATGCACTTGCCTTTCCCAATGCGACAATTCATGCGGATCAACGCGAGGCAGATTTTTGGTTGAGTCAGGCTAATATGGATAAGGCACCCGAGGACAAAAAAGGCATGTATCAGGGAGCTATGAGTTCATTAAACCCTTATATCGCAGCCAAACAATTTGCTCCATTTAATGGCAATGTAGAGTTTTCGCCAGGCATTAAATCCTACTCAAGTTACGGCCATACCCATGGTCACACGGTATATGTCATTGAAAGTGAAGGGCAAAAATTGCTGGTAATCGGCGATTTAATCCACGTAGCAGCGGTGCAGCTCGATCATCCGGAAGTCACTATCGCATTCGATACCGAGCAAAAAGAAGCGGCTGATGCACGTAATAAAGTATTCACTGAGGCGGCAAAACAGGGTGCTTTGGTAGGTGCAGCGCACATCCAATTTCCAGGGCTCGGTTATCTTCGGAAAAAAGCTAAGTCCTATGATTGGATCCCGGTTAACTACACGCAAATGCGTTAAGGTTTAGTTCGGGTAATAGCCCGGTCGCAGTGCCCGGGCTGTTGAAGCTATCAAATAAAAATTCACTTTCAGCTTACACGCAAAACTGTAGTGGCATAGTAAGTTTGGTCACCTGATTAGAAGTGATATTATCACTTCATCCCATAAATAAATGTTGCTCGGCACATCTTATACCCACAACCCATTCATCGGTACAGCCACACAATTCTTTTGCCCAAGTGGTAAATAATTATTACCAGCGTAAAGCAATATTCCGCCTTGAAATGCATCGCCTGCCTGCGATGCTAATCGAGCAAGGCCTGCGCCATCTTTACGCTGTATGCTCGCGGCTTTTTTTACTTCTACGCCCCAGATTTTTTTGCCTTGCTCAATAACTAAATCAACTTCAACCTGGTCTTTATCGCGATAGTGATAAAACCGTAATTCGCTATCCACCCAACCTGCCTGACAAATGAGTTGTTGCACTACAAAACTTTCTAACACGCCGCCAAAATCTGTACTGTAGTCATTCCATTGTTCGATTTTTAAATTGCATAAGCTGCAAGCCAAACCTGAATCAATAATATGAATTTTTGGAGTTTTGATCAGGCGCTTGGCTTCATTTTTGTGCCATGCAGGCAGCCTGCGAATAAGGTATAAGCGTTCGAGAATGCTGATATATTTTTCAGTTGTCTCGCGGCTTAATGCAATCTCGTTGGCGAGGTTATTGATATTGAGTAGATTTGCGGTGCGATGTGCAAGCAGCTCCATTAAGCGCTGTAACTCATGTCCGTCGCGGATGTTGGCGATATCCTGAACGTCGCGCTGGATAATGGCGTTCAGATATTGTTTATGCCATTGTCGTGCCCGTGTTGGTGTGCGCGTATTGGGTTCTGGATAACCACCCTTACACACCGCTTCAGCTACGCCTTTTATCAGTTGTTGTTCTGCCGTAATCACAGACTTAATGTCGTTTGCTAGCAGGCGTTGCAACAGGCTTTCTGAGCTGTGCTGTTTTTCCTGTTCTGAAAGCGGATTAAGATTAATCACTTCCATTCTTCCGGCCAAAGATTCCTGAGTAGCAGGCAATAACAATAAATTAGTAGAGCCGGTTAGAAGGAAGCGACCCGGCATACGTTCTCGATCGACTGCAGCTTTGATGGCGGGGAACAATTCAGGCGCACGCTGAATTTCATCAAGCACTACTTTATCCGGCAGGGCTTGAATAAAACCGGCGGGATCTCTACGAGCTGCATTTAGAAGGTTGACGTCATCAAAGTTCAGATATGAGCGCTCAGCATCTGCCAGCCGAGCCAGCGTGGTTTTCCCTACCTGACGCGCGCCTAGCAGGCAAACAACTGGTGTATCTGTGAGAGCTTCGTTTAATCGCGTTATAAGATAGCGAGGGTGTACAGAGCCAGTCATGGCAAATATATCCAGCGGCCAATTGCTAGCTATAGTATCGTCCAATTGCAAACTAGGCAAGCGTCCAATTGCAAACTAAGGAGGCGTCCAATTGCAGCTAAGCGAGCGTCTATTTGCCAGTTTGTATGGCGCAAGCACTCTTTGGCTCCGGCCGATAAACCCCTACATTACCGTGCCCTTCCCCCTTCAAATTCGCCGCATGTAACTGACTCATCACCCCTTTTTGACAGTAGAGGAAATACTGGATTTGATTATCCAACGCAGCAAATTGCTTGTTAAGGGAATAGAAAGGTAGTTTCAGGATTTCGATACCGTCAAGTTTAAGCGGTTTGGTTTCTTCCTCATCGGGATGACGAATGTCGATAACGATTTGTCCTGCACTTAGCTCAGCGATTACAGGTACTGTTAAATCTGCATCCAGGTCACGCATCACATCATCAATATTTTGATGGCGGCGGTCAGTGATGGCGCGATCCAGAATGGCCATATCAAACTTGGCTTCTTCCTCTATGACTTTATGTAGTTTTGCGCGAGTAGTGGGGTTTACCGAAATGACGCCGCAATATTCGGGCATGCTGGCGGCAAAGGTTTCGGTGCCGATTTTGCGTGAAAGGTCAATGATTTCACCCTTGTCCATGGTCGCGAGGGGACGCAGTACGATCATGTCGATAGCGCGGTCGATAACATTCAGATTGACGAGAGTTTGGCTTGAAACTTGCGCCACGCTTTCCCCGGTAACTAGTGCAGGTATGTCGAGTGATTCAGCCACTTTTTCTGCAGCGCGCAACATCATGCGTTTCAGGGTTACCCCCATATAGGGATTGTCGACCTTATCGAGAATTTCGGTGACCACCTCTGCAAACGGCACAGTAACGAACTTCACTTTGTGCGAGGAGCCGTATTTATTCCATAAATAATAAGCGACTTCTTTTACGCCGAGCTCGTGGGCACGGCCACCTAAATTAAAAAAGCAGTAGTGCGCGCGTAAACCGCGTTTGATACAGAGATAGGTGGATACCGTTGAGTCAAAACCACCGGAGATAAGGGATAGTACCGGGTCTTGTGCGCCGAGAGGAAAGCCGCCGAGACCTTGGGTTTTATTCGCGATAACAAATAAGCGTTCCCATTTTATTTCAAGCTTCACAATCACATCAGGATTGTGTAGATCCACTCCTTTAGCTTTTGAGTTATGCAGCAAACCGCCGCCGACAAACTTCTCCACATCGGTTGAGCCAAAGGGGTGATTGCCGTGGCGTTTGACCCGCACACAAAATGTTTTGCCTGCAAGCTGAGCGCGCCAGTGTGGTAAAACTTTCTGAAAAATATCTTCCAGATCGCCAATCGGATAGGCTTGAATTAAAGCGAAGTTGGCAATGCCCGGCGTATGTGCAAGAACTTCTGCCGTTTGTGCGGTGACTGATTCGTTTGCGCCTTCTGCCACTATTTCAATTTTTTCCCAATCGCTTTGCACTTTAATCGCACGATCAATTGGGTTTAATAAATTGCGCAAATTATCGCGCAGCTGGCGAATAAAGCGCTTACGCACGGGCGCGCTTTTAATAATGATTTCGGGGAAGACTTTAACAATGAAGTGCATAACAAACTCTAATCGTGCTGAGTAAAAAGGCGGCGATTATAGCCTAATGTGACTGTTTAAAGGGGAGTGCGGAAGAATACTCTGGCAGCGGGGCTTAAAAAAATGGCCTACAACGTAGGCCATAAAACGGGTCTAGCTTATTACCGGTCCCCTAGGCGCTGGCAGGAGCACTAGTTCCTATTGCTTCCAATTCACCTGTTTCGCGCGCTTTTTTTCCATATACCCATTCAAATACAGGTGAGGCCATCAAGGTGGTGATAATCGCCATCAATACCAGCATAGAAAACAGAGCCGGTCCAATCACGCCTTTTTGCAAACCAATATTGATAATGATCAGTTCCATTAAGCCCCGTGAATTCATTAGCGCACCAATGCCTAATGCTGTTCGGTTATCCTCACCACACAAGCGCGCTGCAGCCCAGCAAGCGCCACCTTTCGCAATAATTGAGCCTGCTAATATTGCCAACGCTATCAATAATAATTCAGGGTTGTTAAGCATCGTCAACTGCGTGTTTAGGCCGGAGAAGGTAAAGAACATTGGCAATAAGATAACGACTGCGAAAGGCTCAAGTTGTTTTTTCAGTTCTGTCGCAAACTTACCACGGGGCATTACACACCCGAGCAAAAAGCCACCAAATACTGCGTGTAAACCAATACCGTCAGCGACAAACGCACTGAGCATAAATGCCATTAAAACTATTGAGAGAATAGTGGGGCTGATATGGCCCTCACGTTCAACGATACGACCTAAGGGGGCAAGCAAACGTGGACCAATGAGTAGTACAACACCGGCAAAAATTATACCGCCGCCAATGGTAGTTATGGCCAAAGTAGGTCCGGCACCGAAGCTGGACAATACAATTGCGAGAACGCACCAGGCGCCTGCATCATCAATGGCGCCTGCCGAGAGTGACAGAGTACCCAGCCTGGAATTAGTTAAGCCGCGTTCATGGATTATGCGCGCCAGCATTGGGAAGGCAGTAATTGCAATAGCCGCGCCCATAAATAGCGTGGCATTGAAACGGCTGGCAGATTCTGAAAATAGACCGGGTACCGTCATCAGCCAAGGGGTAATCAAAATGGCGACAATAAAAGGCGCCGCCATACCGGAGATGGACACCGCCGCAGCCGCACCAGCATTAGCTTTAAAGTGGTCGGTACGAAAACCGAGACCCACCAGGAACATGTATAAACCTACGCCAAACTGTGCGCCTACATAGAGCACGCTGATGGATTCTTTTGGAAACAATGCCTGTTGCCATTCAGGTGCAAGCAAGCCGAATAGGGTTGGGCCAAGTAGCACGCCGGCGATCATTTCCCCGACTACTTGAGGTTGATGCAGATATTTTTTACCAAGCCAGCCTACGCCACGGCAGGTAGCTAGAATAACCAGCATTTGAACAAAAAATAGAACCGAAAGTTGGGCGTTTGCCATGTGTTTACCAATTTTAATGTGTGTGTCGCAGTTTTTTATTAATCCAATCTTATTCGACGGACCGCTTCGGCAAGGTGTAGTTAAAAGCAAAGGCACCCTGAGGGGATGCTTTGTAACGAAAACGGGGGCGGTGGAGCAATCAAATGGTTATCAATTTTAGCTATGAGGGTTTCGTTGGTTGCGGTAAGTATTCGAAATAGAAAGTATTCTTAGCGCTATCTTCGCGATTACGAGGGCATGAGTTGCGTTTAACAAAAGTGAGGCTCAATGCAGAAACAAAATGACTATGGCGCATAAGCATGACTTAGATAGTTGCTGGTCTCTATGCACCAATTTGGCGCCATTGATTATTCGTTAGCACTAAAATAGATCAATATCCTGTTTTATGCTTTTTTCTATCTCCTTATTTTTAAACATCTGTTGCTATTTTTGGCGAATGGCATATATTTTGCCACTTTCTGAAAACCTACCCTCGCTTGAATCCTGAATAGCGGACAGCAAGCCGTAGATGAGCACCGGAAAATTTTTATTGTTGCTAGCTCTTCACCTGATTTAGCCGCACTTTTTAATCTGTAACTTAATCTATAACTATCGCCATAACTACTTTGGAGGCATTCAATGTCTAAGACTTTAGACCTTATTAAAGAACACGAAGCTCGCTGGATTGACCTGCGTTTTACTGATACTAAAGGTAAAGAGCAGCATGCTACTTTTCCATCAAACGTAGTAGATGACAAATTCTTCGTTGATGGCAAAATGTTTGACGGTTCATCAATTGCTGGCTGGAAAGGTATTAACGATTCAGACATGATTTTAATGCCTGACGATTCTACTGCTGTATTAGACCCATTTTATGACGAAGCAACTATCAACGTGCGTTGTAACATCGTTGAGCCAGCAACCATGCAAGGTTACGACCGTGACCCACGCTCCATCGGTTTGCGTGCTGAAGAATATCTAAAATCTACTGGTTTGGGCGATAAGGCCTTGTTTGGTCCAGAGCCAGAGTTTTTTATCTTTGATAGCGTGCATTACTCAAGTTCTATGGGTGGCGCTTTCTACAAAATTAAATCTGAAGAAGCGGCCTGGCAGTCTGGTGAAGACGGCGAAGGTAAGCACGGCCATGCGCCACGCGTAAAAGGCGGCTATTTTCCTGTTGCACCAATAGATTCGTTGCACGACATTCGTGGCGCTATGTGTAACGCTATGGAAGCTATGGGCCTGGTTATTGAGATTCACCACCACGAAGTAGCCAATGCTGGTCAATGCGAAATCGGCGTTGGTGCTAACACCTTGGTTAAAAAAGCAGACGAAGTGCAAATTCTTAAATATTGCATTCACAATGTTGCGCATCAATACGGCAAAACAGCTACCTTTATGCCTAAGCCATTAATCGGCGACAACGGTTCTGGTATGCACGTGCATCAGTCGTTCTCAAAGAATGGCAAAAACCAGTTCGCTGGCGATGTCTATGCCGATTTGTCTGAAACCGCACTGTTTTACATCGGCGGTATTATCAAACACGCTAAATCATTGAACGCTTTCTGTAATGCTTCAACCAACTCTTACAAGCGTTTGGTGCCAGGCTTTGAAGCTCCAGTAATGTTGGCTTACTCCGCACGTAACCGTTCTGCTTCTATCCGTATTCCATACGTAATTGGCGAAAAAGCCAAGCGTATCGAAACTCGTTTCCCGGATCCAACTGCTAACCCATACTTGTGCTTTGCTGCTTTGTTGATGGCGGGTATTGATGGTATCCAAAACAAAATCCACCCGGGTGAGCCAGCAACTAAAGACTTGTACGACCTGGAGCCAGAAGAAGCTGCAGAGATTCCAACCGTTTGTTCAAGTCTGGAAGAAGCTTTGGCGGCATTGGAAGCAGATCATGATTACCTGACTGCTGGCGGTGTTTTCTCTAAAGACTTCATTGATGCTTACATTGAGCTGAAAAAACAAGATATTCAACGCGTTAACATGACTCCACACCCAGTAGAATTCGAACTCTATTACAGTGTGTAGTTATTGTTAGCTGTCTGTATTGGCAGTTAAATCGAAAAGCCCGCGCTTGTAAAAGCGCGGGCTTTTTCTTTGCTAGCTTGTCTTTAACGCAATCACGAGTAACCTTAAGTAAGAATATTGTTGAGGTGTAGTGGCGAATGCGTAAAAATTTGGCTCAGGTATGTTATGTCTGTGTAGTGTTATTGTTTGCCCATCTTGCCAGTGCCGAGGTTTACAAAACAGTCGATAAGCAAGGGCGAGTTGTTTATACCGACCGACCGCCTGCTAAGGCTAAAGCCGTTGAGCTCCCCAATATTAATACTCTTCCCCAGGTTAAGTTTATTCCCAATGACGGCCCTGCGTTTAACGCATTAGTGGATGCCGACTCCTATCAAATTAATGTTATTACTCCGATCCCAGGTTATGTCCTTCAGGCTGATGAGCGAAGTCTAAATGTGTCGGTTAACCTGGATAAGGCCCTACAGCCAGGGCATGTTTTAGTTTATTTTTGGGATGGTTATATCCTTCAGAAAACCGCGGCGATGGCTATAACCATCGTTGAGCCATCCAGAGGCGAGCATAAGCTGCACGTAGATGTAATGAGCAAATATGGTAAACATTTGGGGCAATCCGAGCCCGTGTCAGTTGTTGTTGCACAGCCTAATGTCCAGAAAGAATCTGATAAAGTGCCAAAAAAATAATGCAGGCACCAAAATTGTGCAATACTTTCCTGGGCATATTCTTCCAGTCCACATATTCGCCCTGATATCAATCGCATAAGTAGTTGGTTTGCTTCTTGCATTCTTTGATGTGCACCTTGCTGAAGCATTGAAATCTTCAGCGCATTGGTATCATCAAGTTGCACTGTGGAAACAATATGTTCTTAAAAGACAACGGGGAGTTTGCAAGAATTGTGAGTCAACGCGATTTTTATAAACCATTATTAGATAGTCTCAGTACCGCCATTGTTCTGGTGGATAGCAACCTATTGCTGATTCATATGAATCCTGCCGCTGAAGCCTTATTGGCTATGAGTTGTGAAACAAATCGCGGCGAGCCAATTACCTATTTTTTCTTCGAAACAGAAGAGACTGAAAAACAACTTAAGCAGGCTGCCAGTAAAGCGAATCATTACACCAAGCGTCATGCTGAGTGGCGTTTACTTCAGGGTGGGCTCATCACCGTCGATTACACGGTCACACCTTTTGGCGAACAGGATGATTTGATTATCGAAGTGCAGCCTATCGATCGTCTGCTGCGGATTAGTCGCGATGAAATGTTAACGTCCTCCCATGAAACTACTCGCAATCTTATCCGCGGCATGGCTCACGAAATTAAAAATCCGCTCGGCGGTATTCGCGGTGCGGCGCAGTTATTAGCGCGTGAACTCCCTCATCCAGGTCTTACTGAATATACCAATATCATTATTGATGAGGTTGATCGGCTACGTAATTTGGTTGATCGAATGCTCGGTCCTAATCAACTGCCCAAGTGGGCGGAGCTTAATATTCATGAGGTGCTGGAGCGCGTAGCCACCATCATTAAAGCCGAAAGTAACGACGGTTTAAAGTTAGTCCGCGATTACGATCCCAGCATTCCTAACCTATTAGGTGATAAAGAATTATTGATCCAGTCCTGTCTCAATATTGTGCGTAACGCTATGCAGGCGCTATTGGAGGCGGGAATGACTAATGGTGTCATTCAACTGCGCACGCGCATACATCGCCAATACACCATTGGACGCAAGCATCATCCATTGGTATGCCGCATAGATATTATCGATAACGGTCCTGGCATTCCTAGCGATATCGTTGAAAATATTTTTTACCCCATGATCACTGGGCGGGCTGAAGGCACGGGTCTGGGTTTAACCATTTCGCAACATCTTATTCACCAACATAACGGCCTCATTGAGTGCCACAGTGAACAGGGTAAAACCTGTTTCTCGCTCTACTTACCAATGGAAGCACAGCATGCAGAAGCCTAATAAAGTTTGGATTATTGATGATGACCGCTCGATTCGTTGGGTGCTGGAAAAAGCCTTGCAACAAGCAAATATAGAAACGCGGGTATTTGAATCCGGTGATACCGCAATGGGTCAGCTCAACCGCGACACCCCGGACGCTATTATTAGCGATATTCGCATGCCCGGATTAGATGGCTTGGCGCTCTTAAGTAATTTGCACAATACCCATCCAAATATTCCCATTATCATCATGACCGCTCATTCAGATTTAGAAAGCGCGGTGGCTGCTTATCAAGGCGGAGCTTTTGAATATCTGCCCAAGCCGTTTGATGTGGATGATGCGGTCGCTGTCACTCAGCGCGCCTTAGCTCATGCACAGGAGCAAAAAGGTGACCACCCAATTGTTGCCGAAGTCGATGCTAACACCGAAATTATCGGTGAAGCTCCTGCTATGCAAGAAGTATTTCGCGCAATTGGTCGCCTCTCGCAATCTAATATTACCGTTTTAATTAACGGACAATCAGGCACCGGTAAAGAGTTGGTAGCGCGGGCGTTGCATCGTCACAGTCCGCGTCGCAATGAATCTTTTATTGCGCTTAATATGGCGGCAATTCCAAAAGACTTGATGGAGTCTGAATTGTTCGGCCATGAAAAAGGCGCCTTCACGGGTGCTGCCGCGCAACGTCAAGGACGTTTTGAGCAAGCCAATGGCGGTTCGTTGTTTTTAGATGAGATCGGTGATATGCCGGCAGAAACTCAAACTCGTTTATTGAGAGTTTTGGCGGATGGTGAGTTTTATCGCGTAGGTGGCCATACTCCGGTAAAAGTAGATGTGCGTATTATCGCTGCGACCCATCAAAATTTGGAAACCTTAGTAGCTGAAAATCGTTTCCGTGAGGATTTATTTCATCGCCTTAATGTGATCCGTATTCACATCCCCAAGCTTGCTAATCGCCGCGAAGATATCCCCAAGTTGTCGCGTTTCTTTTTGCATAAAGCTGCTGCAGAATTAAATGTAGATACCAAAGTACTGCTTGCTGAAACAGAGGATTATTTTTGTTCGCTGCAGTGGCCAGGCAATGTGCGCCAGTTAGAAAATACCTGCCGCTGGATTACGGTAATGGCATCTGGCCGCGAGGTGCATATTGAAGATTTGCCTCCGGAATTACTTGAGCATAAAGAGGGTAATGCTCCAGCCGATGATTGGGAAAAAGCATTACGACATTGGGCCGATCAAGCGCTAGCAAAAGGTCAACACCAATTGTTGAGCGAGGCTGTACCTACTTTTGAGCGTGCCTTAATTGAAACTGCGCTTAAATATACTGCGGGCCGTAAGCGCGACGCCGCTAATTTACTGGGTTGGGGTCGCAACACACTGACTCGTAAGTTAAAGGACTTGGGAATGGCTGGCGGTAATGACGAAGATTGATTTTTCTAAAATGTTTGGGCGTTGATGCGCCCAAACATTTGTTTTTCCCTTCTTGTTAAATCCCCCTGTAAAATTGCTACCTTTTTAGGTTCAAAATTATCCATTTCTTAATTATTGAAAACATTATCAAAAAACAATTAGTGTGAGACGAGTAAAGTATGAACAATGCGCAACAGCCACAAGGCACACTTACATTGCAAACTCTTTCAATGCCCAAGGATACTAACCCTTATGGCGATATTTTTGGTGGGTGGTTGCTATCACAAATGGATATTGCTGGTGCGGTTCTGGCGCAAGAAATAGCAAAAGGCAGGGTGACAACTGTCGCGATTAGTAGCATGGCTTTTTTACATGCAGTGCCTGTTGGAGCTGTTGTGAGTTGTTATGCCCGGCTTTTAAAAATAGGTAATACTTCTATTCGTACCGAAGTTGAAGTATGGATAAAAGATTATCGGCTGGATTGCATGATTAAAGTTACCGAAGGTGAATTTGTTTATGTTGCAATTGATGAATCAGGCAAGAAGCGCAATGTCAAAAATAGCACCATAATTTAGATAAGCTCGCACCAAAAAATGGATGTTTACCTATTAGAGCTCGCTTGCTAAATTATATTTTCATCAAAACTTTTCTATTTTTCAATCACTTAGTAGAGGTTTTCATTTTTTGGCAGGTTTTTTTTAACTGCAAAAGTTTTCCCGTCAATTTTTCTAGAGCTGCTTTTTTAAATTTTTACTGCTATCTTCAAGTCATTATAAAAACCGCCTAATTATTGGAATGGCTTGATATGCTAAAAGATTCAACATCAGGTTATGGTTTTATTACCATTATTTTGCATTGGGTTTGTGCCAGTTTAATTCTTTTCTTATTTGGGCTTGGCGTATATATGCGCGGCTTGGACTACTATTCTCCTTGGTATCACCGTGGCCCAGTGTTGCATATTAGTCTTGGCTTATTGGTATTGTTACTAATGACATTGCGGATGTTTTGGCGATTAAGTAATAAAAATCCTAAACCGCTTCCCAGTATTGGCGAACGTACACACCTTGCAGCCACCATTGTAAAAATTGCGCTTTATGTTTTTACATTTGTTATTTGTGTGAGTGGCTATTTCATCACGACTGCCGAAGGCAAGCCTGCAGTTTTTTTTGATGTGTTTAGTGTTCCCGCGTTAATAGAGTTAAATTCAGTGAATGTAGACCGGGTTGGTTTAATTCATAAGTTGATGGCTTGGGGTCTTATAGGCATAGCTATTTTGCACGGAAGCGCAGCTTTGTTTCACCATTTTGTAAAGCGCGATCGTACTTTAGTTAGAATGTTAACTCCGACTAAAAAAATCGTTTAATTTTTTATTTATGAGGAAAATATTATGTTAGTTAAAAGCACCCAAAAATATTTTGCAGCAATTGCTATCAGTAGTGCCAGTATTTTTAGTTTGCCAGCGTTGGCTGATAATTACACTATTGATACAAAAGGCGCTCACGCATCTATTAATTTTTCAATTAAGCATTTGGGTTATAGCGTACTAACGGGACGGTTCAATACTTTTAGTGGCGATTTTAGTTATGACCCGACAAAACCAGAAGCTAGCACCATTAATGTTGTAATTGATACTAATAGTGTGGACTCAAATCATGCTGAGCGTGATAAGCATTTGCGTGGCAAAGATTTTTTGAATGTTGAAAAGTTTCCTCAGTCCAGCTTTGTAAGTAAAAAAGTTGTAGCAGGCAGCAGTAAGGACTCCTTTGATATGGTGGGTGACTTTACGTTAAACGGCGTCACAAAAAGTATTACAATTGCGGCCAAAAAAGTAGGCGAAGGTAAAGACCCGTGGGGCGGATATCGCGCTGGTTTTGAAGGTACTACAGAATTAAAACTGAAAGACTTTAATATTGTGTTCCCGCTCGGGCCAGCCTCTGAAACAGTAAAGTTGTCGTTGCATGTTGAGGGCGTTAAAAAATAATTTTTTGGATAGTAAAAAGCCTTGCTGTGCATCTCTTCGGGTGCTGGTAAGGCTTTTTTTTTGAGCAAAAGGAAATATATTGCCATGGTTTTATTAACAAAATAGTATCTGGTCAGGTGTCTGGTTTCACAAAACCAACAAGGCGCAAGGCAGGCTTGTAACCCTTTCCGCTAATGGTCATAATCGCCCATGCATTCAACGCTGTGAAGGAATTGTTATGAAAACATTGAAAGGTCCAGCCATTTTTCTGGCACAATTTTTAAGCGATACTGCCCCGTTTAATTCTCTTGATAGTATTGCACAGTGGGTAGCAAGTTTAGGTTTTAAAGGGGTTCAGATTCCTACTTGGGATAAACGTGTATTTGATTTGGAAGCTGCCGCGAGCGACATCCAATACTGTGCTGAATTTCAAGCAACCCTCGCGCGACATGGTTTGGTGGCCACGGAATTGTCGACGCATTTACAGGGTCAGCTTGTCGCTGTTCATCCTGCGTACGACGAAATGTTCGACGGCTTTGCACCCGAATCTGTGCGAGGTAATCCCGTTGCACGTCAAGCCTGGGCAGTTAAGCAGCTTATGTTCGCGGCACAAGCTAGCAAAAATTTGGGTTTAACTGCGCACGCGACATTTTCCGGCGCCTTGTTGTGGCCTTATTTATACCCTTGGCCACAGCGTCCAGCGGGTTTGGTTGATGCTGGTTTTGGTGAATTGGCAGAGCGTTGGCTACCTATTTTGGATGCGTTTGACAAGGCTGGCGTAGACGTTTGCTACGAAATTCATCCTGGCGAAGATTTGCATGATGGCGCAACATTTGAGCGTTTTTTGAAAGCGGTAAATAATCATCCGCGCTGTAATATTTTGTTTGACCCAAGTCATTTTGTTTTGCAGCAACTCGACTATTTGGGTTTCATCGATCGCTATCACGATCGTATAAAAATGTTTCATGTAAAAGATGCCGAATTTAATTCCAGTGCACAGCAAGGTGTATACGGCGGCTATGAAAATTGGGTAGATCGTGCAGGTCGTTTCCGCTCGCTGGGTGATGGCCAAGTGGATTTTAAACAAATCTTTTCAAAGTTCGCCGCATACAACTATCCCGGTTGGGCAGTGCTGGAGTGGGAGTGCTGCTTGAAACACCCGGAGATCGGTGCTGCAGAAGGCGCACCTTTTATTCAGCAGCATATTATCCGAGTGACTGAACGCGCATTTGACGATTTTGCGAGTGGTGGCACTGATCACGCAGCAAATCGCAGAATTTTAGGTTTGAAAAATTAATCGACAACTAAAATTAAATCGCACATTAAAGAAGATATAAAATGACAATTCCCAAAATTCGTTACGCCATGGTGGGTGGTGGTCGCGGTGCTTTTATCGGTGCGGTGCATCGTATTGCAGCGCGTATGGATGACCGCTATGAACTGGTTGCGGGTGCGCTTTCGGCAAATCCCGAAAACTCAAAAGTATCAGCGGCAGATTTACATATTGCACCAGAGCGTGCCTATGCTTCCTATCAGGAAATGTTGGTAGAAGAAAAAAAACGCAGCGATGGAATTCAGGTGGTCGTCATTGTTACACCTAATCATATGCACTTTCCGGTAGCAAAAGCGTGCTTGGAAGCCGGTGTAAATGTGATTTGTGATAAGCCAGTAACGCGAACGCTTGCAGAAGCTCTGGAATTACAAAAAATTGTAGAAACGAGTGGATGTTTTTTTGCACTGACTCATAACTACAGTGGTTATCCTTTGGTGCGTTATGCGCGCGAACTTATTGCGGACGGCAAGCTTGGAAAGTTGAGGCTAGTGCAAGTTGAATATCCCCAAGAATGGTTAACACAAGCTGCTGACGCTGATAATAAACAAGCTTCGTGGCGGACTGACCCAGCAAAATCCGGTGCTGGTTGTTTGGGCGATATTGGTACTCATGCGTTTCAGCTCGCACAATTTATGACGCAACACAAAGTTGAAAAGGTGTGCGCCGATTTAACCAATTTTGTTGATGGTCGTCAGGTTGATGACAACGTGCATGTGTTGCTACGTTTTCATGGTGGGGCAAAAGGTATGCTGTGGGCGAGTCAAGTTGCGCCCGGTTGTGAAAATGGCTTACGTATCCGTATTTTCGGTGAGCTAGCCGGTATTGAGTGGGCGCAAGAAACACCGAATGAGTTATGGTTTTGCGAATTAAATAAGCCGCGGCAGCGCATTACCCGGCGCGGTGATTTGAGTGATCTAGTGGCGCGTGGCGTACGAGTACCCGGTGGTCACCCTGAAGGTTATCTCGAAGGTTTTGCTAATCTGTATAAAGATATTGCGGATATTTTAATTGCACGTGAAAACGGCGAACGGCATTTTTTGCAAGATTGGGTACCTGATATTCATACGGGTGTTGAGGGTATGCGGTTTATCGATGCGGTTATTACGTCAGCAAAAGCTGATGGTGGATGGAAATCGCTTTAATCTGGAATAGTGTGGTGATGGATTTTTGAAATTTGAAGTAAAGCTGGATGCAAATTAATAAAGAAAAAGTGACAAATAAATAAAGACTACAAAAAAATCATTCCTAAAAGTATCAACAATAAAAAGGTAATATTTATGTCTACGATCAATCCTAATCGTCTCTTTAGTGCTTGCTGTGTTGCACTTATAGTGACGGCTATGACCTTTGCTATTCGCGCCGGAATTCTTAACGAGTTAAGCGCAAGTTACAATTTTACAGATACCCAACTTGGCTGGATTAACAGCATGGCCTTTTTAGGGTTTCCGGTGGCTATGATGGTAGGTGGGCTGCTTTATAATTATGTGGGCGCGCGCAGGCTCATGTATTTAGCATTTGCTTCACACCTATTGGGTTTAGCGTTAACCATGTCGGCCAGTGGTTTTTGGGGATTATTGATTTCTACGTTCTTTATTGGTTTTGCGAACGGTTCAGTTGAAGCGGCATGTAACCCGCTGATCGCTGATATTTATCACACGAATAAAACCACCATGCTAAATCGGTTTCACGTGTGGTTTCCGGGGGGCATAGTTATAGGAGCCTTGATTTCAACGCTGATGACTAAAATGAATTTAGGTTGGCAATTACAAATTGCGGTGATGTTGGTTCCTACTGCAATTTATGGTTATCTGATTTTCGGCCAGAAATTTCCTGACATGGTTAATTCGGAAATATCTACCAGCACTAATATTTCAGCGTTACTTTCGCCGCTATTTTTACTGATGGCTTTTTGTATGACGCTGACCGCGACAACTGAGCTGGGGACACAGCAATGGGTGCAACGCATATTGAGCGAGTCGGGCGCACAGCCTATGTTAATTCTGGCAATGATAACCGGGCTAATGGCAGTAGGTCGTTATTTTGCGGGTCCAGTAATTCACGCGCTCAACCCCGCTGGTGTATTGTTGGTATCTGCCGTGGTAGCGACTGCCGGTATTTATTTAATGAGTATGGCATCAGGGCCTATGGTTTACGTAGCTGCACTTTTATTTGCACTGGGAGTGATGTATTTCTGGCCCACCATGATTGGTTTCGTTAGCGAATATTTACCTAAAACCGGTGCGCTGGGTATGTCCTTAATTGGCGGGGCCGGTATGTTTGGTGTGAGTATGTGGAACCCGGTTATAGGCGGTTGGTTGGATACGACAAAAGCAGAAGCTTTAGCTAAAGGCTTAAGTGGCGAAGCTGCAGAATTGGCAGCTGGGCAGGCCGCCCTGCAAAACCTGGCAATCTTCCCGGCAGTGCTGGCGATCATATTTGCCGCACTGTTTTTTTATCGCAAGAAATTTGCTAAATAAACAGATTGATACTGATCCAATAAAAAACGGCGCTTAGTGCGCCGTTTTTTATTTATTATTGCAAAGACAAAGATTTGGGCGGGTATTCTTCCAGGTCTTGTTCGGGCATGTCGCTCCAGTTATCGGCCGGTAAAGCGGGTATTCCTGCTGGCACTGTAAGCTTGGGGTGTTCAATATCAAGTAAGCGGCGCAGGTCCGTTAGGACTGGGTCTTCATTTGTTTCGTCTGGGCTAACGAAAATGCGATGCTTGCGACAGCTCGCACCTAAAGAAAGACTACTTGAATAGCGAACGATAGGTGCTGCCAGAACCAATCCAGTAAGAATAGGCATCAGCCACCAAAAGAAAACGGGGGCATAGGTAAAGGTCATATAACCCCAAAGAATGGCGATTATGGTAGTTCTGAAGGTGCGTGCAAAACTCTCGCTCCAGGATAGCAATCGACCTTCGCGATCTTGCGCATCCCAGCTCACCTTGAAACCTAGCAGCACGGATACCACAAAGTAAGCATGGAATGACATCATAATTGGCGCTATAAGTACGGCGAATGCTGTTTCAACTATAGTGCCACGCAGTATCGCTTGCGTGCCGCCAAATTGTTTGCGACGGTGAGTCAGTGTGGCAATGATGCCCAACAGTTTTGGAAGCAATAATAGGACTGTTGTAAGCACAATTAGCGAGACAATGAGCCCGGTCTTGGCGATAGGCCAATCAGGAATAATGTGTAAGTAAGCGTGAGTAGCTTCGGGGAAATAAACATTGCTATTCAGGGCGCGTACTACTGCGTCAGCGGTGCTGAGCACTAACATTAGTAGCCAAATTAATGAAGAAATATAGGCGGTGGCGCCGAGTAAAAAATGCAGGCGATTGATGGGGTGCAAGCCGGCTGCATCGAGTATGCCGAGATGTTGAATGTTGCCTTGTACCCAGCGACGGTCGCGGGTGGCGTAATCGATTATGTTGCACGGAACCTCTTCATAGCTGCCCTCCAGATCGGCCAGTAAAAAGACATCCCAGCCAGCGCGGCGCAGCATAGCGGCTTCGACAAAGTCGTGGCTGAGAATATCACCACCAAAAGGTGCTTTGCCGGGAAGGGTAGGTAGACCACAGTGATCAATAAACGCTTTAACGCGAATAATCGCATTGTGTCCCCAATAATTCGCAGCATTGGTTTGCCAGAAGCACAAACCGGTTGCCAGCATGGGGCTGTAAAGGACAGCGGCAAATTGTACAAATCGACCAAAAAAAGTGGTTTGGCGTACCGGGACAGGCACGGTTTGAATAAGGCCGGCGCGCGGATTGGCTTGCATTGCGCGCACCATACGTAACAGGCAATGCCCGCTCATAATACTGTCGGCGTCCAGCACAATCATGGTTTCGTAATTCTTGCCCCAGCGTTGGCAGAATTCGGCGATGTTGCCTACTTTGCGATGAATGTTTTTTACGCGGCGACGATAAAAAGTCTGTGCGCTTAAGTGGCCGAGGCGCTCAGTCAATTGCTGCCAGGCATCTAATTCTGCTTGTGCAACAGTTAGATTGGTGGTGTCGCTGAGTATAAAAAAATCAAAAGTCGCCATTTCGCCGGTTTTTTCAAGCGACCGTAAAGTCGCCTCAAAACCCGCCATGACTCTATGAGTATCTTCATTGTAAATTGGCATGACCACAGCGGTGCGAGTGCTGATAGGCATTGCATCGTTGTAAATACTATCAATTGACCTTAGCGATAATGGGTCAATGCGTAGCATTTGTAATACAAAACCGCACAAAGCACTCCAAAATGCCGTCGTTATCCAACTAAAAGAGATAGCAAAAAGCACCAGAATGATACCTTCAAGCACCGTTATGCCGTTGGCGCTGAGAATATCGTACATCATGTACACGCCTGCAACTGCCGTCACAATTGTTAGCACTGCATAACTCATGCGACGCCAGGACTGGCCTGGCAACCGGATTTCGTTTTCCGGAAGCAGGCTGCGGTCTATAGGTTGGGCGGTGGATTTGCTTGTTACATGTTGCGGATTATTGAATGGCATCTGGATACCAGACATAACTCCAAACCTCTGTTAAACGCTTATCGCGCAGTTTTATAAAAAGACGCATATCGACAACGTTATTGCCTTCAGGTTCGAGTTTAAACGAAGCGCGCCAAGTCTTGCCATCGGGTAATTTACTAACGCGGAGATCAGTAATATTGCCGGAGTTTTTCTGTAACTCTGCCATTGGTGCTGCATCTTGCGGTAATTTGTCTAGCTCGCCACCGCGAAAATCAATGGCAAATTGACGTTTGCTTTTTGGCGGTGGGTTACCTTGGGCGGCTACTGCACCCCAGCCAGTGCGTGTGCGTATGACTTTCGCAACGGTTTGCTCGGGTAAATCGGCATCAAAACTACGTAAGCGGTAATTAAATTCGCGACTGTCACCAGCCTTCATAGCTTGTTCTGGTACCCAATAAGCCACAATATTATCGTTAGCTTCGCTGTCTGAAGGGATCTCGACAAGTTCAACGCGGCCTTTCCCCCAATTGTTTTCAGGCTTAACCCATAAGCTTGGGCGACGCTCGTATTTGGCTTCTGTATCTAGATAGTTATTAAAATCACGGTCGCGCTGCAAGACTCCAAATCCGCGTGGGTTGGTGTCGCCAAGAGACGAGACATGCAAGCCGCGGTGATTGCTGAGCGGACGCCAAACCCATTCGCCAGATGCAGCCTGCATTAATAAGCCGTCTGAGTCGTGCACTTCCGGGCGGAAATCATCAAAGTCACGAATGCTGTTTTCGCCAAACATATACATACTTGTCAGCGGGGCTATTCCTACTTTGAGTATATCTTTGCGGGCGAAAATGCGTGCTTGAATCCTCATTTCGGTGGGTGAGCCAGGGTAAATGTCAAAACGGTAGGCACCAGTAATTGAAGGGCTATCTAATAATGCGTACATCACCATATGCTTTTCAGCGGGTGTAGGCTTCATCATCCAAAATTCGCGAAATACCGGAAACTCTTCACCCTTGGGTTCTGCGGTATCTATTGCCAAGCCACGAGCTGACAGGCCATAGGCTTGGCCGGGGCCCACGATGCGGAAGTATGAGGCACCCTGGAACACCGCAAACTCATCTTTATATTGATTATTGTTAAGTGGATAGTGGATACGGAAGCCAGCAAAACCTATGTCTTTGGGAGCAATTCCGGCTAAGGGTGCAGCCTTGCCATCATAATTAAAGAACTCTTGCTTAAACTGTACGGTAGAATCTTCTCCGTTGGTCGCCATATGCAATACGATGGGTTCCTTGTAAAGAAAGCCAGCATGAAATAATTGAATTTCAAATGGGGATTCGTTATGCCAGATTGCCGCATCAGAGCGGAAGCGAATCGAGCGATATTGATCGTAATCCATTTTTGCCAGAGCTTCAGGAATGTGCGTTACTATGGACTTGTATTCACTTTGCGAGAGCAATTTGGCGCGAGAAGTCACAGCGTCAAAAAGTGCTGGTTGAGATGCTTCGCTAGCGGATATAGGAGTAGCTGGAGCTGGAGCGCCTATGGCACTAGTATTGATAGTGCATAATAATAGGCAGCTAGTGGTCAGCAAAATTGATTTAGTGCTATTTGTTATGGCACGTATAACGCCATTGAGTGGCTTACTCATTAGTTTTTTCTCCGTCCGGATTGTTGCGCTATTAATGACAGGTCGGGCAAATTACAAGGAATTGCATGTTGCAAAGATATGCGGGCTTGTATTTGCGCCTTAGAATTGTGCAATATG
This sequence comes from Pseudomonadota bacterium, assembly GCA_040385335.1. Lineage (GTDB taxonomy): Bacteria > Pseudomonadota > Gammaproteobacteria > Pseudomonadales > Cellvibrionaceae > Cellvibrio. The sequence goes on from JAZKHP010000005.1 coordinate 205,175, forward strand.
GGTAATTCCTGAATGCAAGGCCGGCGCATTGTAAACCATACGGAGCTAAATATAGCGGTAAAATAATGCCGCGATAAATATTTTTTACGCGCTGGTGAAACTGCATCTAATTAATGCTCAAAGTGTTTGATTTAAAAGGACGCATTGACTTAATCAGCTGCTACACTTTGCGAATGTTTAGTGTTTTGGATGTCTAGGACAAGCCCACCTGACCTATGTTGAAATTCAGTCGTTATGCCCGCGAAAACCCTATAGCAATTCGCTTGCTAGGGTTAACTCTTGTCAGCAGTTCGCTGATTACCATGCTGGCCATATTATTACAGCTCTACGGCAACTTTAACGACGATGTCACTGCGCTGGAAAAACGCCTCGATCAGGTACGCATTAGTACTCTTGCCAGTATCACTAAAAGTTTATGGGGTTTTGATCAGGAACAGCTAAATATACAAATCGGAAGTGTATTGGCGGTTCAGGATGTGGTGCAAGTCCGTGTGGTGTGGCGCGACTGGAATAGCAACGAGCAAACCTTGGCTGCGAGTACTAATAAGTTTTCGCAAGCCGAAATTGATACAAAAAAAAGCCAATTTCTCGTTAAAGAATATCCGCTCACTTATGTTGATGCGAGCACGCCCGAGCAGCGCCTGGGTACGCTGACTGTCACTGCTAGTCTTTCAAGTATTTATGATAAGTTGTGGGAGCGGGCGCTTTTTATCGCCATTGTCCAGGCCGCAAAAACGTTATTGGTTTCGTTTATTATTTTATGGTTGGTGCACGTGCTGTTAACGCGGCATATGGAAATGATTGCCAACTATACGAGTAACTTAAATTTAAAAAACTTCACTAAGCCGTTGCGACTCAAACGCGTCAAATCTGAAGCTGAACCAGATGAGTTGGATAATGTGGTTAACGCAATTAATCATATGCGGGAAACTGTCTTGGAAGATATCGAGCAGCGTGCAGTTATTGAAGTTGCGTTGTTGGTGGAGCAAGAGGAAAAGCTGGAAACACTCCGCCAAAAAAATGCGGCGGAAGATGCGAGTCGAGCCAAAAGTCAATTTCTTGCCACTATGAGCCATGAAATTCGTACACCAATGAATGGTGTTATCGGCATGTTGGAAATGCTTCGCGATACGCCGCTTAACGAAGATCAAAAACATTATATTGATATTATCCATAGGTCTGGCGAAGCGCTATTGGAAATCATTAATGACATTTTAGATTATTCAAAAATCGAAGCGGGGAAAATGCAGCTTGAGTCTGCCATTTTTACGCTTGAAGATTTAATTAAAGATTGTTTGCAATTATTTGGTGCGGTGGCCAATAAAAGAAATATTGAATTAGTGGGTGGTGTTAAACCAAATACACCGCTGATATTAAAAGGCGATTCAACGCGGTTACGCCAAATCATTATTAATTTATTGGGCAATGCTTTTAAATTTACCAGCGAAGGTTTTGTAGCATTAGAAGTGGGGCTTGCACCAGATGCAACGAAAGAGAAGCCCAAGTTACGTTTTTCTATTCAGGATAGCGGCATAGGTATAGATTTATCTTCGGGTGTTAATTTATTTGATTCGTTTAATCAGGCGGATGCATCAACAACTCGCAAGTACGGTGGTACAGGCTTGGGCCTAGCAATTTGTAAAAGTTTAGCTGAATTGATGGGTGGTGAGATTGGTATTGAAAGTGTCAAAGGTGGCGGTTCAACATTTTGGTTTACCGCGGAGTTTTTACCTGCAGATACTGCTGCGAGCGAAACCACACTGGAGCGGGAGTTAACTGCATCGCTTAAAAATAAAAAATTATTATTGGTTGGCGCCAATTCGAAAATGGCCGAATTTTTAGGCGAGTATTGTAAATCCTGGCAAGTGGAGTTAAGTGTGGCATCGTCGGGTAAGGCCGCGCTAACCGCTATTTTACATGCATCGCACAGCGGTAATACATTTGATTTTGTGGGTGCTGATTCTGTTCTCACCGATATGAATGGTATTGATTTTGTTCGTCAGGTGAGAAGTAGTGGTGAAATTGCTACAACTCCTTTATTTATTTTTTCTTCAAGTAATGTTTTGCATGATCAACAATTATTGCGTAGGTATGCAATCCGCTCATTTTTGCGTAAACCCGTTTCTGGAAAAGCATTAAAGTATGAGTTAACTGGTTTGCTTGGATATGATTCCAGTGTGATACTTGAGCAAAAACATGAGCCTCAAGAGTTTGATAAGTTTGTAAGTTTACGAATGTTGGTGGCTGAAGATAACGCAGTTAACCGCATGGTAATAAAAGGTTTGTTGGGTAAGTTAAACATTCAACCGGAATTGGTTGAAAATGGGAAGTGTGCAGTTGATGCGGTGCGTGCGGCAACGCAGCCATACGACATTATTTTAATGGATTGCGAAATGCCAGAAATGGATGGATTTGAAGCTACGCGCAATATTCGGGAGTTTGAGAAAAATCGTACTTTACCGGCAACAACAATTGTTGCATTAACCGCACATGCTCTTCAGGAACATCGCGATGCTGTGTTTGCTTGCGGAATGGATTATTATTTATCGAAGCCAATCACGCTGGATAAGCTCAATGATACGCTGGGGCGTATTGTGGATAAGGCAAAGTGAAGCAGCGTAAGGGAACGATAACATAGTTGTTGATTCGCGGAGGGATGTGGGTCCCGCTATAGTTACTATAGGTTTTTTCTTCTTGCGAGACGACTCTTCAATCCTTATGATGCGAGCTGTTTATTAAAGCCTAGGCTTGGAGTCTATAATGAGTAACGATGCGATTGTCCATGTAACTGATGCAAGCTTTGCGCAAGATGTATTGGCTGCTGATATCCCTGTGTTGGTTGATTTTTGGGCTGCATGGTGCGGTCCTTGCAAAATGATTGCCCCAATCCTTGATGATCTGGCAGAGCAATTTGCAGGTAAGGTAAAAATTGCAAAAATAGATGTTGATGTCAATAAAGAGATACCCGGAAAGTTCAATATTCGCGGTATTCCTACCTTGTTAATTTTCAAAAATGGTCAGGTAGAGTCTACTAAAGTAGGGGCCTTATCAAAGACCCAATTGGTTGAGTTTATTAACAGCGCGTTATAAGAAAAAATGGCTGCTTCGTTGCAGCCATTTTTTTGGTTTTGTTGTTTTTTTAGTTTTTGTTATTTTTTTTGCACTTGGCTGATTTTATCGTTATACTCCAGCCATCATGCTTATCCACGATGAACCGCCCACAAGGTTCAGTCCCTCGCTGGATAGATTCAACCCCGCGTTGGTAGCTTTAAATCCTGCAGTTGTTCTACCTTATTCAGAATACCTTCAGTAGCGTTTTAAGTGTAATAACTAGCCTGCTTGCAATATAAAACAGAAAAGCATGCACAGATTTCAAATAAACAATTCAGCCATCCGGCTTATTATCCGCAACAACCATCCACAAAGTCTTACTTATGAATCTTACCGACTTAAAAGCAAAACCAATTGAATCACTAATAGATATCGCGCGCGAAATGGGGCTGGAAAGTCTGGCGCGCTCCCGCAAACAAGATATTATTTTTAATATTTTAAAGCGTCATGCTAAAGGTGGCGAAGATATTTACGGTGATGGCGTACTTGAAATTCTTGTCGATGGTTTTGGCTTTTTGCGTTCTGCCGACAGTTCTTATTTGGCTGGGCCCGATGATATTTATGTATCGCCTAGTCAAATTCGACGTTTTAACTTGCGTACTGGCGATACTATATCGGGCAAAATTCGTCCGCCAAAGGAAGGAGAGCGTTATTTTGCATTGTTGAAAGTTAACGAAATTAACTTTGATAAGCCTGAAAATTCACGCAATAAAATTCTGTTTGAAAATCTCACTCCATTATTCCCCAATAAACGCTTAGTACTTGAAGCTGGCAATGGTTCTACTGAAGACCTCACCGGCCGCATTATCGATTTAATTGCGCCTATTGGTAAAGGGCAGCGTGGTTTGATTGTGGCGCCCCCTAAAGCCGGTAAAACTATCATGATGCAACACATTGCGCAGGCTATTATGCGCAATAATCCCGAATGCCATTTAATTGTATTGTTGATTGATGAGCGTCCTGAGGAAGTAACAGAAATGCAACGCTCAGTAAGGGGAGAGGTAGTGGCATCGACATTTGATGAGCCGCCTTCGCGTCATGTGCAAGTTGCAGATATGGTTATAGAACGGGCCAAGCGTTTGGTAGAGCATAAAAAAGATGTGATTATTTTGCTTGATTCGGTAACTCGTTTGGCACGTGCATATAACACCGTTATTCCTTCATCAGGTAAGGTATTAACTGGCGGTGTGGATGCTCATGCGCTCGAGCGTCCCAAGCGTTTCTTTGGTGCCGCGCGTAATATTGAAGAGGGCGGTAGCTTGAGTATTATCGCTACTGCACTCGTTGATACGGGTTCGAAGATGGACGAAGTTATTTACGAGGAATTTAAAGGTACCGGTAATCTTGAATTGCATCTTGATCGTAAAATTGCTGAGAAGCGTATTTACCCGGCGATTAATTTACGTCGTTCTGGTACTCGACGTGAAGAGCTGTTGACGAAAGAAGATGAGTTGCAGCGCATTTGGATTTTGCGTCGTTTATTAAATGATATGGAAGATGTTTCTGCGACTGAATTTTTATTAGATAAGCTGAAAGATTACAAAACGAACGACGAATTTTTCCAATCAATGAAAAGAAAATAAGTCTTTCTTTGTGGCCCGCATGGAGTGCAGTGCAATGCGGGATTGTTAAATTCCCCGCATTTCGCTAGGCTCCATGCGGGCTACACGTTGGCTCTGTTCATGAAATATAAAGATCTTCGCGATTTTATCGCACTTCTCGAAACGCGTGGCCAGCTAAAACGCATCACGCAAGAAATAGACCCCTATCTTGAAATGACCGAAATCTGCGACCGCACGCTGCGCGCAGGTGGTCCCGCATTATTATTTGAAAATCCTAAAGGTTATTCGATTCCTGTGCTCGCAAATTTGTTTGGCACCCCCGAGCGCGTGGCTTTAGGGATGGGGCAGGAATCAGTTTCGGCATTGCGCGAAGTTGGTAAATTACTTGCGTTTTTAAAAGAGCCTGAGCCACCAAAAGGATTTAGGGACGCGTGGGATAAGTTGCCTATCTTTAAGCAAGTGTTGAATATGCAGCCTAAAGTTTTAAGCAAAGCGCCTAGTCAAGAGATAGTCTTGGAGGGGCCCTCGGTCGATTTGGACAAGTTACCGATTCAAACTTGTTGGCCGGGGGATGTTGGTCCATTGGTTACTTGGCCGTTGGTTGTGACGCGTGGGCCACACAAAGAGCGACAAAATCTCGGCATTTATCGGATGCAAAAAATTGCAAAAAATCGCTTGATTATGCGCTGGCTTTCACATCGCGGCGGCGCGCTGGATTTTCGCGAATTTCAATTGCAAAACCCCGGACAAAATTTTCCTGTAGCGGTTGCGCTCGGCGCTGACCCTGCCACTATTCTAGGCGCTGTTACACCAGTTCCTGATACGCTTTCTGAATACGGTTTTGCTGGGTTGTTGCGTGGTGATAAAACTGAAGTAGTAAAATGTATCGGTAGTGATTTGCAAGTGCCTGCGTCCGCAGAATTTATTCTTGAGGGTTTTATTGCACCGAATGACACTGCTCCAGAAGGCCCTTTTGGCGATCACACAGGTTATTACAACGAAGTGGATCATTTTCCAGTATTCACTGTTGAGCGTATTACGCATCGTCGCGACCCTATTTATCACAGCACCTACACCGGACGTCCACCGGATGAGCCTGCGATTTTAGGCGTTGCGCTTAATGAAGTGTTTGTGCCGATTTTGCAAAAACAATTCCCGGAAATTATGGATTTTTATTTACCGCCCGAGGGTTGTTCGTATCGCATGGCGGTAGTCACGATAAAGAAACAATACCCCGGTCATGCCAAGCGCGTGATGATGGGAGTTTGGAGTTTTTTACGGCAATTTATGTACACTAAATTTGTCATAGTGACAGATGATGATGTTGATGCGCGTAATTGGGAAGACGTAATCTGGGCAATGACCACGCGCATGGATCCAGTGCGCGATACGGTGATGATAGAAAATACGCCGATTGATTATTTGGATTTTGCTTCACCTGTGTCTGGGTTAGGTTCGAAAATGGGTTTCGATGCAACTAATAAATGGCCGGGTGAATCCAATCGGGAGTGGGGCGTACCAATAACAATGGATGTTGCTGTAAAGACGCGTGTCGATCAACTGTGGGCATCGCTCGGAATCGATTTGTCGAATACGACTAAAAGCTGAGTATGGCTCAAAGATAGGTCTACTATTGCTATTAGGGGTTGTTGCGGGAATATAAGAGTGATACAAAGAAGTGTTATTGTTTCGATGTAAGCCTAATATTCAATTGATAAGGGGTGGGTCTATGAGCATAGTCAAAGAGTTTAAAGATTTTGCGGTTAAGGGCAATGTAGTCGATATGGCGGTGGGGATAATTATCGGCGCTGCATTCGGTAAAATTGTTACTTCAGTAGTGGGTGATGTGATTATGCCGCCTATTGGATTACTCATTGGCGGTGTAGATTTTAGTGATTTAGCTTTTACGCTAAAAGCTGCAGAACCAGGTTCTACTGCCGTTGTTATCGCTTATGGAAAATTTATTCAAACAGTACTCGATTTTGCGATTGTCGCTTTTGCAATTTTCATGGTCATTAAAATAATAAATAGAATTAAAGCTAAGGAAGTGCCACCTCCTGCCGCGCCCACCAACCAAGAGGTGTTGTTAATGGAGATTCGCGATTTGTTGCGTGATAAAAAATAGCTCTCTTGTGAATTTGTGCTAATACTTAAAAAATGCAGGTGCTCCGTTAGGTCTGTATTGGCTCCACAAAATGTGCATTGCTTAACAATTTTGTATTATAGGAAAATTATTGGGATAAATGTATGGTCAGATCCCAATGAATCTGCGTTAGCTGATTTCGCTTTTGTTGAATGGATAGAGTAGAATCTTGATCTCTATAATCATAACAAAGTGGTTCGGTGCGCATAGGTCATTCGCCATTGAAACCTCAGTGCGACTTCTGTGTAGGAATTGAATTAGTTTTATGTCAATTAATCGTGTATCAATGAGCCGTTTTGCGTTGCCGCAAACTAGCGCCCAATGGGAGCAGCTGGTTGCCCGGGGCATGGCTTCGCTAGCAAAGGTGCCTTTGAGTCGCTGGCAATTTTTGGTGCGACTGATATTAATCTTTATTTTAAGTTTTAGTGCTGCACGGCTTTTTTGGTTGTTGCTCCCCAATCCTGCACTTCCCCCGGCAACCGTAGCTATTGCGGTCCCTAAGCCTGTTGCTACTGAAGGCGGCTCATCTGTGAATGTCGAGCAACTAAAGTCGTTATCGGTGTTTGGCAAGACCGATGCTCCTGTTGCTGCAGTTGATGCGCCTAATCCAGAGGCTCAGGCGACAGTATCCAGTCTCAACTTGCTGCTAATGGGGCTCATTGCTAGCAATGACGAATCAATAGCGCGCGCAATTATCACTGCCGGCGATAAAACCGAAGTATATGCAATTGGCAATTCCTTGCCTGTTGGCAACGGGGTCACTTTAGCAAAAATAATGAGCGACAGAGTTATCATTAATAATAACGGCCAATTTGAATCGCTGATGTTATATCAAGATAACCCTAATGCTATCCCCATATCTCAGGCTTACATTCCACCTCCTGTTGTGGCAACCGAGCGACCCATGCAGGCTGTTAACCCCAGCCCGGTTGGGACCGATAAAAGTCCTGGTTATGACTCTCCTGAGCGTAGCCTTGCCACAGGGCCCGGTATGGGTGAAGTAAGCCGCAACCTGTCAGATGTTGTTGCTATGAGTATTTATCGCGAGGGTGGGCAAGTCGTTGGTTATAAAATTCGTCCTGGGCGCGATGCTGAAAAGTTTAAAACGCTGGGTTTGCAAACGGATGATATAGTTACCGCTGTTAATGGTATGCCGTTAACTAATCCCGCAAAAATTATGGAAGTTTATAAAAATATGGGTAATACAACCTCTGCAAGCCTTGAAATTAAGCGAGGTGGTAGTGTTATGACAGTTGATGTGGTGCTCCAGTAAAGTGAGGTTGTGCGTGAAATTTAAATATATAAAAAATGTTCTGGTGCTGGCCATATTGGCGATGGGGTGCAATTTAGCCTCCGCGCAGGCTCCATCCGTAATTGAGCCAACCTATTCGGTTAATTTTAAAGACACCGATATTGTTGATGTAGTGAAAGCTGTTGCGGAAGCCACGGGTAAAACAATTATTGTTGATCCTAAAGTGCGCGGTCCCATCAAAGTTATATCCAGCAAGCCGCTCAACAAAAAAGAATACTATGAGTTATTTTTGGCGATTTTGGATATCCATGGTTTTACTGCGATTGAGAGTGCGGGTGTGGTGCGTATTATTGCTAACCGTGATGCGCGAAACATGGCAATTCCCACCGAGCAAAACATTAGAGATAAAGATGACGGTTACATCACGCAAATTATTCAGCTCAACAATATAAGTGCCTCGAAGGTACTTGCAGCCTTGCGTCCACTTGTTCCGCAATACGGTCATTTGTCTGCTTATGAGCCGAGTAACGCGCTCATTATCAGTGACACGCGTGCCAACATTGCCCGTATCAATGAGTTGATATCGCAAATGGATAAAGCCGCCGTGCTGACAACCGACGTGTTTCAGTTGCACTACGCACAGGCCACTGAAGTCGTTGCCATGATTAATCAGTTAGAAAAGCCTGATCCCAATCGTGGTGCTACAACATCTCCACCCATCGTAGTAGCAGATAAGCGTATTAACGCCGTTATTGTTAGTGGTGATGAAATGTCGCGCCAACGTATTAAAGGCATAGTCGACAGTTTGGATCGGCCTCAGGCTCGCAACGCCAACCTAAAGGTTATTTATCTTAGTTACGCTAAGGCTGCAGATGTTGCGAAAGTCTTATCAGGCATGCTGACGTCGCAAAATCAGGGTAAAGGTGCCGAAGGTGCTGGTGGTCAAGCAAACGTGCAAGCTGATGAAAGTACTAACTCAGTTTTGATTACCGCCGACAGCGATACTATGCAGTCCTTAAAAGCGGTAGTTGATAGTCTTGATATTCGCAGGGCTCAGGTACTGGTGGAAGCTATTATTGTGGAAGTTCAGAACTCCGACGGTAGCGAGTTGGGTGTTCAATGGATGTATCGTGATCCTGACCATGGCTTTGGTGCATCAACTGATGGTAAAAAAGGTTTAGATATTGGAGCTGCGGCATTAGATACTTCTGATGCTGGATTGCGTGCATTGGCAGGCGGTTTGTCTGGGATAGCGGGGCAAACTTTTGGCATAGGTCGTTTAGGTAAAACAGGTGATTTCCTTGGCTTGCTGCGTATATTGCAGACCAAGAGCGGTACTAATGTTTTATCAACGCCAAATTTATTGACCACCGATAATACCAAAGCATCTATATCCGTGGGTCAAAAAATACCCTTCAAGACCGGTTCTTACTCGGGAACCACAGGTAATACCGGTGGGACGGGATCTTCCGGCTTTCAAAGCCCTTTCAATACGATCAATCGTGAGTCTGTTGGTGTGAAGTTAGAAGTTACACCACATATTAACGAAGGCGATAGCTTGATGCTGGATGTTAAGCAAGAAGTATCTGGGGTATCAGATAAAAATAACCCAGATGGCCCTATCACTGACGAGAGAAAAATAGACACACAAATTCTTATCGCCGATGGCCAAACAGTCGTGCTGGGCGGGTTAATCAAAGATGACGTGCAAGTTGGGTCAACCCGCGTACCGCTGCTTGGAAGTATTCCATTGGTTGGGCGTCTATTTCGAAATGAAACTAGTACGAAACTTAAGACCAATTTATTGGTATTTATTCGCGCAACTGTCATTCGCGATGACAAAGTGATGGAAGGTGCTACCGCGGAGAAGTACCAAACTATTCGTGATCTACAAATTAAATCGCGCCGCCAAGAAGGTTTTAAGTCCATCCCAGTATTGCCTGAGTGGAAAGATACTCAGTTGAAAGAATCACCTAAGACCGTAGAGCCTACTAATGAGCCTACAACAGAAGTGCAACCTGCAGTTGACGCGCAACCTGCGGTAACTTCACCTGATCCGGCTGCAGGTGAATAACGGTGACCCTCGTGAATGAAGCTGAACCCCTTCTGTTTGATTTGGCTGTGGTTGAGCCAGATCCCGTATCCTTAACGGATATTGCGGTTGAACCGGCGCAGGCTCCGCATATGCTTCGCCTGTCTTTCGCTTTTGCTTCTGCACATGGGGTAATGCTGGAAGCTGTTGGCAGTCGCGTTGTGCTTTGTCGCCCCGGGATTACGCTTGATGTGTTGCTCGAGTTACAGCGTTTTTTAGGCGACGATTTTACCCTCGAAGAAATTCCAGCTGAAGACTTCCAAAAACGGCTTACCAAGGAATATCAAGGTGGCGATGGCGCAGCGCAACGCGCAGTTGATGATTTGGGCGCAGAGTATGATTTATCTTCCCTTGCTGATGATTTGGCCGAACGCACAGATTTACTTGCGGGTGACGATGACGCTCCGATTATTCGCTTAATCAATGCTGTGTTATCGCAAGCCGTTCGTGAAGGCGCTTCGGATATTCACTTGGAACCCTACGAGGATCGCGTATCCGTACGTTTCCGTATTGACGGCGTGCTCAGCGAAGTGCTTTCACCCAAGCCGGAATTAGCGCCAGTATTGGTGTCGCGGTTAAAGGTTATGGCGCGGTTGGATATTGCTGAAAAACGTTTGCCACAAGATGGTCGCATTACAGTCCGCTTGGCCGGACATGCGGTAGATATTCGGGTATCCACCATTCCCTCTGCATTTGGCGAACGTATTGTGTTGCGTTTGCTGGATCAATCTGCCGGACAGCTTAAGCTAGAGCAACTGTCGATGCCGGCTGAAGTGCATGAAAAGCTGAGCCGGGCATTGCTAAAGCCGCACGGTATTATTTTGGTAACTGGACCTACAGGTTCAGGTAAAACCACGACCTTGTATGCTGGCTTAAGCCACATCAATACTCGTAGTCGGAATATTTTAACCATTGAAGATCCAGTGGAATATTTGCTTCCCGGTATTGGGCAGACTCAGGTAAACCCAAAAGTAGAAATGACATTTGCGCGCGGCTTGCGTGCCATCTTGCGGCAAGACCCGGATGTGGTAATGATTGGAGAGATTCGTGACGGTGAAACGGCTGAAATTGCTATTCAAGCGAGTTTGACGGGTCACTTGGTTTTATCCACATTGCACACTAACACGGCGATTGGTGCGGTATTGCGTTTAAAGGATATGGGAGTGGAGCCATTTCTTTTGGCTTCCAGTCTTGAAGTTGTTATGGCACAGCGCCTTGTTCGTGTGCTGTGTAATCAGTGTAAAGAATCCTATGAGCCTAACGAGTCTGAGCGCGACATGCTGAAATTACCTGCAGACGTTGCTATTTTTCGTCCGGTTGGCTGTAAGCATTGTAATTATCAAGGATATCGCGGTCGTAAAGGTATCTATGAATTGATCGAAATTAATGAGCGGTTGCGTCACCTTATTCACGAGCAAGCGGGTGAACAACAACTGATCGCTGAAGCGCGTAAAAACAGCGCCTCTATTAGCGATGATGGCCGTCAATGTGTACTTGATGGCATCACTAGCATGGAAGAAGTGTTGCGCGTAACAACCCAACTCTAATAACAACCTAACTCTAACCACACGCAGCTCTAACCGGCTTTACGAGTATTAGTTATGGGCGCATTTAGCTACAAAGCACTTAATGAAGCGGGTAAAACCGTCAAAGGTATTTTAGAAGGCGATTCCGAGCGTCATGTGCGGAGCCAATTGCGTGCTAAAAAGCTTAAGCCTTTGGAAGTTGAAAGTGCGGGAGCGGAAGTTGAGAAGGCAGGCGAAGAAGGCCTCAATCTAAGTAGCTGGCGGCAGCGTAGAGCGAGCCGTTTAAATTCTCGAGATTTAAGTATTATTACCCGTCAGTTAGCTTCGTTGGTACGTTCAGGCCTACCGCTTGATGAAGCCTTGCATGCCACAGCTAAGCAATCCAATAAGCCCAATATTAAACGTATCATGCTGCATGTACGGACCAAGGTATTGGAAGGTTTCAGTTTGGCGCAGGCGTTAGGTGAAAATCCAATTGCTTTCAACGAAATGTATAGAGCTTTGGTGCGTGCGGGCGAAAGCTCGGGTTACCTGGGTCCAGTACTTGAGCGGTTGGCGGACTACACGCAAAATAGTCAAATTGTTCAGCAGCGCTTAAAGATGGCGATGATTTACCCGATTGTGTTACTAGTCGTCAGTTTGGGGGTGATCACCGGGTTAATGGCGTTTGTGGTACCTAAGTTGGTCGGTGTATTCACTCACAGTCATCATGAATTGCCGCCATTAACTCGCGCACTGGTTGCTATGAGCGGGTTTGTAGTGAGTTATGGCATCTATGTCGTTATAGCCATTATTGCTCTGGTAATTAGTGTGAAGCGTATGTTGCGTCAAGAAGCATACAAGCGTTCCTGGCATGCATTGCAATTACGTTTACCTGTAATCGCTGAGTTAGTAAAACAGATCAATTCAGCACGTTTTGCCGCCACCTTAAGTTTATTGTCGGCCAGTGGTGTACCTCTATTACAAGCCCTGACGATTGCCGGACAGGTAATGTCCAACCGTATTTTGCAAGAGTCCTGTGAACAGGTAGTCAATGCAGTTCGCGAGGGCAGTAGCCTTTCCCGGGCCATGGAAAATGCTGGAACCTTTCCTCCCCTGTTGGTCCAATTGGTCTCCAGTGGTGAAACGAATGGCACCTTACCGCAACAATTAGATAATGCGGCTAAAGATCAGGAGCGTGAGTTGGATATGGTGTTGGGAATGGCGATGGGGTTGCTTGAGCCTTTCACTATTGTGTTTATGGGGGCCTCGGTTTGCTTGATTGTGTTAGCAATATTGCAGCCGATTTTCGAAATGAGTTCACTTGTTTAATTGTATTTTTTTCCAGGAGTAGTTATGCGTAAGTCAATAGCACGATACAGCCAACCAGGCCAAGGTCGTCAACGTGGTTTTAACTTGATCGAAATTATGGTTGTGGTGGTTATTATTGGTTTGTTAGCCAGTATCGTTGCACCTATGGTGAGCGATAAAGCCGATAAGGCTCGGATCCAAAAAGCAAAAGCAGATATGGACGCTATTAAAACTGCACTCAAACTTTATCAGCTGGATAACTTTAATTATCCGACGAGTGAGCAAGGCCTGACTGCATTGGTAAGCAAGCCTTCTCAGGCTCCGGTGCCTCGCAATTACAGCACTAACGGCTACATTGAACAACTGCAACAAGACCCTTGGGGTCGCGATTATCTGTACGCTAGTCCCGGTGAAGGGCATCCCTACGATATATATACCCTGGGTGCAGATGGCGTGAGTGGCGGAGAAGAACAAAATGCCGATATCAGCGTCTGGGAGCAGCCGCCAAAGTCTCAATAAATTGCCGACCTAAGGTTGAAGCGATATTTTCATGAATACTATGCCTTTTAAAGGCGCCAGGTCGCGGGGTTTTACCCTCATCGAAATCATTGCGGTAATTGTTATTATCGGTTTGATGGCGTCTATTATCGCGGTATCTATGAACAACAGAGGCGGTGGCGCTAGCGCCACACGCACTGAGGCGCAAATATTTTTACAAGCCGTTGATTTTGTCAGTGAGCAATCTGTTTTAAATGGCGAAATCATAGGCATGTTTGTAGAGCTTAAAGATACGGAAGATTCATCGGAAAAACAGTGGTGTTATCGCTGGCAACGTTTTCGCGATGGTGGCTGGGGCGATTTACCGGAAGATACTCTCAGCGAACATTGTTTACCCGTAGGCATGGAGTGGGATATGTCTATCGAAGGGCATTTGTTTTCGTATGACCCTGATCTGGAAACTCAACCGCCAGCACTCGTCTGGTCGCCTAGCGGTGAGTCAACACCGATTGAAATGAAATTGTTCGAAACGGGAATGCGTGTTGCTGACGGCAAGTCTGAAGTGCAGCATATCGAGATTGATATGATGGGCAATAGCCATTGGCTTGAGCAAGAGGAAGAAGATGAACGTAGTAAATCCAAGAAACGTTAAATCTTCCTGCTCTCGTTTAGTTGCAGGTTTTACACTGGTAGAAGTGATGATTGCCTTGGTGATTGTCGCTACCGCTTTGCCTTCATTGGTTATTTTAGTGATGGCCCAGGTTCAGGGTTCAGCTCATGTCCGCGAAAAAACCTATGCCATGTGGATCGCCGAAAATGAGCTAACGCGGCTGACTATGCTCAACAATAATAAGAAAGCTTTTCCAACGTTCAAATTACCTGAAAAAGACGCTGGCACCGTTGAAATGATGGGTTTGCAATGGCAGTGGCAAATAGAAACCAGCAAAGAAGATGAAATTCCCGGGTTGGTCAAAATTAATGTTGGCGTTGCGCTTTTAGGGGTAGCAGAAGGTGGTGGTTACAAAGGCGCCAAGATCACGGCTAAACTTGATAACCTCGCTAGCTTAACGGGGTATATGAGTGAGTAGGTCGTTACGCTATCAGGGCTTTACTCTCATTGAGCTACTTATTGCTATTGTCTTAACGGCAATAATATCGACCATGGCTTATCAAGCGCTGGAGAGTGCCAGTAATGGCGCCTCGCGTACTCGTGAAGTACTTAATAAGGTTAATAAGTTGGATAAAGCCTGGCAGTTAATCGGCCAGGATATGCGCAATATATTGCCAGCCAGTACCGTGCCCAACCCTGCGGAAATGCCGCTGCAGGGCGCAAGTTTAACCAGCAAGGGTACAGATAGTATCCAACTGCTTATGCAGTTCACAAGAGGTGGATGGATTAACCCCATGGGACGCTTACGCAGTGATTTGCAGTTGGTTAATTATCGGTTAGAAGAAGGCAAACTGATTCGCGATTACTTTCCCCAGCGTAACAAGCAGTTGCAGGATATGGATTTCGAACGTGAATCACTGCATCAAACATTGTTGGAAGATGTGAGTGATGTACAGTTGCGCTTTTTGTCCGAGGGCTACATAAAAAGTAATGGGAAAAGTGCGTTGGAGGGCGCGGAATACAGTAGAAACTGGGAGCCAACCTGGCCACCGGTAAATCAACAAGGAAATGTTGTCGGTAATCCCATTGCCTTGGAAATTACGATTGAAGTTACCGATGAAAATAAGGGAGTCAGCCGCAGTGTTCGCCTGTATGAACTACCCCAATTTTAATCGCTCCGCAACCCGGGTTCGGTTAGCTGGAGCTTTGGCTACGCCTAACAAGGCGCGCGGCGCTGTGTTAATTTTGGCGCTGCTAATTGTTGCGTTGGTAGCAGGATTGGGTATCAAATTTGCCGGTGATTATCAATTAGGTTTGGCGCGCGCTGAAGGGCGTTGGCACGGTGCGCAAGCGCGTGCTTATGTTTACAGCGCAGAAGGTTTTGTAATCACCAACTTATCAAAGGATAGTACTAACTACGATTCACTTGATGAATTGTGGGCGGAGCCGGTTCCTCAGGAAGTGGAAGGTGGCGGGTTGTTGATTAGTATTACGGATGCTAATAGCCAATTTAATTTAAATAATTTAGCGACCCCTTTGGTAGTAGGAAAGGCGTCGGGAGATGCGACACGTTACTCTGATAGTCAGCGTATATTTATCCGGTTGCTGCAAGTGTTTCCCGAGCTTATTCCAGACACTTCGAAAGCGGTAGAAATAGTAGAATCAATCGTGGATTGGGTCGACCCTGATAATGACCCTGCAGATAATGGCGCAGAAGAAAATTATTATTTAAGTTTGGTGGATCCCTATCAGCCCGCTAACGCACCCTTTCGCAGTATCGAAGAATTGCGTCTGGTGAGGGGTATAACACCTGAATTAATGCAAGTGTTACGACCTCTCATTACGGTGTTTAGGGAAAAGCAATTGATGAACGTAAATACTATGCCACCCATTTTTTATCGGTGCATTAACGTGACCACCGATTTGAATCCGCTACCCGAAGGGCAGGCGGCGGCGCTGCTTCCCAAGGATCAGTCTTACAAGCAAAAAAATGAATTTGTTGATGCGGTTTCACGAACGTTGGGTGCCGGCGTTTTAGCCGATGCCGATTTCGAAGTTAAAACAGATTTATTCTGGTTAACAACGCGCGTAGAAATTGGTGAACAACGTAGAACCGCTCGTAGTTTATTACATCGTGACCAACCTTTATTTACGGTGGTTCGTCGCGAAGAAGTAATAATGTGATAGCAGAAGTGTACTAATGTATTAGTTGCTAGCTACGGCAACAAATACTGCAGCGCGACCTATTAAAATAACTGCAGCTGATCAGGCTGAACTAATAAGATAGCTGAGTTAACAAGGTAACGAGGCAATTCAGATAACGAGACTAGTAAAATAAGTTACGCCAATTAGATATTGATGGAAATGCCTTTAGTATTATAGGAAGCGAAGCTGTTTTAATGACTAAACTAATAAAATATTGACTTAAACTAATAAAATACTGACTAGAGTATCGTGCTATGTCCCAACAACTCGTTCTTTCCATCAACAATACGGCGGATAATTTTCGCTGGTGTTGGCTACAAGATGGTCAGCCGCAGGCATCCGCTTCCGGTAATTTGGAGGCATTGCGTGCCGCAGTGGGCGGAGTTGCACAACAGGTCTGGCTATTGCTACCAGGCATTAAAGTGGTCACTCGCGAATTGGAGTACACCGAAAAAGAAAAAAAACATTTGCGTAATTTATTGCCATTTCAATTGGAAGATTCCGTTGTAGGCGATATTGATGATCTGCATTTTGCGATTGGTGAAGCTGTAAAAGGTAAGGTCACTGTTTCCTATACCGATAAAAGTTGGCTGCGCGAAATATTTCAACAGCTTTCCGGTATCGGCATAGAGATCAGCCGCTGTTGGTCAACACCTACCTTATTACCTTTAGCCGTCCCACCTTCCGCATTGGCTTCAAATGAAATTACGCTTGAAGAATTGGATGGGTCTGCAACCCCAACCTGGGTGGTGGCATTGCAAGATGGAATTGTAAACCTACGTTTTGGTGAACAAAAAGGTTTTACCTTGCCCAAAGGACATTTTCTCACTGCATTGGATATGTTGCTAAATGCTCAAGGTTTAACGAATAACCTGCCCAATTTAGTATTGCGGGCCTCCAGCGAAACCGAGTTGAAAATTTTATTTAATTTGCTCCCTGCCAATCTTGCTGAGCATGTGCGCGCAAAAATGGTCGTCAATGAATGGCAACTGGATTTTGATGGCCGCGCCATAGATTTGTGTCAGGCAGAGTTTTCACAGCGTTTACCCATCGAGCGCTGGCTCAAACTGTGGCGCAATCTGGGTATTTTAGCGCTAGTCACCCTGGCTGTTTATGTCAGTGTATTGGTATTACATAGCTTCAAGCTTAACCGCGAAAACATGCAAATTCGGCAGCAAACGGAAACTCTTTTCCGTACGGTTGTTCCTCATGGGCCTACCGACGACCCAGAGAAAAAACTGCGTATTAAGTTGGCGGGCATGCAACCTAAAGCAGAGACGGGCAGCGTAGTGAATTTGCTGGCCGGCATTTTGCCGTTAATTGCGAGCAATCCGGATGTCGTTGTGAAATCTATTTCGTATATGGCTGATGCGGGCGAAATCAATATTAGTATTCAAACTCATTCTTTCAATTCCATTGATAGTTTGCGCCAGGCGATTGTCGGGCAAGGTTTTACTGCTGAATTATTGAGTGCGAATTCGAGTGGTGAAATTCATACTGCGCGCTTGAAAATCAGTAAACCATTGGCCCAGTAGGCAACAGCACCTTTAAGTTAGGATTAATTATGAACCAGCTATTAGCTTCACTATCTCGTTTTAATCGCCAGGAGCAAATTATACTGCTGTTGGGCGCTGTGCTCGTCAGCATCCTGTTAATTTGGATGCTGTTGTTGTCGCCATTGCAGAATAAGCGGGATCGTTTGTTAGCAATCAATACTGGCTCGACGCAATCTCTTGGCCGGGTGCAACTACTTGTTCGCCAGGTTGAAAATTTATCGCAGCAATCAGTGCAAGCCGGCACTGGCAACGAAGATCTCAGTGGCTTAATTAACAGTAGCCTGAGTGAAAATGGTTTGACCATGACCGGTTTGCAGCCTGGTGCCGGTGGTGAAGCTAGAGTACGCATCGACAAAGCCAGCTCGGAATCTTTGCTGCAATGGTTGTTTGTACTTGAGAATAAACATCGTATTACGATTCGCGATTTAACCATTACTGCGACTAATGCTCCTGGCCAAGTGGCCGTCAATGTACGCTTGCTCAAGCCCTAATTCCAAGGTTGTCCTGTTCATGAAAAATCAAAGTTTGGCATTGCCCAGCATGGCATTTGGGCCTGGTAAAAAGTTTTGGATAGGCGTGGCTATTCTATTTTGGCTGTATTTTGTCATCTCGCAAATTCCTGCGGTCTGGGGGGGATACCTTTTAACACGCGGTGGGGATATTGGGCTTAACGGTGTTTCTGGAACCATTTGGTCCGGGCGTGCCAGTCTGGCTAGCATTAAGGTAAAGCAAGCAGATTACTCCCTTGGGCAAGTAACCTGGAAGTTGAGTCCTTTTTCACTGTTGTTCTTTAAGCCCTGCGTGAATGTTAAAACAGAAATGGATAGTCAGCAGTTCGACGGTCGAGTTTGCGTGGGTAAAAATGTGGTGACGGTTAACGATGCTAATGCAAACTTTCCCGCTGAGCTCATTCAATCGCAAATACCCCTGGTGATCGATGGTCAGTTTTCTGCGCGCATTGAGCAATTGACCTTACAAAATAACCAATTGGCGAGTATAAAAGGCAAGTTGAATTGGGCCGGGGCCAAAATCTACAACGGCACTAATTGGATGATGCTCGGTGGCTTTTCTGCAGATTTAGTTGATGACGGTAAAGCCGGATTAAGTGCTCATGTCATTGATGTGGGCAGCCCAGTGCGTACCGATGTAGTGCTAACGCTTTTATCCCCAAGCGGTGGGTCGGTGAAAGGCGCGTTGGTGGTAAACGAACTTTTTAATCGCGAAGCAAAAGTGAGTACCTGGCTATCAATGTTTGCCAGTGAAGGCATACCGGATGCCCAAGGTAATTTGCAATATACCCTCGATGTTAATCTGTAGGACTTTGCAGTGACGCATCTAATAGCTGCTGTTGCTTTATTATTCGCAAGCCTATCTGCCGAAGCTGGCTGGCATAGCGATACCCAAAATATTATGGGCACTGTTGTTAATGTGAGTCTGTGGCTGGATGACGAGGTAAAAGGAGAGGAAGCAGTTGCGGCAGTTATGGCTGATATGCGCCGTATTGACCAGCAGTACAGCCCGTTTATTCCCACCAGTGAATTATCGCGAGTCAATGAGCTTGCGCCCAAAGCCAGCGCTGCGAACCCACTGCCTATCTCCGCTGAATTTGTCAGTATCCTGCAAAAGGCCGAGCATTATAGTCGGCTCAGCAAAGGCGCGTTTGATATCACCTATGCCTCATTAGGTCGTTATTACGATTATCGCAAAGGTTTAAAACCAAGCGATGCGCAATTTAAAGAGCTGTTACCGCAAATTAACTACACCTTCATTCATCTCGATACCAAAGCCAATACGGTTTATTTTGATCACCCCAAGGTCTATATAGATTTGGGTGGTATTGCCAAAGGTTTTGCGGTTGATCGCGGGGCAGAAATTTTACGGCAGTATGGTGTTGTCCACGCGAACATTAGTGCGGGTGGGGATAGTCGTGTGATGGGCGATAAATTTGGCAAGTCCTGGCTGGTCGGGATCAGGAATCCGCGTGCCGAAGACAAAAATTCGGTAGCCATTACCTTGCCGTTGGAAAATTGTGCTATTTCTACCTCTGGCGATTACGAGCGTTTTTTTATCGATAAAGATGGGCAGCGGGTGCATCATATTGTCAATCCGCGCACGGGCAAATCACCCCATGGGATTATGAGTGTGAGTGTAATAGGCCCCGACGGATTCGATACCGATCCACTCACCAAGACGATTTTTATTATGGGGCATGAAAAAGGCCTGGCCTTGATCGATAGCTTGCCCGGTTTTGATGCTGTTGTGATCACTGACGCTGGTAAGGTTTTATACAGCAAAGGTTTAACACCCCCCTGAGTCTATATTTACCACCGTTCATTTAAAATTTACGAAAATAACATGTGCGTGGTCTATTCTCTTAGGATGTTTTCCTAAGCTGCAGAATAGAGTGAAAAAGCCAAACAAATTTTAACTCATCCAGCAAGTGTGCAGGCTGTCACACTTAATAATGCCATTGGCTTTTAGAATCGCATTCTAATTAATTCCAGTTATAGTTATATAAAACAAAATTACGGAGATTGTGCATGTTTAATACGCCGGTGAAATTAGCATTGCTTGGGTTATGTGTATTTTGTATCAATGCTATGGCACAGCCTGTGGACGCGCAGAAAAAAATAACGCCAACGGAATCGGTACAGCAGCCAGCAGTAACACCTCAGGTAGAATCACTTAAAGAATCCGTACTGACCCTCAATCGCGATCTTCTTATTTTAGAAGAAGAGCTTTTATATCCGCCCAGTAATCAGGTGGCTATTTATTTATCAATGGACCTGGGGCAGTTTTTTAGTCTTGACGCAGTAAAAGTAGAAATAGACAACAAACTAGTCGTGAGTGAACTTTATACCGATAAACAAATTAATGCGTTATTTCGCGGTGGTGTACAACGTTTATTTGTCGGTAATTTAAAAGCCGGAGAGCATGAAGTCAGTGCATTTTTTACCGGTCGCGGGCCGCAGCAAGATTACAAGCGTGCGGCAAAGTTAATGGTGAGTAAAACCCAAAGTCCGCTGGTACTAGAATTAAAAATTGTAGACTCTTCAACTCAGCTACAGCCCACCTTTGATATCAAAGAATGGAAATCTGAATAACGATGATACATTTTCCAGTGAAATGGTTTGTTGGTCTGTCAGCACCCTCTTGGATAAGAATTTCTGCTCTAATATTGAGCAGCCTCACTGCTATTTTTTTCACCACTACAGCATCAGCAGTGACAATTTTTGAAAAGAAAGCGCAACCGAAAAGTTCGGTCGCAGACTTACGTTATGGCGTAGCCCTCTATCATTATTATCAGCAAGATTATCTTCAATCACTCAGCGAATTAATGGTAGCGGATGCTCGCGATGGTATTCAGGGGCACGCAGACAATCCGGAATTGATCGCGGGCGGCGTTAGTCTCGCATTCGGTATGCAAAATCACGCTGAAAAATTATTCAGTGAATTACTGCAAGATAATCCCGCCAGTGGTGTTCGTCGTCCGCAAGAAGTTCGTGACGCTGCCTGGTTTTATTTAGGTAAATTACAGTATGCGCGGTCTGATTGGGTCGCAGCTGAGTTAAGTTTTGATCGGGTCAGCGATAAATTTAATGCGGATGCGCTTGCTGAAATGCATGCCTTACAAATTAATTTACACATTAAAAATAATGATTTTTCTGCGTACAGCCTCAAAAAAGTAGAAGAAGGCAATCTTGCGAATTGGGAGCCTTATACACTGTACAATTTAGGCGCAGCACATGCCCGTAGCGGTAATATGAATAACGCGCAAAAATTTTTCCGTGCCCTGGCAAATTCTACTACCGAAACCGAAGGCATGACCCGCAACGAATTTCTTACCCTGCAGGACAAAACTCATACTGCCATTGGTTATAGCCTGCTGCAGGAAAAAAATTATCTGTGGGCTGTGGAAGAGTTTCAACGAGTGCGTTTAGACGGCTTGGAATCTAATCAAGCTTTGCTAGGTTATGGTTGGGCCGCTATAGCGCAAGAAAAATACGCGGACGCTATTAAGCCATGGCAATTGTTGCAAAAGCGCAGTTTGCTTTATCCCGCAGCGCAGGAAGCCTTGCTGGCGCTACCTTTCGCCTATGAAAAATTAAACGCTCCCGGCGATGCGCTGCGCGAATACGAAAGTGCTGAACAATTGTTAGCAAAAGAAATAGATTTGGTGCGCGATATGCGCGCAACCTTAACCCGTGGTGAGTTGTTATCCCTGGTTGGCAGCAAACCTGTGTCGTCAAGTGAATTAAAAGAATTGGAAGAAAAAAATGACCCTACTACCTTAACCGCAATAGTGGCCGATGATGGGCAAAACTGGTTGAAAATTAATAACACCAGTATTATTAAAACGCGTTCAATCTATTTGCGCGAATTGTTTGCCGGGAATCAATTTCAAGCCGGCGTGTTGGACTTACGCGATTTGTTAAAATTACAAAAACTGTTAAAAACCTGGCAACCAAAATTAACCGCTTACCTGGATTTACTGGAGCAAAAGCAAGCGCTGCGTCAATTGCAGGAGCTGCAAATGACGCAACAATCTTTTAGCAAGAAAGAAACTGAATTGCGTCAAGAGCGCGATGCTTTATCCGCGCGCATAAATGCTATTAAAACTAACGATGACTACATTGCCTTGGCCGATGCGCCAACACGTAAAACCTATGTTGCGGTTGAGCGCTCTGAAGCAACATTGCAGCGCATGAAAGCGGATGGTCAGGATACCTTAGAATACGAGGGCCGCCTGAAAATGGTCCGCGGTTTATTGGTATGGCGAGCCTCGCAAAATTTTGTCGCTGGCCTGTGGAAAAATGAATCGGTCGTACAGCAAATCGATGCCTCCTTAGCAAACATCAAAACCAGCCGTGAAAAAGTGGAGCAAGTTACTGCTACAGGTTCTGATATGCAACCCATGGTGTTGCGTATACAGCAGCAACAAGCGCAACTACAAAATCAACTGGTAAAAATCGATCTTGAAATTACTGCACGCAGCGAGCAGTTGCGATTGCAAGTCGACAAGAGATTGGAAAATCATGAGAAGCGTTTGAATCGCTACCTCGCGCAATCGCAGCTTGCCATTGCCCGTTTATATGACACGGCTTTAAGGATGCAAGCACAATGAGACAACACCAATCGCCTGTATTTAAAGCTTGGGTTATATTAAGCACCAGCATTTTTTTGGGCGGATTGGTGTTGAGTGGCTGCTCATTTTTTGGTGAAGAAAAAAAAGGAAAAACAATTGCCAGTATCCCCGACGCTACCTTGCCGGATACGAGTAGCACAGTCGCGGTAGTGGATCGCGCAAAAATCGAAAGCAGCTATCGTAAAGCCTTGGCCTCGGCAGAAGATCCGATTTTGCGGCAACAAATTATGACCCGGATTGCCGATTTTGAAATGGCGCGCAGTGAAGAGCAACAGCTACAGGCAACGGATACCGCACGTTATTTTGATAAACCCATTGCCATGTATCGCGAACTTATTGAAATGCAGGAAAAGTCTGGCAAGTCTGTAAAAGGCGTTGAGGCCGACAGATTACGTTATAAACTAGCAAAAGCTTTATCCATGGATGGCCGTAGTGCCGAGGCCTCTACAGCATTGGATCGTTTAGCGGAGAGCGCACCCACATCCAGCTTTATCAACGAAACACAATTTCGTCGTGCCGAAAAAGCCTTTGCGGATGGCGATTATGTTGCTGCTGAAAAACATTATAAAAGTGTTGCGGACGATATAAAAAGTCCGCTGCAACAGAATGCACTTTACATGCAAGGCTGGGCCGAATTTAAACGCGGCGATTATGAGAAAGCGCTGGAGTCTTTCGCAAAAGTCATGGATCAATTTTTGGTTGCAGCACAGCAGCCAGATCAAGTTGCAGATGCCATGGACAGTTTAACGGCTGCACAAAAAAATATGATGAGCGATATCTTGCATGTGATGAGTTTATCTTTTTCCTATGTCGAGGGCCCGCAATCCATTGTTGATTTGGAAAAGGCCACCGGCAATCGTGTTTACGAATATTTATTGTATGAACAATTGGGCCAATTGTATTTAGAACAAAAGCGTTTTAATGACAGCGCTGAAACTTACAAAGTATTCGTGTTACAGAATCCGCAATCTGATTTCGCGCCACAATTTTCTATCAAAATGATGGAGGTGTATGCGCAAGGTGACTTCCCCAGTTTGATTTTGCCAGCCAAGCGCGAGTACGCACAAAATTATGGCATTAACAGTAATTTCTGGAAGCAGCGCAATGGCGCGATTGGCAAAGCCGCGCTGGTATTTTTGCATCAATCTTTACAAGAACTAGCGCAGTTTGATCATGCCCAGGCACAAGAACTGGCGACCACTAATAAAGCTGAATCAATCGCGTCTTATGGCCGCGCTGCAATATGGTATCGCGAATTTGTGAATTCATTTCCAGATGACCCGCAAAGTTCCAAGATGACCTTTTTGTTGGCCGAGTCATTAAGTGAAGCCGGTCAATACGCACTAGCGATTACCGCTTACGAACAAGTCGCTTACGAATATCGCGATAAAGTTTATGGCGCCGATGCGGGTTACTCTGCATTATTGTTGGCACAACAACTGGTTAGCGGGCAAACTTTATCTGAAGCGCAAAAAACCGAATGGCAAGAACACAAAACCAACAATGCCTTACGCTTTGCGCAAACCTATCCTGCCGATAGTCGTGCAGCGACTGTATTGACTCAGGCAGCCGAAGAATTATTAGCGCTAAAACATTTTGCCGAAGCAGCAACCGTGGCTGAAGAAGTTATTAATTTAAAACCGCCTGCTGAAGCAAAATTACAATTTATCGCGTGGTTAGTTTTAGGTCACAGTAATTTTGATGCAAAAAATTATATTGATGCTGAAAGAGCCTATTGGAAAGTATTAACCTTACTGCCTGGGTATCTACAAATAGCCGGTGATCGTGCAGCCAGCGCACCCACACCTGTACAAATTCGCGAACGTATTGCCGCCAGTATTTATCAGCAAGCACAGGATGATTTAGCAGCAGGACAAAAAGATCAGGCAATCGTAAAATTGTTGCGGATTAGCGAGGTTGTTCCCGATTCTGATATCGCCATAAAAGCGCGCTACGACGCTGGCGTGTATTTAATGGAGCAGGAAAAATGGGCAGATGCAGAAAAAGTATATCTCGCATTTCGCCAGCAAAATCCGCAACACGAACTCACCGCAACCATTCCGGCTAAGTTAGTTTTAATTTATCAAAATCAAAGTAAGTGGGCGTTAGCAGCGAACGAATTAGGTGTGATGGAACGCAGCAGTAATGATCCAAAGGTAAAGCGCCAATCCTTAGCCATGGGCGCAGAGCTGTATGAAAAATCCGGCAATAAAGCCATGGCCATTGAGCAGTATCAACGCTTCGCCAATGAATATCCCAAGCCTATTGCGGAAGCCATGGAAGCCCAGCTTCACCTGGCAAAACTTTATGGCGAAAATAATGATATGCAAAAACGCCAGTACTGGTTGCAACGTATTGTCGACAGCGAAGCGGGTGCGGGTAACGAACGCACTAGTCGCTCAACGTATTTGGGTGCTTCAGCAGCAAATGAATTAGCGGATGCACCTTACAAAGAGTTTGTGAGTATTCCGCTGCGTTTACCATTAAAGCAGAGTCTGCAAAGTAAGCGTGCAGCACTGGATAAAGCGCTAAAAGCGCAAGAGGGCGTGCTCAATTACGGTGTGGCTGAATTTACCACCCAGGCAAGTTTTCGCATTGGCGAAATATACGGGCAGTTAAGCCGCGATTTATTAAAATCAGAACGGCCGCAGGATTTAGATGCGTTAGCGCTGGAACAATACGATATTTTATTGGAAGAGCAAGCTTATCCCTTTGAAGAAAAAGCGATTCAAATTCATCAAACCAATGCACAGCGGAGTTGGAAGGGCACCTACGATCCCTGGGTAAAACGCAGCTTTGAAGAGTTAGCTAAATTATTGCCAGCGCGTTACAAAAAATCAGAGTCTGTTGTAGAGGTGAGCAATGATATTCAATAAAATACTGCGCACCCTGTTATGTTGCTTTGCAATTTCTGCACTGATGGTTGGTTGCTCATCTAATCCAGAAAAAGAATCAGGCGATGCTGAAAATGCACAGCAAGGCAATGTGGCCGCAGACGGTAAAATAATATCATCTGCGTTACCTGCAGGACCGGTAACCCCCAATCCGTATTTGCAAACCAAAGCTAGCGTCAGCTCGCAAGTAGAAAATAATTTCCGCAATGCAATTGCTGCTATGCAGCAAAAAAATTGGACGCAAGCTGAAACTATTTTGCAAGCATTGGCGACTGCGAATCCTAGTTTGTCAGGCGTACATTTAAATTTGGGCATTGTTTATCGCGCAAAAAATGATATGAAAAAAGCGGAGGACTCTTTCAATCGCGCCATCACCGCGAACCCTAAAAATCTCGATGCCTATAATCAATTGGCACTGCTAAAACGTGAAGCGGGAGAATTTTCCGAGGCGGAACTGCTTTACCAAAAAGCCTTAGGGGTTTGGCGATTCCATCCTGAAACCCACAAAAACATTGCGATCTTGTATGAACTTTATTTGGGAAAAGCAGAATTGGCTTTACCGCATTACCAGGCGTATCAGCAATTATTGCCCGCACCGGATAAACAAGTTGATAGTTGGGTGGCTGATTTGCAACGCAGAGTTGGCGGTGGCAAGCCCCCTGCAAAAGCTGCTGTGAAAGCTGATGCGAAAGTAGAAGCAACTGCTGACGAAAAAAGCGATGTAAAAGCGGAAGAAGCTGCCGAAGAAGATGAAGCTCAAGATGATGAAAAACAGGATGGAAAAGAGGATGCTGAATAATATGTGTAATAGCAAATCCTGCTCGCAACTATTGTTTTTCATTTTTGCGCTATGCTTAACCAGCCTGGCAAATGCCCAAAGTGCTGAGGTAGAAAATGGTGCGGTCGCAAACACCAGCTCAGAAACACCCATGGCAGTGCAACCGGATGCAAAACTGCCAGGCACAGAAGAAGTGAGTTCGGCAAAGTCGACACCCGCTGTGAATACCAAAAAAACCGTTGCGCCTGCGGATAAAAGTGCAACAAAAATGGTGCAAAATGCCACCATCAATTTGCAAACAACCGTAACGGGTAATCAGGAACAACCGCGGGTACTTTATATCTTGCCCTGGCAATCACCCGCACCGGAAGATGTCGATTTTGAATCATTCAGTAATGATCAAAAAATGATATTTGAGCATGTGGAGCGCGAGGAGCTGCGTCGGGAGTTAGAAGCGTCGGGCGAAGAATAAAATTTGGTAAGACATTTTTCTTAATGCATTTTTACTCAATGCAGTTCAGTTAAATGCAATTGGGCGAATGCAGTTTCTATTTAAAAAATTAGCAGTTTCTGTTTAAAAATTAATATTGTTAACGAGGGTAGTGAATATGAATATTGAAACAACAATTCGTTTTTTCCAGGATGGAGGCATTTTTATGTTTCCTATTGCCGCTATCCTGATTGTGGGCGTTGCCATTGTCGTGGAGCGATTCGTGTTTTTGGCGGCTGCTAAAAAATCGAACCGTGAAATTTTCGACCGCATTCTACCCATGTTACAAAAACGCGATTATCAAGGGGCTTTAAATGTTGGGCGTACATCAGAAGCGCCTATCGCCCGCATTATTTCTGCAGGGTTATTGCGTATGGCACAGTCTGCGCGCCGCGAAGATATAGAGTCCGCAATGGAAGAAGGCGTAATGGAAGCGGTACCACGGCTTGAGCGTCGTACCGGTTATTTAGCCACGCTTGCCAACGTTGCCACCTTGCTCGGTTTGTTGGGAACTATTCACGGCCTAAGTGATGCGTTCAGTGCGGTTGCTAATGCTGACCCTTCTGCAAAAGCAGCACTCCTTTCTGCCAGTATCGCGGTTGCGATGAACGCTACCGCATTTGGTTTGTTTGCCGCGATTCCATTGTTGTTGAGCCACTCTATGATCCAAAGCCGTACGATGCAAATTATTGATAGCCTCGAAATGGCCGGTGTGAAATGTTTGAATATTTTGACTAGCTCGCACGATGCCAAGCAACGCCCTGACCCTAGCGCTACAAAACAATAATAGTTGGTCAGTGTTTTAATTGGGCAAACGCCCAACTTAATGGTGAGCTTGAGGTAAAACATAATGCGCCGTTCAGCCAAAAATCATGGTGAAGCAGCCGACATAGACGTGACATCATTTATCAATTTAGTGGTGGTGCTAGTACCTGTTCTGTTAATGGGCATGGTGCTCTCGCACATTACGGTACTTGATATTAAGTTGCCCGATATTCCTGCCAGCAGCAGTGATCAGACAGCTCCTCCGGAACAATTGGAATTAATTGTTCGCCCGGATTATTTCGATATAAATTACCCTGCCGGTATTCGCTTAAAGCGCATCGAAAAAAAAGTAGACGGTAAGTACGATTACGAAACCCTGACACTTTATTTGCAAGAAATTAAACGTCAACTCAGTGACAAGGGTATTCAAAAACGCGATATTTATTTGCTCTCCGAAAAAAGCACCGAATATCAAACCCTGGTGAGCGTGATGGATACCATGCGTTCCTATAAAGTTGCTATGGGTACCTCGGTGGTAAACGCAGAATTATTTCCTGAAGTATCGCTAGGCGATGCGCCGCCAGCCGGCCAGGAAACGCAAGCAGTTAATCCTGCTGCTGTCAGTGAACCTGCTGCTGTTAGTGAAGGAGTGCAACCATGAAGCAATCTGCTCGTGCAAAACGAATGGTCAGGCGCCGCATTCGCTTAAGTGTTGTACCTAAACTTAATTTAGTGCCCTTAATTGATTGTTTTACCTTGTTGATATTTTTCTTAATGATTAATTATTCCGCAAGCGTAGAGATTTTACAGCCGGATAAATCATTGGTGCTGCCGACTTCCGTATCCGAAACTGCACCGGGTGAAACGGTGGTGATAATGATCAATGCAAATGATGTGATTGTGTCTGGCAATCGCGTGGGCAGCGTCAGTGAAATGATGGCAAGCCCATCGCCAAAATTTGCTGCCTTGGAAACCGAATTAAAATATTTAGCGAGTAAGTCTGTACCTTTAACGGAAGCAGAAAAAAAGGCAGGGCGGCCCATCACCATCATGGGTGACAAAACCATTCCTTACGAACAATTGAAAAAAATCATGGCAAGCTGTGTGGCTGCAGACTATCGCAATATTGCCATGGCAGTGATGCATGTTGAAGGCAATGTTCAAGTTAAAGCGGGAGGCTAACAATGGCTAGCTACGCACTATCACATGTTGATTTGCCCTGGTCATTAACCAATGACGATGCGCGCTTTAAGAAAATTCTTAAAACCTTAGTCATCGTTTATCTGGTCGTTTCCATTCCATTGTCCTTTATCAAAATGCCAGAGCCAACGCGAGCGGAACGAGAGCAGTTGCCACCACAACTTGCACGCGTGATGTTAGAACAACAAGAGCTGCCAGTGCCGGTACCGATTGAACCTGAGCCAGTCAAAGTGGAAGAAAAACCGGTAGAAGAAGTAACTGAGGAAGTAAAACCGGAAGAAATAAAACCGGAGCAGAAAAAAATAATTGAAAAACCGGCAGAAAAAACGCCGGTCAGAAATACCCAACAACCCGTAAGGGATTCCGGAGGATCCAATAATGAAGCTGCGGTAACCGAAGCGCGTGAAAAAGCGTCCAATAGCGGCATCATGCAATTCAAAGATGACTTGATGGAAATGCGCGAAACTCTGCAAACGACCGCAGTAGAAACCGCAGCAACAACTGTTTCTAACGGCGCAGGAGAAGCGACGCAAGTTGATCGTTCTATGATTAACAGCGGTGTTACACGCGGCAGCGGCGGGATTAATGTCGGTGCCTTAGCAAGCAATGGAACCGGTGGTGTTGCATTGGGTGGACGCAAAACAACAAAAGTCACCAGTGGCTTAGCCGAAGCGACAAAAAAAGCCGCCGCTGGATCTGGTGGTGGTACTGGTGGCGGCAACAGCGATGGTGCCGGTGGCGCAGCGCGCAGTGAAGAAGAAGTTCGTAAAATCATGGAGCAACACAAAGGCGCGATTTTTAATATCTATAACCGAGCCTTGCGTGAGAATGCGGCGCTGCAAGGTAAGGTAGTGGTGAAAATTGTGATAGACCCAAGCGGTCAGGTTGTGGATGCAACTATTGTTTCAAGCGAATTAAAAGATCCGGAGTTGGAAGCAAAATTATTACAGAGAATAAAGTTAATTAGTTTCTCTGCATCGAACGTAACGCGAACAACATTGAATTATTCGTTTGATTTCTTGCCGCAGTAAATAATATTTAGAAAATAAAAACGAGTCGAAAGACTCGTTTTTTTTGACTGTTTTTGGCGAGAGGCAAATCAAGTGAGTATTGGGCAGAATTTAAAAGCAAAAGGCAGAACGCGACCCCATGCTTCCTCCTTTCAAGCTATGTAGATTGGGCCCGGCCCAACCTACGTGCTGCGAGTCAAAAATAAGACAGATACTGCTTTATGTCTATAGCTCACTAATAACCGAATGAATTCGCTCCAGTAAGGCATCGAAGCTTGGTTGTTCCTGGTAGTACAGAGCCGATGTTGCCAAATAATTTTCCAGGTACAACTTCCTCGTATTTGCATCTGACAAAATGAAAGCTTCATTATCGGCAACAGGTATTTGATAATCTGCCTCAGGAAAGCGGGCAAGCTTGTGGGCGTGATATGCATCCGTACCAATAAAGGATTTAACGCTTTCATTTTCAAGCAAGCAATATAGGTCGTAGTAATGCCTCATAAAGTTTTTAGGCATGCCACCGCGTTCTTGCTGATTTCTATATTTAGTCGCTATCGTCTGTAGCTTTTCTACAAAGGTATAACCAGGTTCGTAGCAGGGGATCGCTGTAGCCAGATTATCTGTAACTGATAGGTTATGTTGTTTAGCAAAATCCAGTGCCCACGAACTGATATCGATTCGTCTGTTAGGTGTTACGGTATCAAACCCTACCTCCAATAACACCCCATCTTTGATACCAGCAGAAATGGGATTAATGCTGGAATATGTTAAGCGAATACCACCACTGCGAAACTTTTCATCATCAAAAGTGTAATCTCTTGCAACTTCATCAATACCATCAATAACAATTTCTTGAGCAAGCTGATCGTAGAAAGCTTTTCGGCTTTCACAGTGCTGATCTTTATTTTGATTTTTCCCAGTGGCCACTTTAGCTTCGCGGCGTGGCTCGATACGAATATCAATATCTTCAGAAAAGCGATGAATAATGCCAAAGCCTTTCGACAGGCTCGTTCCACCTTTAAGTTCAAATGAATAACCCTGCTGAGTCAGACCATATAGGCAATGCATAATCCAGTAGTCTTTTTCTACCAAATCAGGGGCTATGCCTTTTTCTTCAGCAACTGTTCGGATGAGATCTTTGTAATCTTCATGG
Source organism: Pseudomonadota bacterium (assembly GCA_040385335.1). Lineage (GTDB taxonomy): Bacteria > Pseudomonadota > Gammaproteobacteria > Pseudomonadales > Cellvibrionaceae > Cellvibrio. The sequence continues at coordinate 236,456 of JAZKHP010000005.1, forward strand.
TGATGCAGATAATCAAGCGGCATGCGTCACCGTCTTATTAGCAAGTGATGTAAATAATTTCCTGGCACCAACACCACCATAAAGCTGGGCATTTTTCTTTAAAGAGGAGAGGTCCATGTTGGCAGCTAGGTCACTAACTCGCTTCAATACAACATCCTGTTCTTCAGCCAATTTATTTAGGTTGTTTACCAAATCAACCAATAGGAATTCTTTAGAAATTTCTTTGGGAAAGTAAGATTTCATCTGAAAATTGAAGGTGCGGTTGCCCAGCTTGAATTTACCATGACGCTTCCGGTTATAGACAACTTGCTCGTTGTAGAGCTGGGTTGTACCAACCCCTAACGCGTTGTAGGTATTCAGGGAAAACAATAAAAAATCATCCGTTTTCAAGAAGGCTTCAACTAGCATGTAATCCTCAGGCGCCGCGTTACCAAAAGACGTTTTCTTGGGGCAAGCATAAACACCTTGGGAAACCTTCTGTAAGGTCCCTTCCTTTACCAATTGCTTTAAATGACGGTCAACAGCATTACTCCACTGTGCAAGATCGGCCCTACGGTATACCTGACCTGGTGTTAAATGCTGTTCCAACTCGTTTAGTGCGGACATGTTCATACCCGATATTCGACTTTTCTGTATACAAAATACACGACGCCGCCGGGAATGCCAATATTTTTATTAAAAATTCATGCACATCTTGCATGGCTTCCACGAAACTTGGTCCGGTTCTTCTACCTTTGTCTAAGCCTCTTGATATATAGCTCTTGTACCTACCTCTACCGGGTTCGAGCACATTGTGGTAACGGTGATGGTGGTGCAGCGCGCAGTAAAGAAGAAGTTCGCAAAATCATGGAGCAACACAAAGACGCGATCTTTAATTTTATAACCACGCATTACGTGAGAATGCTGCGTTGCAAGGTAAGGTGGTAGTGAAAATTGTTATAGAGCCAAGCAGTCAGGTAGTGGATGCAACTATCGTTTCCAGCGAATTAAAAGATCCGGAGTTGGAAGCAAAGTTATTGCAGAGAATAAAATTAATTAGTTTCTCTGCGTCAAACGTAACGCGCACCACATTGAATTACTCGTTTGATTTTTTGCCGCAGTAAATATTATTTAAAAAAGCTCTGTTGGGCTGTAAAGCCCAACACAACCATCTCGCGAATTAAGCCGTAATTCATTTATAAAGCGTATTTAAATTACATGGCGGCAATTTCACGGTCAGAATGTTGGGCTTTTCAGCCCAACCTACGTGCTAAATGTTAATGAGGCTTAGGTGAAGGACTTAATTATTGATTGGCTCGCCAGGAGATATCTATTTTTCGATGTTGCATAACACAATCTCGCAAATAAAGATTGATAAGACTTTGGTAGGGCACTCCAGCTTCTTCTGCCATTTGTTTAAAGTAGCCAAGAACATCCTCGCTCAAACGCATAGTCACAGACTTTTTAAGTTTACTTGCGTAAGGATTTTGGCAAGATTTCATTTTTGAAAGATCGTATTCTGCTTTCATCTTTCCCCTCAAGTAATATTTACTTTCATTTATTGTGGCTTTGCGGGCAGATATAATTCTGATGATATTCCCGTGACCGCGCTCGCAATTACACACCATTAAAAGCTGAGCCTCACCACTTAAACTAAGACCATATCGCACAATAAATCGTGAGTCATTCATAAAATTAAATTTTTTAAATCGCATGGCGGCAATGGCAAGGCCTAAATGTTGGGCTTTGCAGTCCAACCCATCCAACGCGAAGTTAATATCGATTTAACTTTCGCAAAATATTTTTAAACCTTTCACAAAAAACCTGTTGATTCATCCAGATTTTTAGTGTTTTATAGGCGTGCAGTTTTTATTCAATCGGAGGTATTGCTAACTGTAAATTCTAAACTTAAAAATGCGCCACCCCTGAGTGCGTCAACACCCAGAGGCAGCTAACCACAATCGATAATTGGAGTATCAGTCATGGCTAAACGTACTATAGCGCCAGAGCCCCGCTCGGCCCAAGAAAAAACTTCTTATACCCGCAAACTAAAAGTCCGTACGGGCTCTTACGATTACCAATTAAACAACGTCAACAATATTCATTCCTATAAAGTTGCCCCACCGGTTCCATGGATACACGTTAAGGGTTATTGGCTTAACAAAACAGGTTTTACCATAGGCACTCCTGTTTGTATGGAAGTAAGTGATGGATGTCTGGTGATCAGGGCCATTCGAAGTACTTCTTAAGATCAAAAAATTGAAGTTTAGTAAGGGATAATGAGTATCAAAGTAAAATTTTTTGTTAATGCACCCGTTACCATTCGCATGATGCTAACTGCAAAATAAAAATGTTAGCGGCTAAATAACCCCCCGATGTAGAAATGCATCGGTGGTTTTAGCGATAATTGATCTAATGAAAAATAACTACTGCAAACGATTAAAGAATTCACTCTGGCGGGAGGTCGCAGGCCAAGCCAGCGATAAGAGTTTTATAGTCTGTTGTGTAACGCTACAGAAAAAATCTGTAATTTTCGTTAAAGCAAACGCAGAAGATATGTTCCACCAAAAAACGTCTGTAGATTACCAATGCCATCGTAAAAAATAAAGATCAACAATGTATTGAAATGCTTGCGATGAATATTTAGTTGTTGTTGAGACGAAGACTGGTAAATCTTATGATTTTTTGCAAATTTATACAGTTTGATTGAAACCGCGAAGACTAATGGCCTGGAGCCACGCGCGTATTTGAAAAAAATCTTCATGGAATTGCTGAATGCTAAAGCGGTGGAGTACATAGAAAACCTGCTTCCCTGGCATTGCAAGGCTGTGGTTTAACTATCGCTTACCATGAAAAAGCCAGCTCTTGCGGGAGCTGGCTTAAACAAAAACCGTCAAACTATTTTAGGGCGGGACACTATTTATTTATAGTGGACCTTAGCGTTTGAAAGCTACCATTAATCCACAAATTCGCACGCTACATATTTGATTTGTAATTTTTCAGAAGCATGTCTAGAAATTCTTTTCCATAATATTTAACTTTCTGAGCATCTTCATCAGTGCCAGATGCATACCAAGCCAAAATATCGGTGCACGAAAAAAAATCCACTGCCTCATTTTCTAACAAAAAGGGTAATTTACTTTTTCCAAATCCTATAATTCCGATATCTACAGGATAGTATTGAAACGCAGCCCAATCTTCTCCGAGGCTAATAACTGTAAAACTTTCAGCCACAAGCGAATCAAATAGCTTTTTATCAAGTGCTTTCCATGATTCTTCCCACTCATCTTTTTCATTCAGGCACATCAGAAAATCGTTCGTTATAGATGTAAAAATTGCAGCGCGGGCTTGTGAGGCGCCCACTTGATTAAGAATATTTTTTAATGCAACCGAAATCCCACCGGTAGCTCTCAAGCTTGAGTCAAAAAACAAATATTGATCAAACTTTTTGTTAAACACTTGGTTTGGCAAATTTGTATTCGATACTACAACAGCCTTGGCTAAATCATTATAAATGCTGGTATTCATATTCAAAGTCCCTCAAGGAATCGAATTTTTGATATTAATTCACCACTAACTCTAACCTCTGCTGATGGTGCTCCAGTCGTAGGACCGGGAAGCCCCCCCAGTAGACTTAGGATACATCACGTAGGTCTTGTTACCATCCGTTAAGACTTGAACATCAGATGTTTTGTCGCTGTTTTAGTATAACCACCACTAGTTAATTCTTTGATAGCTTTTGATTGCGCTACTTGCGAAAGTGTCCAAGGGAACTCACGATTTAACGAAAGAAATTTCTTGTCAAAATGCGGTTTAGTGCAGAATGGCAAGGAATTAAAAATATTTTTAATTAGAGAAGGTTTTATAGGAAAAAAGCCAATTTCTAGGCGATTTTATAAAAATTAGTCTTGAAAAAAATCTCCCAATTTGACTTGGGCGCTCAGACGGGACAATCTGATCCTATCGATCCTTAATTAGAATTTAACGGGACGGTTGTGAGACTGGCCCCATTGACTTTGAAAATAGTTCGGCAGTTTCGCAAAATAATTTAATAGCCATTCCACTTTCAAAGCCTAAAACTAAATGATATTTATCATTTGCCATTTTTTTGGGCAAAAAACCATTCATAATCTCAATATCGTCAGGATGCATGTATCCTATATAGCTTAAGCAATCATCTTCTGAGAAAGGTTTCTTATCATCTCTGCTTCGCACCGCAAAAATTGAAATTGAATTGAATTGCAATCTCAAATTCTCAAACGGTTCTTTAACAGCCCAGTCTTCCTCGCTTTTATTCCAATAAAGCGCTACAGATTGACAAGATATATCATAACTAAATTTCACAAAGTCATAGTTAGAGTGAAGATCCAGAAATTTTCCTTCGTATTCTATTCCGTGAGACTCTTCAATTTTGAAATTTTTAAGAATCATTGTCACATCCTGACACCTTTTTAAGTTGCCGCGATTAAATCTTTAAGATTCTTCCGAATAGCCCAACCTTTAAATTTTTCACTATTCACCATTTCAGTTATGCCACTTAATGTCGAACATTTTTCCAGGTGTGGCAAAACATAACTCGTAATCAATTTTTTCAACTCTGACTTTCGATCTTCATCAGATATTGAATCATTTTCTAGATCAAGCAATAACTTCACTCGGTTTTCAGGTGCATCTGTTCCATTAGAATCTAATCGAAATCTAATATGACACTTTTCTTCTTGGGGGAACTCCAAATCCAAAAGTGCCTTCACCAACACAGCACAATTTATGTAAAACTGATTTCCGTATTGAGATTTTTGAAGGTTAACAACCAATACAACTTCACTCTTATATAAATACCAATTGCTCGATTTTTTCTTAAAACCATGACTTTTCAATGCTGGGTTTATCGCATCAATAATAATTTTTGAATTTTTCATTAATGCCACCACTTTAGATGTCCAAGTTACCCACTTTTAATTGCCTTTAAGGATTCCCTAGTGTGGCAATTTCTTCTTGCAATCTGGAAACCAATTTTGGATGCGACGCAACTAAAGCAAGTAAAGATTTAACGCCACCACCAGCTGCAAATAGAAAATATTCACAGGCGTCTATCTCATCCAAGTGAAATGTAGTAACTACATCAAATGCCGCTCTGTCTTCTATGAGGCTATCTATTGAATCATGAAGCAACTCCGCTTCTGATCCTACGCAACAAAACTCGATGCATCCTGTTTCTAGCAAGGCAACAATGATTGCCTCAGCTTCCAACAGATCTAGCCTGTTAGAAGCTGGTAAGAGCACAGCAAACGGAGGTGTGAAATCAACAGGTACGCTAGCCTGCGGTGATCCGAAGTAAATAATTCGATTCTGAAATTCATATTTTTGCAAGATTATGTTACTCCAACAGTTTTCTAATATTATTTATGAATGTATCAATTTCTTTTTCCAAATGGCTAATGCGAGATTGTTGTTGGGCTTCAATTAGCTTCTGTGGCTGTCCTTCCATGCCTGGCCTGACAGTAGGATTCGCCTTAAAATCTGCAATCTTCTTTTCGTGCGCGTTTATTTGTTTCGTTAAAGACCGAATCCCTTTTTCTACTTGTTTTGATAGTTGTTTTGTTCCTGCGATTAACATAAGAGCAGCGAGCCGGGTATCTGGAAGCGCACCCATCAAAATCTCAGGTTTTTTACTACCATCAAGCGTAAAGGCCGCGTCGGGATCGTAATTCGCGTTGTCTGCCACACTCTCTTTATTTGTATCAGCAGATTGCTTATCAGAAAGATTCGGCATCAACGGGCTGTCGATTACGGTGGGTATATTGGACGAGCCACTGCCCCCACGAGAACCATAGTACATATCATTAAGCATGGTATCCATAAAAGGATTAGAGTCATCACGATATCCTTTAACTAAAAAGTCGGGGATATCTAGATACCCAGTCGGGTCCACTTTACTCATTGGATTGTTCGATACATAGGTATACCGATTAAAACTCTGGCTCGAATAGGGCGACTGTACAAATAAATCCGCACTTAAAAATCTACCGAGGCCCGGGTCATAAACTCGCCCTCCCATATGCACCAGCTTATGCTGATCCAATTGATGATGACCGGTGTAACCGTCAGCCGTAGCGAAGACATCAGTGGGTGACCCTGTTTTCCAATCTGATAACTGACGCTTGCCCCAATCGCTAAAACTCATGCGATTAACGAATTGTCCCAACTTACTGCTGGTGGCTTCAATGGAGCCAAGGTTGTCACTGTGCAAATACACCGTATCGTTGCTGGCAAGCACACCGCTGTTGAGTGTCCTGGTATTGAGAATAACGCCGTCAACATAACTCTTTTGCGTAGTCTTGGTGCCCTCGACTATTTCTTCATAGAGGCCACCCTCAAACCTGTAAGTGATAGCGCTGCCCGCGGTTTCACGGAACAATTCATGGTTAGCGCCGTAGTCAAAAACAGTAGTAGTGGTTCCCGTGATACGCACGGGTTTGTTAAACACGTTGTACTCAATGGTCTCATTACCGCGCTTGGTCATGTTGCCGTATTTGTCGTAGTGGTAAGTTTGCCCTCCAGCGGAAGTGACGGCATGCACACCTGCGTTATTAGTGCGGTCGTAAGTTAAGGTATCTATATCATCATGGTACTACTCGAACCCAGCCTGCTAATACGACTTGTGAGGTTGCCCAGGTCGTTATAAGTGTAATCATTGATGCGTGCAAATAACCCAATGGCACGACAATAAACTTTTTAGATTATCGATTATTAAATATTATGTTGATTGCATGGATTATTTTTTATTGCATTTGCGCTGTTGTTTTTATGTTGTATTCCACACAAAAATATAAAACTCGGAATCATCATTTCAATTCTATTGAGCCTGCCCCAAGTGAAAAATCCATTATTACATTACGCTTTCGTAAAAAACCTGAATGGGTTATACGCGAGGTGATTCGCTTAACGGCGTTTATGCCTAACCATGGTTGTCGCAAAATAGCCGATGTTTTTAATCGTTTACATAAACACAAACGTGCCATGACTGTTAGCAAGAGTACCGTGTATAACATTATTATCCGCCACAAACACGATATTTATTTTCTGCGAAAACAGATCAAGCAGCGCAGACCTAAACCATTACCAAAAAATATCATCTGGTCTATAGATTTAACTACAATCACCGATGATAAAAAGCAACAGCATATTACCTTCGGCGTTATTGATAATGGTACCCGCGCTTGCTTGTTGTTAAAAAATATTGCTAATAAAAGCTCTATCACGCTGTTGCGTAATTTATTACATATTATTGAAGCTTACGGAAAGCCAAAAAGAATTCGCATGGATAATGAAGCTGTTTTTAAATCCAAATTGTTTCTTATGGGGTTATGGATATTAAGTATTAAACCACAATTTACTGAGGTAGCCTGTCCATGGATGAATGGTCGAGTGGAGCGATTTTTTGGAACGCTAAAACAACATGTTCACAAAATTATTCTCACGGAGAAAACATTGGAGCAACACTTAGCGGAATTTCGCTATTGGTATAATCATGTAAGAACACACAACAATCTGAAAGGCAAGGCACCCGCCGAGGCGTGGAGTAAAATCCAATGCAACAAACATGGCGAAGCGGTTTATGTATCTTTGTGGCATGGCATTCTGAATGGATTTTATTTTCCGCCAGATTAAACATTAAGGTGTTACAAAAAAAACATGTAAGCTATGATAGACACTGCGAAAGTGTCCAAGGGATACTCACGATTTAACGAAAGAAATTTCTTGTCAAAATGCGGTTTAGTGCAGAATGTGTAAGGAATTAAAAATATTTTTAAATAGAGAAGGTTTTATAGAAAACAAAAGCCAATTTTTAGGCGATTTTATAAAAATTAGCCTTGAAAAAAAGCGCCCAATTTTACTTGGACGCTTGGACATGACAAAAGTTGTGTTTATCCTCATTGATAAGTACAGATGCTGCCAGCAACAAAAAAATTTGCTCTTTTTGCATTTCGTATAAATTTGGCTCAAACCTATTTGTTTCAAATTCTAAAAAATTATTGATCCAGTTTAGACACCCTTTCATGTCAACGGAATTATCATTTGGATCACCGACAATAAACCCATTGATAAATAGATAAAATCGGCCAAAAATCCATGTATCAACGCATTCGATAATTTCCCAGCTGATCGCAAGTCTGTCTTTATTGCCTATTATCATTATTTACAGTCCGTTCAATCGATCAATAGTATATTTAGTCAAGTTTCGAAAAACTAATGGAGCCTGACCCTATCGATTTTCCTTAAAACTTAGCTTGAAAAAGCGCCCAATTTGATTTGAACGCTTGGACGTGACAAAAAAATGGTCACTCTAAAAAGCTTAAGTAAGCACCCATTAGGCGCCTCCCTGTTACTGTTCAGGCTTTAAGCGGGTAAGTCTTTCTGCTTTAGCCAAAAAATCCACTGCTTTTTCAATTTGGCTTCGATCAACAGAATGAACGACTATCAAATTATCCTCAAAAAAAACATCGCTGTCAGAAAGCTCGTCTCCAATTTCTTGTGAAAGCCTTATAGGGTCGTAAAAATTTAATATGTATTTTTTATTCTGAAAAATTACAGCCACTCCATTAAACCACCCCTTCGATTTAACTTCCCATTCGTAATCATCAAAATCATCAGGTAACACAAGTTTATAATTTAACATTTTAGTATCCATTTAATTACAATTGAAAACATTAAAGCCCACAGTTAATTTTGTTACATGCGTCTATAAACTGTTGAGGAGTAAGATTCGCCCCAAGCTTTGGAGTAATTTCAAAGTGGCTTGAATCTGACCCTCTTTGGATGACTCTTAACGAATTAGGGATGGAGCTTTGATCAATTTTGTTTGGTAAAAAACCTTTAGATTGAACGCTCGCAGCATTATTAAAGACTGAGATACCGTGGGTCTCTTTAACAAAACCCGTGATTTTATCCACCTTAAAATCATGTGGTCTTGGTGTAAAACTAAGAACATCTCCTGGTCTCGACCCTCTAAAAAAGTCAGGACCTTTCGCCCCCACCTTGCCCCCGACTTTTCCAGGCAAAATTGCAGCCGCCAGATATAACGGATTACCCGTTTTGTTAAACAGCTCTATCCCATCGACCATAGCGCAGGGCCTCATTAAACCACAAGCAATATCTTTCAGGATTTCTCTATCCGCATCCGTAGTTTCTGCTCCATCTGGAGCAGGTCCATGACAACTTGGGCATGGGCTATTGTCCCGCCCAGGCGGTTCTGAAATATCCGGCGGGTCAAGTGGTGCCAACTTATTATAGATATTCTCCTTGTCATAGAAATCATCGGCAGCTGTCCAACCGGGCATATGATTCCAACCACAAGTGTCAGTTACGAAAGAATGAGATTCCCAGATAGTGCCTTTATTTGATATGTAATCAGAACATTCATACCCGCTCGGATCCACATAGCTCAACGGATTGTTCGCCACATACGAGTAACGATTAAAACTCTGGCTCGAATAGGGCGACTGTACAAATAAATCCGCACTTAAAAATCTACCGAGGCCCGGGTCATAAACTCGCCCTCCCATATGCACCAGCTTATGCTGATCCAATTGATGATGACCGGTGTAACCGTCAGCCGTAGCGAAGACATCAGTGGGTGACCCTGTTTTCCAATCTGATAACTGACGCTTGCCCCAATCGCTAAAACTCATGCGATTAACGAATTGTCCCAACTTACTGCTGGTGGCTTCAATAGAGCCTAGATTGTCGCTGTGCAGGTACACCGTATCGTTACTGGCAAGCACACCGCTGTTGAGTGTCCTGGTATTGAGAATAACTCCGTCAACATAGCTCTTTTGCGTAGTCTTGGTGCCCTCGACTATTTCTTCATAGCGGCCACCCTCAAACCTGTAAGTGATAGCACTGCCCGCGGTTTCACGGAACAATTCATGGTTAGTGTCGTAATCAAGAACAGTAGTAGTGGCTCCAGTTATGCGTACGGGTTTGTTAAACACGTTGTACTCAATGGTCTCATTACCGCGCTTGGTCATGTTGCCGTATTTGTCATATTGGTAAGTTTGCCCGCCTGCTGAAGTGACGGCATGCACACCTGCGTTATTAGTGCGGTCGTAAGCCAAGGTGCCTATATCGTCATTAACGGTACTGGTACCTTGCTTGCTCGTTCTGGTTTTAAGGTTGCCGAGCTCGTCATAGGTGTAATCGTTGGTACGTGAAAATAACCCACTCGTTGTGCTGGTTTTCAAGCGGTTGAGGCCGTCGTAAACAAATTCTTCGCGGAGATTTTCTAATGCAGTGCTAAAATCATCTAAAAAAAACAATACATGCACTCAAAAAAATAGCGCACCTATTTGTTTAAACGTTATAACGAGAAGTGAGAAAGCGCGTGATTTTATTGTGGGGAAAATATTTTTTGATGCGATAGGATTGTGGGGAAACCATCATAAATATGTCAATCATATGATGAATAATTTGGGAAGTTTTACGATAGCAAAGTGACGCTCTACAAGTGATGCGCTACACGTGGTGAGGCGGTTTATGTTTCTTTGTGGAATGGAATCTTGACTGGATTTTATTTTCCACCGGATTAAACGTTAAGCTTATAAAAAAATAATGTAACTGTGAAGGGACTACTAAAGTGTCCAAGGGATATGCAAGACTTAACAGCAGAAATTGCGTATTTACATTCGGTGTCGTGACGAATTCGTAATTAATTTAAAAATATTTTTAGATAGATGGACGTTTAATAGAATAAACAAAGCTAATTTTAATTGATTTTCTAAGAATTAGTTTTGAAAAAAAGCGCCCAATTTCACTTGGGCGCTTGGACATTATAATCACTCACAGATCGTAGGCCACTTGAGACTGTCACCGAAGGCAGGAAGAATGTTCAATCCATCAAGTTTTTTATCTATAATTTCGTTACGTAATGCTTCTGATATAAAGAGCAGTCCTGCCTCAATAACGAACAAATCCAAATCGGCATTGAACTTGGAGCTTAAAACTACTTTTTCCATTTCAACAATACACCGAGCCGCCTTGCCATACTCAACAAATTCGGAGTAATCATTTAATTTGACGTATTTTTTTCCCAGCAATTCATTTCCAGTAAAAAAAATAGATTTATTGAAATCAACAATAGAATAGCCAAAATCAGGACACGAAAACAAATAATAATTTAATTTTTCTTCATTAGTTACAACGCTGGCTTTGTAAAAATAAACATCTGGAAGCAAAAATTTTTTAAAAGTATCTTTGACACTTTGAGAAATCAAAAAAGGACATTGAAGAAGTTTAGGTCCATAAGAAAGAAACGACGTAATTTTTGCGCCCACAAGAGGATTAACGCATTGAAGTTCCACGTTTACACCATGATAATCGTTCCTATGCTCCCATGAATTAAATGATCCCCAATACTTCATTATGTCATCGTACATGCTCTTATTTTCAAAACCTGAACGATGTATTTCAACTTGCTGTATTCCATTGTTTACCCCTATAACAGCTGGGTCAGAAGAGGTTCGAACCAAGTAATATGTACGATCAAGGAATTTTTTGATTTGCAACCCAGCGTTCCATTTCGGAAATTTTACCTTCTGCATGACATTCACTACGACCCCTTTAATTACAAATGAATACTTGTGACAACAATTTCCCCTAGCGAAACAAATCTCGAAATATTATTTCTACAATTAAAGCTTTTTGTTTCTACAGTACTTCCATCTGTATTTGGAAGCAAAATTAAAAAATCATTTTCAAACAAAAACTTTACACCAAAAGGTTTTATGTCGCCTTTCATACTTAAAATCTCAATTCCGATAATAACTCTTCCAACAATCTCATTAAAAACTGAATTATCCATTAAATCAAAATATTCAAAGTCAATAACATCATCAATATTTTGCTCCATCCAATCGTTTATTCTTTTTTCAAATAAGGATCCTGAAATTGATTTTTTAATATCTATTTCCTGCTGCACTAACGTCCAATTATCATCCCTGTCTGTATAAAAACTGATGTACTTAGCTCCTCCGTCAAAAAATTTAAAGGCTACAGAAATATCAATATCATTTTTATTTTCTTCACCAAATGGTGGCCAAACTACAAAAATTAGCTGACTTACCTTTAAACCCAACAACTTACTTATTTTTGTAATCTCTATCATTGGAATAGTCCCACTGCATTTTCATACCAACGGTTTGATGTTTTATTAATCATTGTAATAAATTCACCGCTTTCTTTAGTCACAATCATTTTTCCTTCAGAAATGTACATGATTGCATTTTTTGTTTCATTCCAATTACCAATCTTTGTCAAACTAGTATCAGCTGAAAGTAATAAACTTTGTACCGCATTTTTTAGTTCGGGCATCATTTTTTGTAATTCTTGTGGTGAAAGGTGCCCATAACCTACAACATCTGCATGCTTGATTAAATGACCCATGGCGTTTTTCCCCCATGTCAACGCTTGACCTTCTAACTTAAATACGGGAACGACACCCATGGCACCCCACGTCCATCCAGCGCCACCACAACCTTTTAACGTGCAATCAACCAATCCTTGCGCCGGGTTTATCGTCTCAAATTGTTGTTGATATTCTTCCTGAGTAAACTTTGCGCAAGATCCACCATATTGCTGATCATAGCAATAGTTGGATATTGAGGGTTGTGCAGCTGGCCCCTGCTTCTCAGAAATATCCGGCGGGTCAAGTGGTGCCAACTTATTATAGATATTCTGCTGATCGTAAAAATCGTCGGCACCTGTCCACATGGGCATCTGATTCCAACCACAATCACCCGAGGTCGAAGTGCTGCTATCTATCACACTCCAGTCGGAAACACCGACTGTCCGTCCCCACATTGTATTTGTTGTCGCCGTGCAGGAGTATCCAGTCGGATCTACATTACTCAATGGGTTGTTGAACACATACGAATAACGGTTAAAACTCTGGCTCGAATAGGGCGACTGTACAACTAAATCCGCACTTAAAAATCTACCGAGGCCCGGGTCATAAACTCGCCCTCCCATATGCACCAGCTTATGCTGATCCAATTGATGATGGCCGGTGTAACCGTCAGCAGTCGCGAATACATCGGTAGGTGATCCGGTTTTCCAATCCGATTGCTGGCGTTTGCCCCAATCGCTAAAACTCATGCGATTAACGAATTGTCCCAGCTTACTGCTGGTGGCTTCAATGGAGCCAAGGTTGTCACTGTGCAAATACACCGTATCGTTGCTGGCAAGCACACCGCTGTTGAGTGTCCTGGTATTGAGAATAACGCCGTCAACATAACTCTTTTGCGTAGTCTTGGTGCCCTCGACTATTTCTTCATAGAGGCCACCCTCAAACCTGTAAGTGATAGCGCTGCCCGCGGTTTCACGGAACAATTCATGGTTAGCATCGTAGTCAAAAACAGTAGTAGTGGTGCCCGTGATACGCACGGGTTTGTTAAACACGTTGTACTCAATGGTCTCGTTACCGCGCTTGGTCATGTTGCCGTATTTGTCGTATTGGTAAGTTAGCCCGCCAGCAGAGGAGACAGCATGCACACCAGCGTTATTAGTGCGATCGTAAGTCAAGGTGCCTATATCGTCATTTACGGTACTGGTACCTTGCTTGCTCGTTCTGGTTTTAAGGTTGCCGAGCTCGTCATAGGTGTAATCGTTGGTACGTGAAAATAACCCACTGGTTGTGCTTGTTTTCAAGCGGTTAAGGCCGTCGTAAACAAACTCTTCGCGTAGGTTTTCCAATGCAGTGCCCGCTGTATTGGTGCGCTGGCTGGTACGGGTTTGCAGATTGCCGAGAGTGTCATATTCATAGCCTAGTGCCTGCACGTCTCGGTTCAAATTGCTGAGGCTCGCTGAGGTTAAACGGCCAGAATTTATAGACTTGATCCGGCCATTTTTGTTGTCAAAGCTGGTTTGGGTAACGACACCATTACCCCATAGTTGATGACTGAAATTACCGCGGGTGTCCAGATCATTGCCCAATGCCCACAGCATTTTGGGATTAGCAGAATCACTGATATCAGACGTCTGGGCAGCGAAACCCGCAGCATGATACTGACGTGTGGTTTTGAAACCATTGGGGTAAGTCGTATCCGTTGGGCGGCTAAAATTATCATACCCATAGACAAACTTACGATCAGGAAGGCCCGATATTGCAGTAGAGGCTGATGTCAGGCGCGAAAAGCCGTCATAACCGTAGGTCATTCCCTTATTATTTCCAGTCTCTTTGCTGAGCCGGCCCTTTTGTTTAGTATCCCATTCCCAAACATAATCAGTTTTACTGCCGGTAGGTTTCTGATCAACACGGGTGAGCTGACGACCTAACTGGTCGTAAGTAAAGGTTATAGATTTGGTAACATTGGCCACGTCTTTCTGCCATATCTGCCGACGCAACTCTCCGAAACCGTTGTAATTGAAATCAATCTTGCCCGCGTCGGGATCAACAATGCGACTCTTATTGCCTTGATCGTCGTAATCGATGCTCACCAGCGTAGCTGAATTATTGTTAACTTTGGTGGTAGCCAAATGACCTTTGCTGTTATAGCTGTAATCGACTGGAGTACCTATAGCATCAATAACTTGTGCTACCTGACCCAAGGGGTTTATATACCGTTGCGTGGTTTGCGTGCTCGTGGATCTGGGACCAACCACCGTAACCGTATCAGTCACTTTTACTTTGTCGCCATATTTTTCGTGAAGCGTGGTTTTGGTTCCTCCATCGGCATCGACTACAGTGTGAGCTCGACCTAGGGCATCGTAGTTTGTAAAGTTGGTCCAGAGGCTTGTTGAGGTGCCGTTGTATAGATCCACATACGGCTCAGATATAGATTCCAGTCTGCCATCAGCTCGGTACTTAGTGCTTATATTGATCCGTTTGCCAGCCAGAGAATAAGTGCTACGTTGAACCTCACGCTGAAGCTGGTCGTAAAAAACAACAGTGATGGGTTCCCCTAATACTCCAGGGAGCGCAGTATTTGTGACTTTGGTTGCTACTGCGTAATACCCGCTACAACTCATAGGCGCGCTTGAGCAGTAGAAAGAAATCAATTCGGTACGGGTACCATCTGCCGCTAAAGACCCAACCTGCCTGCCCAAATAGTCGTAAGTAAGAGTGGTAGTTTGTAAATCAGGCGTGCGTATTGAATTCTCTAGTCCGAACCGGTAGTCGTAGCCAACAATTGTGACGTGATCCCCCGACGACACTGTATTAGTGATCGTTTGCGGAAACATTCCCTTGGCCAAATCCGTTGAAGTTGTTGCGCGCGTTGCCGCTGTGCCGCCGTCAATATCGGCGGCAGTTTCCGATGTGCCTATAACAACACCATTTGTAGCCCGGCTTATCACTGTAGTTTTTTGTAGAGCAGTGCCTTTGAAGGCAATGATGGTTCCTACTTCTCGCGCAGTGTTGGGCTGATACTCGGTAATAGTTGTGCGTAAATCATCACTTGCAGAGGTTTTGCTAGCTTCTTTGGTAGTTAGGTTTACAAAGTCGTCGCTGCAGTCGGCTGTACTGAAATAATCTACATTATTGACAGTCCTCCCTCTACTGAGCACGCCAGTGATTGTGGCGGAGTTGACGCCAGTACCGGTTTCTGCAATTTGTTCAGTCATAGTTCCGCAGCTGTCATAGACATTTTGCACGCGGGTGGCGGATAAGGGTGAATTAAGATCGGTGGTTAACAGCTGATAACTTTTTTGTAATGTGTAATCCAAATATGGGAAGCGAGGATTTTGAGCATGGATTGCATAAGCATTTTTTGTCGAGCTTATCAAATTGCCTGCGCTGGTTTTACTCGTTGCCGTATCGACTCGCCCGGTGTAAGGGAAGCCTTGACGGTAATCTGTTGAGGTAACAATATCCGATGCTTTATCCGTAACTTGTATATTTGCAAAGCCTAAAAAGCCACGCCCCTGTAAATCCATTTTTGCGCCGGTGTAGTTGTAAAAACGCTCGTTATAACCACCTTTAGCATTGTTGACCGATAGTTTTTTAACCACCTGCATCCCTCGCCCTGGAGACGCTTGCGGGTAACTGGGAGCTGAGGAGTCTGGTGTGTACAGAGGCCTGTCATTATTTGTTTCGCCCGTTAAAGGGCTGTAGTCCAGAATAATGTCTGCCCCAAAACCATCAGTTATTTTCACCATCAGATCAGACTGTTTAGGTTTGCCGTAGAAAACGTTATTTAAATATTTAACATCTTGTACGCCATCGTTGTTCATATCCCCTACAAAGACATTGTCCTGATTCTCACCTGCCACTGGTGTGCAGGCAGTACCACTCAGAAAACGTAAAACCACACCGGATGATTCCTGGAAATTCATTTCACCACTGATATCTCTGGCTAGTAGTACGCGCAGTTGACAGTTGTCGGCGCCAGAACCGGGGATAACGGCGAGCAAATCTTCGCGACCATCTTTGTCATAATCATAGGAATAGCTATAGTGATTTGTGGGATGAACCCCGCTTCCGTTAGATACAATGGAAGTGTTAATTTCAGGGCCGACGTCACCATTTTGAAGATTAAGCCTATAAAGCCATTCGCCCTTTCCGTAATTAGCAGAACTTGCATCTTTGTTAATATGATTAAAAATAAAGTCCTTGTTTCCATCACCATTTATATCTGCCATGGTTCGATATATCCCCCCGGCAATCATAATGGGTTGGCTATAATAACTTTGCCCAGCCGCGACTAATTTAGTCTGATTCGCCTCGAATGACCATGTTCCATTTCCATTAGGAAATCCTCCAACATTAATGTAAACCCCTGCAGGCATATCTTGAGTTGCAGCCCCATAATTAACGCTGGTAGCAATCTCTTCTTTATATCCATCTCCGTCCATATCAAGGAGCATGGCGCCTACTTTAAATTTATCCGTATCATAAGTGGTTCTAGTGACGGCCGTGAATGTCGGCACAGCAGAATCCTGTTGAGTGAACGACTTTTTGTTATAGATAAAATCGTCCAGTCCATCTCCTTGCAAGTCAGAGGTGATTACTCCACCTGTTTGCGTGGTGTCTCTCGCGATTTCTATATAACTCTTTGTTTGCGCCGACTTGTTAATATTGTAAAGCACACCTACGGTACGAATGTTTGGAGTCACCGATGAGTTGGTTTGCTTTATGACCAACGCATATCCACTTCTTGTCTTAATTGGCTGGACTATATCGGGGGTGTAGCCGCTCGTTACCCAGCTGCCGTTAGTAAAGCAATTATTTTGTGTGCCCCAGGCAATACCTTTTTTCTGCAGCGCATCATTGTATCCATCCCCATCCAAATCTATAAATTGCACTACTCCAGAAACATCGCCGCCTGTGCAGTAAGTAATTTGATGCGGAGTGGCTTCGTCAAATCCTAGCTCTCCGGCTTGCCAGGCAAAAGTTAAAGGTCTAGCACATTTCCAGGTGCTCGATTCGTAACCACATTCGGAAATCGTATCTACAAGTTCGCGTTGCGTACCGCCACTCAATTTGTAATTGACGTCATACCTTTTGACTGGTGTTCCAGTTTCGGGAGCAGTTGGGGAAGTAACGTTGATATAGGTTGTGACTGTATCAAGCACTTTTGTTTTCTTGTATTTAGCGCCGTTTTCGTAACCCCACGGCGTTTGACCGGACCTGGTTTGATATTTAAAAACAACTGCTGATTCGGGACCGAAATTAATACGATCTGGATAGTAATCATTGTCCTGAGTGTTTCGCTGATAGGTAATGGTATAACTATTGCCATACGCATCCTCCACCTTATCGAGTGCCCAAGTGTCCACTGCGTTGAAGTCTTTACTAAGCCGACTATTTTGCGCTGAGTCTTGTCCACCGTAGGTAAGGATACGGCCATCTTTTGTCCATACCTTAAAATACATATCCTTAAAGAGATTACCGGTTGCTCCAAGCACCTGAATCTTACTGAAATTATCGATTTCAGTTTTATAAATCGTGTTGGTTGCCCAGTAGTTAGTGGAGCCATTCGCTACTACAAGCTTTTGTCCGTCCAAACACAATCGATCATTTCCGCCAGAGTAGCCGTCAGTTGCAAAGGTAGCGTTGCAACGGGTGATAGCTGAGATTCCACCCAAATTCCACCCGACTCCCATTAAGCCATTCCCCGAACGACTGTTGTAACTCAGTGATAGCGACGGCTTTAAATCTCTCACTGCGGGAGGCAAATCAATTTTGACCGAATATTTGGCCGCACCATTTGCAACGCTTATATCGCCCTGTGTCGTTGCTACGTTTTGGGAGGCTCCTAAGCTAGGTGCAGCGGAATAGGAGAGCGAATATTTAAATGAATCGGGTGCCTGAGTCTGGAAGTTAAATTCAGAGTTTGTCGGGAAGGTTCCAACCCTGGAGGTTACGTGCGCTGTTTCAATCGATGTAGCTACTCTTAAATACCCCGTGCTTAATAGATTGGCCAAAGTCGAATCACTGAGTCTCGTAGCTATAGGTGCTGTGTAGTCAGGAGAGGCAAGACCAAAAACGATAAAGCTCAGTTGGGGTGATAGGGCGGCTTTACTATGAAAATAATAATCTCTTATGCCATCGTTATTGAAGTCGCCGACGTAAAAATCATAGTTCGTATTATTTAACGTTTCGGCAAGTGGTCTTAGCTGCGTGTTAGACACCGGTAAATTTAACGAATTACTGTCACTACTTGAGCCAGTGACATTATTTGCCTTAAGTTTGTAAGTATATAATCCATTTGCTTTTCCACTAACTGGGTAGGAAGTGGTCAAACCAACAGCAATGTCCACTCCATTTTGATTGAGTGTATAACTGGTCACGTTAGCAACGGGATTCCATTGAATTACGTAATTGCGATTACTGTCAGGGAGTGTGGATTTAATTGTTGGTGTGGAAGCTCTCGGCATTGCTGCTGCAGGTGATTCGGCAAACGCAGTACAGTCATTGGTGCCAATGCAAGCCCTAACAGCGTAGGAATAGCTACCAACCGACGATGCAACGGGAATTTGCGGAAAAGTTGCGCTGGACGAACCGGAAATAGTAACGGCGGATCCAAAATTACTACTATTTAGCTTAGGCTGTATTTCATACCACGCCGAGCCTGATACTGCTGTCCAACTAACGGATGCAATACCTGAAGACCTATTTAAAGATAAGGATACCGGGCTTGGGGGTGAAAGAACTTTGACTGCACGAAATGTATCAGTGCAGGTGGTGGTGGTCCCGCCTTGACCTCCACTAATCTGACAATCAACAAACTTATAGCTATATTCGCCGACCGTTTTCCCAGTCACATTAAAAGTGTTGACAGTAGATCCGCCGCCGCTATCGGTTTTTTTTGTCCATACTCCACCTATGTTCTCATAGAGGGTAACGTAGGCTAATCCACCACTCCAGCTAATGTTATAGGTTCCGTCAGTATCGGCGGTTGGCATGGTTATGCTGAGCGCATAAATAAAATGCGAGAAAAGCATCAACCCCATTGCGGCAAAAGCTTTGCTCAATGTCGATGCGGAATGTATTTTGGGGGTAATGAGCGTTTGGTGTGTTGAGAGCATGATGCCATCCCTAGATTAATAAGTTCAATTTATAGGTTATAAATACGATCTGACCAACTACTTGCCAAGGGTTGGTCATTACAGTCATTTCAACAAAATGAAATGTTTTAAATAGGAGGATGAGAATAGGGAGCGGTCAAATTGCGACTAACGAATCAATAAAATCCGAATAAATCCATTACCAACCGAACACATTCACAGTCCTACATTGCGTGCATGCTAAGCAGCCATAGATTGAAAATCAAGAACTTAATATAAAAATCATACGAATTTGTAATTATTGATTGGTTGAGCAATTGCTGCAGGAGAAGCAAACTTTTAAATCATCAGCAAGCAGCAATTTGTAGTCATTCTAAAAAATCTATCCTCATTTCCCGCTCAGCCAATTGGCCCTGATCATCCACCACGCGAATATTGTGAATGCCGCTATCAATGGGACGGAAGCTTAATGCTACAAGTGGATCTGTACTTCCTAAATAACGATTATCATCAAACCAAAATAAAGTTTTCACTGCAGCAGCGGCTTTGGCTTGCAGAGGTATAGTCACTTCGGGCTTGCTCCTGCGAAGTTGATAAGCAACCTGCCGTAAAGGCGAAGTGATTTCCGGTGCTTGAGCAGGAAATCCTTGTTGGCATTTTGGCGGTGCTCGACGCGGTAATCCTGCCTGGCGAAACAGTTTCTGCATGTCGCTGCTCCAGAATTCCATTATCGCCAAACGCACCTGATCGGGTTGGTAGGGTGGGCAAACGGGTTGGCCGGTCTTGAGGCTGATGGCGACGGGTTGGTGCAACTGACTAACTTTTATCGGTGATTTTCCCGGGATGTACCAAGTCCTGCTGCGTTCAGGACACCAGGCATTGGGCAAATCTCCACTCGCACTGCACACGGAAACCTGACTGACGCCTGGCGGAGGGGCAGGTATTGATATTGCTTCCGGTTTAAGTAGGGAGAGGCCATCGGCAATGCGGAAAAAAAGTGGGGCTGCGGCATCTATTCCGACAAACGCAGGGTTGCCTCGGCCATCGAAATTGCCGATCCAGACGGCCAATACATAAGGGCCGACCAAGCCTACGGACCATGCATCTCTAAACCCCCAGGACGTGCCGGTCTTCCAGGCGGTGGGCCAACCGGATGCGGAGTTGCTATAGCCAGAGGGTGAGTTGTTATAGTCTCCCGGCCTGGGATTGTGGCGCAGCATATCCAGGGCAATAAAGCTGGCTTCCGGCGAGATCAGCGTGGTGCCCGAGGTGCTGCGCTGGCCTTTTAGGTAGTGGATATTTTGCAGCTTTCCGTCTCGCGCTAGCATGGTGTAAAGGCTAGTGAGTTCTTCCATGGTGACTTCGCCTCCTCCCAGCACCAACGCCAGGCCGTAATGACTTTCGCTTTTTAATTGCGAGATACCGGCCATGGTGAGGAAGTTATAGAGGCTTGGCGAATGCAGCTGGCTTGCGGTCCACACGGCGGGAATATTGCGCGAATGTATTAGCGCATCCTGTGCGGTGATAGGGCCGCGAAACCGACCATCAAAATTTTCCGGTGCGTAGGGCCCAAAGTCGGAAGGCGTATCTTTGAGGATGCTGGCGGGATGTAAGATTCCTTGATCCATTGCCAGTGCGTAAATAAATGGCTTAAGTGTGGAGCCCGGTGAGCGTTTAGCCAAAACACCATTGACCTGACCACCAATCGCAACATTGAAATAATCAGCGGAACCCATCCAGGCTTTGACTTCCATGGTTTTTGGGTCGATCAAGAGCGCGGCTGCATTTTGAATACCTTTGGTGCTGACTTCTTGTAAATATTGGCGGGTCTGGCGTTCAATCAGGGTTTGTAATTTCAAGTTTAAGGTGGTGTGCACCCGTGGGTTGCCAGCTCCTTCTAGCGCGTGACTTTCTTGCAATAACATGTCGACAAAATGGGGCGCGCGGAAAGCCAGGTCCTGAATTTTGCGAAAGTTAACCGGCAAGTGTGCTAACTGCGTCTGGGTTTCATCCATGGGATAACGTTTAATCCATTTCGCTAACAAGCGCTCTTTGGGTGGGTCAATTGCAGATTGTCGGGCATTAGTTCCCCCGCGCTTATTGGGTTGCTGGGGAATCACCGCCAGGGTAAGGGCTTCGGCAATACTTAATTGCTTTGCGGTTTTGCCAAAATAAATCAGGCTGGCCGCCCCAACGCCCTGCACATTGCTGCCATAGGGAGCTAAGTTGAGATAAGCCTCCAGAATATCGCGTTTGCTGTAACGCATTTCCAACCACAGAGTGCGGGCTATTTGTTGCAACTTGCCGCTGGGGGTTTTGGTGTTGAGTCCGTAAAACAGCCGCGCCAGCTGCATAGAAAGAGTAGACCCACCTTGTTGCGCGCTGCCGCTATAGGTTCGGAATGCAGCTCGCAGCAACGCTTGCGGATTTACACCTGGGTGCCAATAAAACCATTGGTCTTCGTAGAGCAGCACTGCGTTTATGAGTCGCGGTGAAATATCGTTTAAAGGTGTCCAGACTCTATATTGCTGATCTTCCGCCAGGGTTAAACGTAACAATTCGCCATCTTCGGCTAAAAAAGCTTGCGAGCTTGGAATTTGCAGAGCCAGTGCAGGACGCGGCCAATAACGGAATACACCGAGACCGGCGGCTACTATTACGAGTAGCGCCGTGACAAGGGTATAGCGGGGTTTGAAATAGTTAATGTGAACCTGCCTTCCTCTTTACCGACCTTATTCTTTACCTGCCTTTCGTTGAACCTGGCTTTGCGTTGCCCTTTGCTTAGGAACAGGGGCAACGCAAACATTAAGGTTTAACCACACTAAATCTGCTGGCTTTGCTTCTGGCAAATAAATTTGGTTGATACATAGCTTCAGCGTAAGCCGCAGGGGTTTGATAGAGGCCGGTGTTGGTAGCGCGCACGCGATAGGTAAAGGTCACCATGTCTTTGCTTAAGCTGCCATAAATGACTAAACGATCATCGCGCAAGTCGGCAAATTCGGCGTGCCAGGTAGATTGACCCGGTTCGCCGCTGAAGCCTGCCACCACGGGTGATGAGCCAGTGCCCCCGTCAGCTTCTTGGCCAATTTCCTCTCCATTAGCTTCCTCTTCACTAACTTCCTCGCCGCTCCCATCTTCATTGGCTTCTTCATCGCTGGCTTCTTCTCCATCACCTTCACTCTCCTCGCCCCCATTGCTTCCTTCTGGATCACCTTCACCCTCATTACCGTCTTCTGAGTCACTTGACGTCGCTGGTGAATTGACGGGCATCCGATTAATCACAGGCTCCACTCCGCCAGGTAGCAAGTCCACGACTGCGATCTGACCAAAGTATTCTTTATCGACTGTGCGCAATCGCAAGCGCACCAGAAATTCCTCGCCCACGGTGACTTGCTCCAAGGGCTTGCCGGATATATCCAGGTACTCGCGCTGAATTTCCAAACCTTGTTTGACTTCAGGAAGACTGGCGCTTTGCTGGTCGAAACCGCTTTCGGTCAGGCTATAAAATAACGGCAGTTGCGTATCCTGATCGAGCTGTAAGCCTTTGCTGGTTTTCGGTATGTCTACCTGTTGCAGCAAATTGGTCGAACCTGCCAGTGCTTGCAGTGCGTCATTCGCCGCAATTGCGCTGATTTTCACCGGGGAGGTAGCTTGCGCTGCCGCAGCTTCGCCATATTGAGTCAGGGCTAATAATAAATAAGCTGCGCTCAAGCTGGAATATTCCCTACTACTGACCAGCTGTCCCATGTCATCGAGGACGTTATTCGGTAGTTGCTCTAACAGATTTGGAAAGTGTTTGGCATAGATATACAGCAACTGGGAGGAGTGCCCCAGCTTGTCATAATAGAAATCATTACCCTTGTAAGGGCTTTTCCAGGCTATGGCTTTTAGCGTTTTTTGCGCTAGATCGGTTTGCTGGAGCAGGCGTTGGCTGGCGGCTACATAAGCTGCAGTGATATCGGTTGGCCACACTTGCGCATAGCGTTGTTTCAACTCTTCTTGCAATTGACTTAGCTGGCTACCCGTTTGCACGCCTAAACGACTGAGCAAGTAAATGGCGTAAGCGCGCTGCCGCATATCGTCAATGCTATTGCCCCACGGCCGAGCCAGGTGATTAAGCCATTGCTGCGAGCGACTAAACAACTCCGTCGGTATACTTTGATTGCGGTCTTTCGCTTCAATCATATAATGCAATGCCCAGAGCGATGGCCAATTGGCGACCTGCGTACTTGCCGACCAAAGTCCAAATCCACCATCATCGTTTTGACGGCTTTGCAATGTGCGAATCACATCGCTCACCGAACCGCTACCTTTCAACGTACCTAATTCCGGATGTTGACTAAACAGTAATGCCGGTAAACCCATACTCACCAATTGCTCGGTACAGGCGTAGGGATAGGAATCCAGATACTGTTGCAGGCCGCTCGCCCAGGCGAGTGGTGTGTAGGCCGCCGTAAAATTTACCGTGCGGAAAGGGTCGTACAGTTTGCGGGTCAGTAGCAGTTGTTTTTTGTTGCTGTCAGTGCGACCGGTAAGAATGGCTGTGCGATAGGGCGCTGCCGGGCGCACGCTAAAACCTTCCTCTAACTTGGATTCACTGGTTCCAGCATTGGCCGTAAATATCAGGCTTGCTGCACCGGGAGTATCTTTAGCGCGAATACGGAAACTGCCCTGACCTTCTTTACCCGCCTCAATACTGAGGTTTTGTTTTGCGGGGCCGACTACCTCTACATTGGCAGAAGTCTTTAAGATGATATCTACCTTGCCAGAGCTGGTTTTGAGATTGTTAGCAAGACCAAAGCTCACATCCACTTCGTCGCCTGGCGCCAGCATCACAGGGACATTGGGGGTGATAATTAAGTCGCCACGAACTTCAGTGTTGGCTTCGGTTACCCCAATAGAATCATGATCAACCGCGACGGCAAACAGGTGTAATTTACCGTTAAAGTAATCCGGCACTTTATAGCTGACATGAGTTCCTGAGGGGCCCACATCCACCAGTTCCGACCAGTAAACGGCGGGCGCCTTGCGCTTGTTTTTGAAGGGGTTGAGATTGCGTCCCAGCGCTGCATCTGCGTCACCGCCCGGTGCAGAGGCTTTCAGTAATTGGCTAAACTCCGGCAGGATTAAATCCAGAATCTGGCTGCTATCCACCTCCAAACGACTTTTTTGGAAAAAGAAGCTGAGCGGATCGGGTTTGATGTAACGCGCAACTTGCAAGATACCTTCGTCCACGGCGTAGATCACCGCTTGGCTCGCGTTAGGCGCTATCAATTCAATATCCAGGGTATCGCCGGGTTTGATCAGCTCGGGAGCCTTTAAGGTTAGGGTTTGCGTGCGCGGTGCCAGGGACATTTTAAACGGCAGTGCGCCGTAAGACAGGGGGCTGGTAAAGACTTCCTCCGACCCCAGGGAGCGCACAAACTGTACCGTGATATAGCCATTGCCTTCAAAGTTCGAGGGGATAGTGATGTGTTGTACCGACGCGGTAGTGTCCGTTTTAAACCATTGATGGGCGTAGACTTTCTCGCGCTCGATGGTTATTAAACCGGCACCTGTGTAAGGTGCCTGAATCGAAATTTCTACACTATCACCGGCCATGTATTCGGTTTTATTGAGCTTCAATTGCAACTCGGCACTGCGTTCCAGAGAGCGACTGAGATTGCCAAGGCCGATGACCGAGTAATCCAGGCGGTTGAGTTGCTGGCCTTCCGCATTGCGCAGAATCAACGCGAAATCACCAGGTTCATCGGTTGGCAGGGCGATTTCAGTAGCCGTGGCCGCCAACTTTTGCGGGTGCGAATTGCGAACAGTTTCTTTTAAGCGCGACTGATAGCGATAGGTGCCATTGTTCTGTTTCATCAACACCGAGACGTATTTGCGCTGTATCCATTCCAGTGTGAGTCCCTCAATGGGCTGGCCCTTAAGCTCATTATTAAGCGCTATCCATTGACTGGATTGCTTGCTGGACTTGGTGATAAAGCTAAGGTCTGCGTCGGTCTTTTTCACACCTACCAGATAGGGCAGGCTTGACACCAAAACACTGCTGACGGCGGCCACATTACGCCCACCCTCGGGCTCAAAAACCTGGGCAATCAGTGACAGGCGATAGGTTGCTTTGGCAAAACGGGCCAGGCCCAGGTCGAAGCTCGCCTGGCCTTTATCGTCAGTTTTAGTGTCGGCCAGTTTTTGCTGTTGGCCTTCGTTAAAGGTGCTGGGGTCATAAAATTTATAATCATCAAACCCCGCAAAACCAGGCACTGCAGGCGATAGCGTCATTTGCCCAGCCACCCTTCTGTTGGTGGCGGGGGTGCCAAACAGGTTTATGGCTTCGATTTTGGGAATCACTTTGTCGGGGCTAATCCAACCCATGACAGGTTGCTCCGACAAGGTAGCACTCACCTTAATACGATCCGGTTCAAACTCCTGTACCTTCACCGTGGTACTGCCAAGCACCTGATCGCGGTGGCCATTTTTCACCAGATACACAGAGGCAGAGTAGATACCTGTCGGCGAGCTAAGTTGTGTTTTATAGCTTAAGTCATTGAACCCGGTGCTTTTCGCGTTAAATATTTGGTGGTACACCGACATGCCACGCGGGTCAGTAATTTCTAACTCCAGTGGAATACCTTCCAGAGCCGATTGCCAATTTTGCGTGCGCAAAATATTGCCGAGGTGAATTTCTTCGCCGGGGCGATAAAGGCCTCGGTCACTGAACATGTAAGCGCTCAAGCTGTTGGGATTGATATCGGTTGCAATGCCGCCCGTATCAAAACGTGAAAAATTGAGGTTGTGTTCGGAATGGTTGTAAGGCAAGAAGGACATGTCGTCGCCATTGTGCACCACAATCATAAACGGAGTGCGTTCGCGAGTGTGCTGGCTGGATAATGCGGGCAACTGCACTTTTCCGCTGGCATCAGTGGTGCGTGTCTCCAGGGCTAAACCATTGCGGCCAATTAACTCCACCTTGACGTCGGCTAAAGGTTGTCCCTTAGCGATGGATTGGATATACACATCCTGACTTCCGTCTTTATTGGTTTTTAGCAGTATGCCCAGGTCGGTCACTACCAGTAAGCGTCTGTCTTTGTCTTCAGCATTGTTGTAATCGGTACGCAGGGTAGATCCGCGCTTTGTTTCATTTTGCAGGTTCAATCCCGTTGCCCGCACGATAAACACGCCCAGTTTTGAGCGGCCCGGGCTGTTGCTTGCAAAGTAAGCATTTAAATCCAGATTGTCATACACAGGTTTGCCGGGGGTGTTGCTAGCGGCGGGATGAACTTCGGTAAAACGCTCCACCACACGATCTTCTTTAGCCGATTCATAGTCATCCCAATAGGAGGGATTGGGCGCGGTAAAGTTGCCATTGGTCAGTGCCAGAAATTGATGTAACTGGTTGGGCAGCAGACGGCTAACTTCAAACTCCACACCATCCAGCGCGCGACTCACAACACCGAGCTTTCGCTCGCCGTTTAAGCCCAGAATGACGCCTTCGCCCAATAGTTTTAGCGAGCTTTTATATTGCTCAACCTGAAAGGTATTCACGCTGGTCTCTGCGGATTGAGTGCCGCCAACCGCGATAATGCCAGGAGAAATTTCTGTATAAACGTAGCGACCAACCGCTACTTTGAATTGATAGCTGTGCAGTGTTTGGCCCGGATCGTCACTGGGAAGAAGCTGCAATGCCAGCGGTTCTGCAGCTGCTAACACCTGTTTATCAACGGCGCCTGAGTGCCAGGAATAGGAATCGCTGCGTACTCCTTGTTTATTTTTGTCAGGGTGAAGTAGCGGCAAAATCCAAGCTTTAATTTTTTTGTCCAGGCTGCTGTCAGGAACAGGAGCATTGCTGCTAAAAATCAGGACTTGCTCTGGCTCCATTTTTTCGTTGTCTGCCAAAATCATGCTGAAGCTCGTGAATCTCAAGCTATAGCGACCGGGAATAGTAATCTTACTGGTTTGGTCACTCTCGGTAGCGGCTCCACCACGGCTGGCATGGATGCCTTTCTTCAGCCGCAAGGTCATGGTCGTATCTTCGCGTGGCAGGGTTAAGCTGTGCGAATGAATGTAAGCATTCAGTTTGAGTTTGTCATAGGTCACTGTAAAGCCGGTGGAGTCCTTAGCTAACCCTAAAAAGGCCGCGTCTTTTGCGAGTTCGAGTTGAATATTTTTTTCAAAGTCCTGGGAATTTATGCTGTGACTAAAATGCACAGTCGCAACGAGTTTTTTAAGTGCGGGATTAGTAGGGTCCTGATAAAACTGACTTTCAGTAATCTGCATAGCGAAAGGCGCAGACTTGAAAGTGTATTCATATTTATCGAGCCGAACTTGCGGCGCAAATAAATTTTCTTTGGCCAGATGCAGATCAAATTCTTGTCCAATGGGCCAATCGCTGGTGGGTGTAAATACCAGTTTGCGGTCGTTTTCCCATACCCATTGTCCTGCGATTTTGGGTTTTATATCTATACCTTTGGCGATGGGTTTGCCCACAGCTTCGAGCGGTGCTACAGATTCGTTGCACTTAACAACCAGCGTATCAATCGAAGGTTTATCATTACGAAATTGTGTGAGTGCCGGTGCGGTAACTTCGCACTGAGGGAAGATGGGTTTGGGTAGGTTAATATACCAGCGATAAGCATAAAGCCCGCCGGCACAAATAAGGATTAAGCTTAAGCCGCTAGCGATACTGGTTTTGGGTTTGCGTTTTAAGAGTGAGCCAAAAGTGGTGAGGCGATTACCGCTCCAGCGCATCCATGGCGGCAGGTTCCAGTGAACATCTCCAAACACATTGCGCGCTACTTTAGCAATAATCGCTTTAGCACTCGCAATACCCTTTTGTATTCCCTTTTTAACCATTGTCCATTTCGCCAACATAGTATCCACCTTGAAATAATTAAACCCAGGCGTGAGTGTAGCAGGCAATTTTTATTGGAGCTGTAATTTTGCATTGGGACTGAAATTTTGTTGTGGAGGAAGATTGTTTATGGGGGTGTGCTTTTTGACTAACACCTACTAACAGGGCACAAATAAAGAATACTGTTTGATTCAAAACCTTATGAGGCATGGATGCCGATTAGAGCCTATAGGGATATATTCACGGCGTGTTTTGAATCAAACAGTATTCTTTACTACGAACTTATTAGTAAGTGCGAGCCTTTGAATTTGGAGTTAATCGGAAAAATAGCTGGTAATTCACTACAGAATTATTATTAGGGTATAAACTTCTGCCGGCGACAGGTTTTGCCGCCGCCTCATATTGATCAAATAAATAACCTAAGGATATTAGCAATGAAAAAAATGAATTCTGTAAAGCTAGCGCTACTCACTACCATTATGACCTTTGCACCTACCCTATTTGCTGGCGAAACTAATGTGCAGATTTTGAGCGCAGTGGTGAAAGATCAGAAGATTGCCGATGCCAGCGTGACGCTGCAAAAAAATGGTGAACAATCGGTAACTGCCATAACCAATGCGCAGGGCCAGGTATTATTAAATGCAACCTTTGCCGATTCCGCCGAAGCGCTGCTGATTGTCAAAAAGCCTGGTTATTCTAACTTGGTCGTAAAGTGTCCTTGTGCCGGTATGACCTATGCTATCAGCCCCATAATGGCAAATTTGGATGGTATGCGTGTAGTGCTTAATTGGGGCGCGACGCCTGCAGATTTGGATTCGCATATTGTGTACCCCGGCAACCATATTTATTTTTCTAACATGAAGGGCGCTGACGCTCTGTTAGACGTCGATGATACAACTAGCTATGGACCAGAAACTATTACCTTGCAACGTAAACATGATGGTGAAAAATATGTTTATGCGGTGCACGATTACTCTAATCGCGGCAACACTAACTCTTCCACGCTTTCTAATAGCGGCGCAAAAGTATTTGTGTATGTTGGTCAAACATTAATTAAAACCTACTATGTTCCTGCGAATAAAGTGGGAAATTTATGGACGATTTTTGCCGTAACCGAAGGCGGTGAGTTTCAAGATTTTAATACGATCAAAAACGTCGCTTCACATGATCGGTTGCAGACTGCAGAATTTCAGGGTGTTATCAATAATAGCTCGGTACAAATTTTGTCTTCAGGCGCTGAAAGCCAGGCAAGTGCAAAAGCATTAAACACGCAAGGCGAAACTGCATTCCATGCCAAGAATTATGATGAAGCCATTCGGTTATTTCAGGCTGCCATCGAGCTAAATAATAATTACGGCCAAGCCTATAGCAATTTAGGTTTAACCTTTCAAAAAGCGGGTCGTGTTGCCGAGGCGCTGTGGGCGAATCGTAAAGCGCTCGCATTAGCCAGCGGCGCGACTGCACCCACCGTGCGCGCGAGTTCACACTATAACAATGGCAGAATTTATGAAGCTGCTGAACAATGGAGTGATGCATTGCGTGAATATAAATATGCAAAACAAGAAAAAGCTAATGCGGTTTATGACACAGCAATTCAACGCATGATTGATAAGGGTGCGCAGTAATGCGCACTGCAGCAAAATGTCGGTGTGCAATCGCCAATGTTTTTTTGGGTTTGCTTGCTTGTCTTATAAGCTTATTTGCAGTGGCCGACTCAGTCGGCCCTGCTGTAGTCGCAACGGCCGATCGTCAGCTATGGGCAGAAGCGATTAACACCGAGGCAGGTTTTGATGATGCATCTCGTGCAGCGCAATTAATGTATGCTCGCAATTTACGTGCGATGCAATTAATGACTGATGACGAAATAATGACATCATTTAAAATAAAAAGTGTTAATCGTGTGTCGGTCAATAAATGGATCACTAATGAACTTTCTTTAACCTTCAACAATTATTTGCTCGCTGCAAAAAAATGTGTTAAATCAAATTGGAGCTGTCTGCTGGATGTGCATTCGCTGCAGGATTTGTTGGCGAAGCTGGATGTTGCGGTAGCCAATGCTCCTGTTAAGTCTTCGGCATGGAAAGAAAATCTGGAAAATTTTACCCGTTCCTATATTGCTGAACAAATACGCCTCGCGGCACTTTTCCCAAAAGTGACCAGTGAAATTGCCACGTTCAATGATGGTGAGTGGACGGGTGCTCAACTAGCGGATAAAGAATTTTATTTAACCTTTGACGATGGTCCAACTAACGTGAATGGCACTACGGATGAAACACTCAATATGCTAAAAGAAAATAAAAAGTCTGCGGCATTTTTTGTGTTGGGCACTAATCTGCAAAATCGTATTCATGCAACAACTAACAGTGATGTTAAAAAACTTTATGCATCACAATGCATTGCTTTACACGGTTGGGAGCATCAGTCGCATGCCAAGTGGGATCAGTGGCAAGAGTCTGTTATTAAGTCTAACAAGTTAGTCGCTGAGGTTGCTGAAAAAAATAACCAGCTACCTTTGTTTCGTCCACCCTATGGACAACGCAAAGAAGATAGCGGTGCTTTCTTTCAACTACAGCTGTTAAAAGTGGCTTTATGGAATATAGATTCGCAAGACTGGAACAAGAAGGTTGATGAAAATGCTGTGGTCAATAGAATTGTTACGCTAATGTTAATTAAACGACACGGCGTTATTTTGTTTCACGATATTCATGCAAAAGCTAAAACTGCCTTACCGATTATTTTTAATCAATTTGGTAATGCTGTTGTGTGGAGTGACTGCCAGGCATTGAAGAATTTGTAGAATGGTTTGACTCATTTTATGTTTAAAAAAAGCGCGGCCAGTCAATTTGATTGGCCGCGTTTTTTATTCGATTAACTTACTCTTCGCTTTCAATTAACTCACGGTAATCATCTGCACTTAAGGCTTCATCTAATTCATCGAGGTCATCAGGTTGAACGCGAAAGAACCAGCCGTCATCGTAAGGTGAGCTATTAACTGTTTCTGGCGATTCTTGCAGGGCTTCGTTAACTGCCACAACGGTACCGCTAACCAGTGTGTAAATATCTGAAGCGGCTTTAACTGATTCTACTACGCCCGCTTCTTCGCCAACGCTCACAGTGCTACCTACTTCAGGGGTTTCTACATAAACCACATCACCCAAGGCATCTTGTGCGTGTGCAGTTATGCCAATGGTCACTGTGCCGTCTTCTTCCAAACGCGCCCACTCGTGACTGCTGAGATATTTTAGTTCTTTGCGGATTTCGCTCATAATGTTTTCCTTTATGTTTCTATTAATGATGAATAAGTGAAAATTTGAATTAAAAAACTTGTTTGCCGTTGCGCACAAAATTAGGGGCAACCACTTCAACTAAAACTTGTTTACCGCGCATGTCCACAAAGCAACTACCTGTTCCTATGGGGGTGACGGCAGGTACTCGTGCGAGTGCAATAGAATAGCCCAAAGTAGGCGAAAAAGTCCCGCTGGTGATAACGCCTTTTTCATTGCTGCCGGCGATAGATACGATTTGTTCCGCACGCAGTACTCCGCGTTCGCGCAAAACTAAACCCACTAATTTTTGTTTGACCCCATTGGTTTTTTCGGTTTCGACAACCGGGCGGCCAATAAACTCGCGCCCGGTGGGTTGCCATGCAATTGTCCAGCCCATATTGGCGACTAATGGAGAAGTATTGTCATCCATCTCGTGTCCATACAGATTCATGCCCGCTTCGAGACGCAGCGTATCGCGTGAACCTAAGCCGCAAGGCGTTACCCCGGCGTCTGCCAGTGCATTCCAGAATGCAACTGCTTCGCTATTGGGCAGCATAATTTCCAAACCATCTTCGCCGGTGTAACCAGTGCGCGCGATAAACCATTCGCTGCTCGCAAGACCTTGAAATATCGCCAGGCTGTCAATGACCGCCGCGCGTTCGGCACCCACAACTGATTTTGTCCGCGCAATCGCTTCGGGGCCTTGAATAGCAATCATGGCCAGGTCATCACGCTCGACTAATTCCACTGTAAAGTCAGCGGCAACTTTACTCATCCAGGCCAAGTCTTTTTCGCGCGTGCCACAGTTAACCACCGTTCTAAACCAATTGCCCATGTTATAAACGATTAAATCATCAATCACGCCGCCCTGTGGATTTAACATGCCGCTATAGAGCGCTTTACCCAGCAGGGTTTCAATTTTGCTCACATCATTGGCGAGCAAATATTGCAAATAAGTTTTCGCATCGACACCTTTAACGTCCACCACGGTCATGTGTGATACATCGAACATACCCGCCACTTGGCGCACTTTATGATGTTCTTCTATTTGTGAGCCGTAGTGCAAGGGCATATCCCAACCACCAAAGTCCACCAGTTTGCCATTGCTTGCCTGGTGGGTGCTGTAAAGCGCGGTTTTATTGCCCATAAAACAATCTCTTCGTTACGGAATGGAATCGGTGCTGAAAAAGGCCTTTATTCTAACGACCAGACATTAATAGCACCAGTTGAATTATAAAGCTGGCGTTTATTTGACACCTTAAGCTGAGGTGGTCATTTTTTTCGATTCGCAAGAATTGTGCTTTGCCAGTACACTTGAGTGCTGGCTTACTGGGGGTTTATTGTGAAACGCATGTTAAAAATTACCGGGCTCGTGTTCGGTTTGTTAATTGCTTTAGTCATTATTGCAGCCATGGTTGTGGATGCAAATACCTTTAAGCCGCGTATTGCTGCGCTTGCGAAAGAGAAAGGTGTAGTGCTCGATATGCGTGGTGATTTGCGCTGGGCATTTTGGCCGAGCATCGGCTTGGCAGTAAATGATTTGCATGTTGCCAGCACTAAAGCGCCTAGGCTTCCCATTGCGGAATTAAAAAAAGCGAGTTTATTAGTTGCACTTATGCCGTTAATCCGCGGTGATTTTCAAGTAAAGCATGTTTTGATTGAAGGCGCTATTATCCATCTGAATGTGGACGCGCAAGGTAAAGGCAATTGGGAAGATATAGTTGCCGCACAAAAAACAAATCCAGCCAATGACCAACCGAAACAAGCGCCTGCTGCTGAAAATAAAGAATTACATTTACAAATTGAAGAAGTGAGTTTGCATAATAGCGCCGTTCATTACATTAACCTTGCCAAAGATCAGAATATAAAACTTACCGATATTAATCTGGATATTGAAGATGCAAACACCGAAGGCAAGCCGTTTGAATTAAGTTTTGCATGGGTTGCACAGCTCGGCCAAAACAAAACCAAATCCGCGCCGCTGATTGTGAAAGGAAAGTTGCATAACGTTTTAACCTTGGGCGAAGGTTTTAATTCGTTAAGTGTAAGTGATGGCGCATTAACAGTAGACCTTGGTGAAAAATCTGCAGTTACTATGAGCGCAAAATATTCCCTTAAAGTGGATGATCTTAAAAATAATATGCGTTACCAGGGTGATTTTTCATTGCCATCGTTTAATGCTAAAAAATTATTGAATGCATTGGGCACGCAAATAAAAACGGCAAATGAAAAAGCGCTAAGTGATCTTAGTCTTAATAGTAAGTTTGACGGAGACAAAAAACACATTCTTATTAATTTTTTGCAACTAAACCTGGATGAAACGAAAATGGATGCTAGCACCGCGCAGATAAATTTTGCCAGCGGCGCTATGCGTATAAAATTACAAGGTGATCAAATCAATGTGGATGATTATTTGGCGCCGGTTGTAGAGCCAAGCGGAACACCTTCAGCCACGACTAGCGCTACGGGCGATGAAGTTATTTTACCGCGGGATAGTTTGCGTAAGCTCGACGCAGAAGTGATTGCAACATTTAATAAAATGATTTTTTCTGCATTAACATTTGAGAAAGTTCAATTCGAGGTGGAGGCAAACAACGGCGTTATTAAGCAATTACTGAACGCCAATATGTATGGCGGCACCATTCATGAATCCAGTGTCCTTGATACCCATGGCGCAACAGCGCAATTGCGGTTTGAATCGATTGTTAAAAATATAGAGTTGGCGCCAGTGCTCGCCGCTAAAAAGTTAGATAAAGATCTCAAGCTCAGTGGCGCTATTCAAGCCAATGCCAGCGGCCAGGCTAAAGGGGTTTCGGTCAATCAAATTATGGAATCACTAACCGCTACGGCTAATTTTTCCGGTGCCCAAGTTCGCCTGGCACCGCTCAATATCGAACAACAATTTTGTCGGTTAGTGAATTTGGTCAACAAAGTAGAAACACCGGAAAAAGTTTGGGATGCTTATACAGAGATGCGTGAGTTGTCGGGAAAAATTACGATTGCCAATCGCATGGTGACTATAGAAACATTTAATGCTGGTGTTGAAAAATTAGCGCTAAATGCAACTGGAAAAGTCAACCTCGTGAATAAAGAGTATGATTTTTTATTGCCGTTGAAGTTAATAAAAGATGCAGTCGAACCTGAAGCTGCGATAAGTACCAGCAGCGAAGGTTGTAGTGTGGGTAGCAATTTTTGGGCGGAGCGCGGTATGTCATTGTTGCGCTGTAAAGGCTCGTTTGCCGCTATGAATCCCGCACAGGATTGCCGCCCTGACAAGCATGCATTGGCAGAGCTGACCAAGGATTACGCAGAATTTAAACTGCGTGAAAAACATGGCGCAAAAGTCGATGCAAAAAAAGCAGAAGCACTCAAGAAATTAGACGATAAGTTAGGCGGCGAAGGCAGTACGGAAAAAGCTAAAGACCTGCTTAAAAATATATTTAAAAAGAAAGACAAATAATAAAAATTTTAGCAATTTCTGCATGGATAGATTTCGCAGGTGCGAGAGCAACCTGCGATACTATTAAGAAACGCTGCTGCCTCGGGTAACCAACTGTCCTAGTAGGCCAATAGAACGATCTAGTGCAAAGCCAACGATGCCCACGTAAATCAGTGCGAGAATAATGTCGCTAATCCGTGATGAATTCCATGCGTCCCAAATAAAAAAGCCGATACCAACACCGCCCACCAACATTTCCGCCGCGACAATGGCTAGCCAGGATAAACCTATTCCAATGCGTAAGCCGGTAAATATGTAAGGCGCAGCAGCTGGCAACATTATTTGATAAAAATACTGAAAACCGTTTAAACGAATTACGCGTGCTACATTGCGGTAGTCCATTGGAATATTACGTATCCCGACCGAGGTATTGATAATGATAGGCCAAATAGAGGTAATAAATATTACAAAAATTGCTGAAGGATTACTGTCCTGAAATCCTGCCAGCGAGAGTGGCAGCCAGGCGAGTGGAGGCACTGTGCGCAACACTTGAAAGATTGGATCCAAACCTCGCAGTGCCCACACCGACTGGCCCACTAAAACCCCTAATGCGATTCCTGTAAAAGCCGATAGTGTATAGCCAATAGCAACACGTTTGAGGCTGGCTAGCAGCTGCCATCCCAAGCCTACATCTGTGCCGCCGTTATCATAAAAGGGGTGTTCAATTAAATAACGTGTATCGGAAAAAACAGTGCTGGGGGACGGTAATGATGAGCCAGGTTTTGAGCATACAATTTGCCAAAATGAAATCAGTAGGACGAGAACAATCAATGCGGGAACAAACCGCACGGTAATATACATGCCTATATCTTTCATTATTTGCACGCTAGACTTTTTGTATTCGGCAACCTCATTCTGCGTTGCTACAATTGTTTCTGACATTATCGTACCCTCAGTATTTACACTGTGTATTTAATTTTTAGGCTATTGAGATAAGTTTGTGGGTTGGCAGGATCAAATGTTTTACCATCAAAGAATTTTTCAATGCCGCGCGAACTGGTTTTAGGAATCTCGGCAGCGGGCACATTTAATTTGGCAGCTGCGATACGCCACAAGTCTTCACGATTTACTTTATTAACCAGGGCATTAATATCAGTGTTGGCGGGCAAATAACCCCAGCGAATATCTTCGGTGATAAACCATGCATCGTGGCTTTTGTAAGGATAGGAGGCGAAATCTTTCCAATAGCGCATTTGTTCCGGGCTGTTCTCAACGACCTTGCCGGTACCATAATCGAACTTGCCTTTCATGCGATTGATAATGTCGTTATAGGGTGCGCCAATCCATTTACGATCCGAACAAATTTTTGCTATTTCTTCGCGGTTTTCCATTTTTTCACAAAACATTTGTGCTTCCATTATCGCCATTAATAAAGCGGTTGTCGCATTCGGATTTGCATCAACCCAATCGCTGCGCATTGCAAACGCTTTTTCGGGATGGTTGTGCCAAAGTTCACCGGTAGTAATCGCGGTGTAACCAATTTTTTGATTAATTAATTGTTCGTTCCAGGGTTCACATACACAAAAAGTATCCATGCTGCCGACTTTCATATTGGCAACCATTTGTGCAGGCGGCACCACAATAGTAGAAATATCTTTATTGGGATCTATACCTGCGGCCGCAAGCCAATAGCGCATCCACAAGTCGTGCGTACCACCGGGAAAGGTTACTGCCGCGTTGATTGCTTTACCTGAAGCTCTTTTTGCGGCCAATGCACTTTTAAATTTAGCGGCATCAACGCCTACTTTTAGCTCTGCGAATTCTTTACTAACAGAAATACATTGCCCCGCTAAATTTAAGCGCGCGAGAACATACATAGGCACCGGTTGATTATTTGCAGTAACCTTGCCCGTGGAGATTAAATAAGGCATTGGCGATAAAATATGTGCGCCATCAATACCATTGTTTTTTGACCCTAGTACCAGATTGTCGCGTGTGGTTCCCCATGAAGATTGCTTGGTCACTTCGACTTCCGTCATTCCATATTTGGCAAAAAATCCTTTTTCGGCGGCAACAAATAATGGCGCAGCATCAGTCAGTGCAATAAATCCTAATTTGGCTTTGGTGGTTTCCAGTGGGGTTGTTGCCGCATAAGCCATGCTGCGTAAGCTGCCGGGCAGTATGCCTAATGCGGCTGCGCCAGTCATTGCTACCAACCCATTTTTTAACAAGCGGCGGCGCTCCACTTGCAATATATTTTCGGGAGTATCTAGAGTGTTATTTTTGTCCATGGGATGCCTCATAAAAAATAAAGTGAAAGAATGGTCTTGCGAATTTTTAATCACAGAAGTAAAAGCAGAATTGATGCCAATTCATAATGAAAATATTGGCGTGACGCGATACTATTAAAAACCGGGTTGAAATAGGTTAGTTTGATTTTGTTTGGGGCAAAAATAACAATGAAAATATTTTTTGCTCGTATTTAGCACAAAAAGATAGTGGAATAATTCACAGCAATGGTGCATTTTTAAGCGTAATGAAAAAACGAGAATAAGATATCCTTGAGAAATTTTTTATACCGCCGCAATTTTGCGCACAATAAATCAATGCAAGGTGTTAAAGCGCACAATGATGAATCAGCAATTTTCCACGCAAATTTTTAAATGGTTTGATAAGCATGGTCGAAAACATTTGCCCTGGCAGCAAAATATTTCGCCTTATCGCGTGTGGTTGTCAGAAATTATGTTGCAGCAAACACAGGTTGCAACGGTTATCCCTTATTTTGAGCGATTCACGGCACAGTTTCCTGATGTGCGCAGTCTTGCTGCAGCACCTATAGATCAGGTTTTGCATTTGTGGACGGGCTTGGGTTATTACGCACGTGCGCGGAATTTGCATCGCTGTGCGCAAACCATTGTTGAACAATATGATGGAGAGTTTCCGTCAACGGTTGCAGCCTTAAGTGAGCTGAGTGGCATTGGTCGCTCCACTGCAGGTGCCATTGTAAGTATTGCCTTTCAGCAGCGCGCCGCGATTTTGGATGGCAATGTTAAGCGTGTTCTCGCGCGCTATAGCGCTATTGACGGCTGGCCTGGACAAGCCGAAACACTCAACCAGCTATGGGAAATCGCGGAGCAATATACCCCTGCGAAACGATGCAACGAATACACTCAGGCAATGATGGACATGGGTGCCACAGTTTGCACGCGCAGCAAACCTGCGTGTGAGCGTTGCCCAATTCAATCGGGATGCATCGCTTACGCGCAAGCTGAGCAAAGCCGTTATCCAGGTAAAAAACCTAAAAAAGAAATTCCCACCAAGACTGTACAGCTGCTTATGCTGCGTAATCCCTCTGGAGA
The DNA here is from genome assembly GCA_040385335.1 of Pseudomonadota bacterium. Lineage (GTDB taxonomy): Bacteria > Pseudomonadota > Gammaproteobacteria > Pseudomonadales > Cellvibrionaceae > Cellvibrio. The sequence goes on from JAZKHP010000005.1 coordinate 274,850, forward strand.
TATTCTTTTGCAGCAGCGACCGCCGCAAGGTATTTGGGGTGGTTTGTGGAGCTTTCCGGAACTGAATTCCGAGCAAGATGCTAAAGACTACGTGGGTGTGCAATTCGGTGCGGTTATCGAACAGGAAATATGGAATAGCTATCGTCATACGTTCAGCCACTATCATCTCGATATCACACCGGTGCTTTTACAACTGGCGAAAACACCGCAAGTTATCAGCAGTGGCGGCAATCACTGGTACAATCTGCATCAACCTGAAGCGCTTGGTTTGGCGGCTCCGGTAAAAAAATTGTTGGAAAAGCTCAGCCAATTGGATCCCCGTTCTGTTGTTAAAAAATCCGATGCCGTAATAAAACCAAATGTTGTAATAAAGCAGCCGGGTGCTACAAAAAAATTAGCAGCCACCACCATCAAAAAAGATGCTCTTAAAAAAGCTAGTCTTAAAAAAAGGTAACCCGATGACACGCATGGTTTTCTGTCGCAAATATAAGCAAGAACTTGAGGGAGTTGATGTCCCTCCTTATCCCGGTGCCAAGGGGCAGGATATTTATAACAATATTTCCAAAAAGGCCTGGCAAGAATGGATGGCCCACCAAACCATGCTAATCAATGAAAAGCGCTTGAATATGATGGACCTGGGCACTCGGGTTTACCTTACTGACCAAATGGCGAAGTTCTTATCTGGCGATGATTACGATCAAGCAGATGGCTATGTTCCTCCGACAAAATCAGACCATTGAATTTAATCTGAGCGTTAATTGAGCAAAGTGCAAAAATATCAGCTAGTTATTGATAAAAAAGGAATTTTTTCAGCTTCGGTCTTGACTCAAAACACCCAAGCGGGTTTAATACGCGCCTCTTGCGAAGGCCCTCAAGTCATTCATTGAACCTAGCAATGCCCGGTTAGCTCAGTCGGTAGAGCAGTGGATTGAAAATCCTCGTGTCCCTGGTTCGATTCCGGGACCGGGCACCATAAATAAACTTATAAAACCCGAAGCTCGCAAGAACTTCGGGTTTTTTATTGTCTGCAGTTTGTCTCTACGGAAAATTAAGCAGGCCTATGCTTGACATAGGTAAAGTCGTAATTCATTCTTCATAGGCTAGGCATATGTTTAAGAAGCGAGGTGAGTATGCGCACTGTATCTATTTTCAAAAATGGTAAAAATCAAGCGGTCAGGCTTCCTAAGGACATGGAGTTTGAAGGCATTAACGAACTGGAAATCATCAAGGACGGCGACACATTGGTGCTGCGCCCCGTCCGGCCCACATGGCTTTCTCTGACAGATACACCCAAGGCAGATGCTGATTTTATGCAAGATCGCACCATCGTAATTGCGGATGAAGGGCGGTTTGAGTTGTGAAATACACTTATATGCTAGATACCTGTATTTGCTCGTTTATCATGCGTGAGCAACCGATAGCAGTTTTGCAACGCTTAACAGCAGTCGTTGAGCAGCAAGATCGCATCGTGGTTTCTGCCATTACTTACGCTGAGATGCGCTTTGGCGCCATCGGCAAAAAAGCGTCACCCAGGCACACTATGCTGGTTGACGAATTTGTAAAGCGGTTGGATGCTGTATTGCCTTGGGGTGTTGCTGCGGTGGACGCTACTGCCGCAGTAAAGCTACAACTAAGTGAGGCTGGTACGCCTATAGGTGCGAATGATGCTGCCATAGCGGGACATGCAATAGCCGAGAAGTGTATTTTAGTAACTAACAATTTGCGTGAGTTTAGCCGTGTGGCTGGGCTCAACTATGAGGATTGGGCGCATTAAAAATTCTGCTTAAATAAACTGCGAGTGGCTATCCAATCCCGCAATGTGTCAGTACGCAAAAAATGATATTTGTGACCAGTGTGTTATGCCTTTATCTGTTTATTAAGCCAAGTGACTAAATATTTTTTTACACAGCAATCACAATCTAACATCTAACATTATTTCCAATCACCCAGGATACCCTTGTGACCAATAACGATATTTTTCGCCGCATACGTTTTATTTTTAATTTTAATGATTCCACTATGATTGCACTTTTCGGCCTCGCTGATTGTGTAGTAACCCGCGAACAAGTGAGTGCCTGGTTAAAGCAGGATGATAAGCCCGACTTCCAGGAGTTAAGTGATAACCAGCTGGCAATTTTTTTGAATGGTTTGATTAGCAAAAAACGTGGCAAAAAAGAAGGGCCAGCGTTTGCGGTAGAAAATTTTTTAAATAACAATATGATTTTTCGAAAATTAAAAATTGCGCTGGATTTTAAGGATGACGATATTATTGAAGTGATGGAGTTGGCAGGCTTTCCTGTAAGCAAGCACGAGCTAAGCGCTTTTTTTCGAAAGTCTGATCATAAAAATTATCGCAATTGTCAAACGCAAATTTTGCGCAATTTCCTCAAAGGTTTGCAGCTTAAATATCGCACCGATCTTTCCGGTGATAATTCTGAAGAGCCGGTGGATGATGCACCAAGTGGCAACTAGCGATTAGACAGCTTCAGGCCGCTAGATAGCACTGAAGTTTTACAGCACTGATAGTTTGATTGTCATGCGACATAAAAAAACCGAGCTTAAGGGCTCGGTTTTTTTATGGGGAGCTTTACCATGAAGGGCTAGCTAATAAAACGAGTTCCTAAATAAAACAATCCACCAGAAATTGCGATAGTCGCCGGTAGCGTTAATACCCATGCCATTAAAATAGTTTTAATAGTACTGAATTGTAAGCCGGAGCGGTTGGCCACCATGGTGCCAGCAACCGCGGACGAGAGGACATGAGTGGTGGATACGGGCATGCCCGTTAAACTTGCAATACCAATAGCTGCGGTTGCTGTTACTTGCGCGGCCATACCCTGCGAATAAGTCATACCGGTTTTACCAATTTTCTCACCCACGGTCTGAACTATGCGGTGCCAGCCCATCATAGTGCCCAAACCGAGAGCCAGTGCAACGGCAATAATCACCCACAGCGGCGCATATTCAGTGGTAACAGTAAGATCTTTACGTAAACGTTTAATATCATCTTTATGTTGGGCGGAAATATCATCTCGCTTGCCAACTTTTTTTGCACCGTCGTCAATGCAGAGCAAAAGGCGACGCACATCGCGACGCTGATTGATATCCAAATCGGTGTAGCGCGTTATGCCATGAAGTTGTATGACCAAGGTGTTGATAGCAAGTAGATTTTCTTTTGTTTTACATTTGAACATGGGTGGCAAAACGTCAGTTGTCGCGCCGTCCAAATCGATCATAGAGCTAAGTTTTCCATGATTTTCATGATAGAGGCTTTGCAAGTGTTGCGCGGCATCGCGGGTGCGTTCAATTTGGTAGTTTGAGCTATTGAGGTTAAGCACAAATTGCGTTGGCGCCAGGCCAATTAATACCAGCATGATTAAGCCAATGCCTTTTTGGCCATCGTTTGATCCATGCACAAAACTTAAACCCATTGCTGAAGCTATTAAAGTGACGCGCGGCCAAAAAGGTGGGTGTTTTTTGCCGTCCATCGCTTCGCGTTCTTTGGGTGTTTTATGAATTTTAGGCCCGGTAAAATAGCGTTTGAGAAGCATCAACATTATCGCTGCAACAACAAAACCAATGGTTGGCGATATTAATAAAGAAAGAATAATATCGATGGCCTTCTGTACATTCACACCTTCGCTAATCGGAATGTTCATGATGTAAGCGTTGGCGAAGCAAACCCCTAGCAAAGACCCGATTAATGTATGCGAGCTGGAGGCAGGAATAGCAAGGTACCAGGTTCCCAGATTCCATAGAATCGCTGCTGTCAGTAACGAGAACACCATCACCATGCCGTGGGCAGAGGTAATATTTAACAGCAAGTCCACGGGCAGTAAATGGACAATAGCGTAAGCGACTCCAAGCCCACCCAGCATTACCCCGAGAAAGTTAAATACACCAGAGGCCACCACCGCCATATGTGGTGGCATAGCTTTGGTGTGAATCACTGTGGCTACCGCGTTGGCTGTATCATGAAAACCGTTAATGAATTCGTAGGCGAGGACAAAAAATAACGCAAAAAATAAACCGGTACCAAGCGCAAAGCTAAGGCCTGTGAACATATCTAACATAACGAAATCCACTTGAGTTGAAGTGGCGGCATTATGACAGAAAGGCTACAAACAAAAGAAGGTGTGATTGCTCTCACATTACCGGATTACGAGGTCATCTAACCCGGTTTGTTTTTGTGTGGAGCAATAATGAATACATTGGCGGCCTTAATGCCCCAGCCAGGGGCAGGCCAACCAACCCATCAGTACTGCTTGCTAACTAAAGTGTTATGGGGGAATAGGGGGTAGATCTAAAAACAACCTTGCTCTATAAAAATTACTGCTTATGTGAGTTTGAGCTATTCTCATAGCAGGCGATAAATCATCTTAAGGATAGTGTGATAGCCATCAATTACGTTTGCCTCTCAGCTTTTACCTTACTCTAGTGTAATAACAGGAAAGATAACTTATGCCTGACGTTCGTTTTGAAAAAATGCAGGTGTTGATTGTGGATGATTTCGATAATTTTCGAAACATGCTTACTGATATGCTATTAGCGCTAGGTGTAATTAATATTGAGGTCGCTGCTTCGGATCGCGTTGCACTACGTCTGTGCAACACCAAAGCTTACGATATTATTTTGTGCGATCAAATATTAGGACAAGGAAAATCGGGTCAGCAAGTACTGGAAACCCTGCGCCACACGCCTAATCGTAATAACGACACCATGTTTGTATTAATTTCTGCCGAAACTAATAAAAATATTATTATGGCGGCTTTTGATTATGAGCCAGACGATTATCTTACCAAGCCAATCACGCCACAAATTCTGGAGCAACGTTTAAGCCGGTTGCTCGCACAGCGTTTAGCCCTTGCGCCTATTTATCAGGCTCTGAAAGATTTAAATATAGATACGGCAATAGACTTGTGTCGCAGTGAAATAGGTGGCGGGAAACGCTACGGCAATCACTGTCAAAAATTATTGGGGCGTTTATTGCTGGCAAATGCCCGATATAGTGACGCAGAGCAATTATTTGGCGAAATACTGGATATGCGCCAACTGGATTGGGCAATGCTGGGCATTGCAAAAGTAAAAAAAGCACAAGGTGATTTCGAAGGTGCAAAAAAATACTTGAAAGATATTATTGAATTTAGTCCCATGTATTTAAAAGCCTACGATGTGTTAGTTGAAGTTTATCGTGAGCTTAACGATCCTCATGCACAGCAACACATTTTACAGCAAGCCCTGGCAATATCGCCCTTGTCCATATTGCGTCAACAAGCATTGGGCGATGTTGCATTGAAAAATAATGATGTACTCATTGCTGTTGAAGCTTATCGCAATGCAGTGTTGCTGGGCGAAAACTCCTGCCACAATAATATAGATGTGCATAAAAATTTCGCGCGCTCTACGATTCTTCTCGGAAAAATTGATAAGGATTTAGCAAAGCCGATGTTGCGAGAAGCGTTAACGAGCGTTGACAGTTTGACTGATGTTTTTGGTAAGGGTACAGATAATAAAGTGGTTTCAAGCTTGCTGGAGGCGCAGTTGCAGAATGCTGTCGGTGACGATAAAAAAAGTAAAGACGCCATGATTTTTATTGAAAAAACTATATATAGAAAATACAGTTCACTGTCGTTGCCAACCAAAATAGAATGGGTAAATGCCATTCGTGGTCAGGGTGATTTTGTTGAGGCTGAGCGAGTGACTGCAGAGCTATTAAAAGAATATGCAGGCAATGAAGATGCGCTACAAAAAATTGATAGCTTGCTGGAAGAGCCGTGCAGTATGAAAAATAAAGCACTGATTGCTAAAATCAACAAAGCAGGTATTGCCTATTATGAAGCTAAAGATTTTGCTAAAGCAGTAGAGTCATTTAAGAGTGCGTTAGTCGAGTTACCACAGCTTATTGGCTTGCATCTGAATCTGTTGCAATCATTGGTTGAGTTGCTGAGATTGAATTCGCAGGATGAGCAAACATTGCAATCCGCAAAACAAACCGTAGGTTATGTCAGCAGGATTATCCCTGCAACACATCCGCAATATTATCGCTTTAGTCAATTGGAAGAAGTCTATAAGCACTGCGTCAAGCATGGTGTCACAGATCAAAATATCGTCAGGCAGGGTGTCGTTAGTGAGCGTGCCGCTGAAGGTGCTGAACAACAAAAACGTCGCAGTAATATGTAGGTTGAGTCGGTAGCCTTAAAAAATCCAATCCACTGCATAAAATACAAAAATATAATCAGCAATCGATTGGATTTTAAAAAATTTTTACTTAAAACTTAAAACTTTAACTCTTATGGGTAGCCTGTCTCATTAGGGTTGAGCGTAACTTCTTCAACTTGCCATGTTGATGTGTAGCGAGATGGGTGCGTATAAATAATTTTCCCTTGCCCTTTATACAGGGCAATCATTACTACATCACCCTTACCTTTAAAGTTAAACGGAATAAATGCTTTGCCAGTCATGTGCGAAGTAGTCGATGTGGGTGCACCGCAAACAGCAGTAACTTCTTCCATACTCATGCCTGGCATCGCTGCAGTAATTTTACTGGTTCCGCTTTGCGCAGTAGCGGCGGGTGCAGCTTTCGTATCAGCATTTTGCGCGCGTGCCGCATTGAGATCTATAGTACCTTTAACATATTGTTCAGTATCTGCTTCAGGGATCGACTTAAGCGATGCGGATACATATTTATTTAATTTTTTATTAGTGCCTTTTTCTAATACTTCTGTGAGGGTATTGCGGTAACGTGCGTTGCGAGTGCTACCCAGGGCTTTTGCTGCCCATGATAAAGCATCAACGTAATCGCCATCACCAGCGCTGGCATAATTCTGCAGCAAAACTTCTGCCAGGGTGTCGGTAACTTCTTGTTCGGCAGCACCGGTTCTATAAATGCTTTCGGATGTGCTTTTGATGCTGGCGGGACCACCTTGCGTTAATAATTTCAGTTGATATTCGCTGGTGGGGGTAAGTGCATAAGCCGTGCTGGCAAGCATGCTAAGGCTGGCGAAAAATGAGAGAGAGCAAATGAACGCGCGCATTGATTTAAACATCATAATAAATCCTTGAAAATAGTGATGAGTATTGAAAGAAGTAGCAAAAGTAGAGCGATAAATTTAGCTACAGAGAAACACAAGCCGCCGTATGGTAATGGATACCTGAGGCTTTCTCAATGCCGTTCACCTGGTGAACTTCTCTAGAAACTTTTAGTCTCGGCTACAAATCCAGTGTTACGTGTTATTGTTTGGTGGAAATTTTCATAAAAGATAGGATTATTATGAAAAAGCGCTTGGCTTAGGCTTTATCTTTGAAAAAAGTCGATAATGTCTGCCTTTAGGGCACTCTAAGTGAATCCCTTAAGGCGTCGTTAGTTAATCAGATTAGGTGTGTGAATTCGGTTGGGTTTGATCAGGTTAAGCGTTGACTTACGCTCGTATAAAAGATCAGCACTTTGAGGGAATGACAACATTGTGATTGCGGAAATATAAAGAAATATGCAAAGGCTAAATGGTAATGACTAAAATAAATGCTTTGGTTGGTGCGCTAATATTTTTCTTCCTGGGTTTTGTGGCGAGTGAATATCGTCACTTTTTGCGCGCCTATCCTGGCGAAACTACATCTACAACAACCGGCGTTGCCAATGTGCCCAGCCTCGCAACCAACAATGCGCGCCCTTCCACTAAAATAAATAATGAGTTGCCCCTGGTTTTACCCCTGCAGGAGCTTGGCGATCCGGGAAATGATAAAGCGGCAATAAATGTGCTGCCAGCTACTGACGCTTTTTCCTGGGAACGAATCAATCGCTTGATCGCCAGTGAGCAGTATGAAGAAGCAGCGCGGTTGCTGCGCGAGTATCTCGAAACGGATATGAATTCTGCACAAGCCTGGTTTCTGTTGGCCAATATTTATCAAAAACAGGCTAAACATAAACCCTCCATAGATGCCTGGCTCCACTACCTGAAACTGGAAGTCGACGCAAAAAAAATTGACCAGGCGATTCGCCAATTAAAAAAATATTTGACCATGCTCAATGAAAACCCTGAATTCATTGACGGCGACTCCACCTGGCTGATAGCGCAGCTCAACGCGTTGCTCAACTTCAGCTTAAACGATGGTGAGCTGCATTTGCTGTTGGCGTCTTTATATTTAAGCCTGGCAGATGAATATCAAGCGCAATATCACGCACTTATGGCGGCAAATGATCCTGTAGCGCAACAGCGTGCCGAAGAAATTTTGGCAAAATTAAATGGCAAAACCAAACCGGTTAGCGATGATTTAGCTATCCCACTGATTCGTTTTGGCAACCAATTTTTAGTCGGCGTAAGTATTGAAGGTCATCCCGCACGATTGTTGTTGGATACCGGTGCATCATTAAGCGGTGTGTCAAAAAGTTATACGGCCAAATATCCCTCTATTGTGAAAGCGACCAAGCCAATTCGCTTGAATACCGCCAGTGGTACAGAAGATAGTTATTTGTTTACGGTGGATAATTTAAGTTTTGGTAGTTTAGTTTTCTCACAGCATATTCTTGCGCTTTTACCCATGGGTGATATGGAACACTTTGATGGTCTTTTAGGAGTCGATATTCTTGGCCGGTTTGAGTTTGTGATTGATCAGGACGAATCCGTATTGCGGCTGCGCGAACGCAAAAAACGTTAGCATTGTCTCAGTGATGTTAAAAGTTATAAGCCCACACATTTTTTACTTCAACGAGCTGTGGTAGGCTAGCTTCCTATTGCGTAAGGCGTGGGTTGCGTAAAGCGTGTGCGTACAAAAAATTGCAGAAAAAGTTAACCGAAAAAATTAATCATAAAGTAGCTCATCATATAAAGTCGCAAGGAAGTCTGGAAGCATGAAAAAAATACTCATTAAAGATGGTAAGGGCGCACAATTTCAAATCTCCGATACCAAGCCTGATCATTCACCGGTTAGTTCTACAACATCCATTACGCTCCCGAAAGATATCAAGCTCATCCAGCCGCTAACCTGGCAGGAGGCCTGGAAAGTCTTGTTCCCGGCTATAGCTTTCCCGCTGCAGCAAGACAAAATAATGCAGGCCATTAATGACGCATTCGCGGCAAAAAAACTTTATCTTTCGCCCGTATCTTCGCTGAATAAAGGCGCTACCAAAGGTGGCCAAAGTGAGCCTGTGGCCCACCACAAGGAAGATGTGAAATCCCATTTGGTAAAACCTGAAGCCACCCAATCCGCGGGCGAAGCGGGTGCGATCAGTCAGGCCAAGGCCGGTAGTGTTGCTGCGGCTGCCAAGGCAGGCGCACCGTCCGTTGCTAACACCTGTACCAACGGTTGCCCTATTAGCATGGTGTCGGGCGAAGAACTACTTAGCCTTACTGATTTTACCCTGCCAGGTCCTTTGCCTTTTACCTGGAAACGCACCTATCGCTCCGGCCACAGTCGCGACCTTGGGCTTGGCCACGGCTGGACGCACACGGCTTGCGAGCACCTTCTTGAAGACCACGAAAAAGTAGAACTGAGTGATGATGAAGGCCGCACCCTAAGCTTCAAGCGCCCGCGTATCAACCAGCGCAGCAAACTCATCAACGAACAGATGGCGCTCGACTCCATCTCTTACGAAACCTACGTATTACGGCAGCACGACCAGCCCCATAAAATCTTTAGGCGTTTGGGGCAAACCGGTGTTTTCCGCCTGACCCAAATCCTGCATCCCGCCTACAAATCGCCAACCCTGAGCGATGGTTCAGATGCCCAGGGCTTTGCCTTATCCCTGCATTACAACGCGCAAAATGCACTGAGCAGAATCGCGGGTAACTGGGGCAAATCCCTGGTGCTCACGCGCGATAATCGCGGCCACCTGACGCGTATTGCGCTGCAAGACGAAGCCTCCGCGCAACGCTTGACCGTGGCCGAATACGAATACAGTGAAGCCAGTGATTTGATAGCGCAGCGCGACCGCGCGGGACGCGGCGAAACCTACGCTTACAACAACCATCTTTTTGCGCAGCGAACACTCGCCACTGGCTTTAGTTATTACTACGAATGGGATGCTGAAGAAGCGGGCGCACGCTGTATTCACACCTGGGGCGACAAAGGCATTTACGACTATCGCTTTGCCTGGGATGCCGAAAACAATCGCACTTTATCTACCGATAGCCGCGGTTTTACCAAGGAATATATTTACAACGAGTTTGGTTTGATTACGCAAGAAACCGATAACGAAGGCGGCATACATAAGTACACCTACGAAAACGGTTTGCGTACCAGTTATACCGATCCCGAAGGCAACACTACTCGTTATTCCTACGATTCAGCTAACCGCCTGATTGGCGTGATTGACGCCCTCGACCAACGCCAGGTTCACTATTATTTCCAGGATAAGTTAGCCTCCTCTACCGACAAAGACGGGGCTCACTGGCAGCGCACCTACAACAGCCGCGGCCTGTTGGAAACCCTCACTGCACCCGATGGGGAGGTGACTTATTACCGTTACAACACCCAGGGTTTACTGAGCAAGCAAGAAAATTCGCGCAAGCAAGTGACGCGCTACCAATGGAGTGATGCAGGTGAACTCATCGCCCTGATAAACCCCGAAGGTCACAAACAAGTATTTACCTACAACAGCTGGAGCCAGCTGGTACAAATGGATGTGTGGTTGGCCAGCCGCGCTCACGGCGGCACCACGCATTATTTTTATAACGCTAGCAGCGAACTGGAACGCATCAGCTATCCAACCGGCGAGCGCGTTGATATCGCCTACAACGGCAACGGCCAAATTGAACGTATGAGCGACCGGCGTGGCCGCGTTACCCACTATCAATATGATGGCCTGAGCCAGGTCGTTCGCCGCACAGATCCGGAAGGCAACAGCCTCGCTTACGAATACGATACCGAACGCAATTTAATTCGTTTGACCAACGAAAATGGTGATGACTACGCATTTGTTTACGATGGCAATGAGCGGCTGATCAAAGAAGTGGGTTTCGATGGCCGCACCCAGCATTACAAATACAACGCCGCCGGGCATTTGCTTAAACACCTGGATGCCGGCGAAGTCATTACCGAATTTGAGCGCGATCCTTTAGGTCGCATGCTAAGTAAGGTCAGCCGTGCCATGGCGGACAGCGAAGGCCAATACCGCGAATTAAATCGCTACATGTACGACCCCGCAGGCCGCCTTAAAGAAACCTATAACGGCCAACAATATCTTGCGTTCCAATACGATCGCATGGGTCGTTTAATTAAAGAACATCACAGCGATATAAACGCACAGCGCCAACGCATCAGCGAAAGCATGGTGGATATTCATTACCAACGCACCGCGTCTGGCCAGTTAAAAAAATTGCAACTGCCAGATCGACAAACTATTGATTACCAATACGATGCAGCTGATCGGTTACAAAATATTTTATTGAATAGTAACGCTATTACCCACATTGAACGCGATGCGTTTGGTCTTGAAGTAAAGCGCCAGCAAGGCGAGTTACTTACCCATAGCGATTACGATCCTATGGGCCGTTTGGTAAAACAGCAAACCGAAAATCGCCAACAAAAAATCAGCATTATTAATCGTGAATATCAGTACGATCTTTTCGGTAATCTCAGTTCTTTTAAAGATGGCATCGCCAAAGGTGACACCTGGGAGGTGCGCTATGTGTACGACATGGTGGACAGACTCAAACGCACCGAAGGTGACCTGGCTGAAAATTTTGTCTTCGATCCCGCCGGGAATTTACTCGCACAACAGAAAAATTCCGCCGGAAAAACCACGCGCGGCAATCGCCTGGCACTGCAAGGCGACCGCAAATTCGAATACGACGCGCGCGGAAATTTAATTCGTGAAACACGTGGTAAAGGCGGCAAGCTCGAAACTGTTTTTGAATACAATTTTAATAACCAAATGAGCAAAGTTATTAAAAATGGCCAAGCCACCGAATACGCCTACGACCCCATCGGCCGTCGCATTCGCAAACAAGACAGCTTCGGCGCTACGCAATATTTGTGGGCCGGCGATCAACTCGCGCAAGAACAACGCAACAATATTAAAAAAACCTACGTCTACGAACCCGAAAGTTTTAAACCCGTCGCCATGGTGCAAGACGGTGAAATTTATCATTATCATCTCGATCACCTCGGCACACCGCGTGAGCTAACTAATCAGCAAGGTAATATTGTTTGGAGAGCGCGTTATAAAACTTACGGCAATGTCGCATTAAAAAATGTTGAAGAAGTTGAAAATAATTTACGTTTTCAGGGCCAGTATTTTGATGAAGAAACGGGTCTGCACTACAATCGTCATAGATATTATGATCCGAGTGTAGGGCAATTTACCACGCAAGATCCGATCGGGTTGTTGGGTGGGGTGAATGGGTATCAATATGCACCTAATCCGACGGGGTGGATTGATCCGTTGGGGTTAGTTTGTAAGGAAAGTAGAATTGCTGGCGTAGAGGCAGGTGCGGCAGATAAAAAAATATTGGATTCAATTGAGGCTCTAAAAACGCAGTTAGTAGCGAAACAAGAGGCATTAAATTTATGGGATGATAAAACCCAGCTTTTATTCCTAACTTGGTTTGGCTCAGACAAATTGGAGGCTAAGGAACTTATTAGTGATCGAATAAATAAAGCGCTCGATATAGCGAATAATTTAACTCTGGATAATTTTTTTAGAGCTGATCCGGCTGAAGACGATCCGCGTCTTTATGCATATGTCTACCCAAATGATGAAGAGAAAATATACCTAGGGCAAAAATTTGGAAACGCTCCTGTTGACGGTTATGATTCGACATCTGGTACATTGGCGCATGAAATTTCGCACTATAAAACTGTGGGCGACACCGAGGATCATGTCTATGGGCAAGCTGGGGCAACTGAATTGGCGAAAACAAACTCTGACAATGCTCTTAATAATGCTGATAACTTCCAATATTTTGTTGAGAGTGGTGGCGATGGAGAATAAAAATATCTCGGTTAATTTGGTAGAAGCTAAAAATTTAAATGCTACGTCAATACATGTAACGTTTAAGAATAATGGCAGCGGCGCCTATTTTTTAGACAAAAAATTAGCGTTTGCAAATAATAAGTATTACGTGGATTGTTTGGTCTTAACGATGGATGGAGTTTCTTTTGAAAGAACGAAAAAATTCAAAGTTGCGGAATCAAAATTTCCTGAGGATTACGTTAAGATTGAACCGGGAACTTCTTTGTCGGTAGAATTAGAGTTGAATAAACATTTTTCCATTCCTAATTCGGGTGTCATATTGGTTCAGTATAAAGGTTTAAATTTTAATGTTGAATTAAATAAGCTAGATGATATTTTATCGAATGTTATCGAAATTGAGCTTGGATCAAAAAAATGATGCTCCTGGTGGGTGAACACCGAATGTCTTACCACGAAATGTGGCGTCAATGAATTGAAAGAGATGTTGATGAATATCTCTTGAGGCAACAGGAATGCTTTTGACTTATGAATAAAACCCAATTGATACGGATATTTTCCGCAAATGTGATCGGAAAAGATTATATCTGTTCCGACATCCACGGCCATTTTTATATTCTCCAGGAAGCTCTAAATAACATAGGTTTCGATGAGCAACGCGATCGGCTTTTTAGTCTCGGCGATTTAATTGATCGCGGCGATGAGTCGCACTTGGCATTGGAGTGGTTGGCTAAACCCTGGTTCTTTGCAATTCAGGGAAACCACGAGCGGATGCTAATCAATACGGTAGAACAAGAGTCGGAAACCTTACGGCGGCAATGGCTGATGTGGGGTGGCGCTTGGGCGGAAGACATGGATTTTGAGATGCTTCGCCCCTACTATGAAGCATTTAGTAAATTACCTATAGCTATTGAACTTGAATTAATAAACGGCAACTCTGTAGGTTTAGTCCATGCAGAATTACCTGATGAATGCGATTGGAGCGCCGTGAAAGATTTGCTGCTTAATATCGATCCTTTAAAAGTGGAAGCCATACGTGAAACGAGCGATATGTTATGGAATAAAATTCAGCCATATTCTTCGCCAGAAAAGATGGCTTTAGTTAGCAATGTCAAAAATATTCATCATGTGTTTCATGGCCATTCCATTATAGAAAATTACCTCACCATAGCGAATCGCACTTTTATGGATCTTGGTGCTTACAAAACTAATCGGATAGGAATCATTTGTCCTTCTGATTTTATTTAATTTTATTCTGCGTGTTATTTTTCTGTAGTTTACCTTTTAATTGATGTTGTTGTCTGCGCGGATTTTTACTGGCCACACGCAGTAACTGCAAAAATTTCGGACATTCAAAATGATTCGGGGCAGAACAAGCAGCTGCGTGACGGAGGCCATTGCGCATTGCCGTGAGTGCTTTTATTTTTTTGTCCAACGCATCGGCCTTAATTGAAAGTAATGATCTATTAATTTCTGGGCCCTCTGGTGTAAACATTTCACCAATCTCATCCAGTGAAAAACCGGCGTTACGCCCCAAGGCAATCAAAGTCAATCGCTCTATTACTCCCGCAGCGAAAAGCCTGCGCAAACCACTCCGCCCGGTTGATTGAATAAGTCCTTTCTCTTCGTAAAAACGCAGCGTTGATGCGGGTAAGCCAGATACTTTTGCGACCTCACCTATATCCATTATTTGCTCCTGATGAATATTGCTTGACTTCAAGTTAACTTTAACTAATAGCATAGCCCTCGATGCACCGTCGGACAATACTGGGGGCGGGCAGCGTCCTAAAAATCTAAAGCGTCGAGGTTAATATGCCAAGCATTGAGTGGATATTGTTATATATGTTGTTAGGGTCATTTGTGGGTTTTATGGCTGGGTTGCTGGGGCTTGGCGGCGGCGGAATATTGGTGCCTATACTAACTTCATTTTTTATTTACCAAGATGTGGATAAAAATAATGTTGTTCATCTGGCTTTAGGTACCGCTATGGCTTGCATGTTAAGTTCTTCGCTGTCGAGTCTTCGTGCGCAGGCATTGCGCGGGGCGGTGGAGTGGCGGGCGGTGAAGGCTATGGCGCCGGGAATTATTGCGGGTGGCTTTCTCACGACTCGACTCGCTACGGAATTAAGTTCGGCTTATATAGCGATTTTTTTTTCGGCCTTTATGGCGTTGGTTGCGGTGCAAATGTTTTTGAGTTGGAGTCCCAAGCCCAGTGCAAAAAATAACAGTTTTAATCAATCCTTTTGGGTCGCCACCGGGATTGGATCAGTGTCAGCACTTGCTGCAGTGGGCGGCGGTTTTCTTACCGTCACTTTTTTGACTTTCAGGAATATGGAAATTAAAAAGGCCATTGGTACTTCTGCTGCAATTGGCTTATTTATCGCCATTGCAGGAACATTGGGTTACCTGATTAATGGCTGGACGAAAACATCAGGTGAAACTTACACCCTCGGGTTTATTTATCT
The DNA here is from genome assembly GCA_040385335.1 of Pseudomonadota bacterium. Taxonomy (GTDB): domain Bacteria; phylum Pseudomonadota; class Gammaproteobacteria; order Pseudomonadales; family Cellvibrionaceae; genus Cellvibrio. The sequence goes on from JAZKHP010000005.1 coordinate 290,222, forward strand.
ACCGGCGTTTTTCGCAATATCTATCACTAGCCTTCTTATGGCTCCTTACGGTGTGCGTTGGTCCCATCGCTTGCCGGCGCCGGTGTTGAAAAAAATATTTGCAGTGATTGCATTAGCCTTAAGTATAAAAATGTTGCTGGTTATTGTTTGATGGTGGCACAGGGAAAAAATATTTCGCTCGCTCTCTACTTCCAGTGTAGAGCGCGGTTATTTTAGATAAATTTGTTTGTGCTTACCAAAGCTGACATTTGGGTAGGTACAAACAGCTACTTTTACTAATCGTGAAATTAACAGGTTTGGAAGTTAAGTCAGATAGATGGTGCATGTGCGGTAGATAGAATAAAAGCTGGGTATCTTATTTTCTTTGCTGCCAATCGATATAACATCCCTCTTAAGAGCTTTTGACGTCTAATTCATCTGGATCTATGCTAACAATGTTGGCAAACCCAGCGAAAGTTGGGGACGCAAAGCTACGGGGCTAAAGAAGAAATTCCATGCCAGCCGGGTTGCGCAGAAGTTGTTACTAACTGGGCGCACTGACACTCCAACAGTTACTCACTTCTGCCAAGGGATACTTTATGACTAGCTCAATTTCTTCAGCCAGCTCGCCTGTTGCCGCAAAAAATCCAGCATTACTCACTTCGTTAGCGGCAAAGGCAGAAGCGGCAAACGCCGCTAAGGTGGCAAAAGCCCAGGCCGCAGAAATTGCTAAGGCCGTAAAGGCAACAGCCGCTGCCGAGAAAGCTGCGCAAGCACGAGCAGCTGCAACAGCCAAAGCGGCACAAGTACAAGCAGCGGCCATAGCCAAAGCGGCGCAAGCACAAATCGCTGCTGCTGCGAAAGCGGCCGCGGCCGCAGCCAAAGTAGCCCAAGCCCAAGCGGCAGCGGCAGCCAAAGCCCTCGCAGCACAGGCAGTTAAAGATGCTAAGGCGGGTAAGGTAGCAGCGCCTAAAACGCCTGACCTTGGACTTTATAATCAAAACGGCGCAATCGGAAAGCCAGCAACGCCACAAGCAGCTGAGGCTAATCAGTTCGTAGCGGGCGATGGTGATGTTGTAATCGATATTAAAAATTCAGATTCCGGATACAACAACAAAATATATTGGTCGTCCGACAATTTTAAAACTCGCAACTATTTAGGAATAGATAACCAAACCGGAACTTACAATATAGGTAAGTTTGCGGCGGGCACTAAAATTGATTTTGGTATTGATAACGGTGTTGGCCAATTTTTCAAAACTGGGGCAGCCGCAAACAATGTCGATAATTTAGAGCACGCGCGATTCACTAAAACAACGGAAGGCACCGTGATTGGTTTCGAAGACCTCTATGGCGGTGGAGATAAAGATTTTAATGACGCTATTATTGCTGTAAAAACCTTACCCAATCCGATTACCACTCCTGAAGTGGCGACGAAAGATACATCAACAAATCGCTCCGGCTTGGGCGACGGAACCAATCCTGGTCAAGGTAGCGGCACTGACAATGCCACCAATGCAGGTACCTACAACCCCAATAATGCCAACCCTTATCTCACGCAATCTCCTCCGGGAAGTCTGCTCAAAATTGAAGCTTAAGTTTTCAATATTGCGCCTGGAATAAAATTTACTGCGTGGCTTAGTCACCAGCTGTTGGTAAAGCATAGCGTGCAATTCGATGCGTGCTGTGCTTGATGAGTATCCCGTCGCGATCCGGTCGTTGCGGGATTTTTTCTATTTCGTTGTCGGTCATCTGTGTCGGAAAAGTCCTATACACCTTCAAAGTAATTTTTTCCCCGCCTTGACCCTGAAACTTCCCGTTGATAAATAAACATCATTTTTTTTAATTAATCGTTACCAATATCTAAAAATCCAGCCAGTAATGTGAATATTTCCTTTTCTATTTAAAACTGGAGCCGATGGCCGCAAAATTTTTCGTCGATGTCGCACAAGAGTTGCAGCCAGCGGCGGCTTCTTGGATTTTCTGTATTCCGTAGAATGAATCCCACAAGGACGTTAACCACAAACCGCTAAAGAGGCGTGGTGTTAAAAGGATTTAGTTCTCCGCCCCAAGCGCTTGGTCATCATAAAAGCGTTTTCCAAGGGCGGAATTATTCTGAAACTCACACAAAAATTTTAATTTATAAGGATCTTTACTCATGACTACAATTCGCTCTTTTACTCACGCCGCCTTGCTTGCTTCTGCAGCGTTATTCTCCTTCTCTGCGGCCGCACTTGAATTTCCTTTACGCAGTGATGATATTAACCTCAATTATCGTTACGCAACGGGCGATCATAGTTCAGGTGGAACCCAAGCGCGCGGCAGGGATATAGGTGCAGTTCGCCACATTGGCAATAACCAATGGAGCGGCCTAAAAACTACGGGTGCCGATAGCACAGTGAATTCAAATCATATTATTTACGGTGCAAAAATTCGCGCTATGGCGGCGGGCACTGTGGTTGGTTGCTGGCGGAACTCTCCCGAAAATAAAGCGGGAAGCAAACTGCAAAATGTACTTGATGGCTACATCGGGCGCGGCGGAAATCATGTCTGGGTGTTGCAAGACGATGGCGTCTATGTACTTTATGCGCACGCTCAACCGGGCACAGTTCCTTCATCGCTTTGCCCACACAACGGCACTCTGCTGAGTAGTCCGTCATTCAATCCCTGGACCGCTGATGGTGTGGTTTCCAACGGTGCCAAGGTGCACGCCGGACAAGTTCTCGGCATAGTCGGCAATAGTGGTAACTCCACTGGTCCACATTTGCATGTGCATATGGAGAAAGATGGCCTGCCGGTATCTATGAAATTTGCACACGGCTCAACCACGCCTTTCAACAACAATACAGCGCCGGTCGCTGGCCCCTGGACAATGTTTGCCGGCAATACTTTACCCAACGGACCTGCGTTGGTCTGGGCTCCCCATTCCGTAGGTTATTGGACCATCAATAACATTCAGGATGAACATTTTCAAATGTGGTTCAACCACATGGCAGATTCAGGTGTAATGCTCGATACACTTCCCTGTACCTCAAGCGGACAAATCTACAACAGCACCTGGGTGCCAGCACAAGGTTCGTGGTATGCCCACTTCGGTATGAATGCGTCAGTGTTTGCTGACAAATCTGATCACTACGCCTACCAGGGCTATACCAGAACAGGCTGGTGGTACTGCGGTTCGGTATACACAGGAATTTGGCGGAAGTAATCGTCAATACAAGCTAAATGACGCAGCAAAAAAACAGGATCTGATCCTGTTTTTTTGCATTTCGAATATGAAAGAAATTGTAAAAATTTTCGTTATGCAAAAAATCTCTATTAAAAATAATATTCGCATCTAAAAGTAGCTTGGCTGGAATCGCTATTCATATGCCAGTTAACCTTGGCGACTGCCAGAAATTAAAACGAAAAAGTATTAATAATCGGTAAAGTGCACTGGCATGCATAGAGTTCATAGTCTTTACTTTAGGTATGCAAAACAAAAAATTATTCGCGATTAATTATTTGCGCCGAGTACGCAAGCGGGTTCCTCTGTGCCCACAAAACGATTAAAAATAATAGCTTTAATCAGTTATATAAAACTGATTAATTTACAAAACTGGTCATTAGGCCAGCCATGAAGTTTAAGGTTAGGTAATAATTAGGATGGATAATATGCATAAATACAGATTAGTAATGATGCTCGTTTCCTTTTCATCCTGCGTGGCCTTTGCAGCAGACGATGTTGGCGAGGAAATAGGCAGAAGGTGTCAGGCGCAAATGGGTGGCTATGGTCCTGCAACTGTAAAAGGTTGTATTGATCAGGATATGGAGGCCTTAATAGCATTAAAAAAATATCCGGAAGAGAATAAAAAAATAATTGACGACTGCTATTTGCTCTTAAAAAATCATGGTTATGCAATTGTTAAATCCTGTGCAGATCAAGACATACAGGCACAACATGCTGCTGTTAAACAGTGATTTCAAGTGTCAGTGGAAACTATTTTCGTAAAGCTGCCACGTCCAATGTGGACGTTTCTAAAGTTGCAGCTTTGCGGTTTTTTGCGCGTCAATTTCACCAAGTCACATCAAGCAAATAAATTTATATCCTGGGTTTGTACAAGATAGCTAATGAGTTCCCCGTGGCTCCTGTTGTTTTAATGTGGCTTTTGCTATGGCCCTATCGGGAATCAAATTACTCAGTGCAACCTGCGCTTTATTTTTAAAGCCGGAAATAACCGTATCATCCCCCTCGCATTAATGCATCGAATCCGTCAGCAACAACTTCCAAGAGCTTTGCAGATAAGCGCACTACAATACTCAAATTGTAGTGTTTCGCGGCATTTTTTTTTAGTTAATGCCGCTGGTAACACCGGTAATTAACGCATAATTTTTAATATACGAAGTCATAGTAATCTCGAGTAAATAGAGTTAATGAAAACTAATAAATCTACTCTGTGTACTGCTGCGCGAGCAGTTAATATCACACTGCTCCGCTGTAAAATTAAGCGCATGATTTAAATTTTTTAGTTCAACAGTACGAACCCTAATTATTTACATCAGTGCGCTAACGCACCAATTAGTATTCGTTGTTAAGCCGCAAAAAAATCTTATGTAGTCTAACTGCTTTTTGGCGTAAGACCTCTTGATAGAGTAGCCATCAGGGGAATTCAAAGATTCACTTAATTCACGCTTCTCTTAAATTTAAATTGAGGTATATTGAGCCAACACTAAAATTAATGACGGCAACATACCGCTCGGCTCGCGGCTCTTACAAAATTCACGAAACTGAATGGCCATTTAAAATTAAGCCTTTGGAGGAAGTAATGTCAGCACTGATTATATTTCGTATAAAAGTTAGCGATCCTTCTTTGTTAAAAGAATACCAGCGAAAGGTTCCACCCTTGGTTGAAAAACACAAAGGGAAATTTCTGGTGAGAAGTGATCAGGTCACCACCTTGGAGGGCCCGGAAGAAAATCGTAGAATTGTTGTGATTGAGTTTCCTGAGCTTGAGGACGCTAAAGGGTTTTATGATTCTGTTGAATATAAGGAAGCGAAAAAACTGCGTGAAAATATTTCCGAGTTTGAGTGCATAGCTGTGCAAGGAATATGAAGCACGCTTGTTGTGGAGATTATTTGGATATGTCGAAATTGTTCAATAAATAAAAGATGATGCACAAATAAATATTAAATGCATTTTATGCGTATGTGAAGGGTTACCATAACTACAGGAATTACTATGAAACATTTTAAAGTTTATACGGCCGCGTTATTTTTATTGCTCTGTACTCATGCGGTTGCTAAGCCACCTGATTTGACGCTGACGTCAGACGAGCAAGCATTGCTGGAAGACATGGTGGCAACAACAAAAGTGAATTTGCTTTCTGCTTCGCAGATAGACGGCGTCGCAATTAATTATAAGTCTGACGGTGATCCTACGACGCTCGAAATTGTTATGCTAAGAAAGGGCGAGGGTATTGATCATGTTTCGGAAGATGGCGAAATTATTTTTATCCATGAGAAAACAAAAGCTAAGGCTCAGCAAGAATTTATGGCCACGGCTTTCTATTTAAGAACTAAAAAGCAGTATGCTGAAAAAAATAAATTAATAGGTTCTAGCTCATCGAGTAGTAGTTCTTTGTGAATTACTTCTGTTGTCCAGAGAGCTCCAAACGAAAAGATACTACATTATAAAAAGTTCTCGCTAGCTATCGACTATGAGCAGAGTTGACAATAGATAAAGAAATTGCCCAATAAGCAGTACACTCTTTATTTGGTGTGACAGAGCGCGTATCTATCAAGATTTGCTATAACATATATGCCCGGTTATTTAGCAGATTTTATATCGCACTGCTGTCGATATTGCTTGAGCGTTAAAGAGTTATTGACCTTATCTGCTCTGATCTATATAAGGTTTGAGGATTCCTTGATGTGGGCTATTCTCCAATTTACTTTGTTGGTTCCCTTCTCCGATCCGTTGCAACAAATGTTGTCGCAACGGAAAATCATTAAACGCACTTGATATACGCTAGCTTCAATTAAAAAACATAATCACTCTGTCTATTTTGTACGCAAGCAGGCGGGGATGGGTCCATTAAAAGAAAACTTCTGAGGGTAATATGAACGCAACGGACAAAGCGTCGCTCGAGCGACTCATGCTGGTTGGTTTTGGAATGACTTTCGTAATTCTGGTACTAATCACTAGCATTACTTTTGGTACCGCTATGCAATTGGCCGGAGTTTTGGTCACTATTAGCATCATCGTGTTATTGCTAGTCTGTCAGGCAGTGACCTATATGCGCTTAAGGAAAATGGGCAACAAACGTGTGACGAGCGAATCGCTAAAAACTCAATCCGCTTTGCTTAAAGTGGGTGCCTTGCAAGATGCTATTTTAAACAGCGCTAATTTCTCCAGTATCGCTACCGATGCACAGGGTGTAATCCAGATCTTTAACGTCGGAGCTGAGCGCATGCTCGGTTACAAAGCAGAAGATATGGTGGATAAGATTACTCCGGCAGGTATTTCGGATTCGCAAGAGTTGATAGCGCGCGCAGCGGAACTCTCGGCTGAGTTGGCGACTACCATTACGCCAGGTTTTGAGGCGCTCGTATTCAAGGCCTCGCGTGGTATCGAAGATATTTACGAGCTGACCTATATCCGCAAGGATGGCAGCCGCTTGCCAGCGATTGTATCGGTCACCGCATTGCGCGATGCCGAAAATACTATTATTGGCTACCTATTGATCGGTACCGACAACACCGCGCGCAAACAGGTGGAAGAAAAGCAAGCTTTGCTTGATCAACAGTTGCGTGACCAGCAGTTCTACACTCGCTCATTAATTGAATCCAATATTGATGCGCTTATGACCACGGATCCGCGCGGCATCATTAGCGATGTCAATCAGCAAATGGAGGCATTAACCGGGTGCACTCGCGACGAATTAATTGGTGCTCCGTTCAAAAATTATTTTACTGACTCTGAGCGCGCAGAGGCTGCCATCACGCGAGTGCTGCAAGAAGGAAAAGTCACTAACTACGAGTTAACGGCTAAATCCAGAAATGGAGTGGAAACCGTGGTGTCCTATAACGCGACCACTTTTCATGACCGTAACCGGCGTCTACAAGGAGTATTTGCAGCGGCCCGCGACATTACTGAACGCAAGCAATTTGAGCTTGCCCTGCAAAATAATAATGTGGAATTGGCGGGCGCTAAAGCTGTTGCAGAAAAAGCTAACCTGGCCAAATCAGAATTCTTGTCCAGCATGAGCCATGAGTTGCGCACACCACTTAACGCGGTATTAGGGTTTGCGCAGTTGATGGACTCCGACATCCCGCCGCCTACGCCGGCGCAGAAGCTGTCTATCGACCAAATTTTGCAGGCGGGCTGGTATTTACTTCGCTTGATCAATGAGATTCTTGATTTGGCATTAATCGAATCGGGCAAAGTGACCATGTCGCGAGAGGCTATGTCACTGACTAATGTGCTGCAAGATTGCCAGGCGATGATAGAACCCCAGGCACGTCAGCGTGGGATAACAATGACCTTTCCCAGTTTTGAAAATCTGCTTTATGTGCATGCCGATCGCACCCGGGTAAAGCAAGTGATGATCAACCTGCTGTCGAATGCCATTAAGTACAATAAAACTGGCGGCACCATTCAAATCCAATGTCTGCCCTGCAGTAAAAATCGCTTGCGTGTCAGCGTGACCGATACCGGGGCGGGGCTAACGCCAGAACAAGTTGCGCAGTTATTCCAGCCATTCAATCGCCTGGGGCAAGAAGCCAGCGCTGAAGAGGGAACTGGTATAGGCCTGGTCGTGACCAAGCAATTGGTTGAGCTTATGGGCGGTACTATTGGTATGGAAAGTAAGGTCGGGGTCGGAAGTATATTCTGGGTCGAACTGCCTGCATCTGTTGCTCCAGAGCTGGTCTTTGACGCTGATAACAAATTTACTGCGAATAATGCGAACCTCCGAGTCGACAACGAATTGTCATTCCAGCGTACGCTGTTGTATGTCGAAGATAACCCTGCCAACCTGGTGCTTGTCGAGCAATTGATTGCGCGTCGCAGCGATTTAAAATTATTAACTGCGGTGGATGCGCATAATGGTCTCGAATTAGTTCATAGCTTCAACCCTGATGTGATTTTGATGGATATCAATTTACCCGGGGGCATTAGCGGTTTTGACGCTTTGGAAATTTTACGCAACGACCCGGCAACAGCTCATATCCCGGTAATAGCCCTGTCGGCCAATGCTATTCCACGTGATATCGAAAAAGGCATAGCCGCAGGTTTTTTCCGTTATTTGACCAAACCCATCAATGTTAATGAATTTATGGATGCGTTGGATCTTGCTTTGCTGAAGGCAGAAAAAAGCGCTAAGCAGAGAAAAGAGTTGGGGTTGGAGCCTTCATCGACGGAAGCATAGTTGTGAGCAAATGAGGCCTTGAGTTGCACATGGGCTTCGCTGCAATCCTCTCGCCGCAAAGCTCCAGTTTCTTCACACTCCTAAGCTCCAGCTGTGGAGTGCATACAGGTGTAACTGCGTTTTCTTATACGCAATCAGGCTGGACTTTGGATGCGAGATAACGTCTTTCAAGAGGCACCGGCGCGTGGTTTAAATAGCGCTACTCTTCCTGAGCCGAAACCTGTGTCTGCAGCGATTGCAACTTCGCATCCGTGTCAGAAATATGCTGCGCAAAGTCATTCAACAAAGTCGTCGGTGGCGAATCAAGCTCGGCGGTCTGCGCCTCAATTACGAGCGCTGCGAGCTTTTTTTCACCCTCGATCCGCTGTTCCAGTAGGTCGCGAGCGTAGTGGCTTTTAATCAGCGCGGCAACGTGATGCAGCAACATTTCAGCCGCTTCCTTGTCCGGGTCCGGCACTGCCGGTAGCGTTCCCGATGCTCTTACCGCCGTCTCAAGGCGATGAACAAAGCTTCGCCTTTGTCCACAAATATCGCGAAATAACTCCGCCAGCTTGGTGTCGACCAATTCCATTGCGTCGCGGTAATGATCAAGTGTTTCCCGCGTTGTTACCAGTAAAGTGTTAAGGGCAGCTTGGCCATCTGTGCGAAAAAAATTCATAGTAATATCTCCGGTTAACACAATTTTTCTATTCCCCGCGCGGCATTTTTAAGGCTCAGGCTGCGGTATTAGGCCCTGCGGGTTCTACATAAACAACGTTTAACGCTTTAGGAATAATCTTGAATACTGCAGGGGTTCTACTGACGGGTTCCCCGTCCGCAAAAACCGAGCGGCTGGGCATAGTATGTATTTCAATTCGATGTCCAGCCGCAGTAAAGGTGCGTTCTAATTGACGGTGCTTTCCAGCTCGCAACCATGGCGCCATGCGCAACAGCTCCCACATGGATTGCGGCGGCAAGCTGTAGAGTGTGAGTAAGCCGTCATCGATAGTGGCATCTTCATCGATAACATTTCCACCCCCGTAAAAACGTCCGTTGCCAATGGCTAGCTGAATTGATTTCAGGCAATACTCATTGCCATCAACATTGATAGTCGCACGAAATTTGCGATTGGTTTTAAAGGCCGCGAAGGCCGCGCGCAAATAGCTAAAAACTCCCCAGCGCTTTTTGATTTCGGGGGTCAATGCGCGCGTGACGTGGGTGCCAAGACCAATATTGGCAGCATTGAAAAAATAATGACCATCGAAGCAGCCCAAATCAATTTTGCGCCGCTTGTAAGCGGCGATTATTTTAAATACTTCAAGTAAATCCGTGGGCAGGCCCAGGGAGCGAGCTAAATCATTGGCTGTACCGAGAGGCAGTATCGCCAGCGTTAAGTTATGGCGAAAGACCGGAGCAGCTGCAGAATTGATGGACCCATCGCCGCCGCCAATAATCACCAGTTCGATTTCTTTATGATAGCGATCAACCAGTCGTGCGGTGTCTTCGGCACTTTTAGATTCGGCCTTGATCAGTATAAAACCAGATGACTCCAATAGTTCGATGCCCTCGGTGATGTCGGTTTCCGCCCCGTTACGACTGTTAGGGTTAATGATTAACAGGGCGTTGATGCTAGCTGACATAATTTTTTTGCTCTGGGGATTGCGTCGATCTTAGGTTCGATTGCTGTTTCTGGTTCGAATTTATCGCGTTCACCTTAAGCCCTCCTCCGAATAATAAAATGGACACTTTTACCTGGCCTTCGCAAAGCAACTGTTAATGGGGATTTTCATAGTCTTTGGTTGCTTGATTAATGATGGTGTCATTCGCGTTTTCAACTGCGCCGTGCACTTGTAACCAGCGCGCAAGTAGCCAGCATAGCAGTGCCCAGCCTGCGCCCGCGGTCCAGCCCGCCAGTACATCGGTTGGCCAGTGTACGCCGAGGTACACCCGGCTCACTCCGACAAGAATGGTCGTAATAATCGCCACTAACAAAATGTAGGCTTTAATTCGCCGGCTCCGCTGCACGCGAACCAGTAGCGCCGCCATGGTGAGATAGGTGCTTGCCGCCAGCATGGAATGCCCGCTGGGAAAGCTGGCGGTGTAGACCACCGAGCCATGGGGAACGAGGTTGGGGCGATCTCTGTCGATGGAGTATTTCAATAGAGTGCTGACACTTAAAGCGCCCAGCGTCGCCGCAACCAGCACCAGCGCCACCCGGCGCTTGCCCTCCAAAATCAGAAAGCCAACTACGGCTAAGGTCAGTAGCGTAAGTATTGCGTTGCCGCCCAACGCGGTGAAATCGCGGCCGATTTCTTCAACCCAGCGTGGGCCAATGGGGTCGCCCAGATCATTGGCATTGCGCATGCTCAATAAAATAATACGGTCGAAATCGTGGGTCTCGCCGTCCATAACTTCTTCAGCAAGCTCCACGAACGCCCACAGCGATCCCATCAGCGCGAACAATACAACCAGGACGGATAGTTCACGCGCGCCTAACCATCGTAAAAAGCTGACTATGCCGCTAAGGCCGGCAGTTAGGCGTGGGTTTTTTATTTTTGCTGCGTCTGAAATTTTCATAAGGTCCCTGGCGATTACTGAGTGATATATTCCGGCTGCAGAAAGGCTGAAAAGCAAATAACCTTCTACGGATAATCGGGATGATGAAAAACCTAAGAACAGGTTTTTGGCCGATCAGTTAACCATAATTAACTTTCGGCTCTAGTTCGGTTCGTTTGTGCACGGAGCTAAGGCACGGGTGTAATCTCCTGGGACATTACACCCGTAACGGTGGAAGGCTATGCGGTGTGTGGAAGGCTAGAAGGTAAGTGACACTTGGCTAGCCGTCAAGCTACATTTTATTGCGATATTTGCGCGCGCAATCTATCTTCTTGCGCGCGTAACTCAGGGGTAAATTCTTCGCCGAAGTCTTCCGCCTCGAAGATGGGGCGAATATCGATATCGGAATCTTCCAGCATCGGATTGGGACAGCGTTTAACCCATTCGATAGCGTCTTCCATGGATTCGACTTGCCATAGCCAATAGCCAGCGATTAGCTCTTTGGTTTCAGTAAACGGCCCATCAATAACCATGCGTTCCTTGCCAGAAAAATGTACGCGCACGGCTTTTGAGCTTGGGTGTAAGCCTTCGCCTGCAAGCATAATTCCTGCTTTTACCAATTCTTCGTTGTAGCTACCCATTGCAGCCAATAATTCTTGGGTGGGCATTACGCCAGCCTCTGAGCTTTTACTAGCTTTAACCATAACCATGACTCTCATTTTAAAATCCTCGCAATTAATGATGATGTGTATAACAAATTGTTAAATAGATTTTGGCGAACTTCAAGTATTAGTCGATTGGTAAAACGAAAATTCGACAGTAACAGTAATTTTTTTTAATGATAATGTTGGTCAGAAAAATGTCGTGCTCTGCGACACCAAACATTCTGCATATGCACCAAACGAAATAAAAATTTCCTTGCCTTCAAGTTTCTGATTGGCTGCGGGTTATTTTTGGTGAGTTTTTGTATTCACATCCAATCGGGAAAATAAATTGACATGCATTCAGTAACGAAAAGCAATTTATTGAAAAATGTAAGTTAACGCTTTTCTGCGTGGGAAACCTCTGTGGAATGAGTTGCCTTGTCTGCAGAGTTTCGTTCCTTTTTTATACCCTTCGCTTGCAAAATATGAAGCGAGAATGCAAGTGTTTTCAGCAAAGCCAAGTGTAAAATAAATCGACGACAGCGAATGTAAAGTAAATCGACGATGAAATATCTTTTCGTAACACTTTAAATAAATTCAATAATTTCATTGCCAAGTCCATCGCAATTTTCATAGAGAATTATAAAGTTTTGTTTTTTTTATTGCCTTTGGCGACTGAACCTTCTTAAATGGTAAACGATTTCACATTTTCACTCTGAGCCTGGTTTTACTCTCAATCCCCATTGAGTTTAAGGAGCAACACTTCGTTTTAATTGTTTTGCAGAAGAACTATAAATGTGCAAGGAACCTGACGAGTATAAAAACGAATTAAACATTACCTTTATCTGGAGTTAGAAAATGGCTGACAGTGACATAATAAAAGTTCAAATTGAAACGGCGATTCGCAATGTTAGCTGGCTCACTGTTGAGGTGGGGGTGAAATCAACGCACACAATTTCTATTGATCCCATCAAGAAAACAATTCTGGATGTAGTGACCACAGGGAAAACGAATTTTTTGGGAATGAGTTTCTCAAGTATTCGCAATGACTTTAAAGTAACAAAAAAAGTATTTGAAACCGGCTGTGTAAAATTTTCAGTTAAAGGTGAAACTGCAACAGCGGTAAGGGTTTTGCCGAATATAAATTATGCCTTTGATATTATTTTATACCCTACTAAAAAACTGATTAGCATCGATGGCGCGCACGATGGTTACCCTAGTTATAATGTCGCCGTGAATGGAAAGTCGGTTTATGATTGCGTGCAAGGATGGGTGCCAGAGTTGCTTGGAGATAGCGATATTACTGTTAAAAAGAGCAATTTAGCCTGGTAATGGTTGTTAGTTTTCCTATGCATTAACAGGAAAGTTAATGTAATAATAATTTGAAAACTTAAGGAGGTAATCGGAAAAGGAAAGCTAATACTGGATAAGCTAAGGGATTAGACAAGGAAATGGAAAAGGATTGGATAAGGAAAGAAAAAAGCCAAGGATCGAAGAAATAAATGAAGTAAAAAAGGCGGTAATTAAAAAAGTAAAAGGAATTAAAAAATGAAAGGAGTTAAAAAAGGATGAGAATCACAAATGGATTAGGAAAAGATGGATTAGAAAAAAAGGAGCGCAATATGCGCTCCTTTTTTTTGCGGGGAAAATTATTCTACCGCAACCACCATCACTGCTTTTGCTGGAATCTCCAGCGTCAACTTACCATTCTTCGCTTTAGCGCTATAGGTCGCAGGCTTAATCGCTTCCGGTGCCGCAAAAGTGTTGTGAGTGTCCATTGCCTTGGCCGTTAGCACCTGGCCTGTTACGCCGCTCACTTTAATACCTGCCAAATGCACATTGACTGTTTCTGCTTTATTGGGATTGGCATTAACCAGCGCGATATACACTTTGCCATCTTTCGCACGCGCTGCAGTTGCACTTACAGCAGCGATAGAAGTTTTACCCAGGGTGTATTGTGGAACGTCTTTTAATTCCAGCGGCAAGGCCGTGGAATCTTGAAACGGGACATACATTTTGAAAGCGTGATAGGTTGGGGTCAGAATCATTTTATCTTTTTCGGTCAAAATCATTGCCTGAAGTACGTTAACCATCTGGGCAATGATACTCATGTGCACGCGGTCAGCGTGTTTGTGGAAAATATTAAAATTTAACGCTGCCACAATCGCATCGCGCAAGCTGTTTTGTTGGTAAAGGAAGCCGGGATTATCATCGCCAGTAACGTCGTACCAGGTGCCCCACTCATCCACATAGAAACCGACTTTTTTCTCAGGATCATTTTTGTCCATCACCTTTTTATTGTTGATAATAAATTCATCCATTCTCAGAGTGTTGGCCATGGTGGACATCCACTCGGATTCAGGGAACTTGAGTGCGGCGCCTTTTACCGTCCAATCGCCTTTCGGCAAGGTGTAATAGTGGAAACTCACCGCTTCCATTCGCAAAGCCCAGTTGGGTTTCACATTCGCAGTGAGATAATCCGCCCAGCTGGTGTCGTCTGTGTGGCCGCCGCTGGCAATTAATATTGGCGTGTTGTGTTTGGGCGTTTTAAGAAAGCTGGCGTATTGTTTGTAGAGGCTGGTGTAGAACTCGGGGGTCATATTGCCACCGCAGCCCCATGCTTCATTGCCAATGGCAAAATAATGCACGCGGAAAGGTTTATCGCGGCCGTTTTTGCGACGCAATTCGGCGAGGGTGGATTTGCCCTCCGCCGTCATATATTCCATCCACTCTGCCATTTCCTGCGACGTTCCTGTACCGAGGTTACCATTCACATAGGCCTCTGCACCCAGCATTTCCACCAGATCAAAAAATTCGTGGGTACCCACGGCATTATTTTCTTCCACGCCGCCCCAGTTGGTATTGACTTTGACTGGACGCTGGTTGCGTGCGCCTATGCCGTCGCGCCAGTGATATTCATCGGCAAAGCATCCGCCTGGCCAGCGGATTAGCGGTACATGCAAGTCTTTCAGCGCACCCACAACATCATTTCGCCAGCCTTTAGTGTTGGGGGTTTTGGATTCCGGCCCAACCCAAATACCTTCATAAATACCGCGCCCTAAATGCTCGGCAAATTGGCTGTAGATGTTTTTGTTGATAACCGGACCTGCCTTAGTGGTATCAATACTGACCTGGGTATCGGCCAGCGAAGTGAAACTGATGCTCAGGCCAAGGGCGGCAATGAGCGACTTCATAACTCGCATAGATGTCTCCTGTTTTTTTAAGAATTAAGTTTGAATTGTAACGAAGGGAAGAATGACTCTTGGTAAATATTATTTGTCATACAAGTTAGCTTAAATTTATGGATGCGCCAACCCTTATTTACGGAACCACTAACCGCTATAGTCTGCCGCGAAAGCGCGCCGGTGCGCAGTGCATGACTTTGCTTCCCTGAGTTTCGACTCGAGCCGTTGCAGCAGACCTAGCCGCGGGAAGCTGAACAGAATTTTCGCTACTTTGCCTTTGTCGACAGTGAACTCTTCAGCGCAGGTCTGGATACCGATGGGTTTGGCCGAGTGGTTCGCTATGAAGGCTTAAGCAGTAGTCGCGAACCACCAAACAAAAATATAAATGTCGATTTGGAGCAGGCTCAGCCGACTATAGCTTGAAATGGATTTTGCAGTGGAGCGGGGTTGGGCGGTGAATGGATTCTTAATCCTATAGTGCGATTCAATAGCGAGAGAGAAGATGCAAACAATTAAATCAAAAGATGGAACAGTGCTGGCTTACGATGTGATTGGCAGCGGCCCCGCATTAATTTATATCACCGGCGCTACCTGCTTTCGATTATTTATGCCCATTGTGCAAGATGTTAAAACGTTTGCGAAAGAATTTACGGTTTATAACTATGATCGTCGTGGACGCGGAGACAGTGGCGATAGGCTTCCTTACGCACCTGAGCGCGAAGTTGAAGATATAGCGGCGATGATTACTGCTGCTGGAGGTTCTGCCTGGTTATACGGTCACTCCTCAGGCGCTGTTCTCGCATTGGAAGCTGCGCTGCAGTTGGGTAACAAAATTAATGGCATTGCACTCTATGACGCACCCTATGCTTGCGATGAAAAAGAAAAGGCTGAATATAACTACTTAAGCCGTCGCGTACATGAATTGCTTCACGCTGGCGAAAATGCCAAAGCGCTCAATTGCTTTTTAAAAGGTATTGGCATGCCGAAATTTTTCGTATGGTTTATGCCCCTGATGCCTGGCTGGAAAACTATGAAAGCACTCGCGCCAACGCTTGCCTACGATATCGAGTTAACCCGTGATCTACCTCCTGTTGCACGAATTTCAAAAATTAATCTACCAGTGTATATTATTATCGGTGAAAAAAGTCCTGACAGTATGCGCAGTGTTGCGCAGCAACTCACTCAGGCATTGCCTGCTGCGACATTTACAGAAGTTATCGGTCAGGATCATATGATCAGCGCAAAAATGTTATTGCCGATACTGGTGAAATGTATAAAGGGGTGATGGGTTTAATTTGCAGCTTCAGTGTTGAAATGAGAGAAGTTATATAGGTGGCTCGTATGGAGTACATCGCAATACGGGGAATGTTCCCGCATTGCGATGTACTCCATGCGGGCTACGAAGCGGACATTAATTCGCAATCAATTTATTTTTTATTGACTAGCTTTTAAATGCTTCAATAGCCTTGCTTTAAGCGCTGGTGGAATATTTTTGATGGTAAGGCTGTCGTTAGCCGCATCATACACAATTTCATTGCCAAGGCAGGCAGACTCGAAGCTCATACTCAGTGAATCGTTGCGACCGCTGATGCGGATGTAATTGCGCAGCTGGCTCGAGTCGGGAATAAATTCATTTTTAACTTCGGCATTTTTGGTTTCAACAAATTTTGCAAAATGATCCGGCTCATAATGTTTTATCTCTTGCGATAAGCTGTTGGACAATTCGCTAATGACTACCGGCTTGCCCGCTTTTTTCTGCTCCAGGCAGTAATCGACCACTTTTGTGCGAGTTATTTTCGCAGTAGTATCGTCCAGCGTTTGGCTAAAATGTTCGACGGTTTGTAAGAAATCATTCGTATCACTTTTAATATCGTGTTTATCACTAAAGCCAATAAAATTCGTGAAAGCATCAGATACTTCTTTATCGCCGCGTGCGCGCAATAAGGCTAGGTAGGTGAGCGATTCAGCGTTGTCCCAATCGAGTAAATTAATTTTTGCAGCCAGTGAAAAACCGCTGCTGTCCAAGTAGAGCGAATCAGAAAGAGAGATGTCGCCGTCAAAATATAAACCGCTCATGGGCTCTACTACAAACACATACAAAAATTCACCGGCTTCAATTTTTTCGACGATAAAAAAGATATAAGCGTTTAGCACATTCTCACTTTTTTCGAGCGCAGTTTTAAAATGATTCAATGCTTTTTGGGTAAAGCTGGTAAATCCCAAACGCTCTTGTCGATATTCTTGCAGCCACGCTGAAAACGGAAATTCAGCTGTTTCGCTGGAGAATCGCCCATAGCTTTTGGCATTTTTACGAACAAAGTTATTTTTGAGTTCGTAGGCCAACTCATCGAGTTTTCCATTGGCTGAAAATACATCGGTGCGAGTTTGCGTTGTAACGCTGGCAGTAGGGTCGGTGCGAGTAATGCGGTGAGCAACAATTAGCGAAAAAGCCATATTAAGATCATTCTTGTATTGTGGTACGAGTGATCGGCGATTTTAGCATGCAGCAAGGGCTGAAGGAGATAGACGAAAGCAGATAAATTGTCAGTATGGGCGGGAGCGTCCTTGCTTATCCTTCCAAATAGGCTAATCCTTTCAGATATGTTATTCCTTCCAGCTATGTTATTCCTGCTAATAATAGTAGTTCTGCAGGGGCGTAATAGTCCTGAAAAAATTCTTAATTCTGACCAATATGTTACTCATTATGAAAAATAGGCGATAAAGTCAGGGTCGGGTTGTTTAGCCGCGCTTGATCCAATACATTGTAAGCCTCCATGCCAAGCATCACGCAAGGGAACATCTAATGAAATATAAGTTGTATGTGATTATTAGCGTTATTGTTATTGTTGCTATAGCTTCCCCGCGCAGTCCCTCCTATTTTAATTTCTGCTTTTTCGATCTCTGTGACTGGGAGGGGCTGGAAGTGAAAGAGCAAGCCTATGATCCGGCCAGCAAAACCTATGTTGTGACGGGTGATATGGATGGTGAGTTTAATTACCATGCCTTCAGGCTGGGCGAGCAGCAATCCATTGAGAAATTGAGTTTTGGCATATGGGACGCATCCACCTTCAGGAAATACACGGCGATTAAGCGAGTCCACATTCTGGAAGAGAGTGCTATTGCCACCTATTATGAAAAATATGTCATTCCGGGAATTGGTTGTCCTGCTTCCTTTATGAATGAAAATTTGCAGAATCTGATGCTACTTCCTGTCTCCAAAGATATGGCCGCAAAGCTCGAAAAATATGACATACCTTTTGATGGCAGGGGCACCAAATTTAAATTGACCGGACATTACATGACGCATGATAATTCTTACTTTTTAAAAGACGACAAGAAATGGACGCTTGATATTGAAGACTATGAAAGCGTGATGAGTAATGTAGGTAGTGCACAACGTAAGATCCATTATTTTCTGGTAACATCCATTGATTTATAAAACCAATTTATAAAATTAATTTATAAAAAGAACAGAGGATTTAGCATGGCGCGCACCAATGTTAGCAGCGGAAATTTTACCTTTAAACCCACCGCGAATTTGCAAGAACCACAGGTGAAACGCAGTGCTGCTGGGGCATTTCACATTGCCATTATCGGTGATTTTAGCGGGCGCGGCAGTCGAGGAGAAGGCGACATCCAATCACTTTCCAATCGCAAAGTGATTGCAGTGGATCGCGATAATCTGGAGCAAGTATTTTCGCAATTAAAGGTAAGCTTGCGCACGCCTTTTAGCGAAGCTGATCTGGATTTTCATGAATTTGATAGCCTGCATCCCGACTACTTGCTTGAGCATCTGGATCTGTTTAGTAAATTCAATACCCTCAAAAACCGTCTCAAAAAACCTGACCAATTTGCTGCCATAGTCGCTGAAATGCAGGCGTTGAAAATTTATCCTGACGAGCAAAGCGCTAGTGTGCAAGGTGCCAACCTATCAAAAAATCCTGTTGCCCATGCTGCAATGTCTGAAGCTGCAAGCGGCAACAATACCCTGGATGCGATTTTGGCAGGGGCACAACTACAACAAAATACCTGTAGCGATATTGGCGATATTAATCAATATATAAAACAATTGGTGGCGCCTTACGCGCAAGCAAAAGCTGATCCCCGTTTACCGGAAATGCTGAACGCAGTAAACGAAGCTATGGCGCAAATCTTGCGCGATTTAATGCACAACAGTGCATTTCAGGAACTGGAAGCCAATTGGCGTGGGCTTGATTTTTTAACGCGACGAATTGAAACAAATGCCAATGTAAAATTATTTATGATAGACGCAACACGCGATGAGCTGATTCAAGACGCGCTAGCCCATGACGACATTGAAGATTCAGCATTTTATAAGCGTATTGTCAGCAGCTATCAGGTGCCTGGCAAAATTCATTGCTCTTGTCTGCAAGTTAATCTCACGCTTACGACGGCATTGGATGATTTGCATCTCGCTTTTAACCTTGCGCACATGGCCGCTGCTACAGGTGCAATTGCATTAATGGCGGGATCAGAATCCCTGGCAGGTTGCGCATCTTTAGCGGGCCAGCCAGAGGTAGCGGATTGGCGGCAGCCACCAGCGGAAGAATTTTCATCAGCATGGAAAATGTTTCGTGAGTCTGAGTTAAGTCGCTACATCGCCCTGGTTTCACCCAGGTTTTTACTGCGCTTACCTTACGGCAAAAAAACCTCTCCCATAGATACGTTTGATTTCTCTGAATTACCGGAAACTCATAATCATCATTATTATTTGTGGGGCAATAGTGCACATTTAGTAACCTTAATTTTGGCAAATAATTTTTTACAATTTGGCGCAAATGCGAATACAAAAATTGCTAGCGAAATTGACGAACTACCTTTACACACTTATCAAGACGACATGGATTTCACCCTAAAGCCTTGTGCCGAAATTCTCGTCACTGATTCGGCAGTCAGGCAGCTGGAAGCATCAGGTTTGTTAGTGGTACGTTCGATACAGGGCAAGGCAGCAGTGCAAATTCCTGCATTGCGAACAGTCTCTGGACAAATTATTTTTTCCTAAGCGAATTCTCTAGCTGTGCTTATTCTGGTGTTAACAAATAGGAGAAAAAAATGATAGACAGTTTTGATGCTAATCATGCCGATACCTCGCAAATTTTAGAAGCCCAGAAAACATCGCGAGACGCTAAAAGGTCTGCGGGAGAAAATCAATTTAGAATTGAGGAGCTCGAGAAAAAGTGTGAAAGGCTTGCAGAAATTACCGAAACTCTTTGGAGTATTATCAGCAATCACTTGCCTGTCAGTGACGAATCATTTCAGCACAAGCTATTAGCAACCGTTGATCTTCGCGAATCGCGAAAGACGCAGAAATTATTGTGCACTCATTGTAGTCAGCGTTCATCCATCGGCAAACCTAACTGTATTTATTGTGGTTATGAGTTAAGAGATTTCAAACCGCAGTCGGTTTTTGATATTTAAAACCTAGCGTTAAAAAGCTGGCTAGCGATTGTGCCTAAGCTTCATTTAAATCAGCGCAGAGCGCTGTTTAAAGGCCAGGTTTTCGTAAATGGGAATTTAAAAGATGAGTATTGGGTTAAATTGTGCTGTTTCATGTAACACGAGTGGAATTTTTCATGGAGCTCTGCATATCGTTGAAAGTCTTAAGCAAATACAGAGAATTATGTCAGCATGGTCGGATGATGAGGTCGAAAAATTTATATGCGAGTAAATGGTGCAAGCAATACATCACATAAACATTAATAAAAGCTTGATAGTTGGTGTAAGAAGGTTTAAGAGTTGATTTAAATTTCCGGATTCTTTAATCATTCACATTGAAATGGTATTTTTTTCTAATCCAGAGTTATACAATTGACCCCGTGTAAAAGATAGCGCGCAAAATCCGAAAGCTGTAGTCGTAATGGTGATAGCGAATATAGTCATTATAATTTCACCCCTAAAGAAGAATGTAATATGAGTAAAGGTACAGTTAAGTGGTTTAATGCAGACAAAGGCTTTGGCTTTATCACCCCTGAGGACGGCAGCAAAGATTTGTTTGTTCACCACTCAGAAATTCAAGCAGGCGGTGGTTACGCTACCTTGAATGAAGGCCAAAACGTTGAGTTTGAAGTTGGCCAGGGTCAAAAAGGCCCATGCGCTAATAAAGTACGTCCTGTATAAGCATTAAGGGCAATTACTTAACAAGTAAAGCACCGGGCGCTGTTCCGGTGCTTTATGCGTTGAAGCCGCAAAGAAAGATATGAAGAGTTTTCCCCGTTAATAGCCTGGATAATCCCCCGGATAGTACCCCGATACCTATGATGGCTGACGGGCCCGTAAATATTCCTCATTCAACCGATTGGCATTTTGCGCAGCCGGCCTTGCATTCAAGCGGCCCACATAAGCCTCGAATAGAGCGCACTTCTCAAGATTCCCAAACGCCATGCCCCAATTGAGACTCGCGCCAACATAAACATCCGCTGCCGTGAATTGCTCGCCGCAAATGTAAGGGCCTGGGCAGAGTGCCGTTGCAAGCGCATTAACTGTATCGGCATAACTTCCAAAACCTACTGCACTGCTTTTTCCTTCTGGCACCTCCCAACCAACGGCTTTAGCCGTTAGGGCCGATTCAAGCGGTCCCGCGGCAAAGAACATCCAGCGATAGTAGGCGGCGCGCGATGCAGGGTGATTGGGCGGGGCAAGATTTTTTTCCGGAAATTGATCGGCCAGATAGACGCAGATTGCAGCAGCTTCGGTAACCACAACATCGCCATGAATGATGGTGGGCACTTTTCCCATTGGATTTACCGCTAAATAATTTGTATCTTTCATTTCCTTGCCAAACTCAAGCCATACCGTCTCATAGGGATGGCCAATCTCTTCCAGCATCCAGTGCGCAATGCGCCCTCTTGATTGTGGGTTGGTATAAAAAATTATTTCACTCATAGCAATGGCCTCGATTGAATAGTATCGCACACTGCTAAAAAAAGTTTATTGGGTCGCATTGAAAAATACCACTTCTATAAAATCGAACGGAAATATTTTATTAAACCGTCCGCGAGTTTGAACCATGCAAATGTCTAATCTCCTTCCCCTGCGAAGGGGAGAGCTGGGCTGGGGTCGCTTTAACCTCGTTTAGCTAACCAATTTTATAGAAGATTTAATGCATACCGGTTATGAAAACAATGTTGGGCTTCGCAAACCTAGCCCAACTTAATATAGAAACATTTTTTAGTTCCCTATGTTTTACACGCTTATCGCGAAGAACGGCGACGAAAAAGATTAATAATCGCAAGTAGAATGATTGCGCCTAAAAACGAAACGAATAAGCTTGCCAGGCTAAAGTCATCGCGGTTTATTGTTCCTGTGCCAAATAGCGGCGCGAGAAACATGCCACCTAAAAATGCACCAACAATTCCCACGATAATGTTTAAGAAGATGCCTTGCTGAGCATTCGTTTTCATAACGATGCTAGCTAGCCAGCCGATGATTCCGCCCATGATAATCCACAAAATGAAGTTCATAATGATATCCTCTAGCAGTTATTGATATATCTGCAAAAATTGCATTGGAACAATGGTAAATAATGAATTTTTACTCTACGGTGCGTTAGCGCACCACTGCTAAAAAATGAATTAAAAGATTTTTTTATTGTTTAAGTACAAAGATAGTTTCGCTTTAGATTGAATCGCCAAGCAAACAAGGCGGAGCGTATTAATAGCTTCGCGCCGCATATATTTTTCGCAACCTATTCATTTTAAAAATGGGAGGCAGCTCATGAACAACATAATTGCCAGGGTAGACATGTTGATACGTAAACCACCTGAGGAGGTTTTTAGCGCGTTTGTAGAGCCGCGAATCATCGAAAAATTCTGGCTCAAGCGAGCAAGCGAACGACTTGCAAAAGATGCGAGTGTTGAGTGGGAGTTTATGGTTGAAGGTGCAGTTGATACGGTAAAAGTTACTGAGTTTGTGGAGAACCAAATCATTGCATTCAAGTGGTCAGATGGCATAGCTGTCAGAATGAATTTTGATTTACACAACGACGGCGATACCAGGCTCTCCATAACTACAACTGGATTCAGCGGGACGGATGCCCCGGCACAAGCTATTAATACAACGGAGGGGTTTGCTATTGTTGTCTGCGATTTGAAGAGTTTTCTTGAGACGGGGCGATCGGGTAATATGGTGCGCGACAAAGCCGTGCTTATTACCGCAGGAACGACTGCCTGTTAAAACCTAAAGCATCTATCGCATAGCAGCGAGAGGGTTGCTAAAAGACAGTTACTGCCCCTGTCTTTTAGCAGGTATTCAGTAAAACAAAAAGCTCCGTAGATTTATGCCAAGGAGCCTTTTTTATTTTATTATTATTTATTCATTATTATAGGAAATATTTTTCAAGTGAGATTTTCTTAACAAATTAGATTTCATTAAGTGGTAATCTGCTATTTTTTTCAAATCAAAAATTAAATCAATTCATGATTTCTCTAAAGCTAACTATTCTCAGCGAAATAAGAAACAACACACAGGCGGGAACATATAGGGATGCGATTATTAAAGCAATGCTTTCCATTATAGCAATTTGAATTTTGTGACCGCTAACAACTAATCACCATGTTCCAGTTCGCATAGTCTTCCCTGTTGTCGCTAAAGCCACTATGTCTAAAATAACCTTAGTAGCTCAAAATTTTTCTCGAAAGATTGAATAGGATTTCAATTTTAGTATAAAAATAAATAGTTAATGAGTTGAAATATTTCGTTAACATTTTTCAGCAGATGTGTTTTGTAATAAAAAATGCAGATCCTGAAAATTAATGGGTTTGGTTAAGTGATTATCAAAACCGGCATCCCTGGCTAATTCCTTATCTTTATTCTGCCCCCACCCGGTGGTTGCTATGAGGACTATTTTTTTGCCCCATGCTTGTTGACGAATACGCCGAGCAACTTCATAGCCATTAATATCAGGCAGACCTATATCGAGTAAAATGACCTCTGGAGAAAAATTTTCGGCCATGGCAATTCCTGTTATTCCATTGTTGGCGGTACCGGTGGTGTGTCCTTTCAGCTCGAGAAATAGCGCCATGCTGTTGGCCGCATCTATATTGTCGTCGATGACTAAAATACGCTTACTCATTATGGCTGAAGTAATAACCTGTTCAATGGGGGCTATTGCCATTGGCGAGTTAAAGATGGGTAAGCGAACAATAAACTCACTACCTTTGCCATTGCCTTCGCTGAGCGCAACAATGGTTCCGCCGTGCAATTCTACTAATCCGCGCGCTAGCGTCAGACCTATGCCTAAGCCACCGTGAGAGCGTTCAATGGCAGGGGCCAGCTGCGAAAACATATTGAATATAGTCGAGAGATGTTCAGGAGGAATTCCAATACCCGAATCACGTACGGATAAAACAGCTTCATCACCATCTTGAAATGTATTCAAAAAAATTGCGCCGCCCTCGGGGGTATACTTCGCTGCATTGATTAACAAGTTAGAAATAATCTGGATGATACGCGTTGAATCAGCATAAATAATAATGGGCGTTTCCGGGTTTGTGACCGTGAAAGTATGCTTCGATTCTTTCATTAATGCGTAGGATATTTCAATGGCTTGCTGGATAACGTCAGTAATATCGATTTGTTTTATACGCAGTTGCAGGCGTCCTTGCGTTATGCGCGAAGACTCCGTTAAATCATCAATCAAGTGCGTCATTTGCGCTACGTGACGTTGAATGATATCGCGCGACCAGCGTAAAAAAGGATCATTGGTTTCTTTGAGTCGCATAATCTCCAATACATTGCTCACGGGCGCTAAAGGATTGCGCAGCTCATGGGCAAGCGTTGCTAAAAACTCATCTTTACGACGATCAGTAACAGATAGCTGCAGGTACAGCTCACGCAATTGTTCTTCTGCCACTTTGCGATCAGAAATATCAATCACAACACCAAAAATAGAAAGTGCTTCACCTCTTTCAGAATAGACGGCATGGCCACGGCATTCTATTGCTAGCCAGCGTCCAGAGATATGTTGGAGTCGGAATTGGATGTTAAATTGTGATTTTGTTTGAATAGCATCTTGTATTTCATTCATAAAAAATACGCGATCATCCCTGTGTATTAATTGATAGAAAGCTTCTGCTGTGCTGCCAAATTCTTTCTCGGTCAGGCCAGTTAATTGCTCAAGCTCCGGGCTCCACCACACTTGCCTGGAATTTAAGTCTTCCGACCATACTCCCATTCGTGCACTGCGGATTGCAATGCTGAGATAATCACGATTTTTTTGCAATTCCTGTTGCGCTTCATGTAAAGATACGAGTGATTCTTGAGCTGATTTACGCGTAGAAATTATCTCGCGCGCAGAATTTTTTCTGTCGGTAGCAACAAAAAAAGCTAAGTGGTCAAAGCTTGTATCATCATGCTGTTGACGAGTAACATTAATCAGCATCGGCAATATCTTGCCATCGTGACCAACTAAATCCATTTGTACTTCTGCTGCAGAACCGTGCATCTGTAATAGCGGCGCCCAATAGGTGTGATGAAAAAATCTTCCACCAACCGTTAATAGTTCCTGAATTTTCCTTTTTTTAATCAATTCATCCGCATCAAAGCCAAGCCACTTGCAAAAAGTTGCATTAGCTCTGCGAATCGTTCCATTTGCCTCTGTGGTTACTAAACCACAGGCTGCGTATTCGAACGACGCCAAAATATCGGGGATGCTATCCATAGTCACGTGAATATTGTTGCGCAGGTATATGCTCATAATTTATCTCTCGATTGCACAGAGCCAACAAACCAGAATAATTTATTTCTCATCGGAGAATAAAATGACAATAAATGCCCAGCTGTGTAAGTAGTGTGTGTCTAATAGCGCAGCAAATCAGTGTTATTTCAAGCCCATGGCTTATACAGATGAGGCCATGTCTGAAAAATTAATTCTATTTAAATAATGCATATGGGCTGAGATTTTTCCGACAACATAAATTTTCCATTGCCTATGTAATCTAGAACCTCAATTTTTTTGGCGACGTGGCACTATATTTTTTACAGATTGGAAGTGCATAGATTGCATACAGAGTTTGCGTGGAAAAATGGTTAACTGGCGCATTAACATAGATTGTTTTCCGACCTTACGCTAAATTTAAAAAAACTATTTATCTTTGCGATAGATGCAGTACCAATTTTAACGACTAGATCAATTAGGTTTGTGTTGCTATTTATTAGGCTACGAATAGAGTGGCGCATGGCGCCAGAAAGTTACGTAATGCCAACAAGAGATATTTTTATTGAATTTTCTTTTCATTGTAGTCATGCATCGCGAAAATAAAAGACATGTTGTTAAATGTTAATGATAAATGAAAAAAATTTATTATTCTTATAATTTTTACGATTATAAATAAAGCCTACTACTGCTAAGTACGCTGCCGAACAAATTAAATGAGTGTTGAATATCATATTAAGTGACATTGCCCTAGCCACTAAAATTTCCTATGCATACTTGTCCATTAATTAACGCGATGTTGTTTAAACCACGCTGATAAAAGTTCAGCAATTTTTTGGTTATTCAAATCAGAAAACGGAAAATGTGTATTTCCGTAAATACCTATCTCAGGTAAATGCACCACACTCGCATTGCCGCCGCGGTGATTTATTTTGTCTGCCCAAAGCTGCACCATTTTTAAGCGCACGCGCCAATTGTCTTATGCTGGATTATCGCTGGCTTCCATGGAAATGTTATCGCCGTAATAAATAGTAATGGGGATTTTAGTCATTTTTTTGAATTACTCTAAGGTAACCGGCGTAGCTTTTAATGTGCCGGTTAAGCTCGGTAGATCAGCAGGAAGTTCATGTTCAGGAAAAGCAAAACCGCTTCCTGGTTCATAAGACGCTATGGCTTTAACATTTGCAGATTTTATTGCGGTCCACCAGCCGGGACCGCCGCCTTGCGAGTGAGTAATTAATAGCGATTAACCCGAGTGCTTTAAAACATCTACCATGGAGTTGCTAATGATCTGCTCAGCAAATGGTCCGTTATTGGCACTCACTTGTGACGCATATACAGGTATTATCCCGATCGTCACTTTTCGCCGCTGTTTCGCTTATTTGTGGATGCCTTAAGGCCGAAGACAAATTAAAAAATAAATGTTTCCCGAAAGCAGAACTTATCCCTGTAAGCTTATCGGCGTAATGTTTTGGCCTTACCTATATATTCGAGTAAATTAAATGTTCGAAATGCTTTTTCTAGCCGTAGCCCTGAGCATGGATGCCTTTGCAGTTTCCATTGGTCTGGGCGCAAAACAACAAGCAAATCCAAAAAAAATGGCGTTAATGGCAGCCGGTTATTTTGGTGCTTTTCAAGCGCTGATGCCATTATTCGGTTATCTGGTAGGGAAGGGTGTGCTAGGTTGGGTTGCATCCTATGCGCCCTGGGTCGCTTTTATCTTGTTAACCTTAATCGGTGCAAAAATGATTTACGAATCATTTCATTCTGGTAGCGAAGAAAACATAAAAAATATAACGCACAAGGTTATGCTGATGCTCGCCATCGCAACCAGTATTGACGCTATGGCTGCTGGCTTTGTATTAACCTTACTCAAGGTTAACGTTTTATTTTCGTGCATTGCCATAGGACTAATAACCTATTTTTTTAGTTATGTGGGCGTTGTTGTGGGCGCAAAAAGCGGTACAAGGTTGGAAAACAAAGCCGAACTGTTGGGTGGTGTTGTATTAGTATTAATTGGTGTGAAAATTTTATTGCCCTGGTTTGCGCTGCGTTAAGAGGGCGCAGGGCTGGTGCGATTTTCATTATAATTCTGGGAGTGAGGTAAAATTAAAGCTGCCTCACCGGTGTCGAGAGGTTTAAGCAGTTGGGTTGAATTTCATCCTCTAAGGTAAAAATATTTTCCACGTATAAATCTGTTAATGCAAAATCAAATGTCAATTAAACGGATCGGAGAGGGCTTCTTTCGATTTCAATAAAAAATTCAGTAACCTCTTCCCCGGTTTTTTAACTTCCATCCCCAATCAAAAATCGAACCCCACCGCGCAAAATCGGTAAGCGTAGCCATGTCTGTGCATATGCAAATCTATATCTGTGCACGAATAAAATCGACCACTCTATTTAGTTCACTTGGTTTGCGATAAAACTTTTAGCATTTTTTGTATCACTTTTAAAAATTGAATAAAAAATGCTAAAAATCACAGCACTTTTATAGGGGTATCTATATTTTGCATCGCTTGTCTGGCTAGGCTGTGTGTATAAAAGTTGACGGCCAGGCAACATGAATAAAGGAAATTTTTAAGACTAACAATCAATAATAAATTCGGAGACCCTATGAACCATAAAATCCCATTTCCAATTTTTCATCTCAGCGTATTGAGCTTAAGTATTGCTGCCATAGCAGCTCAGGCTGCAGGGCAAGACGCACCGGCAGATGTTGAAGAAGTTGTTGTGTCAGGCTATAGAGGTAGTTTGCAGAGTGCAACCAATGCAAAACGCGATTCAACTGCCTTAATTGAATCAGTTTTTGCGGAAGATATCGGAAAATTTTCAGATTCTAATATTGCCGAAGCCATTAACCGCATGCCCGGTGTACAAATTAATCGGGATCCATTTGGTGAAGGCGTTAACGTGTCTATCCGTGGTTTGGGTACGAGTTTTACCAAAGTGCTTTTGAATGGTTCCAATGTTGCAGTAGCCACTTCGGGGACTATAGATACCCAAAACCAAAACCGTGAAGTTGATTTAAATCTTTTCCCTACAGAATTATTTACCCGCTTTGATGTTCTGAAAACTCCCACCGCCAGCATGCTTGAGGGCGGCATATCCGGCATAGTGAATATTCGTGCGGCGCGTCCTTTCGATATGAAAGACGAGGGCTTCAAAGTAAACCTGAATGCGCAGGTGGTGTTTACGGAATTGCAGTCAACCACTAGCCCCAAAATTTCCAGCAGCCTGAGTTGGCGAAATGACACCTTTGGTGTGTTAGTAGGTGTTGCCCATTTTGGCAAAAAACTCGCTACCGAAGGCTATGAGACCGTAGGCTACAGCAACCTCAATACCACCCATCGTATTTGTGGTACTACGCCAACAGGCTCGCAAACCCTGGCGACCACCGGCAACTGCAATCCATCCGGTAGCAACAATTGGTTATTGGCAGGTTTAGACCAAACGGCCGCCAGCCCAACGTTCGGTTACGGCAAAGTGCCGGTGAATGCCGGTGCTGGCTTAACCGATGGTGCGGTCATTGATACAGATTTTCTATTGAGCCGTAACCCGGGCCTGAATATTACGCAAATTTCCGAAGCACTTATGCCACGTCTGGGACGTCAGGCTTATATGTCGGGTGAGGATGATCGGACCACCGGTTTGGTTTCGTTTGAGTACCGCCCCAATGAGCAGACTCGTTACTACCTAGATGTAATGACGACAGATGGTAAGAAGGATGTTGAACGCCTGGCCATGACCATGGTCGGTCGCAATGGCTCCATGATCCCGCTGAACATGCAGTTGGATAGCAATAATGTTGTGCAGTCTGGTACTTTTGCTAACGCACAGTTCTTCCTTGAAGCGCGCCCTTATAAGGAAGATGCAGAATTTTATAATGTGAATCCCGGTGCACATTTTGAATTTGGTGAGGCCAACACGCTGGATATTCAAGCCAACTCCAGCCGTAGCGATTGGTTCCGCGAAGCGCCCACGGTAATGGTGGCAACACAGCTCAACAGAGGCATTTATGTTGATTACACCAACGGTGAAGTTCCTTCTTTCGACATCAAGGACGCTAATGGTGAGGTCGATTTAAATGATGTGAATTTGGGTTGGGGCTGGAATGGCGGGCGGTTAAATATTGCCAATGAAAAACGTCACACCGCAACTGATGGATTGCATCTGGATTATCGTTTTGGCGATGATACAACCAATATCAAATTAGGCCTGGCTTACGATGACATTTCTCGCCGTATCCGTGGTTACGATAACAGTGCGCGCTGGGAGGACCTAACCTGTCGCAATGGTCTTGATGCGAATGGCAATAGTCCCACCACCGGTCGTGCTGGCTGCAATGGTTTGAACCCGAACTCGGCGATTCCCTTGAGTGCTTTACCTTCTTATCTTGCGCAAGGCCCAGGCTTTATCACCGTTGAATTCGATAAAGTGAAAGCGGCCACAGGTTACTACGCGCTGCGAGATTCTGCAGCCGAAGGCGGCGGCTCGGCAACCGGTGCTTCCACCGCACAACTCGATGAAACCACCAAAGGCGCTTACCTTGAATTCAATACCCAGGCCGACATGCTTGGCCATGAAATGAATTTCAATGTGGGTGCGCGTTACTTTGATACTGACCAAACTATTGCTGGCCCTGTGGTGATTCCTGCGCAGCCTGCAACAACGACTACACCTGCGGTTGCCCAACAGCGCTTCTATGTTGAGAACCTCGTTAACTACAATTTCTTGCTGCCTTCATTTAACGCCACCTTTGAAGCAGTTGAGGATGTGGTTTTACGGTTTTCAGCTTCCCGTACCATGACGCGTCCAAATCCGAGCGCAATGTTACCGGCAACCAACTTTAGCGACCCATCCGCACAAAATGCCAGTTACGGTAACCCGGCACTCTCTCCCTATCTCTCAACCAACGTTGATTTTGGCGGAGAGTGGTACACCGGTGATGAAGGCTATGTGGGTGCTACATTCTTCGGTAAGCAAATGACCGGGTTTACGGTTTCTAACACTTTCAATGTACCGTTTAACCAATTGGTCACTGCCATTGGCAGTGATGTAACCGTTCCTTATGGAACCCTGGGTGCAGCGCAACAGGCGGCGCTTGATGCTCGCGGTGGTCTCACTGCGCCAATTCTCGTGACCCAGCAAGTGAATGCTCCCGGTAATTTAGAGCTTGAGGGTGCTGAGCTCACCTGGGTGCAGCCACTTGATAGGGTTTTAACTGGATTGGGTTTCAACGCAAACTACACCCACATTCATCAGCGTGGCGAAGGTGCAGGTGCCCCGGCGAAGGCGATTGGCGTTTCACCAAAGACTTACAACTTCACGGCTTATTGGGAGAACTACGGGGCATCGGTGCGTTTAACTTATGTATGGAATGATGCGCAAATATCCTCTGGCCCCAATCAAAATGGTGTGCTGGGCGCAGAACTGAAAACCGATGCGCGTGGCCAGCTGGATCTTTCTACCAGTTACGAGTTCGATGATGTTTTCGGTAAACCGCAACTAAGCTTCAATCTAACCAATTTAACCGACGAACCTATTCGCATGACGTTTAATTACGATAGCGCGACCTTTAGCGTCTTCAAGACCGGCGTTATTGCTACTTTGGGAGTGAAGGCTTCGTTTTAACCAGCGTAATAATGTCAACATCTCCCTTCACCCACCCCCTGTTCGCAGGGGGTTTTTCTTTGGAGTATGGAAGTTGAAAAAGAGAGGCGTCTTCCGACATTTTTAAAGACATTGTCAGGCAAACCATAACCATAATAGAATGCTCATCGTTTGTATTGGTGCGCCATCTTGCCGCCAATTCAACTCCCTGGGTTAAGTCAATTCGTTGGGTATTAATTACTTTGCCGCGCCTCAAATAATTAAAATTTCAGAGGCCGCGCTGCCATTCGCACATCCGACGTGGTTTTCACTAAATGCTAACATTTTATCGGAACGCTGCAATTGCGTCGTTACTACTGATATTTATCTCAGTGGCGATTCTTTATCTTGGCTTTATCAAATCCGAACTGACGACTTCATTATTTCCCGCGCGCGACCAGGATTTGCTTTGGCAAACAGCGACCGAGCCTACAGAACCCAAAGGCAAAACATACTTAAACCTAAAGAATGAAGTGGGCAACGTAGAGTATGAATTTTTACTTGATCCCGAACGCCAATTTCCCTATGCGCATTATTCAATCTATTTTGTGAATGCCATTCATTCCTTACTACAAGTTGACCTGACTCGCTACGATACTGTTTCTTTCAAGGTTATTTGTGACCCCAATAATGTGCTCTTGTTTGCCTTATTTAGTTTTGATGAAAAAGTCACAGATCTAAAAAATCTCATCACCCGCCGGGTTTCCTCAACGGCGTTTTCATGCAAGCAAGAATGGAGTGAGATCACTATCAAACTCGATGATCTTGAAACTCCGCAATGGTGGTTGAGTCGTTTTGGCTATGAATACAGTGAAAAAAAATACCAACTCAACAAAGCTATGGGGTTTGCCTGGGTGAATTCTCTGCAAAGCCCGCTTAACACGCCATCCAATGTAAAACTCACAGAAATTAAGTTGCACGGTTCTGATAGTCGCTACATTTATGCGGCCGGTGTAATTTGCGTGTGCTTATGGATATTGTTTTTGGGGTGGCAGTTGCGTCGCTATGCAACAGTATTAACGGCGGATATTAGAGCGCGTGTGAAAAAGGATCAGCCTCTGATCGCTTACAAGAAGCTTTCTATTGAGCCGCAAAAAGACAAAGAAAAAGATGCTCTGCTAAGGTATATGGCAACCGAATACACCAATCCGGATTTAAGCCTGGAAACTGCCATGGTGGCACTGAGTATCAACCGCAACAAAATTAACGACTTTCTCAAGGAAGAGCTTGGGCTTACGTTTACGACTTATTTAAACAAGCTGCGCCTAACCGAAGCGGCAAGACTCTTATCGGAAAACGCCGACGTTAATGTTTCAGAAATAGCTTATTCCGTTGGTTATAACAACGTCTCCTATTTTAATAAGTTATTCAAACAGGAATACGGTTGCGTCCCCAAAACGTTTAAAACCTTATATTAATCAATGGGCGCAACCTAAGTTTTCATTAGCAAAAGGTTTCATTAGCAAAAATATTTTTATCAACATAAGATTTTATTTCCTGCCGGCATTTCCCTTACAAAATTGCGAAACTAATACGTAGCCTCTAATAACAAAATCTCCGATGACAATGCCCAATAGCGTGATGACGTTACCTATACATCTGTTCAGCATTGATGTTTTTTAATAAAACGTAAATTTAATTATCTGCACTATTCATGCAATTTTCTGCACCCTCTTAATGTTTATGCTGAAAATTCAAAAATTCGCTGCTGCAGTTCGCTATCTTCTCGCTCCGAATGTGTGAAAACACATTGAAATATAAAAATAATTTTATTCTCACAGCAAATAAATCCAATTTTTAATGTATCCCGGCAGCTATTTTTGCTCGGGAATGTTCTTACACTCGGAAAAAACTTTCTCTCATTCCATCGCTACTCTTATCGGAGTTTAAGATAATGCATAACATAAAACCCTTTGCCGAGCCTATCGCTCAGGCTCTTAAACGAACTTGCGGCCTATTTGGCGTTGCAGCCGTGTTGGCAGTCTTGCCACACTCTGCTTTCGCAGCCTGCACTTATTCCATTAGCAACGAATGGTCAAATGGCTTTGTTGGCAGCATCACTATCAAAAATGATACGGGTGCGCCTATCAACAACTGGAGCGTTAACTGGCAATATTCCGGTAACCGCATCACCAGTAGCTGGAATGTGAATTTCTCCGGTGCCAATCCCTACACGGCAACTAATTTGTCCTGGAATGGCAGTATTCCCGTGGGACAGTCAGTGTCGTTTGGTTTTCAGGGTACGAAAAGTGCGGCTGCCGCTGAGCGCCCCACAGTCACGGGTGCTGCCTGTAATGGTGGTACTACATCCCGCGCCAGTGTTGCCCCCAGTTCTGTGCCTCGCTCAAGCGTTGCTCCGAGTTCGGTTGCTGTTACACCCAGCTCCGTATCTGTTTCAAGCCTTGCTCCCAGCTCACGCGCGGTCACGTCAAGTAGTGTTCCATCCACCCGCAAGTTTGTGGGCAACATTACCACCTCAGGTGCAGTGAGACCGGATTTCATTAATTACTGGAATCAAATTACCCCGGAAAATGAAGGCAAATGGGGTTCAGTTGAAGGTACGCGCGATCAGTACAACTGGGCGCCGCTGGATCGGATTTATGCCTACGCGCGCGAACACAATATTCCCGTGAAAGCTCATACCCTGGTGTGGGGCAGTCAATTCCCAACCTGGATTACAAACTTAAGTGCAGCCGAGCAAGCGGCAGAAATTGAAGAATGGATT
Organism: Pseudomonadota bacterium; assembly: GCA_040385335.1. Classification (GTDB taxonomy): domain Bacteria; phylum Pseudomonadota; class Gammaproteobacteria; order Pseudomonadales; family Cellvibrionaceae; genus Cellvibrio. Next base: position 324,020 of record JAZKHP010000005.1, read on the forward strand.
CGCGATTACTGCACGCGCTACCCGGATACTGCCATGATCGACGTAGTCAACGAAGCGATTCCCGGCCATGCTCCCGCTACCTATGCACAAAGTGCGTTTGGCAATGACTGGATTATTAAATCCTTCCAGCTCGCACGCCAATATTGCCCGAATGCCATTCTGATTTTGAATGACTACAACGTACTCAGTTGGGACACCGATAAATTCATCACATTGGCTCGACCCGTAGTTGCTGCAGGCGTAGTGGACGCATTAGGTGCGCAATCCCACGGCCTTGCTGATCGCCCATTATCAGAAACCACAACCAAACTGAATCAAATCGCCGCATTGGGTTTACCGGTTTATATCTCTGAATACGACATCGAAAAAACCAACGACCAGGAACAATTGCAAGTGATGCAACAACAATTCCCGTTGTTCTATAACCATGCCTCGGTGAAAGGTATTACCTTGTGGGGCTACGTGGTTGGCAAAACCTGGCGCGATGGCACCGGCTTGATTCAAGAGAATGGCACTCCTCGTCCAGCCATGACCTGGTTGATGAACTATCTTTCGTCAGCAAACCAAAGCTCGGTGGCCAGTTCTATAAGAAGCTCTGTGCGAAGCTCAACGAGATCGAGCCAGGCATCAGTGGCGCTTTCCAGTTCAACACCAAGTTCGACTCCGGTGCTAGTCATCTCCAGCAGTTCGCGTCTGTCCAGTTCACTGCGTTCATCCAGTGCTCGTTCCAGTGTTTCAAATACCTCTGAATTGGTATACGCCATTAACTCTGGTGGTCCTAAAGTGAATTACAACGGTGTCGAATATCAGGCTGACCGCTTTAATACTGGCGGTACCGCGAATAGCACCACCGACAATATCAGCAACGTTGCGGAAGGCGCGCTGTTCCAAACCGAACTTTACGGCACCTTCGGTTACGCAATTCCTGTGACTAATTCGACCTACACCGTCGAGTTACATTTTGCCGAGATTTACCAAACGACCGCTGGCAACAGATCGTTCAATGTATCGGTAGAAGGCAACCGGGAAATGTCGCAGGTAGATTTGTATTCATTGATCGGCGCTGACGCTGCTTACACTTACACCGTGAGTAATGTTCAAGTGGTGGATGGTAAGTTAAACATCGATTTGGAATCATTGGTCGATAACGCAACCCTTGCCGGTTTCGCCATTTATTCCTCAACCGGTGGAAAATTTGTTGAACCGCCAATCGTCGACCCGGTTGCATCAAGCAAAGAAAATGAAGGTGCCGATTGTGTTCTGGGTACAGCACCCGCCGCAGTGAGTAATGCAAAACTGCCAGATCCGTTCAAAAAATATAACGGTGCGCGCATCACCAGCAAAGCAGAATGGCGTTGTCAACGTCAAGAAACCTTGAAGCAAGTCGAGGCTTCTATCTACGGCGCCAAACCGCCAAAACCGGAAAAGGTAACGGGCACTGTCAGCCAAACGCAAATCACCGTCAATGTTGAGCATCAGGGTAAAACCGCCAGCTTTACTGCCAGGATAGAAAGGCCCACAGGTGTTACAGGCCCGGTACCGGCGGTTGTGGTACTCGGTGGTTTTGGTGGCGACACCGCAACCATTAAAGCGGAAGGTGTAGCGGTTATTACTTACGATCCTTATCTCGTCGGTGCCGAGTCAGGTAGTCGTACCAATAAAACCGGTGCCTTCTATACGATTTACGGCAACAGAAGTACAACCGGTTTACTCGCAGCCTGGAGCTGGGGCGTGAGTCGAATCATCGACGTATTGGAGCAATCCGGCACCACGGTATTGAAGCCTGATGCCATAGGTGTGACAGGGTGTTCACGCTTTGGTAAAGGCGCTTTCGCGATAGGTGCTCTCGACCAACGCATCGCCTTAACCATGCCCTTCGAATCCGGTAGTGGCGGCGTGCCCATCTGGCGCGGTCTTGCTGGCGAAGGTGCACAAAGCCCAAGCAGTGCTTACGGTGAAACTTATTGGCTGGGTGATGGATTCAATACTTATGTTTCTGATGTAAGAAGATTGCCGGTGGATACCCATCAATTGGTTGCTCTCGTTGCGCCGCGCGGACTTTATATTATGGACAACCCGCACATCGCCAACCTCGGGCCAAAGTCTGCACATGCTGCTGCATTGGCTGGTGCTGAAGTTTACAAAGCGCTAGGCGCAACCAGTTCGATCACTTACCACTCCAACGTGGCCAGTGGTTCTCACTGCGAAGTTCGTCCAGAGCATAAAGCGCAACTGCAAGCCAATATCAGACGTTTCCTGAAAAAGGAATCGGCCACCACTGGCGGGCTGAATGCACACACCAAAGCGACTAGTCGATTAAGCGATTGGGCTGACTGGGCGACACCTACGTTAAACTAAGTGCAATTTTGTAGATGACAGGGATGTTTGTATAAACGGTTACGAGTCAGCATTGCATTACCCACAATGTTGACTCGTGACCGGATTTATTTTCAGCCAGGGTGATTTTAATAATGCGTTTATTTGCTAAAAGAAATCATCCCGGCGAATTTGTTTTTGCAATTTACTACTCCATTAACGCAAACGTATACAACTTTGGATAAAAAACATTAACCATTCATGTGTGAATAAAATTTAAATCTTTTCCTTCCCATTACAAACAAACCAGTTAATAAAAGTAACAGGGCTGCTGGCTCTGGAACATTGGCATCCATTCTTTTAAATGTTTCAATATTGAAATAATAATCTTGAACATAATCAGTGCTAATTTGAGAGACTCGACCGTAATTTTGCCTATTGGCGAATTCGGGTTTAATAATCACATCCTCAAAATTAATACCATTGTTCATTAAGCCCACATTTTCAACATTAGCGATAAGTGAAAACTGTGCAACGTTTTGGATGGGCAGAGGTGAAGTGCCCTGATATTGACGCGAGAGATAAAAGCCACTTTGCGCCACATTGCTAGTGTTTCTACTAAAATAAGTGAGCTGCGTGTAAGCCATGTCTGTTATGGGCTCAGAAGGATTCGGATTAGTAAAAGTGGCATCCGCAGTATCAAAGAAAGTTCCATCAGGATTCTTTATTCGCAATGCCATCCAATTGACATCGACGGGTAAACCGTACCCGGCATAGGAAGAGCCACTAGCTTGCGGAGTAATGTCTGGCCGAATACCATCCAGGTTCAAGGTTACCAAACCAGTCACCTGCTGGCCGTTCCACTCCGGATGAGTTGTAGTTTCTTTTGCTGGTTCATTGAACTTAATAACTGTATCGGTGACCGTCCCCGAGAATTCAAACACAATAGGCAGAGCCCAGGTTGATGCACACATTGTTGTCAAAGCTAAGGTAGTTACTCGACAAAAATTTTTTAAAATATTCATTTTTATACTCCGTTTAAAGACATTAAAAAATGACATAAAACTTCCACATCTCGAACATCGGAAGTTAGAAAATTGCACCGTGCCTAACGCGTGTTGAACATTATTTTCGTGCTGTGTTATCACAGTAATAATTTATTTGTTGCAGCTAAAGATATGCGCGACGACGAAATACCAATACCGCAAGGCCAATCAGTAGCAACGGAAACGGCGAAGGTGCGGGCACAGAGACTTCACGCGTCGCTACGGTAAGCTCCGTTAAATACATTTCCAATAGCGTTGTATACTGCTGGCCATTGCTTCTCCCCGTCATGATAAATGAGGCTGTGTCATCATAGGAATCATCACTCACCCATGAAAAATTTTGTTCCAGCTCGTTGTGTTTAATAATGTCGGCAGTATCAAAAATATTCACAGAGCCACTGGTGTGCACATAGTCCCCTAAGATATCACCGGCCAACCCTTCTTTATGAACGCCAAAATAATCAGTCTCGGCATTAATGTGTACCCCCTCCACCGTGTTAAATGGGTCGAAATTGCTGCCTACCGATTGGGAAATGTCGATCGTTTTTCCGTCAATAAAATAAATAAGATTCAACCAGGAATTTGTTTCACTGCGATAGGAAGTTGCATGGGGATAATTAGGGTCAGGCGCTGGCGCCAATGCAGTGTCATACCAAAACTGCGCAGTCACTTCGCTGCCACTCAAACTCCTGCTCCATACGCCTTCATCCGAACCGTCATAATAAATCACGGCGCTAAACTTCCCATCCACAATAACCGCGTTGACACAGGTGGAGGTGATGAACAGAAATATTGCACAAAATAATTTTATAGTCATGATATTTAATCTCCTTCTCTATGTTTAAAAGTAAGTTGCAATGAAAAACGAGCAAAGAATTTATTAAGAATGGAATCTTGCTTGCTAGAGCTCGTCTTCCTCAGTAAGGCGCCCACTTATGGGAGGTGATAAACCCGCGAGACTAATCCAGCTATAAAAAACGAAAAATTGTCTAGTGACTACAATGAGTGTGATCGAGTGTTTTGATTTAAAAATAAATACTTGAGTATTGATGAACTGCTTTATCAATTTTATATATTCAAGTCCGCATTAAATATACGCTCCGTTTAAACATTAATATACAGTTTTTAGTGACGCTAAAAAAATGCCTCACGATAATAGGGGAAGGTTCAATTTAAGCGACATTGTTCGGAATGTAAAAAACAAAAATTTTGAAGCAATTACTCATTTTTGTGCCGATTAATAGTAAGCGCGGCGAGTTTTTTTTGTAAAAGATGCTCCGATCGCAAATCGTTTTGGAGTAGATCCCAACAATATTTTTTTGGTGGGCACTCAGCGGGAACCATTGCTACGTCCATGTATGTAGCTTATTTCGGTGTAGAAGCTGAAATGATAGATGTTCTGGACAGGTGCGGCAAACAATGGAGACCCCAATGTGAATATTGCCGGTAGCAATGAACCGCCACCGATGATAAATGCGGCAATAAAATCAAATAGTGCAAATCGGTATAGCTGAATCAGGCACTTGTGGGGCAATTCCCATTCATAAATGCCCTGAGTTGGTGGGAATGGTGCTTTGCGCAATGATGAGGGCGACCCCGAATTATGCCCGGAATGTATCCACCCGAGAAACGTTTTATGGTTGATGCGATGGTGCGGTGATAGGTCCGCGCAGGTAATAGCCATGAGCAGTGTCATTCTGGCTTTATGCAGTGATCTTATAATTAGTTTGATGGTATTATGGCGATCTGCATTGTACGGCCAATGGCAATTGCTCAATGAACCGCATCGAACTGCCAATGTTAACCTTGAGCCTAACAAATTTAGTTGATTTTTTAAGAGTAATTCTATGAATAAGTGCGCAATTATCACCGGAGTCACTGGTCAAGATGGGGCCTACTTGACCCAGCTTTTATTGGAAAAGAACTATAAAGTTTATGGCACTTATCGCCGGACAAGTTCAGTAAATTTTTGGCGCTTGAAGGAGCTCGGTCTTTCTGAGCACCCTAATTTACATCTCATAGAGTATGACTTAACCGATCTAGGTTCGACCCTCCGGTTGCTGGAAAAAGCCAAAGCAAGTGAAATTTACAATTTGGCTGCACAAAGTTTTGTCGGCGTTTCTTTTGATCAGCCGCATACGACTGCGCAAATTACGGGAATAGGTGCATTAAATCTTTTAGAAGCAATTAGAATTGTCGACCCTTCCATTCGCTATTATCAGGCGTCCACATCTGAGATGTTTGGTAAAGTTCAAGCGGTTCCGCAAATTGAAACAACACCGTTTTATCCCCGCAGCCCTTATGGTGTTGCTAAGTTATACGCGCATTGGACAACGATAAATTACCAGGAGTCTTATGGTATTTTTGCGTGTAGTGGAATTTTATTTAATCATGAATCTCCGTTGCGTGGCCGTGAATTTGTCACTCGGAAAATCACCGATGGTATAGCGAGAATAAAATTAGGACAACAAGATGTTCTCGAGTTAGGAAACCTTGATGCTAAGCGCGATTGGGGTTTTGCGAAAGAATATGTTGAGGGTATGTATTTGATGTTGCAAGCAAAGGTTCCAGATACCTATGTCCTGGCCACGAATCGAACTGAAACAGTTCGCGACTTTGTTTCTATGTCTTGCAAAGCTGCTGATATTGCGATTGAGTGGCGCGGTTCAGCAGAAAACGAAGTGGCAATCAATACCGCTACTGGAAAGGAAATCGTTAAATTAAATCCTAAGTTTTACCGTCCAGCTGAGGTCGAATTGCTTATTGGCGATCCTAAAAAAGCAAAAGATCATTTAGGCTGGGCTTCAAAGACCACGTTGGAAGAGTTATGCCAAATGATGGTTGAGGCAGATCTTCGTCGCAATAAACAGGGTTTTTCATTTTGAGAATTTTAGTCACCGGTGCCAGCGGCTTTACCGGTCGCCATTTTATTGCGCGATCACAGGCGCAAGGCATTCATGTTGAAGAATTAAAATCTGATTTGTTGGATGTTTCGGCGTTAACCACAGAATTAAATTCACTATCTTTTGATTATGTCGTGCATTTAGGTGCAATAAGTTTTGTTGGGCATAAAGACTCAAGTGCGTTTTATAGTGTTAATGTCATTGGTACGCTTAATTTATTAGAAGCCATTTCAAAATTAAATGTACTGCCAAAGAAAATTCTATTAGCGAGTAGCGCAAATATTTATGGTAATGCTTTGGTTTCTCCTATTGTTGAGGATCAAACTCCTGCACCTGTAAATCACTACGCCACCAGCAAAATAGCAATGGAATATATGGCTAAGACCTATTTGTCAAAGCTACCAGTGTTTTTTGTACGACCATTTAATTATACAGGGTCTTTCCAATCGCCTGATTTTATTATCCCCAAGTTAGTGTCGCATTTTGTACGTAAAGCTGAATTCATTGAGTTAGGCAATATTGATGTTGAACGCGAGTTCAATGACGTTCGTTTTGTCTGCGACGCGTATCTAAAGTTGCTGGTTAACGCAAACGTTGGTGAAACCTACAACATCTGCACCGGTAAGTTAGTAGCCTTAAAAAACGTTATTGATGTGCTTACCAAGCTAACCGGTCATAACATTAATATTAAAGTTAACCCGCTGTTTGTCAGGGCGAATGAAATAGCGCAACTATACGGTTCCCCCGACAAATTATATTCGTGTATAGGCAGCGCTAATAATTTTGAATTGAGCGATACCCTGCAATGGATGTTAGATTGTCCAAACGATTAATTTAAAACCCCTATGGTCTGAATAATTATGGTGCTTGTATTATCTACGAGCACCCGTGTTACTAACAAAGTCATGGCCTAAGTGCTTTTTCAATACGTCGCGCGTGCAGCAAAAAATCACCTTATCGTTTTAAAATTCGACTACATATTTTTAATAAACTAAATATTTTTCTTTTATGCTTTTCAAGGGTAACTTTATGAGAATTGGAATAGATGTTAGAACCATAGGAAAAAATCGTACTGGAGATGAAACCTATATTTCCAATCTGGTGATAAATCTAGCCAAGCAGGATAAAGTAAATGAATATTTCTTGTTCACTGATGTAGCAGATATCAGTCACATTGAACTGTTTAAAACTCTTCCAGAAACGTTCAAAGTTATTTCAATTTTGCCTGCAAATAAACTGATATGGACTATGGTGCTTTTGCCGATGAAAGCTCATTCTCTAAAGCTTGATATTTTGCACGCGCTTTATATCACTCCATTATTTCTACCAAAAAGAACCAAGCTTGTTACCACTATTCATGATGTTTCATGGCAATTTTTGCCAGAGTATATTCAGAAAAAAGATTTATTTATTCTTAACACTTTAATTCCAAAAAGCATTAAAAGAGCCGATGTGGTATTAACTATTTCCGAAAATTCACGTAAGGATATCCTTAAGTTTTATCCCACAACTAAACCAGGCAAAGTCAAAACTATCTATATTGGAGGGTCCGTCAGATCTGCAGATGCGCCAGGCCCCTTTGATTCAAGCAGATGGGGCGGCGTAGAGCCACAGAATTACATTTTGTATTTAGGAACCCTGCAGCCGCGAAAAAATGTTCCTTCACTCATAGAAGCTTATATAGAGATGCACAAAACATTCGCTTCACAATTTAAAGTGTTTCCCAAACTTTTAATCGTTGGCGGGAGAGGTCATAACTTTGATACTCGTATTGATGAACGAGTTGCTGCATTTGCTCATAAAGAACTTATCCTTTTTCCAGGATATGTCAGCGAAAAGGAAAAACAGTCCCTGATTGAAAATGCGTCTATGTTTGTCTATCCAAGCCTATATGAAGGTTTTGGAATTCCACCGCTTGAGGCAATGAGCTCAAGCATCCCATGCATTGTTTCAAACCGCTCTTGCCTACCGGAAGTTGTTGGCAATGGTGCCTGTATTGTTGAACCTGATGATACAGCTGCGTTTGCTGCAGCACTATTTTCAGTGATGACCGATATGGGTGTGCGTAAAACCTTGATTGAAAATGGTTTGAAAAAAGAAAAAGAATATACGTGGGAAAAAATGGTGAAACAAACTTTAGAGGTATATAAATCCCTTTAGCACCACTTTGGTGACCCATAAGTAGCACTTCACAAACGTCCAGAAAATTCGATCAATTTGTACTAGATACCTGACTGTATTTGCGCCTGCACTCGGCCTACTATTGCCCATAGTTACTCAACGCCATCGGCAAGGTAGGTCAATATGTTCAGTGTTAGACGCAGCAACCAGCGCGGTAGCGCCGACTTCGGTTGGCTACATAGCAAACACACATTTTCGTTTGGCAATTATCATGATGAAACCCAGATGGGCTTCTCTGCATTGCGTGTCATTAATGACGATCAAGTTAATGCCGAGGCGGGGTTTAGTACCCACGGCCATAGCGATATGGAAATTATCAGCTATGTATTGCAAGGTGAAATCGCGCATAAAGATAGCGAGGGCAATATCACTCGTTTACCCGCAGGCGAGTTTCAGTTGATGTCCGCTGGCAGTGGTATTCGCCACAGCGAATTCAATCCATCGGCTAGCGAAAAGCTGCACTTTTTACAGATTTGGATTCAACCAAGTGTGCATGGCCAAAAGCCCGGTTATCAACAAAAAGATTTTGGCGAGGCGCAGGGTTTAACCTTGGTGATCAGCCCTGACGGCGAAGCCGGTAGTTTGCAAATCAAACAAGACGCGCGCCTTCACCAGCTGATTCTCCCTGCGAATGCGGAGCTATCCTTCGCCACCAATTCCAATCGGCATTATTACGTGCATCAGATCGATGGCAGTCTGATTGTTAAAGGTGATGATGGTAAAGAGGAGACCCTGCTGCCGGGCGACTGAATTAAAATTGAATCACTCAACAGTTTGAGCTTCAGTGCAAAGGACGCGCCGGTTAAAGCACTGGTGTTTGATTTACCGTAATTTTTTTGCAAACAAAAAAGCCGTTCAATGAGCGGCTAACAAAGCGGGTTGCGAATTAATGCTGAGAATTTATCTACTGAGAATTTATCTATTGAGGATATAATCCACCTCAGGTTATAACCCATTTAAGCTTCGTTACCGACCCTTTACAATTTTGAAACCATAACGCATTGACTCAATAAAAACCTGCTGGCAAACTAGCTGCGTTTTACGACTAACCATTCCCCTTAATCAATTCCACAGGAGCCTGAATATGACTATGACCGATATTGGCCTCCTGTCGGCGGCTTGATTACCTGCTTGAATCCACACGCTATTTTTAGACCTATATAGCTTAGACCCGTGATAGCTGCCTAATCGCACGCCGACTTTCCGTTCGTTTTTATTTATCGCGTAAATCGCGATGCATTTGCTCGTGTCTGCGAGCTTAACGAAGTTGGAATTTCCATCATGATAAATATTGATTTTGAATCGCTACAACCTATTGGCCTTACACCTTATATTGCGCAGCAATTATTGCTGCTGGAAAGCTCACCCGATGCATCAATTGCACGCGTAATTGAAATTCACCGGGAAACGATTGTGTTACACACCGGAAAAAAAGAATTGCGCGCAAGAATTTTACCCCACATCAATGTTCAGCTTGCTGTGGGTGATTGGGTCAGCGTGGAAGCTCGTGCACATGACGAGTTTTGGATTAGTAACCTTATGGAGCCTGTCTCGCAAATTAGTCGGCGAACGCAAGAAGGCAATCGCCAATTACTAGTCAGCAATGTTGACACGGCATTGTTAGTAATGGGATTGGATAACGATTTTAACCCACGCAGAATGGAGCGTTATCTCGCTATTGTTCAAGCAGCGCAGGTTACGCCCGTAATTATTTTAACCAAACAAGATATAGCTCTGGATGCCGATGAAAAGCTGCAACAACTAACACAGCGATTACCTGCTTCATTAACTATTTATGCAGTCAATGCGTTAAATAAAATCGAGCTCGATGTGTTAACTCCGTGGTTAAAGGCCGGGCAAACCTTGGTGTTGTTAGGGTCATCCGGTGCAGGAAAATCAACCTTGACCAATGCGCTCACACTCAGCACACAAGACACAGGCGCAGTGCGTGTTGGCGACAGCCGTGGCAGGCATACAACCACAACACGCTCTTTGCACCAATGTGTCAGCGGTGCTTGCATTATTGACACACCAGGTTTGCGCGCATGGAGCCCGGATGCCGATGAGGAAGCGCTTGATATAGCCTTCGATGATATCGCCAGCTTAGCGATGAGTTGCAAATTTCGCGACTGCCAACACAAAGATGAACCTGCTTGCGCCGTACGCGATGCCATTGATAAAGACCGTTTGCAAAATTATCAAAAGCTATTGCTTGAAATCAAACGCAGCAAGCAAACACCTTTAGATAAAATTGAAGAGCGAGCGAAATGGAAAGTGATACAAAAAGCATCTGATGTTCATGCAAAACAAAAACGGGATTGGCGGTAAGCTAAAAATCTAAATTCCTTCAGAACGGAGCCATAATAAAAAAGCTGCACATCCAGTGCAGCTTTTTTTAAAAGAACCCAATAAGAAAATATTTCTAAACAACTTAAGCAGCATCTACGCGACGGCGAAAGATCAACGCCGCAAGACCAATCAGTAACAACGGAAACGGCGAAGGCGCAGGCACAGATACCGCACGTGTCGCTACAGTAAGATCCGTTAAGTACACCTCAAGTAACGAAGTAAAGAACTCACCCTTATTGCTGCCAAACATGATAAGTGACGCTCTGTCATCATAGGAATCATCGCCTACCCATGAAAAATTTTGTTCCAGCCCGTTATGCGTAATAACGTCAGCGGTATCACGAATACTTAAAGAGCCACTTGTTAGCACAAAGTCACCCTGATAATCGCCTTGCAGAACCTCGTCATGAATACGAAAATAATTCGTGTCGGCATTAATATCTACCACTTCCACAGCTTCATCAAAATCAGAATTATTTCCTGCCTGCCGCGAGACGTCGATCGTTTTTCCATCAATAAAATAAGTAAGATTTAACCAGGAATTAGTCTCACTACGATAGTAAGTTGAATAGGGGTAACTCGCGTCCGCCAATGGAGCTAACGCAGTGTTGTACCAAAACTTTCCTGTAACTTCAACGCCGCTCAAATCTCTGCTCCATACCCCTTCATCCGAACCATCATAATAAACCAGGGCGCTAAAGTTACCGTCAACGATTACCGCATTGGCGCAGGTAGAACTGACAAATAGAAATATTGCATAAAACATACTTTTAATCATGACATAGAATCTCCTCTTAAAAAATTAGCAAAGTGGTTTGTAATGCAAAACTGAGTGGCGAATTACGTCAAGGTTTCTAATTTCACAAATTAAATAATCCAGAAAAAACGTCATCACATAATTTCTAATCGCTTAAATTTTCAATTTACAACATGGTTAAAAATAATATTTTTAACCAGGTTTACTAATCAACATTTGTATAATTCAAAACAGAATAATCAATTGGTCTATTCAGCTGTGCAGTGAATATACGCCCCGTTAAAAAATATATATACAGTTTTTAATGACGTAAAATAAACTTGTTTTTATGAAAAATTGCAATTTAGTTTAAGCGATCTGATCAATAGGTAAGAAATCTAAAATAGAATTCAGTTTTTAAAAATAACCTTAACACCTAAGTAATAAAAACCAAAAACAGTGCGATCCGCTTGCATTTCGCACAATACAGCCTGCGCTTCATTGATCGGTTTGGTTGTTTGATCGGAATAATGAGCAAGTGCCAGGAGCTTAAAAATACAAAAGTCGTAATATTCTGTAATCGCTACTAGCGTGCATAGCATTCATAGTCTTTACTTGAGCTATTACGATTAAAATCACGCATTCGAGATTTTTTAAGGGGGCGAGAAAAGCAAGCCATCAATCTTGTTTTTGGCCAATAAAATCAATCAAGAAGCATTTGGTGATGAGCAAGCGTTAGAGTACTTATTAGGTAATCAAATCTTATCGATCTAAGCGAGAATTTAAATAGCTAAGGATAATGTATGTGGGGCATTGGATTTATAATTTTGGTAACAATTTATGTATCGATTGCCAAGGTGGTCTATAGATTAGTCCGTGAGGGTTTAAAAGCCTATGTTTTGGCTCTGTTTTTGTTGATCCCGTTTCTACTTCCGTTCAGTTACCATTTGAAACCAAGTTATTATGAATTTAAAAGTCTTTGTAGCGATACTAGCAGATACGAAGTAACGAAAATCGATGTGGATTACGTCCCTCCTTTTAGCGGTTGTAAGATGGGGTTTGATGTAATGAATTCTAAAAGCTATAAAGGCTTTGAATGCACATCATATCCTGCAGATCCAAACGAATCTCCGCGTGAATATAGGCTTCATCAATTTACAAAGAATGAAAAGTGGAACACCGAAGAATGTCAGTACGGTTGCTTCAAAGGGCAAAAGTATTCATGGGAAAAATCATGCCTGGATATATGTTTTAACAGAAATCCAATTTCCAAGCCATCCAGTGGGCTAGAGTTTAAGTCAGATCATACTGATGTTATGAAAAATAGAATCCGAAAGCATGAAAGTTATGTCATTAATGAGAAGTCAGAAATAATCGCCAGATCAGTAAACTATTTTTATTATATGTATGGTAACAGCCTTGCTAAAATGTTGGGAGGCTCAAGTGGTGATGCGCCAACTCTCTCGTGCGAAATTGAATACACTATATCCAAGTTAGATTTTCTGCCTATAAAAGAAAATATAAAAAGTAACTAGGATTTTCTAACAAGTCTTGGAATCATCAAGTCGCACATTCAAAATCTTCTCAGGGGCTGAAAGCAACCCGTTAAGGACGTGATGACGAACCGAAATTCTACACCCTCAACGCTGTCTGACATGGTCCATTTGCCGGTATAGCAAGATTGAGGTTCCTCGTCTTTACAAAACATCGAGCCGGTCATCATTCAGTAGAGCCTGACGCGTATACTCATGATTCGATATGCAGCATAATATCACCATTAACTATAAGAATAACCAGGCATTCCCTCACATGAAATTATCAATCTTCAATATTCATGACGTAGTCTTGTTTATCACTATGGCATTATGTTTTTTGCTGGCCTTTTTTCATTTTTTTTCGTCCAATAAAAGTAACCATGCGAAATATTTTCTCAGTTTCTTTTTTATTGACATCTCGGTGGGCCTAGCCGCTATTCTGGCATTTTGGAATCCAGCCGTACGAATCAATCCGATGGTGGATAATTATTTTCTCCCTTATATTTTGTTCGGTTCATTCTTACTAAAGGGTCCGCTGCTTTACGGTTATGTTGCGGCCATAACGACTAAAGATTTTCGGCTTAAACTGGTTGACCTGATTCATTTAATTCCCCTAGGTATTTATTTTTTATTTTTATTAATCACCGGCCGCAGTACCGATGAAATTCGCATGCATGGGCTCAGTGGCGATCAGCTGCTAAGAACGCTATCAATTTACGAATGGCATCTGGTAAAAATCATCCCGCTTGGTTACGCGGTCTTGGCAATCTGTAAAGTAAACCTGTATAGCAAGCACTTAAAAAATCAATACTCCAGCCTGTCCCCGGAAGGGCCAGCGTGGTTAAGTATTTTAACCTGGGGCGTGTTACTCAATTGGAGCTGGTCTTTAGGTGTGCATCTAGTAGGTTTCTACAGCCAACAACCATTCGACACATTGGGCATTGCCGATAATTACTTAACCCTGGTACTGATTATTTCCTTATTTATTTACAGCCTGGTGTATGCCAATAAATTATTGGCCGCAAATTTTGATCTTGGTGCGTCGAACCACGAGAAGAATGTCGAGGCTTCGATTCTAGAAAAAATCACCCATGCTATGGAAGTAGAAAAACTATTTCTTAACCCACGCTTGAACATTGAACGTATGTCCGAGCACATCAACGTCCCCTACAGAGAAGTGTCAGCCGTTCTTAACCATGATTTACACGCGAATTTTTTTGAATATATTAATCTTCATCGCATCAATGAAGCGAAAAAACTCTTATCAGATTCGGCATTAATGCATTTGCCGATCAATGAAATTTACGTGCAAGCGGGCTTTAACAGCAAGTCTGCTTTCCATCGTTTTTTTAATCGCTTGGTGGGAATGTCGCCAAGTGAATTTCGCAAACAATCCCTGGCAGCACCTGAGCCAGACGCAAATAAAAACACCGCGACCTGATCCCGTTTTTTTGTCAGACAAAAAATTGAAGAATCAAATCGCGGTGTTTCAATATTGCTTTACAACATTGTGTGTGTCGGGGGTTAACGCAAACTGATTCCGTTAACCTTACAGCTTGGTACTACAAAACTGCCATCGTGATTACCCTGAAAACCAAAGCTTACGGATTGGTTAGGCGCAAGCGTACCGTTCCAATTAACATTGCCTGCGCTAACGAGATAACCCGAGCCACCGAAAACAGCGTTCCAACCACCGGTACGCAGTGGGTTTTCAGTGAACGTCAGGATTACATCCCAGCCATTCACCGTTGCCGAGGTACCGTTTTTCACTGTCACATCCAATTGATAACCATTGCCCCAGTTATTCGCCACTTTCACCGAACAAGTTAAGCCACCGGTAGCAACTGAAGAATTTGAAGTGAAGGCAACGCTTGCTGCCACACTCGCGGCAACACTACTGGATGAAGCTACGCTGGAAACAGCAGGGCTTCTGCTAGAGGCAGCTGCTGAACTTTGGTTTGTACCGCCAACAATACCGAAAGGTGCAGGTTGGCCAGCACAAGTGCTGCGTGAAATACAGCTTCTATTGTTCTCGTAACCCCAACCAGAAGTAGTGTTTACACAAAGCGGATAGAGCGAGCCGTACCAGTTACATTGTTGTGTACCGTTGTTGTTAACACTCGAGCTACTGGCCACCATTGGCGTACTGCTTCTTGTTGAGCTTGCGATGCTGTTGGCAATAGAACGTGCAATGCTGCTAGCAACTGCGCTACTTCTTATTGAGCTTGAGCTGCTTCTGATTGAACTGCTGTTGCCAGCATTGTCCACAGGTACTGTACCCGAGAAACCTTTGTTGTTTTCTGTGGTTAAGGCAAGCACCAGGGTTCCGTTTTGCACCACCACGTTAGCAGGATCGAAATCGACATAGTTACCCTCAAAAGTCCAATTCGCCTTAGCCCAACGGCTGGTATCGAAGCTATTAAAATCATCGCGCCAAGCCAGGCTAAAGGTTCTGCTGCTGGTGTTATAAGAATGATATTCCATGTAATTCACGAACTGGTGAACCGGCAGGATAGTAGGATTAAAAGCACCTACCCATGGTTCAGAAGTTGAAGCCCAAATATTAAAACGCATACTTTGCGGGCTCGTCAGACTGCTAACAAAATTCCCGCCATTAATTCTCCGCATCTCCTGCCCATCGATAAACCAGGCTACATAGTCCGGCGTCCACTCCAGCGTATAGGTATGGTAAGCGTCAGCTAATGAGGCGCCTATAGTGTGCAAGCCTTCCGTCGTCTGATGCGTACCATTGCCAATAATAATATTGCTTTGCATCTGGTAAGCATCGTTCTTACCTAATACTTCGATATCGATTTCTTCCCAGAAGGTACCGGCTATTTCCGAACCATCTTTATAAGTGAAATAAGTGGAGAGTACGCCGCTACCTTTTGCCATTTTCATGCGCATAACGTAACGACCATATTTAGTCGCGTTAGCGTTATAAATTTCAGCGCCCTTGTAAGGCTTTGCTGATACTTCAATTGCCGTGAAAGCAAAAAGACAGAGTGCACCGGCTAAGATGCTGGATGTGATTTTAAACATGATGTATCCCTTATGATTATTGTGGATAGATTGTGTGAGTAGTGGAGTGAAAAATAACGCACCCAAGAATCTACTCGAAAACGCCATTGGAGGTTTGTCCCACTTTTGCGCAAGGCGCAAAATCGAGTCACACTTTCGCGGAGATAGTGGGACTGCTGATAAAAGGCGGTTTAATGCGGCATGCAACTAGCATCTCATTGATGTAGTCGAGTATTGTTAATTAAAAATAATTTTTACATTCGGTTTGCTAATAAAGTGATTTGAAACTTAAACGATGTGATTCAAAGAATGAAAAGGGATTTTTTGAAAATTACCTATCACGCAATGAATAAAACTCAAACAGTGCCCGTCAATGCTTATCGCGCAAGTAAAGCTTGCGCATCACTGGCCAACCTGGATGTTTAATAGCCATGATTAGCGAATGCGAAGAATTAAAAGGGCGAAAGCCGTAATATTCGGTAATGGTTACTAGCGTACATAGCATTTATAGTCTTTACTCCACCTATTGTGATTCAAAACCACGCTTTCGAGATTTGTTAAACGGCCGGTAGAAGCAAGTCATTCATCTTGTGTAACGGCCAATGCAGTCGATCAAGGAAATGTGGTTATGTTTTCTAAAGCATTCGCAAAGTTGTATTGCCTGTTGCTGTTTACAGCGATTGCAAACTATCCCTACGCCTCAAGCCTCACTGATAATCAGATAGCGATATTACTGATTGAGCAATCCAAAGCTAATTACTCTGGTCAATGCCCGTGCCCTTATAGCCTAAGGAAAAATGGAAAGCCTTGCGGTGGGTTAAGTGCGTATAGCAAGCCGGGTGGGAAATTGCCTTTGTGTTTTAGGAGTGATGTTACCGCGGGGATGATTGACGGTTGGCGAGATGGGCGTGGTGGTAGATGATCTTTTGTTTTTTGTTGGGAAAAGAAAAGTGTTGGATATTTTTAAAATCTCTTTTTAGTTAGAGGCGGAATCTTGCTTTAATATCATTTAAGTTTTATTTAAACTTTTATTTTTAAAAAATAATGATTAATGTGTAAGTTTCTTAATTTAAGAAAATTCATAATGTTAAAATTTTTTAGTAACTAGTATATTTTCTATTTCTAGTTATTTTATTCTATTTTTTAAAAGCTATTTATTAGTGAGTATGTGAGATGAATATTAAAGATGGAAAAATTTTTGGAATTCATGAGCATTTAATTAACAAACTGCTTGCTAGAGGCCTAACAGAGTTTACGTTAGCTCAACAAGCTGCGTTAAAGGGAGGCTTAATAACAGGAGAAAATCTTTTCATCTCTGCACCTACTTCCGGCGGTAAAACTACAATTGCGGAAATTGCTGCCGTACAGACAGCCTTAAAGGGAGGAAAAACAGTATATCTTCTTTCACATAAAGCATTAGCGGAAGAAAAGTTTAGGTTGTTTAGCCAGTTATATGCCAACGAAGATGATAAATGGTTTGATGTTTCCATTTCAACCGGTGATAGGAATGAAGGGTCCTGGGAGAATGGAATTCTTGTAGCTACATACGAGAAATTTTTGTCTATGACAACGTATAGGGAGAATTATGTATTTGATGGAGTTCTCGTAATTGCCGATGAAATTCAATTATTAAATGATGAATCGAGAGGTTCCGATGTAGAAACATTATGCACTAGAATAAAATTAGCCAAACCAGTTCAAGTGATATCTCTCAGTGCTACAGTTAATAATTCGGCTAATTTAGCTAAGTGGTTAGATTCAAAGGAAATCAAAGTTGTTGAAAGGGATGTAGTCTTGTCTCAGCAGATCTGGTATCAAGGTAATTGCTCAGAGTGCAATTATGGCGAAACTGATTTCGTTGCACTGAATGAGAGTGTTCCTCTCAGCACGATAGATGCATGCCATTATTTATTAAGCAATAAATTCCATCCCATACTCGTTTTTACAATGACTCGACAAAGAGCGGTAGATTTAGCTGAGGAGCTGTCGTCTCGGTTGCAGAAAGACCCAGCTGGTTTTTATTTTTCAGAACAGCTGGATTTTTTTTCCGAACCTCTGACCTTATCGAAGCGATTGGGGGGTGTTTCGGAAAAACGTGTGGCTTTCCACACTGCGGATCTTTCTCTTGGAGAGCGGGAGTTGATTGAAAAAGGTTTGCTAAAAAATGCATTTGATGTTGTTTTTGCTACGCCAACTCTAGCAGCTGGCGTAAACTTTCCTTTCCAAACCGTATTATTTGATTCTTTTGAGCGTCCTTGGGTTCCTAATAATCGTTGGCTTCCTAAAGATGAGTATCAAAATATGTCAGGACGTGCAGGTCGCTTAGGCATGCACAAAAAAGGTTTTTCTGTGTTGCTGCCTAAGACGAGAGCAGAGCTAATTCAAGCAAATCAGTTAATAAATCCTGAGTTAGTAGATGTTAAGTCAAAACTTATTGATAAGGGCATACGGAAGCTCATATTAAATATTTTGTCTAGCAAGTCTGCTAAAAATAGGCAGCAATTAGGATTTTTTTTTGAAAATACTTATTGGTATTATGAGCAAAAAGAAGTCAATGAAAAAAAATTAATGCAGCTACCTAATAAAATTGATGATGCCATTTCTTGGCTAATAAATAACGAATTTGTAATTGTTGACAAAGAATCATTTTGTGTAAGTGATCTAGGCTTAGCTACATCAAGATCAGGTCTTTTGCCATCTACAGTCAAAGAAGTTGTAGATGTAATAAGCACAAATAGAAATTTTTTTGCAGAGGATGTAACGCGATGGATCGTGGGCCTTATTCATATTGTTTGTGCCTCTCCAGATTTTGCAGAGGGTGGCCAGAGATACCTGCCATTTAGTCAATATAATAAACCAGCAATAATAGCCGCTTCGTTTTTAAGAAATGCGAAACTATTTTTACACATCAATGCATCTGCATTTCCAGATAGAGTCCAAAACGCTACGTATGCGATGGTACGATGGATAGAGGGTGTACCCGAGAGGCAGCTCAGCCATGAAGTTCCGCCAATTTCATACGGATATATGCAAAGACTTAGCGATGACGTTGTGTGGGTTTTATCGGGAATCAGAACAGTTTTATCTATACCAAGTCTTAATGTTCCTGAAAAATTTTTGTCTGAACTAACATTAACTATTGAGAGAGTTCAATATGGGGTGCCTATTGAGCTTATTGATATTATGAAAATAGCCAAGTCTGCAGCAGTGCCGGGTTTTGGTCGCCATCGTGCAATGATCTTATTGCAGCATGGCTTGCAAGATCCAAATTTATTGCACGAAGCAAATGTTTTAAAACTAAATCAAATTTTAGAAAATGGGGAGCGCGTTAAAGCTCTACTCAACGCAGTTGCAAACTACTTAGATAAACCTCTGCGAAGATGGAAAAATGAACATACAAAAAGAGCGGTATCAGTAGGCTTGCAAGAAAATTTAATTAATCAGGCTTACGAACTGTTAGGCGATGAATATGAAGTTCCAATTGAGGGTCTGTTACGACTGGTTACGGAGTGGAATATTTCAAAGCTTGATAAGTCAAAAAGACAGGGGGTGCCAGATTTTCAAATTGAATGTTCAGGAAAGGTAACAGTTGTTGAATGCAAGACAAAGCTTAATGAAGGAGCATTCGTCAGTAAGGATGATGCGTTTGCTATATTAATTAAGGGAGCTGATATAAAATGTGATAGCTATTTAACAATAGGAAAACCAGACTTTGATACGTTTTCAAAAGAAAAGTCTGGAGGTACAAAAAATGTTTCGCTGGTGAATCATGTGGTTTTCATAGAGGCAATTATTAAATATTTAGAAGGTCGAATAGATGGTTTTTCTCTATATAGTTGGTTAACGTCACCAGGTTATAAGCAGCTTGATAATCTTGAACTATTTATAAACAGTTATAGCTCCATGTCTTGATTTTTTGTCTTCTAAAGAATCTGAAGTAGAACACAATTCCTTATCTTAGATTTTCAAGCTGCGCAATATATAATGCGTAATAAATCGTTGCCGCATAGCTCGGCGTTAGAATGGAATTAGTATGGATAAGTTAATAAATATTATTACTGGTGAATTTGTTTTTAAGCATATGCCGAACGGAGGTGCGGCAGTTTTGCTCCGCACAACATACATTTCATTTTTTATATATAGTCTGACTATAGGACTAAAATCGTATGCAAGTAATTTTTCTGTATTTGAGTTTTCGTCAGAGCAATTACTTCATGAGGTTTCAGAAACAATTCCTTGGTTGGGTGCAATATTAGGCGCGGTTTATGCGGCGCTTTATGCTCGATTCGCGTCACAATGGTCGTATCTATCAGGTTTATATAATCAACAAATGGAAGTGTAATTTTTTGTTCCCAATGAGGAATCCGATCTAGAAACATATGCTCGCTGGCAAGCCGCCTTTATTGAAGATTCAGTAAATATGCATATGGCTACAAAAAGCAGTTTTCGCTCATTAATTTCAGAAATGCTTGAAGATGAGCGAATCATCGGGGCATTGAAAAGCTCGGTTTGTTTTGGAGATGCCAAGTTGTTGGAGTTAAAAAGAGATTTAGAGCTGTAGCTCTAAATTAATGCGATTTTAGGGTCATCTCATTAGGCCTGACACTAGTTTTTTTCTAGCTTTTTTTCAATATTTGAACAAAGCTTTTTTTATAAAAATCGCTGTAGGTTTTTCTATAGCCTCGTTAGCTTGTCCAGAAGGATAGCCGAATGAAAATATTGGATATTGCAAACTTTGAAGACACAGTCGTACTCTACTTTGACACAAAGGGTACTTCAATAAATGCATATACTCTTGCATCAATTTTAGTTTCAATTGCAGATGCAGCTAAAGCTGCAAATTCATCTTTGAATCCAGGGCACGATATAGAAATTATTGTTGAAGCTTTTGGTGAAGGCAGTTTTAAAGCTCAAATTTCAGCTCTATACAATAAAACGAGAAATATATTTGCATCGCAAGTTGTGGTTGGGGTAATAATTGGTGTTCTGGGTAATTACATTTATGAAAGAACACTTTCAGTTGATAGCTCAATTAAAGTAGAAGTAAACACTAATGAAGTTATTATTGAACGTGGAAAAGAACGTTTGGTTGTTCCAAGAAATACCTATGAAGCAACAAAAACTGCGGCAAAAAATCCAAAGTTTGTTCAGGCTATTGATCAAGCCTTTCAAGCAATAAATAATGATACCGAAATAAAAAGTTTTGGCTTGTCACATTCTATGGAATCAGGAAAACCAAAAATACTTCTTTCTCGAGAATTAATATTATCTGCTTCGTCGGAAATAAGAGAGATTGACGGCCAAAGAATAGTATCTGAAATTGTTGATCTTCAAATTCTAAAGGCAATACTAGAGCGCGGTAAGCGTAAGTGGGAGTTTATGTGGCGCGGAATTAAAATATCAGCGCCAATAACTTCACAAGAGTTTTACAACGAATTTTTTAACCATGATATTACTATAGCTCCAGGTGATAGTTTAGAAGTTAAGCTAGAAATAGCGCAGGAAAGAAAAGAAGATACAGGTATTTATGTAAATAAATCTTATGAGGTTGTTGAAGTTTATAAGCATCATCCTCGACTGAAACAAATGTCTATATAAAATTAAAGCTAACAATGGTTTAATCCTACGCATAAGAAGAAGCTCGCATCTTTGCTAAGGATTAAATTATGCTGGATAAATAATTGGCGCCGTTTCATAAACTTTTAGCTATCCGAACTCCGCATGAAAAATGGAAGTTATTAAAGAGAAAAAAATATGAAATATGCGCCCTATTTATTAGTATTTGGGATTTCTGTCGGCTGTATATATTTTATGCCTGATTCTGAGTTTATTCAGAAGTTTGGAGGCATTCCCGTCGTTGGCTCACTTGTTGGGGCGCTATTTAAAATTCTAACAGATCAAATCGCATATGAGCGAACAGTGTTGCTTAATCAGATGGCGCACGAGCGCAGTTTATTGCTAAAGAATATTGAACAAAGATTTTCCTTGGCAACGAGCTCTCATATGGCAAATGCAGCCTTTGATAAGCATACTAAATTTGGTGATGAATATGCCAAGGAGCTTCGTGAGGTTGTTAAAACTTTGTTTAAAGAAGGGCCAACTGATAAGGCTTTAACGCATGCACACAACTTATATTTAATTCGCAATAATTACGAAATATGGTTAACCGAAAAAATAATTATCGAGTTAGAAACGTTTGAATCGACGCTGAGAAAGCTGGGTGCGGCAGCTCATTATGTAAACGCCACCAACAATGAACCTGAGCGTAGCAAAGCGCACGATACCATGTATAAATTATTTGCAGATTTGTTGGGCAAAAAACTCATGGGAGAGGATTTATGGTTGGGCGAAAAATTGGATGATGAGAAGGCGCTATCACTTGTTACAAATAAACTCAGAACAATACTTGGTATAGAGGAACTTACCAGTTTAAGGTTGGCTATTGTCAGCACCGCAATACTAGAAAATAATGAACCAAGCTAACAAAGTTATCAAACACATTAGGATGCTTCGCACATTTACTGCACACCTCAAGCGGCGCCGGTTAAAGCAACGTTACAATTTCATTCTTCACCACAACCCACTAAAGGAAATTAAGTTATGTTAGAGCAAGAATATAAAGACCCATGTCATTTCAAAGGTGGCTTTGATCCAAAATGCCCCAAATGCGGGAGTACGGATCTTAAGGTTTCACTTAGTGAAGATCTATGGGGTGTTAATGGGCAATATGAAGTTATTTATTGTGCAGAAAAAACTTGTCGTACATTTTTGTCTGCTTTCCCTGTAGTTATTCAAAATCTATTAAAATCTATCAAGCTAGAAGACAAAATTTAGCTTTTAAGGAAATCAATAGGTTCGACTCCATGATTCCTCCGACAAGTAAAGCGGCCATTAGGCCACTGCTGTCCCACAGTTAAACTTCACAAAGCGAGCCTCATTTGAGGTTCG